>DASXYP010000033.1:0-22122 GCA_036502405.1 Acidimicrobiia bacterium
GTTCACCCAGGTCAACGGCGTCGGCCAGCAGGCGCTGGCGCGCTTCGCGATCCGCAGCCTGGCCCCGAACGCCATCGGCCCGGAGGGCTACCCGGCCCACAGCATCACTGCGGGCGCGGCGAACGCTTCCGGACAGGTACCCGTGTCATGGCGCGCCACCTGGGACCGGGACGACGCGGTGCTCTCCTATCGCCTCTACCGGGACGGCGGCACGACCCCGATCTTCACCGCCGATGCCGACTCACGCTTCTGGCGGTTGCCCGACATGGCGTTCACGGACTCCGGCCTCGCCCCGGGGTCGACCCACACCTACCGCCTGGTCGTCAGCGACCCGTACGGCAACACCGTGACCGCCACGACCTGATCGGCACTCGAGCCGTGTGGTTCCGGTGCCCGGAAGAGGATTCGAACCTCTACGCCCCCGAGGGGACCGGCGGGTTTAAGCCGCCTGCGTCTGCCGTTCCGCCACCCGGGCGTGGGGGGCCAGGGTAGGCGGGTCCGGCTCCAGGCTCGTGAGGTCGAGGTCGGGCTCGCCGAGCGCGAGCTGGAACGCGCGGCGCAGGCGGGGCCCGGACTCGGCGCCGACCCGGTTCGCGGCGAGCACGCCGTCGATCATGTCGGCCACGACGTCGCCGTAGCTGCGGCCCCGCAGCTGGACCGAGACGACCGCGCCGCCCGGGTACCGCTTGAGCGTGCGCCGCGCGCCGCGCACGCGGGGCGGGCTGCGGAACGCGGGGACGACGAGCCCCGATGCCCGCGCGGCTGCGCCGAGCCGCCGGGCGGCGGTGGCGAAGCGAAGCGCGGGGACCTCTTCCACCCGTCGAATCTCTCACGGGCCTGGGACAGCTACGCCGGTAGCGTCCCGCGCCATGCCTCGCCGCCCGCCTTCCCGTCGCCGCGAGCACGATCGGGCCATCGCCCGGCTCGCGGTGCCGGCGTTCGGGGCCCTGATCGCCGAGCCGCTCTACCTGCTCGCCGACACCGCGATCGTCGGCAACCTCGGGGTCCGGCCGCTCGGCGGGCTGGCGGTCGCCGGCATCCTGCTCACCAGCGCATTCGGCATCTTCAATTTCCTCGCCTACTCGACGACCGGCGCCGTGGCCCGCCGGCTCGGCGCCGGCGACGAGCGCGCCGCGGCCGAGCAGGGCATCGACGGGATCTGGCTCGCGGCCGGGCTCGGTCTGGTGCTCACGCTCGCGGGGATCCTCCTCGCGCCGGTGGTCGTCGACGTCATGGGGGCATCCGCCTCGGTCAGGCCGTTCGCGCTGACCTACCTCCGGATCAGCCTGCTCGGCGCGCCGTTCGTGCTGATCGCGCTCGGCGGCGCGGGCTACCTGCGCGGCCTGCAGGACACGCGCACGACACTCGTGATCGCGGTCGCCGCGAACACCGTGAACCTCGCGCTCGAGGTGCTGCTCGTCTACGGGCTCGACACCGGCATCGCGGGCTCGGCGTGGGGCACGGTCGCAGCCCAGGTGCTGGCCGCGGCCGCGTTCCTCGTGGTCGTCGCCCGGACCGCGCGCCGGGCACAGGCGTCGATCCGGCCCCGCGCCGCGGGCGTGAAGGCGACCGCGGTCGTGGGCAGCCACCTGATCGTGCGGACCGGGTCGCTCCTCCTCGCGCTCCTCCTCACCACCGCGGTCGCGGCCCGCATCTCGGACGTTGCAGTCGCGGCCCACCAGATCGCGTTCCAGATCTGGACGTTCCTCGCCCTCGCGCTCGACGCGATCGCCATCGCGGGCCAGGCCCTGGTCGGCAAGCTGCTCGGCGCGGACGACGAGACCGGTGCCCGCGACGCGTCACGACGGATGCTCGAGATCGGGATCTCCGCCGGAGTGGTCCTGGGCATCCTCACCGCGCTGCTGCGCACGGTCCTCGTGCCCCTGTTCACCGACAGCTCGGCCGTTGCGACGCTCGCCGAGCAGGTCCTCTGGTTCGTCGCCGCGCTCCAGCCCGCGGCGGCGGCGGTCTTCGTCCTCGACGGGATCCTCATCGGGGCCGGGGACTCGCGGTACCTGGCCGCGGCCATGGCGGTCGCGACCGTCGCCTACCTCCCGGCGGTCGGGCTCGTCGTCGCGACCGACGGCGGCCTCCTCCTGCTCTGGGCCGCCTTCTCGCTCTGGGTGCTCGCCCGCCTGGTCGGGATGGGCGCCCGCTACGTCACGGATCGGTGGCTGGTGACGGGCGCCGTCCGCGGCTGACCCGACCGGTCCCTGAGGCGGAAGGCTTTGGCTTGCGGTGCCGGGCCCCACGCGGTTTCCTCTGACGGTGAGCGATCGCCCCGGAGACGGAGACGTGCAGTTCCTCCCGCCGCGCGACGTCGAGCCGCCCGCCGCCGGGCCGAAGACGCCGCGCGCGGAAGCTGCCGAGCCGCCCGAGCCGATCGAGATGCTCGACGTCGACGCGATCGATCCCGATGCGCCGGGGCTGTCGCTGGTGCCCGCGCCCCGCCCCGAGCGGCTCGACCTCGAGCCCGAGGACCACCGCATCCGCCGCGGCGACGTCGACGCGTGGGGGCGCAGCGAGAGCCTGCGCGCGTTCGCGCGGATGCTCTACGACCCGATCTACAAGCACTGGTTCCGCGCCGAGTGGGAGGGCCTCGAGCACGTACCGCGCGAGGGCGGGGCCCTGCTGATCGCCAACCACGCGGCGGCGATCCCCTCCGACGCGCCGGTGATCATGCACGGGATCGAGACCGAGCTCGGCCGGCCGGTGTACGGGATGGCGGAGTACCTGTTCCGCGCGTTGCCCGTCGTCGGCACGCTCTGGGCGCGATCGGGCGGCGTGCCTGCCCACCCGGACAACGCGTACCGGCTGATGCACGACGACGAGCAGCTCGCGCTCGTGTTCCCCGAGGGCGCGAAGGGCACCGGCAAGCTCTTCCGCGACCGCTACAAGCTCCACCGGTTCGGCCGTGGCGGGTTCGTCGAGATCGCGATGCGCTCCGGCGTGCCGATCGTCCCCATCGCGGTGGTCGGCGCCGAGGAGTCGATGCCGATGCTGTTCAAGAGCCGTCGGCTCGCCGCGTTGCTCAACATCCCGTACTTCCCCATCACCGCGAACATGCTCGCGTTCGGGCCCGCGGGCCTCGGCATCTACCTGCCGGCGAAGTTCCGGCTGCGCGTCCTGCCGCCCGTCCACTTCGACGTGCACCCGGACCAGGAGCGCTACCCGCGCGCCCTCGTGATGGAGGAGGCGGAGAAGATCCGCGAGCAGGTCCAGGAGGCCCTCTACGACATGCTGCGCACCCGCCGCAGCGTCTGGTTCGGATAAGGCGAGCCCGTTGCGGCGATACCGTGCGACGAAGCGAGCCGGGGCCCGAGCGGCCTGGCCCGAAGGGCCGAGAGCGGGGAGGGACTAGTGCCGGGCATGCGGATCCTCGTCACCGGGCTCGGCACGTTCTGGGGCAGTCGGCTCGCGCAGCAGCTCGAGCAGATGGACGGGGTCGAGATGATCGTCGGCCTCGACAGCGACGAGCCCCGGCTGCCGCTCGAGCGCACCGAGTTCGTCCGGGCCGACTCGAACTACTCCATCCTCGAGCGCATCGTGCGGGCGACCAAGGTCGACACGATCCTGCACACGCACCTCATCGTCGACTCGACCGAGATCTCGGGACGGGCGCTCCACGAGATCAACGTCATCGGCACGATGAACCTGCTCGCCGCCGCGGGCTCCGCCGGCAGCCCGGTCCGCAAGCTCATCGTGAAGAGCTCGACGCTCATGTACGGCGCCAACTACAAGGACCCGTACTTCTTCCGGGAGACGATGCCGCGCACGCGCCCGCCCCGCACCCGGGTCGAGCGGTCGCTGCTCGACGCGGCGGCGTTCGTACGGGACTTCGCGATCGACAACCCCCACATGAGCGTGACGAAGCTGCGGTTCTCGAACGTCCTCGGCGACGACATCTCCACGACGTTCTCGCACGCGCTCCGGCTGCCCGTCGTCCCCGAGATCTTCGGGTTCGACCCGCGCCTCCAGTTCACTCACGAGGACGACGTCACCGGCGCGCTCATGCACGCGACCCTGACCGACGTACCCGGCATCTACAACATCGCCGGCGACGGCGCGATGCCGTGGAGCGAGGTCTGCACCATCGTCGGGAAGCGCCGTCTGTCGCTCCCGCCGCTGCTCACCGCGTGGGCCGCCGAGCCGCTCCGGATGCTGCGGGTCGTTGACCTCCCGCCCGAGGTGCTGAGCGTGCTGCGCTACGGGCGGGGCGTCGACAACAGCCCGTTCAAGCGGACCGGGTTCCGGTACCGCTACAGCACGGCGGGGACCGTCGACGCCTTCGCCCGCGGCCTGCGGCTCGAACGGACCGTCGGCGACAAGAACCCGGCCTACAAGTTCGAGCGGGACGTCGAGACCTTCTTCCGGCACTCGCCCGCCGTGATCCGCGACCCGTAGTGGGGCACCAGATGGCACTGCACGTCGAACGGCGCGACCGGGTCGCCGTCATCACGCTCGACGATCCCGAGCGACGCAACGCCCTGAGCCGCGACATGGTCGACGCGCTGACCGGTGCGGTGGACGCGCTCGAGGCGGACGACGGGGTCGGCGCCCTCGTGGTGACCGGCGCGGCCCCCGCGTTCTGCTCGGGTGCGGACGTCACCGCGCTCACCCGGCTCGGGGAGTCCGGCGAGGACCCGCACGACGTGCGCGACATCTACGCCGGCTTCCTTCGGGTGCTCGAGTGCCCGCTCCCGACCATCGCGGCGGTGAACGGGCCGGCGGTCGGAGCCGGCCTGAACCTCGCGCTTGCCTGCGACCTGCGGATCGCCGGGGTGAGCGCGCGGTTCGACGCGCGCTTCCTCCGGATCGGCATCCATCCGGGCGGCGGGCACACCTGGCTCCTCGACCGGGCCGTGGGACCGCAGGCCGCGGCCGCGATGAACCTGTTCGGCGAGCGACTCGACGGTGAGCGCGCCGCACGGGCCGGGCTCGCCTGGGAGTGCGTCCCGGACGCCGAGCTCGTCGACCGGGCCGCCGAGCTCGCCGCGCGCGCCGCGGAGGCGCCCCGAGCGCTCGCGATCCGGGTCAAGGCGACGCTGCGTCGCGCGCCGTGGCACGCCGGATTCGACGACGCGCTCCGCTTCGAGCTCGAGCACCAGGTGTGGTCGTTGCGCCAGCCCGAGCTCGCCGAGCGCATGCGGGCCGGACGCCGGGAACGCTGACGGTCTGATCCACCGGTACCGCCGCGCCTACGCTGCCGGGCGCAGGCGGCGGACGGGCCCGGTCGTGGGGCCCGCACCGACCCAAGAAAGGGCGCTGCGTGAGCCAGGTCACCGAGCCGACTGACGCCGATGCGATCGACGCGATCCCCGTCGGTCCCAGCACCGGGCGCACGATCGGCCTCGTCGTCGCCTGGATCGGCGTCGCCGTCGTGGCAGTCTGCGCGATCTGGTTCGTGTGGAGCCAGATCTTCGCGTCGAGCGGGGGATCCGTCGTCGAGCGCTACGCCCAGGGCAAGACCGGCGAGCTCTACGAGTCGCTGCGCGACGGGTTCAAGGTCGAGCTGCCCACCACGCCCCGCCGGACCGAGCACGCAAGCGCGAACGGCCCGACGATCGTCGTGGTGAGCACCCCCGGCAGCGGCTACCAGTTCTCCGTGACCCGCGAGCCGCAGTCCGAGACCGCGCTCGAGAGCTTCACCGCCACCCTCGACACCGCGGCCGGGTCGCTCGCCGACCAGGTCGGCGGCGAGATCGTCTCCCAGACGGACCCGGTCCCGTTCGGCTCGGTCGCGGTGAAGGACGTCGTGTTCCGGAAGGGCAGCGAGTACTACCGGACCAGCCTGTTCCTCACGCAGAACCGCCTGTTCGCGGTCCAGGCCAAGGTGAAGGGTCCGGACAAGGCGCCGTTCGCCCGGCTGTCGAAGAGCTTCTCGATCCTCGGACTGCACTGAGTCCACGCTCGGCCGCACCCGCCCGCGGTCGGGTCAGGTGAGGAACGTCTCGGTGAGCTCGGCCCGCCGCTGCTCCCACTCCTCCGCAGTGATCGCGTACCGGACGTGGTCCTCGTAGACCCCGCGGATCTGCAGCAGCCGTCGGGCGACGCCCTCGTCGCGGAGGCCGAGCTTGTCGGCGACGCGGCGGCTGGGCGCGTTGCGGGGCACGATCGCCGCCTCGATGCGGTGCAGGCGGAGATCGTCGAACGCGTACCGCAGCATCAGCACGACGCCCTCGGGGATGTAGCCGTGGCCGGCCGCGGCCTCGTCGATCCAGTACCCGACGTACGCCGACTGGAACGGTCCGCGCTGGACGTTGCCGAGGCTCACCTCGCCGGCGAACCGGTCCCCCGCGCGCAGGAAGACCCCGAACCCGTACGCGGCGTCGAACTGGCGCTGCCGGTCCCACGCGCCGCACCGGGCCCGGAACGCGTCGGGGTCCGTCGCCGGATCGGGGCTGCCGGGCTCGGGCAGCGGCTCCCAGGTCTCGAGCCATTCGCGGCTGCGGGCCCGCACCTCGTGCCACGCGTCGAAGTCGGCGGCGCGCAACGGCCGCAGCACGACCCGGGGCCCCTCCAGGCACGGAGCATCGCGTTGGGATCTCATACCGTCGCCGGATCGTACGACGGAAGCGCCGGCCCCCGCCGGTCGTCGCACGGCACCCGGCACGAACCGCCGACGGCCGCCCGGCGCGACGCGTCCGGCGATCGGCCGTCGGAGAACTTCGGAAAGGACGTGCCCGGTTAGGGTGCGGGCGTGACGCGGCCCGAGATGTCCGACCTGCTCGTGTGGATCGACCTGGAGATGACGGGGCTCGACACCGCGCGCCACACGATCGTCGAGATCGCGGTGCTGATCACCGACTCGGAGCTCGAGCTCGTCGACGAGGGGATCGATCTGATCGTGCACGCGCCGCCCGAGGCGCTCGCGCAGATGGACGACTTCGTCACCAAGATGCACACGAAGTCCGGCCTCCTCCCCGCGATCGAGGCGTCGACGCTCTCGCTCGCGGACGCCGGCGCCGCGGTGCTCGCCTACTTCGCGGACCGGCTGCCCGGGCCGGGCACGACACCGCTGTGCGGCAACTCGATCGGCGTCGACCGCCGCTTCCTCGACCGGTACCTGCCGGAGGTGGACCAGTACCTCCACTACCGCAGCGTGGACGTGAGCTCGTTCAAGGAGCTCTGCCGCCGCTGGTACCCCTCGGTGTACAAGAAGCGCCCGTCCAAGGCCGAGACGCACCGGGCCCTGGACGACATCCGGGAGTCCATCGAGGAGCTGCGCTTCTACCGCGAGAACATGCTCCTGCCCCCCGAACCGGACGCCGAGCCCGCCTCCGAGGATGCGCCGGGCGCTGCGACCGTGGCGTCGCCCGAGGACGGGAACCCCCCCGCCGACCGCTAGAATGTTGCCTTCGCGCTGCACCCCGGCGGCGCAGGGCCGGTCCGGCCCAGGTTCGAGAGAAGGCTCATGTCCGCGCGCGCCCAGCGAGACGATCTCCGAAACGTGGCAATTGTCGCCCACGTCGACCACGGCAAGACGACCCTCGTGGACGCCATGCTGTGGCAGACGGGCGCGTTCCGCGACAACCAGGAGGTCAACGACCGGGTCCTCGACTCGAACGACCTCGAGCGCGAGAAGGGGATCACGATCCTCGCCAAGAACATCGCGGTCCGCTACGGCGGGGTGAAGATCAACATCGTCGACACCCCCGGCCACGCGGACTTCGGCGGCGAGGTCGAGCGGGGCCTGACGATGGTCGACGGCGTGCTGCTGCTCGTCGACGCGAGCGAAGGCCCCCTCCCCCAGACCCGGTTCGTGCTCCGCAAGGCACTCGAGGCCCGCCTGCCGGTGATCCTCGTCGTGAACAAGGTCGACCGGCCCGACGCCCGCATCGACGAGGTCGTCAACGAGGTGTACGAGCTCTTCCTCGACCTCGACGCCGACGAGACCCAGATCGACTTCCCGATCATCTACGCGAACGCGCGCGCCGGATGGGCGTCGCTCGACCCCGAGGCGGAGGGCAGCGACCTCAAGCCGCTGTTCGAGCTCCTGCTCGACCACATCCCCGCGCCGAGCTACGAGGAGGGCCACCCGCTCCAGGCTCTCGTGACGAACCTGGACGCGTCGCCGTACCTCGGCCGGCTCGCGCTCTGCCGCATCAAGCACGGCACGATCGCCAAGGGCCAGACCGTGGCGTGGTGCCGGCTCGACGGCTCGATCGAGAAGGTGCGGATCACCGAGCTGTACGTCGCCGAGGCCCTCGACCGCGTGGACGCAGCCGAGGCCGGCGCGGGCGAGATCTGCGCGATCGCCGGGCTGGCCGATGTGACGATCGGTGAGACCCTGGCCGACGCCGACAACCCGGTGGCGCTGCCCGCGATCACGGTCGACGAGCCGAGCCTGTCGATGACGATCGGCATCAACACCTCGCCGCTCGCCGGCCAGGAGGGCTCGAAGCTCACCGCCCGGCTCGTCAAGCAGCGCCTGGACTCCGAGCTCGTCGGCAACGTCTCGATCCGCGTGCTCCCGACCGAGCGGCCCGATGCCTGGGAGGTCCAGGGTCGGGGCGAGCTCCAGCTCGCGGTGCTGGTCGAGACGATGCGACGTGAGGGATTCGAGCTGACGGTCGGCAAGCCGCAGGTCGTCACGCGCGAGATCGACGGGAAGCTGCACGAGCCGGTCGAGCGGGTGGCGATCGACGTGCCCGAGGACTTCCTCGGTGTGGTCACCCAGCTCGTCGCGCTGCGCAAGGGCCGGCTCGAGCAGATGGTGAACCACGGCACCGGCTGGGTGCGGATGGAGTACGTCGTCCCGGCGCGAGGTCTCATCGGGTTCCGGACCGAGTTCCTCACCGAGACGCGGGGCACCGGCATCCTGCACCACGTGTTCGAGGGCTACGAGAAGTGGTTCGGCGAGATGCGGTCCCGCCCGAACGGCAGCCTCGTGTCCGATCGGCGCGGCATGAGCACCGGCTACGCGCTGTTCAACCTGCAGGAGCGCGGCGGGATGTTGATCGGCCCGGGCATCGAGGTCTACGAGGGGATGATCGTCGGCGAGAACTCGCGCAGCGAGGAGATGGACATCAACGTCACGCGCGAGAAGAAGCTCACGAACACGCGCTCCGCGAGCGCCGACGACATGATCCGCCTGACCCCGCCCCGGCCGATGTCGCTGGAGCAGGCGCTCGAGTTCATCGCCGAGGACGAGTGCGTCGAGGTCACGCCCGAGAACGTGCGCCTGCGCAAGGTCGTCCTCGACCAGTCCCAGCGCGGCCGCGCCCGCAACTCGAAGAAGCCCCCCAAGACCTCCTGACGTCCTCGGCCGCCACCGTTCGGCGTCAGCAACGCGTTGCTCGAGCAACGCGAAGTCACGCCGAAACGACGTGGTCGGGGCCGTCGGCCGGGGCTCCGTCGGCGCCGCTGATCACGATCCGGTCCCGGCCGGCGGCCTTCGCCTTGAGGAGTGCCGCGTCGGCGAGCTCGAGGGTCTCGCTGAACGTGTTCTCGGGCCGGGCCGCGGTGATCCCGAAGCTGGCGGTGAACTGCGGAGTGCTCACGCTCGCCTGCGCGTCGCGCAACGCGTCGCGCAGCCGGTTGATGACGGCGTAGGCGTCCGAGATCGGGCAGTCGGGCAGCACCACGACGAACTCCTCGCCGCCGTAGCGCGCCGTGAGGTCGTGGGGTCGCACGCTGTCCCGCAGGACCCGCGCGAAGAGGCGGAGCGCCTGGTCACCCGCGTCGTGCCCGTGCAGGTCGTTGAGCTGCTTGAAGTGGTCGAGGTCGGCGTAGACCGCGCAGTAGCTCGTGCCGTCCTCGGTCATCGCGCGGACCTTCTCCTCGAGGCTGCGCCGGTTCATCAGGCCGGTCAGCGGATCGGTGTGGGCCTGGGTCTGGGAGCGCTGGAACGCGCGCATCATCCCCACCCGGTCCCCGACCTTGCGCGCGACGAGCTCGATCTTCACCACCGTCCGCTCGTCCGGAGGGTTGCCGTCGGGCGCGGTCGTGTGCACGACCCCGACGGTGTTGCCACCGATGCTGACGGGGACGCACACCGCCGAGCACTCGCCACTCGGGCGCGACCGCAGGTAGGGGCACGCGTCGAGCGCAGTGCTGCTGGCCCAGATCTGGGTCTGGCCCCAGATCGCCGCGGGACAGTCGGCCGGCGCGGTCACGGGGCAGCCGGTCTCCCCGGCGTCGTCCGCCTCGGTGTTCGCGACCTGGCGGAAGTGGGCTCGGCTCGAGTCCGCGACGAGGAGCTCCGACGGGAGCCCGGCCGCGGTCTCCTGGAGCGCGCGGCCGATGAGCTGGTAGGCCGCGGGCTCGGTGCGGGCCATCTCGAGCGACCGCTGGAGGCGGGCGTCCAGCTCGTTGCGCTCGTACTCGCGGTGGAGGTCGCGGTCGAGGTGCTCGAGCCGCTCATCGCGAGACCGGGCGGAGCGGGCGACGACACCGAAGGCGACCAGCATCACGACCAGGGCGATGACCGACACGATCTCGATGGTCCGCTGCGTCGATGCGACATCGTCTGCGGCTGCGCGCAGCGACCCCTGCACCCGGGTCTCGTACAGCGCCTTCACCTGGTTCAGGTCGGACCGCAGCGTGTCGGCTCGCGCGGTCACGTCCGAGAGCGACGCCGCCGTCGGGCTGATCTGGGTGACGAAGACGCTCCCCGAGGCGAGCGCGGCGTGGCGGTCGGCGACGAACTTCTGTTGCAGCGCCCGCTCGTGCGGGAGGTGCGCGGCGATCTTCACGTACGCGGTCCACGCCGCCTCGCCCGACGAGTTCAGCGCGGCGAGCTGGGTGATGCCCGTCGCCCGTGCATCGCGGAGAGGGTCGATGATCTTCTGCAGCGCCGCAGCCGTCGCGCCGTAGCTCGCGCGTGCGACGTCCAGCTTGCGGGTCGCGGGCACGAGGCGATGGGTCGAGTTCTCGAGCGAGCGGTGGGTCGGTGCGAGCGCGCCGATGACCGAGCCGACGATGACCGCCATGATGACGAGCGAGATCACGCCCAGGAGCTGGATCTGGTGCTGGGGCGAGATCCGGCCCAGCCGGTGCACGAGCCGCCGGCCGGGGTGGAAGCCGCGGTGGGTGGTCACGACCAGGTTGTCGTCACGTCGTGGGGGCCGCTGGAGACGGATCGGGCTGGCGCGCTCTCCCAGCGCTCAGGTCCGCTCGCGCAGCGCCCCGAGCAGCGTGGTGACCGAGCGCTCGCGGGCCGCGTGCCCCATGAGCCCGATCCTCCAGGCAATTCCGGCGAACTCTCCCAAACCCCCACCGACCTCGATGCCGAAGCCGGTGAGCAGCTCGGCCCGCAGCGCCCCCTCGTCCAGACCGGCCGGGAGACGCACCGAGGTGAGCTGCGGGAGCCGGTGCCCCGCTTCGGCGATCAGCGACCAGCCGAGGTCCACGAGGCCCGCCTGGAGCCGGGTGCCGACGGCGCGGTGCCGGGCCCAGGCGCGCTCGAGGCCCTCGTCGAGGACCGCGCCGAGCCCGGCGTGCAGCGCGACCACCATGGCCGTCGGTGCGGTGTGGTGGTACTTGCGGGCTCCGCCGACGTAGTCGCCGATCAGGCCGAGGTCGAGGTACCAGGATCGGGGCGGGTCCGAGCGCGTCTGCACCCGCTCGACGGCCCGCGGCGAGAACGTGAGGGGCGAGAGCCCGGGCGGGACCCCGAGGCACTTCTGCGTGCCCGAGTAGCACGCGTCGATCCCCCAGCCGTCGACGTCGACCGGGATGCCGCCGAGCGAGGTGACCGTGTCGACCAGCAGCAACGTGTCGGTCTCCTGCAGGACGCGCAGCGGCGCGACCTCGTTCTCGACCCCGGTCGAGGTCTCCGCGTGCACGACCGCGAGGAGGCGCGCCTCGGGGTGGCTGCGCCGCGCGTCGACCAGGCGCTGCGGGTCCAGCGCGGTACCCCAGGCCGCGTCGACCCGCACGACGTCCGCACCGCAGCGCCGCGCGACCTCGCACATCCGCTCGCCGAACACGCCGTTCACCCCGACGATCGCGGTGTCGCCGGGCTCGAGCAGGTTGACGAAGCACGCCTCCATGCCGGCCGAGCCGGTGCCGGAGACCGGCAGGGTCAGGGAGTTCGCAGTCTGGAAGACCGTCCGCAGGCGGTCGCACGTCTCGTCGAGGATCGCGAGGAAGTCCGGGTCCAGGTGACCGAGCAGCGGTCGGGCGAACGCGGCCGCGACCTCGGGGTACGGGTTGGACGGTCCGGGTCCGAGCAGCAAACGGTCGGTCAGTGGCATCGCGGCATCGTAGAGCCGGTGATCCGGAGCCATCCGGCTCGGCGCGCGGGTCAGGCGGGAGTGGCGACGCGACCCCAGATGCGGGTCAGGTGCTCGAGCGCGGGATCGGCGGCGTTGCCGGCGACGAGCGCGCGGGCGAGCATCGCGGCCTCGCGGGCGACGCGGATCACGACGGTGTCCGGGATGTCGAGGTCGGAGCGCTCCGCGGCGGCGCGCACCGCCTGGACCGCTTCGTGCGCGGCGCGGGCCGCGACCCGTGATCGGCCGCCGATCCGGAGCGCGTCGTCGATGCACATCACCGCTTCCCAGGCCTCGACCTCGTCGGCGACGGTCTGGTGGTGGTCGTCGATCGCGATCGCCACGGCGCGGATGTCATCACCGTCGAGGCGCGCCAGCGCGTTCACGAACCCTTCGAGCTGCACGCCTGGTCATCGGCAGGGTGCGGGACCGGGCTGAGGGGGACTTTGTCGGGCTTGGGCGGGCCCGGGTGCTCCGACGGGTTCGCGCGCCCCGTCCGCGGCTCCGGCGTCGGTTCAGCGGGCCGGGGCGAGGCTCCGGACCAGGCCGTCCAGGATGTCCGCCTCCGAGACCAGGAGCTCGTCGAACCCGATCGAGCGCAGGATCGTGACCAGGATGATCACCCCGCCGACGATGACGTCGACCCGGCCCGGCTCGAGGCCCGGGTTGTGGCGGCGCTCGGCCGCGGACTCGGTCGCCAGCGTGCGGAAGATGTCCTCGACCGACGAATGCGTCAGCCGTGCGTGGTGGATGCGCTGCGGGTCGTACTCGGTCAGGCCGAGCTCGATCGCGGCGACCGTGGTGACGGTCCCCGCCAGCCCGATCAGCGTCTTGGCCTCCTTGACCGCAGGCACCTCGCGCATCACGTCGACGATGTGCTCACGCACGACATGCACAGCCTGGCTCAGCTCTTCGGGCGCGGGCGGGTCCGAGTGCAGCCAGGCCTCCGAGAGGCGCACGCATCCGATGTCGACGGACATCTTCCCCTCGGGCTCGGTCGTGCCGACGACGAACTCGGTCGAGCCACCGCCGATGTCGACGACGAGATAGGGGGACGCGACCGTGCCGTCGAGCCCCGTCGTCGCGCCGAGGAACGAGAGCGCGGCCTCGTCGTCACCCGAGAGCAGCTCGAGCCCGGTGCCGACGATCTCGGACGCGGGACCGAAGAAGTCGTCGCGGTTCGTCGCGTCCCGCGCCGCACTCGTCGCGGTGGCCCGCACCGCCGCGACCCCGCCGAGCGCGTCCATCGCGGCGCGGTACTCGCGCAGCGCGGCGAGCGTCCGCTCGATCGCGTCGGGCGCGAGCCGGCGCGTCGCGTCGACGTCCTGGCCGAGCCGGGTGATGGTCATCCGGCGGTCGAGCTGGTCGAGGGGCCCGTCGCGGTGGTCGACCTCCCCGATCAGCAGGCGGGTCGAGTTGGTCCCGATGTCGATCGCCGCGACCCTCATGCCCGGCCCTCCGCGGCCCCGTCGTCGATGCGCTCGTCCACCCACCGCCCGACCGGATCGGGCCCGCCGGCGAGGAACCAGGCGTAGTGCGCGTGGAGGCACTTCACTCCCTGGCGGGTGCCGCCGACGCCTCCGAAGGGCTGCGGGCCGGACCAGCCGGCCGGGAGCGCGGCGTCGCGCTCCCGGGCGTACGCGACGTGCGCGTCGGCGAGCGCGTCCGGGTCGACGGCTTCGGTCGCGGCCCGCACCCCGCCGTCGGCCTCGAGGCGCGACACGGAGCGCACGAGACGCGGGGCGACGAGCCAGAACCGCGTCGGCATCGGCGTGCCGTCGCCGAGCAGGGGCGCGTTGCGGATCACCGCGGGTTCGCCGTCCTCCGAGCGCACGACGACGTCGAACTCGGCCTGGGGTGGGCGGCCGAGGAGCTCGGTCACCCGGGCGACGTCGGCGGCGGAGGCGGGCACGTCGGCGAGGCTACGCGCCCGCGCTCTTCTTCTCGGCACGCTCGACCGCACCTGGTGCGGTCCAGCGTGAACGGGTGGGGCAGCGTCAGCCGGCGGTCGGGACGGTGGTCGGGGTCGTCGGCGGCGCGGTGGTCACGGGCGGCGTGGTCGTCGTGGTCGTCGTGGCGCCGGGCACGATCGCCCAGGCCTGCTCCCCCGGACGGACCATGTTGAACCGGTCGCGCGCGAGCCGTTCGATCTCCTCGTCGCTCAGGACGTGCTTCGACTCGGAGGCGAGCTTCTCGTTCTGCTGCTTGAGCACCGAGAGTCGCTCCTGCGCGTCGCTGACCTGGTTGTGCTGGTGCCAGACCGCGCTCGTCGGGAACACGAAGAGGAACAGCGCGCCGATCAGGACCAGGCTCGCCACCGCCAGTCGCAGCACCGCGGCCCGGCTCCAGTGGACACCGCCCGACGCGGTCACCTCCGGCTCTCCCGGCTCGCGGCCGCCCGGCTCGCTGCTGCGCTCGCTCACGCCGGGGATCCTGCGCTGCGAGCGAGGGCGGCACCGCCGGGGAACGCCGCGGCCTCACCGAGGCCCTCCTCGATCCGGAGCAGCTGGTTGTACTTCGCGACCCGGTCCGAGCGGGCGGGCGCGCCGGTCTTGATCTGGCCACAGCCCGTCGCGACCGCGAGGTCGGCGATCGTGACGTCCTCGGTCTCGCCGCTGCGGTGCGACATCATCGCCGTGTACGCGTGACGCGACGCCAACGCCATCGTGTCGAGCGTCTCGGTGAGCGTGCCGATCTGGTTGACCTTGATGAGGATGGAGTTCGCCACGCCGAGGTCGATCCCCCGCTGGAGCCGCTCCGGGTTCGTGACGAACAGGTCGTCGCCCACGAGCTGGACCCGGTCGCCGAGCTCGCGGGTCAGCGCGGCCCAGCCGTCCCAGTCGTCCTCCGCCATCCCGTCCTCGATCGAGACGATCGGGTAGCGGGAGCAGAGGTCCGCGTAGTAGCCGGCGAGCTCGGCCGGGCTCAGCTCGCGGCCCTCGCCGGTCAGGTGGTACCGACCGTCGGAGAAGAACTCGCTCGAGGCCGGGTCGAGCGCGATCGCGATCTCCTCGCCCGGGACGTAGCCGGCGGCGTCGATCGCGGCGACGAGGAGCTTCACCGCCTCCTCGTTCGACGGCAGATCCGGCGCGAAGCCACCCTCGTCGCCGAGGGCCGTCGACAGGCCGCGGTCGTGCAGCATCCGCTTCAGCGCGTGGTACGTCTCGGTCCCCATGCGCAACGCCTCGGTGAACGAGGCCGCGCCGACGGGCGCGAGCATGAACTCCTGGAGGTCCACGTTGGAGTCCGCGTGCGCGCCGCCGTTGAGCACGTTCATGCACGGCAGCGGCAGGTCGTGCGCGTTCGCGCCACCGACGTACCGGTAGAGCGGGAGGTCGCACTCGTCCGCGCCGGCCTTGGCCGCCGCCAGCGAGACGCCGAGCAGTGCGTTCGCACCCAGGCGGGACTTGTTGTCGGTGCCGTCGAGCTCGATCAGCGCCTGGTCGAGGAGGCGCTGGTCGAGGCCCTCCACGCCGACGATCGACTCGCCGATCTCGCCGTTGACGTTGGCCACGGCCTGCTGGACGCTCTTGCCGCCGTAGCGGTCGCCGCCGTCGCGCAGCTCGGCCGCCTCGTGCGCGCCGGTGCTCGCACCACTGGGGACCGCGGCCCGGCCGCGGGCGCCGGACAGGAGCTCGACTTCGACCTCGACGGTCGGGTTGCCGCGGGAGTCCAGGATCTCTCGCGCCAGAACGTCGACGATGATGCTCACGGTCCCCCGATGCTCTCCAAAAGACCCCCGGAGGGCGGCTGCCGGACCGCAACCGGACCGGCGTCTCCGGCGGCACCTTGGTGCGCCTGTGGTCGGAGTGTCGAATGTAGTCGCCTGCACCCGAACGATCCGGGCAATCCGTCCTCAGGCACCGGCCGAGGGGGGTCCGCCGGCCTCGATCCACAGCGCCGCGACGCGGTCGTCCGGGGCGGCGGCGAGGTCGACGTCGGCGTCGCGCGCGAGCTGCTCCATCCGCACGAAGCGGTCGCGAAAGCGCGCCGACCAGCCCCGCAGCGACGTCTCCGCGTCGACCCCGCGCGCGCGGGCCAGCACGACTGCGGCCGCGAGCAGGTCACCGAGCGCGGTCTCGGTGCCGGCCGGGCCCGCGTCGCGCAAGGTGGCGAGCGCGATCGACGCGCGGTCGAGCGCCTCGGTGTCGGTGCCCGGCTCGAGCCCGACCGACGCGGCCTTCCGGTAGAGCTTGTGCGCGTAGAGCAGGGAGGCGAGCCCGGGGCTGATGCCCTCGACGATCGAGTCCGTTCCCTTCTCGCGCTTCTTGATCTGCTCCCAGTTGGTCATCACCTCGGAGACGGTGTCGGCCTCGACGTCACCGAAGATGTGGGGGTGGCGGCGCACGAGCTTCTCGTGGATCCCCCGCGCCACGTCCGCGATCGTGAACGCGCCGGCTTCGCGTGCGAGCACCGAGTGGAACACGACCTGGTAGAGCAGGTCGCCGAGCTCGTCCTCCAGGCGTGCGTAGGCCTCGGCGTCGACCGGCCCCGCGGGCGCGGCGGCGGGCAGCCCCTCGATCGCCTCGACGGTCTCGTACGCCTCTTCGAGCAGGTACCGGGCCAGCGAGTGGTGGGTCTGCTCGGCGTCCCACGGGCAGCCGCCCGGCGCGCGGAGCTGCTCCGAGAGCGCGACGAGTCCGGCGAACTCGCCCGCGACCGCGTCAGGGCCGGCATCGACGAACACCGACGTGAGGTGGTCCGGCTCGACGTCGCGGTCGATCGCTTCGAGCGGGATCGTCACCACGTGCTCGGACGGGAGCCCGAGCCGCTGGAGCACGGTCACCGGGGTGTCGGGCGGGAGTCCCTCGAGCAGCACCAGCTTCACGTCGGAGAGCAGGAGCCGGTTGATGCAGTGGCCGACGAGCAGCGGGCCGTGCAGCCCCGCGGCGTCGACCCCGAAGGTCTGCGCGTCCACGAGGCGCGCGCCGTCCATCGGATCGACGCCGAGCCGCGTCCACGCGAGGTCGACGAACGACAGGCCGGGGACGACCTCCATCGTGATCTCACCGCGGCGCTCGGCGTCGCGGAGCAGCGTGACGGTCCGCTCGGCGACCGCCGGGTTCCCGGGGACCGCGTAGCAGATCTGCCCGTGCTCGGCCGCCGCGGCCACGAGCTCGGTCGCGATCCCGCGGTAGAGGCTCTCGAAGTCGGCCGCCGCGTCGTAGCGGTCGTCGAAGGACGTGAACTCGAGCTCGTGACGGCCGAGCTCCTCGACCGCGGGGTGGCGCGCGGTGCGCACGTAGCGGTGGGCCAGGTACGAGAGCTTGCTGCGGGCCTGCGGGAGCATGAGGTCGACGCCCGCGGGTCCGAGCCCCACGACGACGACGTGCCCTCGGGTCACGGGCTGGTCGCGCCCGCCGCGGGGGTCGTCGTGCTGTCCGGCTCGGCCGGCTCGCTGCGCGGCTTCGGCGGCTGCGGCGGGATGATGGTGATCGCGGTCTTGCTCCGCCGAACCGTGCCGTACTGCGGGTCGACCCAGATCTTGCGCCGCACCAGCTGGTTGTCGATGAACGTCTGGATCGGGCGGGTCTGCTGCTGGGCGATGATCCTGGTCAGCAGGAGCTTGGAGTTCGCGAGGTCGAACGGTTCGCGCTTGATGACGTGCCAGCCGAGGTCGGACTGGACCGGAGGTGAGACCTGGCCCAGCTGGAGCGGATCGGCGCCCTGCCGGAACGCGGCCGGGAGCTGGTTGTACTGGTCCGAGCTCGTGCACGCGACCAGCCCCCCGACCGCCGCGGAGCCCGCGTCGGACGAGCTCTTCTGGGCCAGCGTCCCGAAGTCCGCGCCCGCCGCGAGCTGGGCCTCGATCGCGTCGGCGCCGGCGCGCGACGTCGCCTGGATCTGGGCGACCGCCTCACCGCTCGGGCAGAGCTGCGCCTTGTTGGCGTCGAAGGCCTGCTGGAGGTCCGCGTCGGACGGAGCTGCGGCCGGGGGCAGCGTGGCCTGGACGGCCTGGAGCCGCTCCTGACGGGAGATGGCGTCGTTCTGGAACCACCCGGGCAGCTCCTTGAACGTCTTCTCGTCGACGAAGCTGCTGTACGCGGCCTGCCGGGCGGCCGACCTCTCCGAGTCGGTCACCTTCAGGTGGTGCTTCTCGAAGTACTGGTCGACCACGGCCTGGTTGACGAGCGTCGTCAGCCAGACGGTGGCGAGCTGCCGGCTGACCCCGCCGCTCGTGGGCTTGACCTTCGACTCGAGCAACGTCTTGTTCAGCATCGAGTTGACTGCGGCGTTGTCGGTGATCGCGCGCAGGTCGTCGTTGACCGAGGTGCGGCTGATCGTGGTCGTCCCCACCTTGGCCGCGAGCGCGGACCCGGTGCTGCTGCAGGCCGAGAGCAGGAGCGCCGCGCCGACGGCGGCCGCGAGGACGGAGAGCGTGCGCTTCACAGGAATCGGGACTCTACCGGCCCTCGCCGGCGTCACCCGGCCGCGGGTTCCCCGGCGCCGACCGGGACCAGCTCGTTGAGCAGCTCGACCAGGGTGTCGGGCACCGCGGCCGCCTGCACCGAGAGTGGGATCACCACCTCGCCGCCCTCCTTGGCCGCCGCCCTGGGCGCGAGCCGCCGGAGCCGGACCTTCTGGCTCTCCTTCAGCTCGAGCCCCTCGATGCGCGCCATGCCCTTCTGGACCGAGACCGCCGTCGCCCGGACCCGGACGGACTCGGCCCGCAGCCGGGCCACGGCCAGCAGCGCCTCGGCGCTCGGCGGGAGCGGGCCATAGCGGTCCAGCCACTCGGTGCGGATGTCCTCGACGTCGGCAGGCGCGGTGACCGCGGCGAGCCGCCGGTACGCCTCCATCCGCACGTCGTCGCGGTCGACGTAGTCCCGGGGCAGGTGCGCGTCGAGCGGGACGTCGATCACCACGTCGAACGACTCCTCGGGCGGCTCGCCCTTCAGCTCGCTCACGGCCTCGGTCACCAGCTCGCAGTAGAGGTCGAAGCCGACTGCCGCGATGTGGCCGCTCTGCGCGCCGCCGAGCAGGTTGCCCGCGCCCCGGATCTCGAGGTCGCGCATGGCGAGCTTGAACCCCGAGCCGAGGTCGGTGAACTCGCCGATCGCCTTCAACCGCTCGTACGCCTCCTCGCTGAGCACGCGGTCCGCCGGGTGCAGCAGGTATGCGTACGCGCGCTGGCCCCGCCGCCCGACCCGGCCCCGCAGCTGGTAGAGCTGGGCCAGCCCGAGCAGATCGGCGCGGTCGACGACCATGGTGTTGACCGTCGGCATGTCGAGGCCGCTCTCGATGATCGTGGTGCACACCAGGACGTCGTAGTCACGCGCCGCGAAGTCGAGCACGACCCGCTCGAGCCGGCCCTCGTCCATCTGGCCGTGTGCGATCGCGACCCGCGCCCCGGGCACGAGCTCGCGGACGTCGGCCGCGACGTGCTCGATGTCCTGCACCCGGTTGTGGACGAAGAACACCTGGCCTTCGCGCAGCAGCTCGCGGCGGATCGCCTCGGACACCGCGCGCTCGTCGTACTCGCCGACGTAGGTGAGGATCGGCTGGCGCTCCTCGGGCGGGGTCTGGACGAGCGACAGGTCGCGGATGCCGGTCAGGCTCATCTCCAGCGTGCGCGGGATCGGCGTGGCCGTGAGCGTGAGCACGTCGACGTTCGCCCGGAGCCGCTTGATCTTCTCCTTGTGCTGCACGCCGAACCGCTGCTCCTCGTCGATCACGAGGAGCCCGAGGTCCTTGAGCTTCACGTCGTCGGACAGGAGCCGGTGCGTCCCGATCACCACGTCGACCGCGCCACTCGCGATGTCCGCGACGATCGCCTTCTGCTCCTTCTGGCTGAGGAACCGGCTCAGCACCTCGACCCGCACCGGGTAGCCGGCGAAGCGCTCGCGGAACGTCTGGCCGTGCTGGTTCGCGAGCAGGGTCGTCGGCGCGAGGACCACGACCTGCTTGCCGTCCTGCACCGCCTTGAACGTCGCGCGCATCGCGACCTCGGTCTTGCCGTACCCGACGTCGCCGCAGATCAGGCGGTCCATCGGCACGGACCGCTCCATGTCGGCCTTCACGTCGGCGATCGCCTGCAGCTGGTCGGGCGTCTCCTCGTACGGGAACGCGTCCTCCATCTCGATCTGCCACGGCGTGTCGGGCGAGAACGCGAACCCGGTCGCGGCCAGGCGCCGGCGGTAGAGGATGACGAGCTCGGCCGCGACCTCCTGGACCGCGCTCCGCACCCGGTTGCGGGTCTTCTGCCACTCGGTGCCGCCCATCTTGCTGAGCGACGGCGAGTCACCCCCGGTGTAGCGCCGGATGGTGCCGACCTGGTCGGTGGGGACGTACAGCCTGTCGCCGCCGCGGTACGCGACCAGGAGGTAGTCACGTTCCACGCCGCCGATCGCGCGGGCGACCATCCCCTCGTAGCGGCCGACCCCGTGGACCTGGTGCACCACGAAGTCGCCGGGCTTGAGGTCCTCGTAGTAGTCGACCGCCTTGCGCGCTTCGCGCGGGCGGCGATGGACGCGGCGGCGCCCGGTGAGATCCGACTCGGCAATCAGCGCGAGACCCGCGCCGGGCATGACGACGCCGCGCTCGAGCGGTGCGACGACGATCGAGAGGCTCCCCGGTTCCAGCCCGGGCGTCTCGGTGATCGGCACCTGCACGCCTTCGCCCGCGAGCACGTCGCGCAGGCGTGACGCCGACCCGGTCCCCTCGGTCGCGATGACGACGCGCGTCCCCGTGTCGCGCAGCGCGCGGACGCGCGCGGCGAGGGCCTCGACGTCGCCGACCACCGGGTCGAAGGCCGCGGCCGCGAGCTGCGGGGTCTCGGGCGAGTCCGGCGCGGCGAGCAGGCTCGTCGCCTGGGCCCGGGTGTGCGCGAGCAGGCGGTCGAACGGCAGCGACAGGTGCGGGAACGCGCGCCCTTCCGCTCCCCAGGTCCCGGCCAGCGTCTCGCCCAGGCTGGCCTCCTCGTCGAGCAGCTCCTGGGCCCGGTCCCGCATCCGGCGCGGCTCGACCAGGAACACTCGGGCGCCGGCGGGCAGGAGGTCGGGCAGCAGGTGCTCGTCCTCGGTGAGCCACGGGAGCCAGGACTCCATGCCGTCGAACACCTGGCCCTCGGCGAGGCGCTCCCACTGTGCGCGCCCCCACGGCGCGGCGGTGATCAGCTCCCGGGCGCGCTCGCGCACGGCCGGGGTCGGGAGCAGCTCGCGGCTCGGGAAGACCATCACGTCGGGCAGCTCGTGGGTGCTGCGTTGGTCCGCGACCGAGAACTCGGAGAGCCGGTCGATCTCGTCGCCCCACAGATCGACGCGCACCGGGTGGTCCGCCGTCGACGGGTAGACGTCGACGATCGAGCCCCGCACCGCGATCTCGCCCCGCCCCTCGACCTGGTACTCGCGCCGGTAGCCGGCGGCGACGAGCCGCTCGAGGAGCTCGTCCCGGTCGATCTGGTCGCCGCGGCGCAGGACCACCGGGTCGACGTCCTCGACCTGGGGGCCGAGCCGCTGGACGAGCGCGCGCACGGGCGCGACGACGATCGCCGGCAGCTGCTCGCCGCCCTCGCGGAGGCGCCACATGATGCGGAGCCGCCTCCCCATCGTCTCCAACGCGGGTGAGACCCGTTCGAACGGCAGCGTCTCCCACGCCGGGAAGAGCTCCACCGCGTCGGCGCCGAGCATGGGCACGAGGTCGCCCGCGAGCCGCTCGGCCTCGGCCGCGGTCGGGACGGCGAGCAGGATCGGCCGGGCCGCGGTGAGCCGGTGGATGCCCGCGGTGAAGAGCGCACGCGCCGCGTCGGAGACCGCGACGACCTCCGCCCGCCCGGACGCGACCGCGCCGACGCTCGGATCCTCGGCCAGCAGCCGGGGCAGCTCGGACAGGGGCGCGGACGTCACCGCCGCACTATGACCGGTCGGACCGACGGATCGCTCATCTTGCCCGGGGCGAGCCGCGG
>DASXYP010000034.1:0-6581 GCA_036502405.1 Acidimicrobiia bacterium
GTACGCGACGCCAAAGCCGGATTGGGCCGATGCTCGTAGCCTGGGGGCATGACGATCGCGGAGCTGCCGCTGGTGCCCGTGCCGGCCGCGCCCGAAGGCGCGGCGCCGAGGACGATCACGGTCGAGCGGTTCGCCGGCCCGTGCGGGGCGGTGATCGGCGGCGTCGACCTCGCGGCCGACCTCGACGACGACGTGATCGCGGAGATCCGCCGCGCGTTGCTCGACCACGGCGTCGTGTTCTTCCGCGACCAGACACTGACCGCCGAGCGCCAGGTCGCGTTCAGCCGTCGCTTCGGCCCGTTCAGCCCGGTGCCGTTCGTGCAGCCGATCGCGGAGCACGACGAGGTGATCGCGGTGGTGCGCGAGCCGACCGAGCGCCAGGGCTTCGCGTTCGGCGGCATCTGGCACTCGGACTTCTCGTTCCTGCCCGAGCCACCGATGGGTTCGATCCTCCACGCGCTCGAGGTCCCGCCGTTCGGCGGCGACACCCTCTGGGCCAACCAGTACCTCGCGTTCGAGACGCTCTCGCCGGGGTTGCAGCAGACGGTGCGCGGCCTGACGGGCGTCCACAGCGCGCGCAACGCGTACTCGCCGAAGATGCAGGCCATCCATGACCAGTTCGAGGGCATGACCGTGCAGACCAGCGACGACGCGAACCGGGTACAGACCCATCCCGCGGTGCGCGTCCACGGCGAGACCCGACGCGAGGCGCTCTACCTGAACCAGCAGTACACCGTCGGGCTCGAGGGCTGGTGGCCGCACGAGGCGAAGCCGATCCTCGACCAGCTCTTCGCGCACGCGACCCAGGACTCGTTCACCTGCCGCTGGCGGTGGGCCGCGGGCGACGTCGCGTTCTGGGACAACCGCTGCATGCAGCACATGGTGATGGCGGACGTCGAGGGGCACCGACGGGCGATGCACCGCACGACGGTCGCCGGAGAAGCTCCGATCGCACCCGCGTGACGCTCGCCGCACAACGACTCCAGGTGGTGCGCGACCACATGGAGTCCGAGAACCGGCTCGCGTTCGACGAGACGCTCGCGACGTTCACCCGCCCGCACTACGAGCTCGTCGCGACGGGGACCGTCTACGACGGTGAGGACGAGGTCATGGGGTACTACACCTCCTCACGCACCGCGTTCCCGGATCAGCGCAACGAGATCCACTCGATCCGCGGCGCCGAGGACGCGGTGATCGTCGAGTTCGACCTGCTCGGCACGCACTCGGGCCCGTTCCTCGGCTTCGAGCCGACCGGCCGCGAGTTCCGCTGCCGCATGGCCGCGTTCTTCGAGTTCGAGGCCGGCACCGACCGCATCGAGGTCGAGCGCGTCTACTTCGACGCGTCGACGATCCTCGCCCAGCTCGGCCTCCAGCTCTGACCCACTCCCTGACTGGTTTCGGGGCGTCTCACCGTCGCCAGAGCGACGGCGGCGCGCCCCGAAACCGGCGGGTCGGGTTACGGCGTCGGGACCCAGTTGCCGTGGAAGCCGAACGGGACGCGCACCGGCAGCTGGATGGTCGCGACCGGATCGCCGCCGAAGTCCTGGGCGTCGAGGATCACGACGTCGGCGCGGTCGGTCGTGCCGTCGTAGACGTAGGAGATGACCCAGCCGTCGTCCTCGTCCTTCGCGCCCTCGCGAGCGACGAACACCGGCTCCAGCGTCTCGCGGCCCGACCCGTAGTCGTGCTCGACCGAGGTCCCCGCGACCAGGTCGTGCTTGATCGCCGGCCCGCCACCCGCGTCCAGGCTGCCGAACGTCGCGCCGTAGCCGTAGCGGTTGCGCCGGCCCTGATACGCCTCGTTGAGGCGCGGGAACTCCTCGAGGTGGTCGTCGAGCGTCGACTCGAGGACCTTGCCCTCGGCCGGGTCGATCGTCCAGCGCTCGAGTCGTGACGGTCCCTCGTTCGGTCCCTGACGGTTCTTGTTGAACATCGTGTCGTAGCGCACCGCGTCGAGGACGACCTGGCCGTCGTCGAGGTCGTACGCGTTGAGCGGGTGGTAGAAGTAGCAGGGGTCGATGTCGAACCAGCGCACGTCGGAGCCGTCGGTCGCGGTACTCGCCCGCGGCAACAGGCCGATGCGTGCGCCGTAGGAGTCGTTCCAGAAGTACGGCAGGGGCGCGCCGGCCATCGCGGCGTCGACGTCGAACGTGACGGGCAGGTCGAACAGGAGTGCGTACGTGTCGGTGAACGCCATGTCGTGCACCATCGGGCCGCCGGGGGTGTCGACGTCGACGACCTTCTGCACGCGGCCGTCGGCGGAGATCGACATGTACCGGATCTTGTTGCCCCAGCCCCAGAAGTAGGCGACGACGTGCCACTCCCCCGTCCGAGGGTCGCGCTTGGGGTGGGCGCTGAACGGGTGCTCCAGCGTCCCGGAGAAGTTCGACGGGCCGACGGTCTCGAGCTCGTCGGTGAGCTCGACCGGCGGCGAGCCCGCCTCGACGATCGCGAACGTCTTGCCCGCGATCGACACGACGTTCGTGTTCGCGGCGAACGACGGCACGCCGTCCCCGTACGGCGTCGGCGGCGCGGGCTCGCCGAGCGCGGCCGCGACCTCGGCGCTGCGCACCCAGCGGTTGCGGTACCACTCGGCCTTCCCGTCGCGCAGCCGCACCCCGTGGACCATGCCGTCACCGGTGAACCAGTGGTACTTCTCGGGGTCCGGCGCGGTGATCGGGTTGGGGCCGTTGCGGATGAGCCGTCCGTCGAGCTCCGCGGGGATCGTGCCGGTGACCGGGAGGTCGACGGCGGTGATCTCCTCGTGGACCGGCCCGAAGTTGCCCTCGAGGTAATCGTGCGCAGGTCGGGTCATGGTTTCCTCCGATGGTCAGGTGGTGCCCGGCTCGGCGCCGTCACCGACGCCGAGCACGATCGTTTGCGAGAGCGCGATGAACTCGTCGAGGCCGAACGACGCGTCCGCGCCGGGGAGACCGCCGCCCCGCACCCAGAGGTCGGCGAGGCCGTGAATGGTCGTCCAGAGGACGGACGCGAGCCGGGTGACGTCGACGTCGGGGTGGAAGCCTTCGCGCTGGGCCACGCCGACGATGTCGCGCAGCTGGCCGAACGACGCGAGCGAGGCGGCGACGAACGCGGCGTCCGTGCCGTCGACCCGCTCGGGTCGGAACATCACGGTGAAGACCCCGGGGTTGGCGATCGCGAACGTGACGTAGCCCCGTCCCGCTGCAGCCATTCGCGCCCGCGCGGGCGCGTCCTCCGGGAGCACCCCGGTCTGTGCGTCGACCGCGGCGATGAGGTCCTCGAAGCCTTCCGCCGCGACCGCCGCGAGCAGGGAGGCCAGCGACGGGAAGTGCCGCAACGGCGCGCCGTGCGAGACCCCCGCGTGGCGCGCGATGGCCCTCAGCGTCAGCCCGTCGAGGCCCTGCTCGTCGAGCATCGCCCGGGCCGACTCCCGCAGCCGCGCTGCAGTCGGCGAGCCGGTGCCGGTCGGCAGGTCGGCGGCGGGGGCGCGGACAGCCATGTAGACACTGTCTACTCCCCCGCCGGAGGTGTCAACCCCGCGCTCGGGCAACCGGTGACCCGCCGGTGACCGGCCGGTAGGCTCCGCTGGGCTACCGGGGACGATCAGCACGGCGGAGCGAGTCGCGAAGTGCGGGCAGCACGTTCGACCACAGCAGCATCCGGCGTCGACGGCGCCTACCGGACGCTGCTCCCGTACGTCCCGCGCCTGACCGTCGACTGGGCCGACACCGCCGCAGGCCGGAGCGCCCGGACCATCGACGGCTCGCTCCTGTTCGTGGACATCTCGGGGTTCACCAAGATGTCCGAGCGCCTGGCCCGCCACGGCAAGGTCGGCGCCGAGGAGGTCACCGACGCCATCGGCACCTGCTTCGAGGCCCTGCTCGAGGTCGCGTACCGGGCGGGGGGCGGCCTCCTGAAGTTCGGTGGCGACGCGCTCCTGCTGCTGTTCACCGGCCCCGACCACGCGGCCCGCGCGGCCGGCTCCGCGCTCGGGATGCAGACACGGCTCGCCGACGTCGGCCGGCTCGACACGAGCGCGGGGCGCGTCGTGCTGCGCATGTCCGCCGGTGTCCACACCGGTGCGTTCGAGTGCTTCCTCGTCGGTGACTCGCACCGCGAGCTGCTCCTCGCAGGTTCCGCGGTGTCGACGCTCACCGACATGGAAGGCGGCGCGGGCGCCGGCCAGGTCGTCGTGAGCGCCGCGACCGCGGCCGCGCTTCCGCGTGACCTCGTCGGCGAAGCGCAGGGCGCGGGGTACCGCCTGCGGCGGGTGCGGCGCGCCACCACACCGGCGGAGGACCTGACGGTCGCGCCGACCGTCCGCGACGTCGACCTCGCCGGCTTCGTGCCGACCGCGATCCGGTCCCACCTGCTCTCGGGCGGCGAGGACCCGGAGCACCGCCAGGCGACGGTGGCGTTCCTGCACTTCGACGGCACCGACGAGCTGCTCGAACGTCGCGGACCGCAGTACGTCGCCGACGCCCTCGCCGAGCTCGTCGCCGACGCGCAGGCCGCGGCCGACGAGCACCTCGTCACGTTCCTCGGCACCGACATCGACCACGACGGCGGCAAGATCATCCTCGTCGCGGGTGTGCCCCGCGCGATGGGCGACGACGAGGAGCGCATGCTCGGAGCGGTCCGCCACATCGCGGACGGCGAGCGCCGCCTGAACGTCCGCATCGGCGTGCACCGCGGGCCGATCTTCGCCGGCGACGTGGGCCCCCGGTACCGCCGTACCTACACGGTCATGGGCGACACCGTGAACCTCGCGGCGCGGCTCATGGCGCGCGCCGAGCCCGGCCAGATCCTGGCCACGAGCGCGGTGCTCGACCGATCGCGAGCGACGTTCGAGACCGAGGCGCTCGAACCGTTCTTCGTGAAGGGCAAGCGCAACCCGGTCGAAGCGTTCGCAGTGGGCGCCGTCCAGCGGCGCGTGGAGTCCGGCGTCGCCAACCTGCCGCTGGTCGGCCGGGACGAGGAGATCGCGGCCTTCACCGAGGCCCTCGACGCGCTCGCCGCAGGCGAGGGGCGGGCGATCGAGCTCGTCGGCGACCCGGGCATCGGCAAGAGCCGACTCGTCGAGGAGCTCCGGACCCGCGCCGGCGACATCCCGACGTTCGTGATCGCGTGCGACCCGTACGAGGCCACGACGCCGTACGCCCCGTTCTGGTGGTTGCTGCACGACCTCCTGGGCCTGCTCGAGACCGCGGCGCCTGACCACATCGCCGGCCGCCTGCGCGAGCTCGTCGAGCAGAAGTGCCCGGAGCTGCTGCCGTGGCTGCCGCTGCTCGGGACCCCGTTCGACCTCGACATCGCTGACACCCCGGACACCGCCGCGCTCGCGCCGGAGTTCCGGCGCGAGCGGGTCGACCAGGTGATGGCGATCTTCCTCGACCGCGCGCTGCCCGAGAGAGTGCTCGTCGTGCTGGAGGACGCGCACTGGATGGACGAGGCGTCCTGCGGCGTGCTCGACATCGTCGTCGACAACCTCGCGTCGCGGCCCGCGCTCATCTGCACGACGCGCCGCAACGTCGACAGCGGCTTCATCCCGCCGAGCCATCCCCACGTGCGGACGCTCTGGCCCCGGCCGTTGACCGCGGAGCAGGCGACGGCGGCGCTCATCGCGGCGACCGAGGACTCGCCGCTGCGCCCCCACGAGATCGACCTGCTCACGGAGCGGGCGGCCGGCAACCCGCTGTTCCTCGCCGAGCTGATGCAGGCGGCGGCGTCCACCGGCGACGTCGACTCGCTCCCGGACTCGATCGACGCCGTGATCACCGCACAGATCGACCGGCTCCCCAATGCGCAGCGCAAGCTGCTGCGCTACGCCTCCGTCCTCGGCCACACGTTCCGGGTCGACGAGCTCGAGGCGCTGACCGCCGACGAGCTTGCGGCCCCGGACGAGGCGACGTGGCGGAGCCTCGACGCGTTCCTGGCCCTCGTCGGCAGCGACGTGGTGCGCTTCCGCCACGCGATGCTGCGCGACACCGCGTACGAGGAGCTGCCGTTCCGGCGCCGGCGCGAGCTCCATGCCCGCGCCGGTGACTCCATCCTCTCCGGGCTCGGTGAGCATCCCGAGACGGAGGCCGAGCTCCTCTCGCTGCACTTCTTCCACGCGCAGCGCTTCGCCGAGGCGTGGCGCTTCGCGCGCATCGCGGGTGACCGGGCGCGCGAGAAGTACGCGAACGTCGAGGCCGCGGAGCTCCTCGAGCGTGCGATCTCGGCGTCCCGTCGTGTCGCGGGCATCGACCGGACGGAGATTGCCGACGTCTGGGAGGCGCTCGGCGACGTGCGCGAGCGGTCGGGAATCTTCGACGGCGCGCGGGCCGCGTACCGCAACGCCCGCCTGGCGCGCGCCGGTGACGCCGCGGGAGAGGCCGGGCTCCTCCTCAAGGAGGCGTGGATCGCCGAGGCGGACGGGCGCCTGTCGAACGCGGTGCGGACCGTGCGGCGTGGCTACCGGCGCCTGGAGATCGCGCCGCCGGACGAGGTCGGGGACGTCCGGGCCAGCCTCACCGCGTTCTACGCCGCACTGCGCGCGGGCCAGGGCCGGTACCAGGAGGCGGTCCGGGCGGCGCTCGACGCCATCGACGAGGCCA
>DASXYP010000035.1:0-4803 GCA_036502405.1 Acidimicrobiia bacterium
CGTGGCTCCGCACCGGCGGCACTTCGGCCTGATGTTCCAGGACCACGCGCTGTTCCCGCACCGCGATGTGCTCGGCAACGTCGCGTTCGGACTCCGGATGCAGCGGCTGCCTGCCCCCGCTGTGGACTCCCGGGCGCGTGCCGCGCTCGCACGGGTGGGACTCGCCGGCTTCGAGTCGCGGCGGGTGCGCGAGCTCTCCGGCGGCGAGCAGCAACGGGTCGCGCTGGCCCGGGCCCTGGCCCCCGACCCGCGCCTGCTCATGCTCGACGAGCCGTTGGGGTCGCTGGACCGCGAGCTGCGCGAGCGCCTCGCGGCCGAGCTCCGCGCCCTGTTCGTCGAGCTCGGGGTCACCGCGCTCTTCGTCACCCACGACCAGGACGAGGCGTTCGCGCTGGCGGACCGAGTGGTCATCATGCGGTCCGGGCGGATCGAGCAGGCCGGACCGCCACAGGAGGTCTGGCAGCATCCGGCGACCGAGCTGACCGCGCGGTTCCTGGGGTTCGCCAACGTCTTCGACGGCGAGGTCCGGGACGACGGGGTCACCTCGCCGTGGGGCCGGCACCCTCCCTCGATCGCCGACGGCGCGCCCGAGGGCGGCGTGCGGCTCGCGGCTCGTCCCGATGCGCTCCGGCTCGCCGCGGACGGGCCGGTACGGGGCCGGGTGACCGGGAGCACCTTCCGACGCGATCACTTCCTCGTCCGCGTCGACAGCGAGATCGGCCCGCTCGAAGTCGCGGCCGACGCACCTCCCGCGGTCGGCACGGCCGTCGGGATCGCGCTCGATCCCGGCGCCGTCGTCGTCCTCCCCGCCTAGCCTCGACACCGATGACCGATCTCACGTTCGACCACCTGTACCCCTACGCCGAGCTCACCGACGCGCTGCACGCGATCGCCGCGGAGCATCCGGACCTCGTCGAGATCGAGAGCATCGGCCGGTCGCACGAGGGCCGGGACATCTGGCTCGCCACGATCACGAACCGCGCGACGGGGCCCCACGACGAGAAGCCGGCGTTGTTCGTCGAGGCCAACATCCACGCGACGGAGATCACCGCGTCGACTGCGGCGCTGCACCTCGTCCATCACCTCGCGACCCGCTACGGCACCGACGACGCGGTGGCCCGCGCGCTCGACACCCGCTGCTTCTACGTCGTGCCCCGCCTGAACCCCGACGGCGTCGAGCTGGCGCTGGCCGACCCGCCCACGTTCCTCCGGTCGAGCACCCGCGTGTACCCGCGGCCCGACCAGCAGCCGGGGCTCGTCGAGGGTGACGTGGATGGCGACGGGCGCGTGCTGACGATGCGCATCGCCGATCCGAACGGCGCGTGGAAGGTGCACCCCGACGACGCCCGGCTCCTCGTGCCGCGTGCGCTCGACGACGACGGGCCCGGCGACTACTACCGCCTGCTCCCGGAGGGCACCATCCACGAGTACGACGGCGTGATGGTGCCGATCGCACCCGAGCAGCGCAGCCTCGACCTCAACCGCAACTTCCCGCAGGAGTGGCAACCCGAAGGGTCCCAGCAGGGCGCCGGTCCGTTCCCGACGTCGGAGCCGGAGGTGCGCACGCTCGTCGAGGCCGTCGTCGCGCGGCCCAACATCTGCGCGTACATCGCGTACCACACGTTCAGCGGCGTGATCCTCCGGCCGTACGGTGGCTACGCCGACGAGCACTTCCCGACCCCGGACCTGCGCGTCTACAAGGAGCTGGGCCGGCGGGCGACCGAGATCACCGGCTACGAGGCCGTCTCGGTCTTCCACGACTTCAAGTACGACCCGAAGACGTCGATCACCGGCGCGAGCGACGAGTGGGCCTACGACCACCTCGGGATCTTCTCGTGGACCACCGAGTTCTGGAGCCCGATCCGCGCCGCGGGCATCACCGACTTCAAGTACATCGACTGGTTCGACGACCATCCGGTCGAGGACGACCTCACGCTGCTGCGCTGGAACGACGATGTGCTCGGGGGGGCCGGGTTCGTCGACTGGTACCCGTTCGACCATCCCCAGCTCGGACGGGTCGAGATCGGCGGGTGGGACTTCTTCCGCACCTGGACCAACGCGCCGCCCTCGCTGATGGAGGCCGAGGTCGCGCCGCACAGCGAGTGGGCCGTCGCGCACCAGCTCGCGTCGCCGCACCTCGAGGTGCGGTCCTTCACCGCCGACCCGGTCGGCGACGGCGTGTGGAGGATCCGGCTCGTGGTCGAGAACACCGGCTGGCTGCCGACGAACCTGAGCCGGAAGGCACTCGAGCGGAAGGCGGTGCGACCGGTCGAGGCGGAGCTCTCGCTCCCCGACGGGGCATCGCTCGCGGTCGGCGAGGCGCGCCGGGAGCTCGGCCAGCTCGCGGGCCACGCCCGGGCCCGGCAGATGCTCGCGATGTTCGACGGCGGCTTCGACCCCACCGAGGACCGGGCGAAGGCCGAGTGGGTCGTGCACGCACCGGCCGGCGCGACCCTCGAGGTGACCGTCCGCCACGCCCGCGCCGGCACCGCCCGCGCGACCCTCACCCTCCCGTGATCCCGGTTCCCCCGGTCCGTTTGTCCGAAGACCAATCACAATGAATGACATTCGGACAAACGGCGGGAGCGTTCCGGTGCTGCGGGTCGGGTTGGCGGGCGCGGGGCCGTGGGCGCGGTCCGTCCACGCGCCGATGCTCGCCGCAGGGCCCGAGACCGCGCTCGCGGGCGTGTGGTCACGCACCGAGGCGTCGGCCCGAACGGTCGCGGCCGACCACGGCGTCGCGGTGTTCCCGTCGTTCGACGCGCTGCTCGACGGGTGCGACGCGGTCGCGCTCGCGGTTCCACCCGCGGTCCAGCCCGAGCTGGCCGTGCGGGCCGCGCGCGCGGGCAAGCCGCTGATGCTCGAGAAGCCGCTCGCGCTCGACGTCGCGGGCGCGGAGCAGATCGCGGACGCGGTCGCCGACGCGGGCGTCGGCTCGGTCATGGTCCTCACCTACCGGTACGCACCGAGCGTGCGCGACTTCCTCGCCCGGGCCGAGACCTTCCCCGCGACGGGCGGTCGGGCCTGCTTCCTCTCCGGCGCGTTCCTGGGCGGAGCGTTCGCGGGGTCCGGGTGGCGCCAGGAGCACGGGGCGCTCCTCGACGTCGGGCCGCACATCCTCGACCTCGTGGACGCCTCGCTCGGGCCGATCGTCGGCCTGCGCGCCCACGGCGACACCCAGCACTGGCTCGGCATCCTCGCCGAGCACGAAGGCGGTGCGGTCAGCGAGACGTCGATCTCGTGTCGAGCCGCGATCACCCCCAGCCGCACCGAGGTCGAGCTCTTCGGAGCCGAAGGCGCGCTCGCGGTCGACGGTCGCGCCGACTCGCGCGACGTGGTGTTCGAGAACCTGCGCGCCGACTTCGCCGCGGTCGCGGCGAGTGGCGGTCCGCACCCCTGCGACGCCCAGCGGGGCCTGCACCTCCAGCGGATCCTCGCCCGGGCCCAGAGCGCGCTGCAGGCGCCCTGAACCGGCGCGGCCCGGTGCGTCCGGACGCCGTTCGCCGGGGACTGGGCCACAATGCAACCAGGAAGTCGGTCCCGGTGGCTGCGAGGAGACGGCGATGGGTGCGACCTTCACCAGTGTGAACCCGGCGCGGCCGGCCGAGGTGCTCGGCACCTACGCCGAGGCCACGGTGTCGGATGTGCACGACGCGGTCGAGTCGGCGACCGCGGCCCAGCGCGGCTGGGCCCGCGTCCCGGTGCCGGCGCGCGCCGAGGTCATCGACCGCTGTGGCGCGATCCTCGCGAGCCGCAAGGCGGACGTCTCGAGGCTCGTCGCACGGGAGGCCGGCAAGATCCTCGTCGAGGCGGGCGGGGACGTGCAGGAGGGCATCGACATGGCCCACTACGTCGCCGGCCTCGGGCGGGCCGCGCAGGGCGAGACGATGCCCTCCGAGCTGCCGGACAAGATGGGGTGGACGACCCGCCAGCCGGTCGGGATCGTCGGCATGATCACGCCGTGGAACTTCCCGGTCGCGATCCCGTCGTGGAAGTGCTTCCCCGCGCTCCTCGCGGGCAACGGCATCGTGCTCAAGCCGTCCGAGCACGCACCGACCTGCGCCGACGAGCTCGTCGCGGCCCTGCGCGAGGCGGGCGTCCCACCGGAGCTCGTCCAAGTCGTCCACGGGCACGCCGAGCCCGCGCAGGCGCTCGTCGTCCACCCCGGCGTGCGGGCCGTGAGCTTCACCGGATCGGTCCCGACCGGGCGGCTCGTCGCCTCGGCCGCCATGGAATCGGGGCCACGGCTCGTGAGCCTCGAGCTCGGGGGCAAGAACGCGATGGTGGTCCTCGCCGACGCCGATCTCGCGCTCGCGGCCGACGGCGCGCTGTTCGGCGCCTTCGGCACCGCGGGCCAGCGCTGCACGTCGACCTCGCGCCTCATCGTCCACCGCGCGGTGGCCGACGAGCTGGTGGAAAGCCTGGTGAAGCGCGCCGGCGAGCTCCGGCTCGGTGATCCCACCGATCCCGCCACCGACGTCGGTCCGGTCATCGACCGTCGCTCGGCCGAGCGCATCCACGGCATGGTCGAGGCCGCGCTCGCCGAGGGCGCGGTCGCGGCGACGGGGGCCGAGATCGTCGCGGTCGACGGCTGCGCCGGGGGCAGCTTCTACGCGCCGACGATCCTGCGCGGGGTCCAGCGTCAGCACCGCATCGCGCGCGAGGAGGTGTTCGGCCCGGTGCTCTCGGTCATCGAGATCGAGTCGCTCGACGAAGCGATCGAGATCGTCAACGAGAGCGAGTACGGGCTCTCGGCCGCGATCTACACCGACGCGATCGCCCCCGCGCTGCAGGCCGTCGACC
>DASXYP010000036.1:0-3423 GCA_036502405.1 Acidimicrobiia bacterium
GTCACGCGGTACTGGGCGGAGATGCACCCTGAGCCGTTCCGGCGCGGGACGCACGAGTTCATGGCGTTCTACGGCACGCCCATCGACGCGATGGCGACGCGCTACGTCAATGGGTTCGCCTACCACACGATGCAGCCGGCACCGGACGAGGAGATCCCGAAGCGCTTCGCGCGGGCCGAAGCGGTCTGGGCGAACAAGGTCTGGCGCGAGCAGCTCGACGAGTGGGACACCTCGGCGAAGCCCACCGCGATCGCGAAGCACCGGGAGCTGCAGGCAGTCGATGTCGATGTGCTCACCGATGACGAGCTCGTCGCGTATCTGACCCGCTGTCGTGACCACCACTCGCAGATGATCTTCCAGCACATGCGCTTCACCGCGTCGGCGATGATCCCGGTGGGCGACCTGCTGGCCCACCTCGAGTCGTGGACCAGCGTGCCGCGAGCCGACGCGCTGGCGATGATGAGGGGCGCCGCGCCGGTGTCGGCGGGTGCGTCCGGCGAGCTCGAGCGACTCATCACCGCGATCAATGAGGACGAGAGTGCTCGCGCGCTGCTCGAGGCCGACGCGGACGCCGGCACGACGCTCGCCGAGCTGCGCGCGCTCGAAGGCCCGGTCGGCGATGCCATGTCGCAGTACCTCGACCTCGTCGGCTACCGGCTGCTCGACGGCTTCGACATCTCCGGGCGCTACGCGCTCGAGCTCCCCGATGCACTCCTGCGGTCGATCCGCCTGTCCGTCGACGGCGCCGGCAACGACACCGACGACGTCGACGCCCGCATCGCCGCCATCCGCTCGCAGGTGCCCGAGGAGCACCAGGCGCAGTTCGACGAGCTGCTCGGTGAAGCGCGTCTGATGTACCGGCTGCGCGACGAGCGCGGCGTATTCAGCGACATCTGGGCGTCGGGCATCATGCGCCGCGCGGCGATCCTGGCCGGTCGCCGCGTGCAGGCGAAGGGTGGCATCCACGAGGCGGAGCACTTCGTCGACGCCGGCTTCGACGAGATGTGCTCGCTCGTGACCGCGGCCGGTGGGCCCTCCGCCGACGAGCTGGCCGCGCGCGCCGCGGAGCGCGGCTCGCGCACCGCCAAGGACGCGCCGCCGTCACTCGGGCCGCCGCCTCCCCCGCCGCCGGACCCGTCGGGTCTCCCTCCCGGGGTGGCACGGGTCATGGGGGCGGTCGGCATCGCGATGGGCGAGCTCTTCGGCAGCTCCGAGGCGGAGCACGGGGAGGACCGCCTGCGCGGGCTCGCGGCCAGTGGTGGGGTGTACGAGGGACCGGCGCGGCGGGTCTCGGGACCCGCCGACTTCGATCGCATCCTCCAGGGCGACGTGCTCGTCACTGAAGCCACGACCGAAGCCTTCAACGTCTTGTTGCCGTTGCTCGGTGCCATCGTCACCGACAGCGGAGGCCTCCTCTCACACTCCGCGATCGTCGCCCGTGAGTACGGCATCCCTGGCGTCGTCGGCACCCGTGACGCGACCGAGCGCATCGCCGACGGGACGCACGTTCGGGTGGACGGCGATGCCGGCGAAGTGACGGTCTCCTCGTGACGGAGGTCGTCCCGCTCGTCGAGGCGGACGACGACTCGCGCTTCGGTGCGAAGGCCACCGGGTTGGGGGCGGCGGCGCGCGCCGGGCTGTCGATCCCACCCGGGATCGCGCTGTCGGGCGCGTTCGTCGACACGGTCGCCGCGGGTCGGGACGACGCGATCGAGCAGCTCTTGACGGCTGCCCGTCCGCTGCGGGCACCGCTCGCAGTCCGATCATCCGCGGCCGACGAAGATGGCGCGGGCGCGAGCTTCGCCGGCCAGCACCTGACGCTGCTCAACGTCCCGTCAGTCGACCAGCTGAGCGCAGCGATCCGGGAGATCTGGTGGTCGGCCAACTCCGATTCGGCGATCACCTACCGCCAGCGGGTCGGGCTCTTCCAACGTCCGAGTGTCGGAGTGGTCGTCCAGTCGCTGCTCGATCCCGAGGTGGCCGGCGTGATGTTCACCCAGAACCCGATCAACGGCGCCGACGAGCGGATGATCGAGGCGAGCTGGGGACTCGGCGAAGCGGTCGTCTCAGGTCGTGTGATCCCTGACACCTTCCGGATCGATCATGCCGGCGTCGTCTTGGAACGGACGCCCGGGCTCAAGAAGATCGCGATCCGCGCCGCCGCCGACGGCGGCACCTTCGACGAGGCCGTCGCCCCGGAGCGAAGGGAACAGCTGAGCCTCGACGACGCACAGCTCGCCGACCTCAGTGCACTCGCCGGCCTCTGCGACGACGCGTACGGCCCCGCACGCGACATCGAGTGGGCGTTCGACGACGGGCAGCTCTACCTGCTCCAGTGCCGTGCAGTGACGCGGGCCGGGTCGACGACGCCGCCCGCCACACCGGCCGCGGCGAGCGGACCGGTCGACGTGATCGAGCGGGTTCCGCTCTTCGCCACGATGAGCCCGCGCGACGTCGAGCGCATCGCGTCGCTGTTCAAGGAGCGCCGGTTCGCCGCCGGGGAGACAGTCACCAAGGAAGGGGCCGGCGGCGCGGCTTTCTTCGTGATCGAGTCGGGCGAAGCGATCGTCACGGCCGGTGGGCGCGAGCGCGCGACCCTGACGAAGGGCGACTACTTCGGCGAGATCGCGCTCATCGACGAGGGTGCCCGTACTGCCACCATCACGGCCACGAGCGAGCTCGTCTGCCAGGGACTCACCTACTGGGAGTTCCGACCGCTCGTGCAGCACAACGCCGCCATCTCCTGGAACCTGCTGCAGACGTTGGCCAAGCGCCTGCGCCATCTCCAGGACGACCAGGCGGTATAGGAGGACCAGCTCGACACCTGGCGGCGACGACCCCGGGTGAACCGCCCCACCGACATGACGGACGCACTGGGCCGAACGGGCTATAGCCGAGAGCCCGGGGCGCTGGTACGTTCCCGCAATCGCAGATGGTCCAGCTGCTGGGGGGAGCTGAGGGCGGCCCTGCGTAGCGTCTGAGGGCCCCGAGCCCACCCTGCCCGGGTTCGGGGCCTTGACGCGTTTGGACACCGGCAGGCTCGGGTAACACCGATCGTGGCTAGCCCCCCAGCTAGCAGCCTGAAGCAGCGTGAGGCCCCGGTTCGTCGCCCGAGCCGGGGCCTCGACGCGCCAGCGCTCGACCTCGACCCAGAGTCTGCTGATGTCGCGCACGTCGACGACCTGGCACTCCGGACCGGTGCACCGCCTCGGTGAGCCGGCCTGAAGTCGTCACGGGGTGCCCGGGGCGGGACTTGAACCCGCACGCCCTTGCGAGCAACGGCTCACCGGGAAGGTCACGCCCCTCGTTGCCGAAGAGCACCGGACGCAGAGTTCCTCGCGCAAAACGACTGGAGGGCGGATCCGGAGCGAGTTCGCCACCTTGCTGGTCACGGGACGCAGCGAACCGTGTTCGTCTGCGGAT
>DASXYP010000037.1:0-5301 GCA_036502405.1 Acidimicrobiia bacterium
GCGCTCGCTGCGCCGCCGCCGGGTCCAGGCAGGAGCGGCGGACCTCGCCGGGCCGGGCCGGCGCGGAGCGGGTGGACAGCCCGAGGCGTGCTGCCAGCCGCGACAGCGAGGTCTCGCGCCCCGTCGACACGTTGAGCGTGCCCTCGGCGCTCGAGCGACCGGCCGCCCGGAAGGCCGCGACGACGTCCCCGACGTAGATGAAGTCGCGCGTCTGCTCGCCGTCCCCGAAGATCGTCGCGGCCCTGCTCTCGGCGGCCAGCGCGCAGAAGATGGCGATGACGCCGGCCTCGCCGTGGGGATCCTGGCGGGGCCCGTAGACGTTGGACATCCGCAGCGACAAGGTCGACAGCCCGTAGAGCTCGCGGAAGAGCCGCATGTAGCTCTCGGCCGCCGCCTTCGAAGCGCCGTAGGGCGAGAGCGGCGACACCCTCGTCGCCTCGGTGATCGGCACCTCCGGAGGGTCGCCGTACACGCCCGCGGTGGAGGCCAGCACGACGCGCCCCACGCCGGCCTCGCGGGCGGCCTCGAGGATCGCCGCGGTCCCGCCCAGGTTCACGCGGGCGTCGGTCGACGGGTCGCGCACCGAGCGCCGGACATCGATCTGCGCCGCCAGGTGGTAGACGGCCTCCGGCCGCACCGCGGTGAGGATCCGGACCATGGCGGTCACGTCGGCGACATCCCCCTGAATGAGCTCCAGCCCGCGAGCCAGGGCCGGTTCGAGGTTGTGCACGTGCCCACGCTGCAGGTGGTCGATCACCGTGACGCGGTCGCCGGCCGCGAGCAGCGCATCCGCCAGGTGCGACCCCACGAACCCAGCGCCACCCGTCACCACCGCCCGCATCGGAGACCCATCGTGACGGCAATGGGCTGGCGGGACAAGATGCCTGCGGAGATCGGGTGTCGCGGCATCCCTCTTGCGCGCGTGACGTGGCTTCGTCGGCAGTACATACACCCGCACTACGGCGCGAGGCGCGTCGACGGCGCCGGGAGGCGCGCGACCTCGCCACGGTGGGGGTCATGCCGCGGCGCCCACCAGGCGGTGCCTGGTCGTACGTGCAGTCCCGCCGCGCCCGCGAGCGCCCTCGCCTCCTCGCGGAGGGCGCGTACGGCGGGGCGGTCGTCGTCGGCTCGGGTCACCAGCGACCAGCACCAGAGCGGGGTGGGGTCACCGACCTCACGGATCCGCAGACCGGCCGGCAGCGGTGCGCCGTGGCGCTTGGGTGACTCGAGCACTGGTTTCCCGATGCGCCGGCAACGATCGTGGAACCCCTGGCCCGCGATGCCACCGTCGTCGATGTGCACGACGCGTGCGCCCGCCGCTTCGGCGAACTCGTTGGCGTAGCGGTTCCAGGCGTCCCATGAGGTCAGGTCGGCGTCGACCAGGACGCGGAGCGTCGAGGCCGGCACCGCGCCGGTGTCGGACGAGACGGGTGCCACGGCGTGCAGCGGCTCGGGCCAGAGCAGTTGCAGGTCCAGCCGCGCCTCGGGAGCGGAGGCCCACGCGATCGCGGCGTCCAAGCGGCCATCGGCGACGCGCCCGATCTGGACGTGGCTCGGCATCACCCACTCGTCGACGCGGACATCGGACTGGATCGACGCCACGAGCTGGTCGGGCAGCCAGCTCACGTAGCCCACTCGCAGCGGGCCGGTCGTGCCCGCGATCCGGCGCTGGGTGCCCGCGGCGAGGGCGAGCATCTCGCGCGCATCGGGCAGCAGTTGGCGCCCGGCCGCGGTGAGCGCGACGTGCCGGCGGTCGCGCTCGAAGAGCTCCGCGCCCACGCTGCGTTCCAGGGACTTGATCTGTTGCGACAACGACGGGGCCGCGATGTGCAGGCGCTGCGCGGCGCGCCCGAAGTGGAGCTCCTCGGCGACTGCGACGAAATAACGCAGCTGGCGCAGTTCCACGCGAAATCCGGTTGGCCGACCGTGTGAGTCAGCGCCTATCAGCGTGACCTCGTTGGTCGTGGAGATGGACGCCGGCCTCGTCCACCATCCCCGGCACGTCGTCGCATGTCAACCGGATCCTGCCGCGCGATAACCCACCAAGGAGATCGACATGAGCACCACCGAAGCACAGACCGCGAGCCCCGAGCCGACCGTCGGGCAGGTCGACATGAAGCTCGAGGTCGACACCATCCCCGTGTCCGACGTCGACCGGGCCAAGCAGTTCTACGAGCGCCTGGGTTGGAGGCTCGACGACGACGTCGCCCCGCTCGACGGGCTTCGCATCGTCCAGTTCACGCCCCCGGGCTCAGCGACCTCGATCAACTTCGGCACGGGACTCACCGCGGCCGCGCCGGGCTCGGCCCTGGCGGGGCTCGTCGTCTCGGACGTCGAAGCGGCCCATGACGAGATCGTCGGCCGTGGCATCGACGCGAGCGACGTGTGGCACGGCCCGCCGTTCCCCGTCGAGGCCCGGCGGCCCGGCGTCGATCCCGAGCGCACGAGCTACGGGTCGTTCTTCTCCATCAGCGATCCCGACGGCAACACGTGGATCGTCCAGGAGGTCACGACGCGGCTCCCCGGCCGTTCGTGACCGTGGACTTCCTGGTCGAGTTCGAGATCGAGGTTCCGGTGGGGGCATCGGAGACGGACGTCACCGATCGCGAGCGCGCGGAGGCGGTCGCCGCGGAGAAGCTGGTGGATGACGGCCACCTCCTGCGGGTGTGGCGGCGGCCGCTTCCGTCCGGCGAGACGAGCGTGCTCGGCCTCTACCGCGCCGTCAGCGAGACGGAGCTCGGCCGGCTGCTGGACGCGCTTCCGCTCCGCGACTGGATGACGGTCACCGTCACGCCGCTCGGTCCGCATCCCAACGACCCGGCGAACGGGCAGGTACGTGCCGGCCTGCCCGCGCCGCGGCTGACGCCCGCCTACCGCCTGGACGCGACGCTCGGCGAGCCGCTCGACCTGGGGGAGACCGCCCAGGGCCGGCGACGGATCGTGCCGCTCACCGGTGGGTCGTTCAGCGGCGCCCGGGTGAGCGGCACGCTCGTGCCGGGCGTGAGTGCCGACTGGCAGACGATCCTGCCCGACGGCGCGGCGCTGGGCGACATCCGCTACACGCTGCGCACGGACGAGGGCGAGCTGCTCTCCGTCCGCTCGCGCGGCGTGCGGCACGGCCCCGCCGACGTCCTCGCCCGCCTCGCCCGCCGCGAGGACGTCGACCCCGGCGAGTACACGTTCCGCACCTCGACCCGGATCGAGACCGCGTCCCCGCGCCTCGACTGGCTCAACAAGGGCGTGTTCATCGCCGTCGCCGCCCGGGCTCCCGCGGGCGTGATCTACGACACGTACCTCGTCGCCTAGGGCTTGCGCAGGCCGATCGATTGCAAGACGCTCCGGAGGCGCGAACGCACGCGTCGAGCACGGATCGGAGCGGCGATGAAGGTAAGCATCGGCACCTTCAACCTCAACAACCTCTTCTCGCGCTTCGACTTCACCGCTGATCTCTCGACCGCGAAGGAGGGCGACGTCAAGGTCGAGCAGCGCACCGCGTTCTCCTTCGACGATCCGAGCGGCTTCAAGCTCCGCAGCTATCAGGGGCGACTGGTGAAGGGCAAGTCAGACGCCGACCGAAAGTTGATCGCCGGCCGGATCAAGCGCATGGACCTCGACGTGCTCGCCGTGCAGGAGGTCGAGGACATCGACACCCTCCGTCAGTTCGTGCGCGACGACCTCGGGGGCATGTACCGCCACGCCGTGCTCATCGAGGGCAACGACCCACGCCTGATCGACGTGGGCCTGATCTCGAAACTGCCGATCGGCGGCGTGACCTCCTGGCAGCACACCCCCGATCCGGACCATCCGGGCCAGCCCGTCTTCTCGCGCGACCTGCTGCAGGTGGAGATCCTCAGCGCCGACCGGCGCCGGCGTCTGTTCACGGTCTTCAACAACCACCTCAAGAGTCACTTCGTCCCCTTCACCGCGGCAGACCCAGCTGCCGAGCAGCTCCGCGCCGACGAGCTGCGCGGGCGCCAGTGCGAGGTCGCGGCCGCCATCATCGCCGCCGAGACGCGTCCCAACAGCAGCTTCGTCGTGGTGGGCGACATGAACGACCCGCCCGACTCGCCGTTCCTCGCGCCGCTGGTGAGCACGGATCGGCTCGAGCTCTCGTCCGCGCTCACCGACGCCGAAGAGACCCGTCCCGGACCAGGCAGCCCACCGCCCCCCGACAGCGCATGGACCGAGCGCTTCAAGCCCTCGGGCAAACCGGCGATCTACACCCTCATGGATCAGGTGTGGCTCAGCGGCGCGCTGGCGGCCAAGAAGACCGCCGCCTTCATCGAGCGCCGAACCAAGGTCGGGGGCGACGGCACAGATCACGATCCCGCATGGGTCGTGCTCGATCTCTGACGACGCCATCGCCCACCCGGGCAACGACCGGTCAGCGAGATCACACCGGGTGGCGCAACTCGGTGGGCAGGTAGATCGAGACGCACGCCGTGTCGCGAACCGACAGCAGATGCTCGACATCGGCGTGGGTCGGGATGTCGGTATGCATCAGACGACCGCTGAAGGAGCTCATGGAGTACGTGGGGCACGCGGACCTGCAGATGGTGCAGCGACACACGAAGCTCCTGCCCCAGCCGGACGAGAGCAATCCCGCCGAGAGGCTCAACGCCTACCTGCGGTCGATCAGTGCGGTCTACTGACCGGGTGGTCACCGAGGTGGTCACAACTGCACGACCTCAGTCCGTTCGTTGCGGGTCGTTGCGGGTCGGACTGGTTTTACCGCATCCGCGCAAAACGCCTGCAGGAGCACGGAAAACGGCCAACGAGGTCGATGCCGGAGGAGGGACTCGAACCCCCGACACGCGGATTATGATTCCGCTGCTCTAACCGACTGAGCTACTCCGGCCAGGGGCCGCGCAGGGTAGCACCGGGGCGGCCCAGCGCCGGGCGGCTCGGCGATGTCGCGAATGCATCGGATCGCGTCCCGGGTAGGAGGGAGTGCATGAGCATCGGCGACAAGATCAAGGGGCGGGTCAAGGAGGCGGCGGGCGACGTCGTCGACGACGCGGAGCTGCGTCGCGACGGCCGCCAGACGCAGAAGAAGGCGGAGGCGCGCGAGGAGCTCGCCGAGGCCAAGGACGAGGCCGACCGCAAGGCCGAAGAGGTCGCGGACCTCGAGCGCCGCACCTAGCTCAAGCGGCGCTCAGCCTCCCCTCATCCCAGTAGCGTTCGCCCGGAATCCGGGTCGAGACGAGGAGGCAGGACGGTGGCGACCGCAAGCCGACGCATTCCCCTGATCGCGCTCGCGGCGGCGTGCGTACTCGCCGCGGGCGCCGTGCCCGCGAGCGC
>DASXYP010000038.1:0-44180 GCA_036502405.1 Acidimicrobiia bacterium
CCGGCTGGGTACCCTCGTCCCCGTGTCGAATGGGGCGGGGGTGCTCTACCAGCTCTCCGACGAGGCGCGACGCCGTGTGCTCACGGCCGCCTCCCGGCGCCGCTTCGCGCGGGGCGAGGTGATCTTCCACGAAGGTGACCCCGGTGAGGCGGTGCACGTCGTCGCCAAGGGCCACGTCGCCATCCGGGTGACGACTCGGCTGGGGGACGTCGCGACGCTCCGGGTCCTGGGGGTCGGCGAGATCTTCGGCGAGCAGGCGCTGATCGCCCCGGACGCGCACCGCGCCGCGACCGCACGGGCGATCGACGCGGTCGAGACCCACCTGATCGTCCGCGAGCACTTCGACGAGCTCCGCCGGACGCATCCCGAGATCGACCGCTACCTGGTCGAGGTGCTCGTGTTCCAGGTCCGGCGGTTGTCGCGCCACCTGCAGGAGGCGCTGTTCGTCACCTCCGACAAGCGCGTCTTGCGCCGGCTGGTCGACCTGTGCGACTTCTTCGGCGCCGCGGACGGCACCGCGGTGATCCCGATGACGCAGACCGACATCGCGTCGATGGCGGGGGCGTCCCGATCGACGGCCAACCGGGTGTTCAAGGCCGCCGAGGAGGCGGGGCTCCTGGCGCTCCGGCGGGGGAGCGTGCAGGTGCTCGACCAGGAGGCGCTGGCGAGCGAGGCGCGCTGAGCCGCGGGTCAGGGGAGGTAGTAGCCGGCGATGCGGTGGGCGCGCGGCCGTCCGACGACCGCGTTGGCGGCCTGCAGCCCCGAGAGCACCGCGGACTCGATGCAGCCCGCGTTCATGCCCGAGTCGGTCCAGTCGCCCGCGAGGAACAGGTTGTCGTAGCCGCTCTCGTCCGATCGGAGCCGGTAGCGATCCGTGCCGGGCAGCGAGAGCACGTACCGGTCGGAGGGGTCCACGTTGGCGGACCAGTACTGCGAGTCGAAGGCCTCGGGCCCGTCGCGGCCGTCCCGCCCGCACAGCAGATCCCACCGGAACCCGTCCGGACCCTCGACGCCGGGGATCAGCCGCCGGAGATGGCGCTCGAGGAACCCGACCGCCTCGCGGCGTGTGTGGTCGCGGTAGCGGCGCGCGTACTCCGGTCCGCGGGCGTCGTCCGGCCACGTCGCGTCGAGCGCGCCGCAGAAGTACGCGATCGTGCCCGGACGGTCCTCCGCCGGCCACCCCTCGGCGTCGATGAGCTGCGGCATCGACGCCCACGTGCTGAACGGCTGCTCGTAGGCGCTGATCGTGACGCCGGGCCGGTCCCAACCGAGGCTCGGCTCGTCCTCGCGCAGCCAGACCTGGAACGACTGGGTCGCGACGGTGGCCAGGTGGTCCACCATGTCCCGCCACTGGGGACGGTCGTCGATCAGCTCCCGGCACAGCAGTGGGGCCATGCCGACGGGGATCGCGAGCACGACCGTGTCGAAGTCCTCACCGCGGCGCAACGTCCGTGTGTCCGCGTCGGGCCAGCTGCACCAGTGCGACTCGAGCGGTTGGTCGGCGACGGCCGGGTCGGCGTCGAGCTGGTCGGTGCGGGGACGGTCCGGGAAGCAGGGCAGGTCGCGCACGCGCACGAGTGGGTCGTAGCGGGTGCGGCCCGGCGACAGCGTGACCTGCCGTCCGACGCTGATCGAGTCGATCGCGGTGCGGTCAGCCGAGAGGTGCAGCCCGTCGATCCGGTGGAAGAACTCGAACGAGACGCCGCGCCGGAGGAGCACCTCGTAGAGCGGCGCGAACACGACGTCGCCCATCCCTGCGGTCATCTTCCAGAAGATCGCGCCCTTGTAGTCGAACAGCATTTTCCCGCTGAGGAACGCGGCCAGGCCCGCCGCGAACCGGGGTCGCTTGGGGTCGGCGTCCTCATACCCGAAGACGAGGTCGTAGAGGCCGCGCACGATCGCGAGGTCGGCGACCGCCGGCGCGGCCCCGTGGCGCAGCACCCACTCCAGGAAGTCCTCGTCGTTGACCGCACGGAAGCTGGAGGGGTCGGAGATGATGTCGTCGGCGAGGATCCCGCGCACCACCGACGTGATCAGCGAGATCAGGCCCCAGGTGCGGCGCAGCTCCGGGCCCGTGCCCGCGGCGTCGCCCGCGTTCACCCGGATCAGCGCGAGCACCTCGTCCATGCTGCGCAGCAGGGTGCCGTCGTCGCGGGACCCGGTGGCGTCGGTGCGCCGCGCGGCCTCCAGCAGCCCACCGAGCGCAGCAGCGACGACCGCGGCGGCGGACGCGCCCACCGGACCGTCGAAGGGCTCCTCGCCCGAGCCAGCGGGTTCGGGCACCGAGCGAACGAAGTCGAGGACGAGCAGCACCGCACGCGCCACGAACTCGACCGCGGTCAGGGCACGCCCCTCGGTGTCGGGGTCGCCCGGCAGCTGCGCGTTCGTGCTGAACGTGCCGAGCCAATGGCTCCACTCGTCGCCGTCGAGATCCTCGAGCCCGAGCCGCGGCGCCGGGATCATCGTGTCGCGCCAGGTCTGGAGGCGCGCGTGCGGGTCCGTGGTCGGGCGGTCGAGCTCGCCGTAGCACTCGCGCAGGAGCCGGAACGCGTTGTCGTACGCGCCGAGCCAGAGGTGCAGGCCGTGCTCCTCGATCCGCCCGGACGCACCACGGCTGCTGGCCCCCTTGCCGCCGAGCCGCCAGCCCCGCTGGTACACCGTGATCGACTCGAACCGGTCGCGCCATCCTGGCTCGCTCAGCCGCCACGCCGTCGCCATCGCGGCCATCCCGCCGCCCAGCACGGCGACGCGCTCCCGTCGCGCCGAGGGACCCGTCACGCTCGGGGGGTCACCGCGACGCGGGCCTCGTCCAGCTCCGGGTAGCGCGCGTCGGACGGGAAGTGCCGCGTGGCCGCGTCGAGGTCGTCCGCGTGGGCCGCGGGGTCTCGCCGCCAGAGGTCCAGCGCGGCGCGCAGCTCGAAGACGTGCGCGCCCTGCTCGCGCGCGGTGCGCAGGGCGTCGACCAGGCCGCCGTTGACCTCCACCGGCGTCGCGCCCAGCGTCGCGGCGTGCCGGAGGGTCTCGGCGTCGTAGAAGTGCATGCCGGTGTCCCTCGCGAGCTCGAGCGACGACGCGAAGTGCGCTCGGGCCGCGTCGTCGTCGCCCGTCGCGCTCGCCAGGAGCCCGAGCATCGTCCGGTAGAAGGGCAGCATCAGCTTCATGTCGAACTGGCTCCACGCGGCGACGAGGCCCTCGATCATGCCGGTGTGGGTCGCGAGCGTGCTCGGGTCGGTCGCCACCGCCTCGAGCGCCCGCAACGCGTTCAGCGTCGTCTCCTCGGTGACCGCCACGAGCGTCCAGCTGTCGAAGCCGTGCTGCCCGGCGAGGCTCGTCAGCCGCCCGACGGCCTCGTCGGCCCGGTCGAGGTCGCGGACCTCGGCGCGCATCCAGACCTCGAACGCGAGCACGTAGGCCGCGCTGAACGGACCTTGGGGGAAGGCGAGGGTCGCCGCGGCGCGGGCCGCCTCGTCCAGCTGCTGTTCGGCACCGACCCGGTCGCCCCGCACGAACCGTCCGAGCGCGAGGTGAATGTGGATCGAGACCTTGGGATCCATGGGACTGAGCCATGAGGACTCGACCTCGTCGTCCCGGCCGACCAGGTGCACGTCGGCCCCGGCCGCCTCGAGCTGGTCCCGCGCGCGCTCGAAATGTCCTCCGTACCAGTCGAGCATCCCGAAGCCCGCGGTGTTGAACGGCTTCCAGAACGCGCGGTCACCGGTGAGGACCTGCCGGAGCATCGTCAGCACCTGGCGCGCGCGCTCGAGCTCACCGCGCCCGACGAAGTACCCCCAGACGACGATCAGCGTCCGGAACATCTCCTCGTCGGCGGCGTCGAGGCCCGCGAGGTTGAGGCAGCGGCCGTAGTCGACCGCCGCGGTCGTGCTCGCGTTCCCCTCCATCGACGCGGCGAGGAACCCGCGGCGCAACCGGAGCTCCACCTCGCGCCGGTCGCGCGCGGCGCCGTCGGGCAGTCCCTCGATGCTCTCGATGGCCCGGCCGAGGTGGGCCCGGGCCTCGTCGAGCGCCCCGCGCCGGCGGGCCTCGTCCGCGGAGTGCTCGAACGCGTCCGCGGCGGCGGCCCGCTTGCCCGCCCGCTCGAAGTGGTTGGCGACCAGGGCCCAGTCGACGACGTCCTGGGCCGCGTCCCGGCGCACGAGCACGTCGCCGACGCGGGCGTGCAGCCGGCGCCGCTGGGACGGTGGCTGGATCTCGTACGCAACGTCGCGCAGGAGCTCGTGGCGGAAGTGGCTCCGGCTCGCGGTGTCCGGCTCGAGGACGTGCTCCTGGCGCAGCGTCTCGATGGCGGGCGCCAGCTCGGCCTCCTGGACCTCCAGCACCTCCGCGAGCAGCACGTGGTCCACGTCGCGCCCGATGATCGCGGCCGCGCCGGCGACCGGTGCGACGTCCGGCGTGCTGTACAGGAACGCGACGAGCAGCTCGTAGAGCACGTTGGGCACCGCGGTCCCGACCCCACCGGGCCGGGCCGGCGGTGCGTCCGGCTCCGGCGCGCCGGACTCGCGCGTCTCGGTCGCGGCGCGGGCGAGCTCCTCGAGGTACAGCGGCACCCCGTCGCCGCGCGCGAGCAGCGCGTCCCGCTCCGCGTCCTCGAGCGACCGGGTGCCGAGCACGTCGAGGAGCGCGTCGCTGTCCGAGGGTGACAGCGGACCGATATCGACGACGTCGACCTGGCTCGGCCGCGACACCTCGGGACGGGCGGTGAAGACGACGAGGAGGGGGACCGACGCGTGATGGGTGATGCGGTGGAGCAGCTCCCGGGTCGCGTCGTCGAACCACTGCAGGTCGTCCGCGACCAGCAGTGCCGGGCCGGGTGCCAGGCACGCGGTGAGGTACTCCTCCGCGGCCCGCGAGACGTCCTCGTGCAGCTTGCGGGCGTCGGAGGCCGCGGGCACGTAGCCCGCCGCGGGCCGCACGCCCAGGACCGGAGCGAGCAGGGGCATCAGCCGGTCGCTGTCCAGGCCGAGATCGGTGAGCTCCCGGCGCAGGCGATCGAGCCGCTCGGCGCCGTCGGCGTCCGCGCGCAGCTCGACGCGCCGCTCGATCAGCGAGCGGATGGAGTGGAACCCCGTGTCCACGTGGAACGACGAGCCCGAGAGCTCGACGACGGTGGCGCCGTCGAGCCGCGCGGTCTCGGCGACGGCCGCGGCGAGACGCGTCTTCCCGATGCCCGCCTCGCCGCGCAGCATGATCGCGGCGGGGCGGTCGGTGGTGCCGGCACACACGTCCTGCCACATCGCGTGCAGCCGGTCGAGCTCCTCGGCCCGTCCCACGATGCTCGAGCCGGAGCGCAGCGGCTGCGCGTAGGCCCCGGGCCGCTCGCCCTGCACCCGGTACGAGCGCAGAGGCTCGGCCACGCCCTTCACCGGTTGGCTGGGCTGGGCCTCGAGCACCAGCACGGCCTCGGTGAGCGAGCGGACCTCGTCGGAGACGACGACGGTCCCGGGGGCGGCGAGCGTCTCGAGCCGGGACGCGACGTTGACCGCGAGCCCGTACACGTCGTCCTCTTCGGTATCGAGGTACAGGATGCCGTGGTGCACTCCGATGCGGACGTCGAGCAGCTCGCCGACGTCGCGCTCGGTCGACTCCGACAGCTCGTGGACCGCGTCCACGATGTCGAGCCCGGCCCGGACCGCGCGCTCGACGTCGTCGCCGTGGGCGCGGGGGATCCCGAAGAGCGCGAGCAGCCCGTCACCGGTCGCGTGGGCGATGTGCCCGTCGTAGCGGTCCTCGATGATCTGGCGGCACCGCTCCTTGTAGCGACGGACGAGACCGCGGTACAGCTCCGGCTCGTGCCGGCCGGAGAGCTCGGTGGACCCGACGAGGTCGCAGAACATGATCGTGGCGCGCCGGAGCTCGCCCGCACTCGGGAACTCGCTCGCGAGCAGCTCCTCCGCGTCCGCGTTCGTCGCGTCCTCGGCGAGCACCTCGCCGGCGAGCCGGTGGACCGTCACCAGGTCGCCGCGGTTGGCCGCGTCGAGCGCGCGATCGAGGAGCTCGGCGATCGTGCCCTCGGTCTCGCCCGGCGCGGACATGGTCGGCGCTACGGGACCTGGACCACGACGTCCAACGTCTGCACCACCCTGCCGTCGGCGACGACGTCGACCTCGGCCCAGTAGGCGTCGCCGGGCAGGTTGGTCCGGTCGAGCTCGACGTGGAAGCTCTTCTCGCCGGTCGCGGTCGTCGTGCGGATGATCGTGGCCGCGCCAACTGCGACCGTGGTCTGCGAGTACTGCCCGTGCAGGGGCCCGGCGATCCGGAGCTCCATCGGCCCGTGGGTCGACTTCGGGGCCGGCTCCGGGTACTCGTCCGACGGGACCGTGGGGGAGCGGGCGCCGACGACGAGGCTCTCGTAGAGGTCGACCGTCGCCTTCGTCATGCGCCCCGCGTAGGCGCCGGCCTCGGCCATCCATGCCGCGGGGTCGTACCGCCCGGTCGCGGCCCGGCCGGCCAGCGCGGTCGCGCTCGTCGCCCAGGCGTCGATCGACGCCGACACCCACTTGGCGTACGCGTCGACGAGGTCGGCCGGCTGCTTCGGCGGCGTCATTCCGGGTCCTCTCCGCCCGCGGGCGGCTCGGTGGCCCCGCGTCGGACGATCCCCGCGCTCCGCAGTCCGAGGTCGACGGCCGTCGCCCAGTCGCGGGCGGTGCGCTTCAAGACCGTTGCGGCGTCGGCGGCGGCGTCGTCGCTGGTGTACGTGCCCTCGATCACCTTGGCGTTGCTCTTCCGGTAGCGGTTCCTCGTGTCCTCGACGCATTCCTTCGCGACGGTGGCCACGTCGTGGATGAGCTGGTTGCAGTCGTGCCCGGGCTCGTCCGCTCTGGCCGGCGGATGCTTGCCGGTGATCGCCATCGGCGACATCCCGCCGCCCCCGCCGGCGCGGTGCAGGCGCGCCGCCTCGTAGACGAGGAGCTGGCCCATGTCGCCGTAGCCGAACAGGCACGCGAACATCGTCAGCGGATCGGGCGGGACGCTCTTGAACAGCACCCGCTTCGTCGTCGTGACCGACACCCCCGGCCGCGGCGTCCGGTCGTGGACCTCGATGCTGCCCTCGTCGACGAGCACCTCGCCGTCGCCCGGGCAGTCGGGGGTCGTCGGGGGGGAGAGGCGGTACGCGGCGACGTTCACGAGCGGGGTGGTGACCGTCTTGAACCCGAGGCAGGTCGTCAGCACCTGCTTGGGGCAGTCGATGCTGATGGTCTCGACGAAGCGCTGCGAACCGTCCGGACCGGGGTTGGCCGGCGTCATGCCGCACCAGATCGAGCAGCACCGGGGCCAGATCGCGGGGTCGAGCACCGCCGAGGCGTCAGCGAAGGTCAGGTCGTCGGCGACGAGCGTCGTCGTGAGCGCGGTGGCGGGCTGGACGTGCCCGGCCACGGTCACCTGCACCACGTCGCTCTGGCAGCGCAGCGGCCGGGCGGAGTCGTAGGGGATGAGGCCCATGGCGACCGCGTCGTTCATCATCGGCGCCCACGCCGAAGCGTCGGGGTAGCTCTCGGAGTCGGTGAGCAACCGGAGCAGCTGGTCGGCGCGGCTCTGATCGGCGGCCAGCCCCTGGATCGTCAGGGTCGGGAGGGTGTGATGCATGTTCGCACCGCCGGAGCCGTAGTCCGGCATGACCCGTCCGAGGACCGCGATGGTGAGCAGCCGCAGCCCGAAGTCCGACGTCCGCGCCGCTTCGTCGTCGACGTCGGCGAGCCCGCCGAGGGCATCGTCCAGGCCGGGGATGACGACGGGCGCCTCGTCCTCGGGCGCCGGCCGCTCGGCGAGCCAGCGCCGGAAGACCGGGAACCAGCCGAGCGCGCCCTGCTGGTAGGGCCGTAGCAGCTGACCGACTTCGGGCACCTGCTCGGGGTGCTCCACGAGGTGGTCGTCGATCGCACCGAGGACCCCGACGAGATCGGAGAGTTCGCTCATAGGAACGGGTCCTTCCTGCCACGTCGTAGCCTATCGGCGCGTCGGCCGGCAGGCGATGGTGCCGGCGCAGGAGAGGAGCAGGCGTGTCCGGGCGATCGGACGAGGGCAGCGAAGGTCTGCCGTGGGCATCGGTCTTCGACCCCGTGGCCAACGCCCGCGCGCTCGAGCAGATCCAGCGCCGGGGCCTGCGCGCGGCCGGCGAGCTGGTCGACCGGCTCGTGTCGGTGGTCGACGGCGATCCCGGACGCGCGCGACCGGCGGACGCCGGCGCCGACGGGGGGAACCGCGACGGTGCGGCGTCCGGGTACACGGCCGCGGACGGCTCCGATCCCCTTGGCGTGTGGGTGGACCTCGTCACCCAGACGCTGCAGGCGATGGCCCGGCTCTCGGTGCCGGAGCCCGGACCCGGAGCGCAGCCCACCGGCGGGCCGGTCTGGGTCGACGTCCTGAGCGGCCGCGGGTCCGGTGCGTTCGAGCTGATGGCCGGGCCGACGGCTTCGGCGACGGGCGAGCTCTGGCTGCACAACCCGTCGGCGCACGCGGTCGGGCCGTTGCGCCTCCACGTCGGCGAGCTCCGCAGCCCCGACGGGCAGTCGCTGCCGCCGGGCGCGCTGCGCCTCGACCCGGAGTCCGTGGGCGAGCTGCCGCCCCGCTCGAGTCGCGGGGTGTCGGCGTGCTTCGTCGCGCCCGATGCCGCGGACCCGCCGCCCTCGGGGCGCTACCGCGGCCTCCTCCAGGCCGACGGTGCGGATGCCGTCGCGGTGCCGCTCGAGCTCGTGATCCGCGGGCCGGGATGACGACCGAGCTCGTCGAGGTCCCGGTCGAGGCGACGCTGCGCGCGGTGGAGCAGCGCGTCCGCCGCGCGATCCTCGACCTGATCCCCGACGGCGAGCCGCACGAGTGGCTCTACCGGCTCGTACGGGAGTACCCGCAGCGCCCGAGCAAGGCCCTGCGTCCCGCGCTCTGCCTCGCCACCTGCCGCGCGTTCGGCGGCAGCGACACCGACTGCTTCCCGATCGCCGTCGCCATCGAGATGTTGCACAACGCGTTCCTGGTCCACGACGACATCGCGGACGCGAGCCTGCGGCGCCGCGGTCGCGCGACCTTGCCCTCGGAGTACGGCTTCGAGCTCGCGCTCAACGCCGGCGATGCGCTCGCCGTGCTCGCCAACCAGGTGCTGCGCAAGCACACCCGGGGCCTCGCCGGGCCGCTCGGTGACCGCGTGCTCGAGGAGTTCGACACGATGGCCCTGCGCACCCTCGAAGGTCAGGCGACCGAGCTGGGGTGGCGCCGCGACGGGGTCACCGCGCTGACGCCGGAGGACTTCCTCGACCTCATCATGCACAAGACGTGCTGGTACACGACGGTCCACCCGTTGCGGGTCGGGGCGCTCGTCGGATCGCAGGGCGCGGCCGATCTGCGCCCGATGGTGCGCTTCGGGTTCCACCTCGGCGCGGCGTTCCAGATCCGCGACGACGTGCTCAACCTCGTCGGTGACGAAGCGGTCTACGGCAAGGAGATCAACGGGGACCTCCAGGAGGGGAAGCGCACCCTCGTGCTGATCCACCTGATGGGGAACGCCCGCGGCACCGAAGCCGAATTCGTCCGCGCGTACGTCGAGATGGAGCGCAAGGAGCGAACACCCGAAGTGGTGGAAGAGCTGCGCGCGCTCATGGACCGTCACGGCAGCATCACGTTCGCGACCGAGTACGCGCGGGGGATCGCGCGTGCCGCACTCGACGCGTTCGACGTCGCGTTCGCGTCGGCGACACCGGGACCGGACACGGACTTCGTCCGCGCGCTCGTCCCGTACATGCTCGGCCGCTGGTCCTGAGCGTCGCCGGCCCGGCCGGGGGTCGGGAAGGAGGGCGGTTGTCCACCCCGACCGCCGGGGGTACGGTCGCCGCGCCGAGCACCGTCCGCCCGTTCAAGGAGGCACGCCGATGCCGACCCGCACCGAGTACGCACCGGGAACCCCGTCCTGGACCGACCTCGCCAGCCCCGACCTCGCCGCCAGCGAGCAGTTCTACGGCTCGCTCTTCGGGTGGACCTTCGACGAGCAGGACACGGGCAGCCCGGACAACCCCTACGTCATGGTGCGCGAGGGCCACGATGACGTGGCCGGGATGATGAAGCTCTCGCCCGAGATGCAGGCCGGCGGGATGCCGCCCGTGTGGAGCACCTACGTCACGGTGGCGGACGTCGACGCGTCGACGAAGCAGGTGGCCGGGCTCGGTGGCACGGTGCTGAACGGGCCGATGGACGTGATGGACGCGGGCCGGATGTCGGTGATCGCGGACCCTGCGGGCGCCGTCCTCTGCATCTGGCAGGCCAAGGAGAGCATCGGCGCGCAGCTGGTGAACGAGCCGGTCTCGCTCACGTGGAACGAGCTCATGACGCCCGACGTCGGTGCGGTCGCGCCGTTCTACGCCGGCCTGTTCGGTTGGAAGGGCGACACCATGAACATGGGCGGCGACGGCCCGCCGTACACGGTGTGGATGCTCGGCGAGAACGGGGTCGGCGGCGCGATGCCGCCGCCGATGGAGGGCATGCCCGCCTTCTGGGGCGTCTACTTCTCGGTCGCAGACTGCGACGCGACCGTCGACCAGGCGAAGGCGCTCGGCGCCAACGTCCTGAACGGGCCGATGGACGTGCCCGACGTCGGTCGCATGGCCGCCCTGATGGACCCGCAGGGTGCGGCGTTCAGCGTGCTCAAGAACGCGAACCCGACGTCCTGAGACCGTCACGGCGGACCGCGTGATCAACGGTCAGCCGGCCGCCGTCGCCGAGCTGTGGCGCTACCCGGTGAAGTCGATGCGGGGAGAGCGCATCGACGCGTCCGCCGTCAGTGACGTCGGGCTGACCGGCGACCGCGCGTACGCGGTCGTCGACGCCGAGACGGGCAAGATCGGCAGCGCCAAGCACCCGCGCCTGTGGAGCGCGCTCCTGCAGTGCGAGGCCCGGTTCGCCGAGCCTCCCGACGCCGGATCCCCGCTCCCACCGGTCGCCATCACTCTCCCCGACGGTGACGAGACCGGCAGCACCGACCCGGACGTCCACGACCGCCTCTCCGCAGTGCTGGGCCACCGGGTCCGCCTGACGACCACCGCGCCCGAAGGCAACAGCTACCTCGCGGTGTGGCCCGAGATGGACGGGGTGATGCCGGAGGACTTCCGCGAGCAGAGCGCGGTGGAGGGCGACGAAGCGGAGGGAACGGTCACCGACCTGTCCCTCGCGCTCGCGGCCACGCCGGGCACGTTCTTCGACGTGTCGGCGCTGCACGTTGTCACCACCGCGACGCTCGAGCACCTCGGCGCGCTCGCACCCGGGAGCCGGTTCGCCGTCGAGCGCTACCGGCCGAACATCGTGATCGAGGGGGCAGGCGAGCCGTTCGCAGAGAACGCATGGAGCGGCACGGTGCTGCACGTCGGCGAGGTGCTGACCGCGACGGTGCTGCTCCCGACGATGCGCTGCATCATGACCACGCTCGCGCAGGGCGACCTGCCGCGAGACAACGAGGTCCTGCGCACGCTCACCCGTCACAACCGGGTGGAGATCCCAGGACTCGGCACCTGGTCCTGCGTCGGCGCCTACGCCGCGGTCACCGGGCCCGGCCGGGTGCGGGTCGGCGACGAGGTCGCACTCGGGCAACCGGGCGCGCCGGCTCACGTTTCGGCGTGACTTCGCGTCACCCTGGCCACGCGAGCTCACGCCCACAGGCGGCGGTGTGGGGGCGGACGGGCCGCCCCGATCGGGACGGATGACCTCCCCGTCGTAGGGTTGCGGCCGCACATCGACCCGGAGGACGAGATGGCGAACCCGGTGCTCAGCGACAAGCGGTTCACGGCGACGGCCGACGAGCTCGAGCCGGGTTGGGCCGCGCCCGCCGGCGCCGAGCCCACGGCCACCGGAACGGTCCCACCCCCGCCCACCGCGGTGCGGCCGACCGCGACGATGTCGGCCAACGGGACCTTCGCCAAGACCTTCTTCCTCTGGGTGCTGCTCGTCGCCGGCGGTGCGTTCGGCTGGTCGCAGGTCACCGTGGACCCGCTCGGGAACGTCACGATCCCGGGCTGGGTCTTCATCCCGTTGTTCGTGGCGCTCGGGTTCGCGATGGCGTGCATCTTCGCCCCGAAGACCGCCCCGGTCACCGCACCGCTCTACGCGATCGCGGAGGGCGTCTTCCTCGGCGCGATCTCGCGCGTCTACGAGCAGCAGTGGAGCGGGATCGTGCTCCAGGCGGTCCTCGCCACGCTCGCCGTGTTCGTCGTCTGCCTCGCGCTCTACGTGAGCGGCGCAGTGAAGGTGACCAACAAATTCATCTTCGTGGTCATCGCCGCGACTGCGGGGATCTTCGTGCTCTACTTCGTCTCGTTCCTCCTCTCGATCTTCGGCGTCGACCTCACGTTCTGGAACCAGCCGAGCGCGTTCGGCATCCTGTTCAGCGTCGCGGTGTGCTTCGTGGCCGCGCTCAACCTCTTCGTCGACTTCGAGATGATCCGGCGCATGGTGGTCGCCGGCGCGCCGAAGGGGATGGAGTGGTACGGGGCGTTCGGGATCACCGTCACGATCGTCTGGCTCTACCTCGAGATCCTCCGCCTGCTCTCCAAGATCCGCAGCTAGAGAGCGGCGTCGCCGCGCCCGGCGTCGCCGCGCCCGGGGTGGGGGGTCGACCGATGGGGTACAAGGAAGGGTGTGGAAGCGCCGCCCCCGACCCGGCTTCGAGCGCACCGGGCGCTCGTCGGGGTCTGCGTCGGCCTGACGACGGTCGAAGCCCTCTGTCTCGTCGCGCTCGGTCCCGACGGCGCGCTCGCCCTCGCGCCGCAGGTGACCGCGCCCGAGCCGTTCGGGATCCTCCACGACCTGCGTTGGCTCGCGGTGTTCCACCGCTCGTGGCTCGCGTTCTCGGTCGAGCTCGTGGCGCTCCTCGTGTTCCGGACCGGCGTCGTCGTGACGCTGACCGCACTCGCGTGGGACCGCGACCGGCCGCGACCGCCGGTCAAGGTGCTGGTGGCGTGTGCGCTGCGCTTCCTCGCGGTCGTCGCGGCGGTGAGCTTCGCGTGGGTGACGGTCATGTTCGCGCTGGCGGTGGTCTCGCTCGAGTGGTTGTTCTTCGTCGGCGTGCCCGCGTTCCTGCTCATCGCCCTCGTGACCCACCACGGCGTCGTGCGGGCGCGGTGGTGGCGGGAGGCGCCGCCGCTGCGCACCACCGCGTGGCTCGCGTTCGTGTTCGTCGAGCTGAGCCTGGCCGGCGCACTGGCCGCCGCGGTCCCCACGCCGCTCGCGGTGCTCGTCGCGGCCGGCAGCGGGCTCTTCAACGCCTGGGCCTGGCTGTCGATCGTCCACGTGCTCAACGGGTCGCCGGGGGTGCTGCGCTTCCGTCCCGTGGCGCCGGCCGCCATCGCCCTGCTGGCGACCGTCACGTTGCTCGGTGTGGCGATCGGCGCCCGCCAGCTCGGGCGGGTCGATCAGACGCGGCCCGCACCGGCCGTCGCTGCGGCGGTGATGCCGACGACCGGAGCCGCCTCGGCACCGGCGGTGCTCGTCGCTACGGGGTTCAACTCGGAGTGGGACGGGACGGCGAGCCGTCCGCTCGCCCCGGACTTGGTGCCGGCGCGCTTCTCGTACCGCGGGCTCGGTGCGGACGGTCGGCCGCTGCCCTACGCGGCGGACTCGACCCACCGATCTCTTCGCGCGCTGATCCGCACGATGCGGGCGCAGGTCGACGCACTGCACGATCGCACCGGTCGTCCGGTCAGCCTCGTCGCCGAGAGCGAGGGGTCGATCGTGGCCGCGGCGATGCTCGCGGTGCACCCGCGCGCACCGGTCGGCACGCTCGTCCTGCTCAGTCCGCTCGTGCACCCCGGGCGGGTGTACTACCCGCCTGAGGACAAGGACGGCTGGGGCGTCGTCACCGGGTGGGCGTTGCGCGGCATCACCGAGGTGGTCGACGGCGTCTCGTCGATCGATCTCCCGGCGGACGCGCCGTTGCTGCGTTCGATCGATGCGAACGCCGCGGTGTTGCGCAACCTGCTCGCGTGCGCGTCCGGTCACCGCACCGAGCTGGTCGTCATGCCGGTGACGGCCGCGCTCGGCGCACCGAACCCGCCCGACATCGGTGCCCCCGTCATCGTCGTTCCCGCGGTGCACGGTGGTCTGCTCTCCAACCCGACGGCGCGGGCGGCCGTCGTCGGCGCGATCCGCGGCCGGCATCCCGCACGCGACGCGACCTGGGCCGGCGTCGAGGGCGCGCTCCGCCTCGTCGCTGCGCCGTGGCAGGTTCCCGAGCTCCCCATCACGCTGAACCCCGCGTGGGCGCCGCGGGCGACCACCGGCGGCTCGGGGTGCGTCCGCATGACGCGGGCCGAGCAGCGGCGGCTCGGCTGACCCGCCATGAAGCAGCTCTTCGCGCACCGCGGGTTCCGGCGCCTGATGATCGGCCAGACGATCTCGTCGCTCGGGGACTGGCTCGGGACGATCGCGCTGATCGCCCTGGTGCTCGACCTGACCGGTTCGTCGACCGCGGTCGGGGGCGTCCTCGTGCTGCGCCTCGCCCCGTCGCTCGTCGCCGGGCCACTGGTCACACGGCTGGTCGGGCGGTGGAACCGGCGCCGCACGATGCTCGCGATGGACGCGATCCGGATCGGCGTGGTCGTGCTCGTCCCGCTCATCGGCGCGCTCTGGTGGGTCTACGTCTGGGCGTTCGTCCTCGAGGTCGCCGGGTTGGTGTTCCTGCCCGCGCGTGACGCGGGCATCCCCGACCTCGTGCCGGACGAGGACCTGTCCATGGCGAACGGCCTCGTGCTCGCGTCGTCGTACGGCACGATCCCGTTCGGGGCGGCGCTCTTCGGGCTGGCCGGGCTGATCGCGCCCGGGCGGGCGGGGATCGCGGTGGCGTTCGGTCTTGACGCCGTGACGTTCCTGGTCTCGTACTTCCTGATCCGCCCGGTCCGCGAGCTGGACGTCGCTCGCGACGACGGCGACGCCGCGCCGTCGACCGGGTTCCTGGCCGCGTTCCGCATCCCGTTCGTCCGTGCGTTCGCTCCCGCGACGGTCATCGCGACGCTCGGGCTCGGCGCGCTCTTCTCGGTCGGCGTCGTGTTCGTCCGCTCGGTGCTCCACGCGTCGGTGGGGGAGTTCGGCGTGCTGATCGCGCTCTTCGGCGTCGGCGCGGCACTCGGTCTCGTGTTCCTCTGGCGACTGCACGCCGACCCGGTGCGGGTCGTCCGCTACGGGCTCGGGGCCCAGGGTGTGGTCATCGCGGTGATGAGCCTGGCGCCCACCACCGGCTTCGCGTTCCTCGGCGCGGCCCTCTTCGGCGCGGCGACGAGCACCACGCTCACCGCGTCGATGAGCTCGGTGCAGGAGCTGCTCCCCGACGAGCAGCGCGTCGTCGGCTTCGCGGCCTTCCACATCCTGATCCGCGCCGGCCTGAGCCTGTCCGCCATCGGCGCGGGCATCGCCACCGACCTGATCCGCGGGGTCCACTGGCCGGTGGTCGGCCACCTGCCGCCGAGCCGGGTGGTGCTGCTCGGGTCGGGGTTGTTCGTCGCGTTCGCGGCCGCGCTGATCGCGCCCTTGCTGCGGAGCGAGCGCTTCGTCAAGCCGGCGGCGCCGGGTGAAGGCGTGGCGACGCCCGGAGGTCCCCCCACGAGCGCGTCAATCTTCGGTCCAGCGGTCCCGGTCGAGCACGAGCCGGATGACGAGGGTCTTCCCGCGCGCGCCCTCGACGGGACCGTTGCCCATGAGCCGCTTCACGATCATGGGCGCCACCACCGCCGCGGCGGCGAGCGCGTCGTCCCGACCGCCGAGCCGTCCGAGCAGCGGGACGACAGCGACGTCGGCCACCAGGCTCCCGATCGCGGTCTCCCCGGCGAACCGGCCGACGACCATGCCCGCCAGGAGGGCGACCGTCCCCGGCCACGCCTGGGCGAGCAGTGCGCCGAGCGCGGGTGAGATCCCCCGGCCGCCCGCACCGCGCAGCCACGGCGACCAGTTGTGCCCCACGACGGCCGCCCCGCCCGCGATCGCGGCGACGAGCGGGCGACGGCGGGTCGCGAGCAATGGGCCGACCGCGCCCTTGGCGACCTCGAGCACCCCGGCGGCCGCGAGTGGGCCGAATCCCGCGACCCGGTACAAACCCGTCCCGGACACCGTGCCGCTGCCGACCTCCCGGAGGTCGATCCCACGCGACCACCGCGCGGCGAGGTTCGAGAACGGGATCGAACCGGCGAGGAACCCGGCTCCCACTGCGACGACGGCCGGCAAGGAATCCTGAGCGCGGGTCGCGCGTTTACCCACCGGGACGAGGCGCCAGTGCTCCCGTGCGCTGCGGGGGGAAGGACGGCCGATGAGCGTCAGCGTGATCACCGACAGTGCCGCATCACTGCCCCACGAGCTCGCGGACTCGCTCGGGGTCGTCGTGGTCCCGCTCGAGCTCGTGGTCGGTGGCGAGCCGTATCACGACGGCGAACTTCCCCTCGATGAGGTCGTCGCACACATCGGTGACGGGGTGTCGACGTCGAGCCCGCCGCCGGGGCGCATCACCAAGGCCATCGAGGAGCGCCTCCTCGACGCCGACGGCACCGTCGTCCTGACGATCTCACGCCGGATGAGCAGCACCTACGAGGCGGCCGAGCTCGCGGCGCGCGCGGTGCACGGTCCGGCTCGCGTCATCGACACCGAGACCGCCGCCGGGGCTGAGGGCCTCGTCGTCCTCCACGCCGCCGAATGCGCCGCGCTCGGCGGTGACACTGATGCGGTGGAGCAGTCGGCACGCGACGCGATCAGCCGCGTGCGCCTCGTCGCGACCGTCGACTCGCTCGACCATCTCGTCGCGAGCGGCCGGGTGCCGGAGATCGCCGGCCGCGCGGGCCGGTTCCTCAACGTGCACCCACTGTTCGAGTTCCGCCGCGGCCGGGTGCGCCCGCTGCGGCCGGCGCTCTCCCGCGACGCGGCGCTCGAACGGGTCGTGGGGCTGTGGCGCCGTTCGGTCGTCCCGAATGCCGACCTGCACGTCGCCGCGCTGCACGCCGACGATCCGCAGCGGGCGGAGCGCATGCTCGACCTCGTGCGCGCGGAGGTCGAGCCGGCGACCGCGTTCGTCGCCGAGTTCAGCACCGTCATGATCGCCCACACCGGTCCGAACCTCGCCGGGCTGGCCTGGTGGTGGGAGCCACGTGGAAGGGGTCAGGAGCGGGCGACCGACTCCGCGATCACCCAGTCGACCGCGTCGCAGACCGGTTCGAGGGCGGCCTCCGAGAACGCGTGACCCATGCCGTCGACGATGCGCAGCGTCCGCGGCTCGTTCGCGTGGGCGTAGAGCTCGGACGCGGCGTCGACCGGGATGAACGAGTCGGCCGCCCCGTGCACGATCGCGACGGGCTCGTCCAGCCGGTGCACCAGGTCCACGGGCGGCGCCGGGTCGGTCCAGTCCCGGGCGATCCGGACCCGCATGGCTCGGGCGGCAAGCGCGCGCCCCGCCGCGGTCCTGGTCATGAGCGCGGCCGCGAAGGCCTTGGGTGTGCGCGGGAGCACCCATCGGGCCGGACAGCTCACCGCGACCACACCGGCCGTCGATCGGTGCTCGCTCGCGAACCGGAGCACTGCGATCGCGCCCATCGACGCACCGACGACCACCACCCGGTCCGAACGCCGGCCGGCGAGCAACACACCCGCGGCGACGTCGTGCTGCTCGAGGTCACCGAGCGTCGAGGACCCGCCTGAGCCACCGTGACCCCGCGCGTCGTAAGCGATGACGTCGAGCCCGCGGTCGCGAAGTGCCACCGCGGTCGCGACCACCGAGGGCTCCTCGGCGTGCGCCCCGAAGCCGTGGGCGATGACCACTGCGGCCCGGGGCGTGCCCTCGACGAGCCAGCGGCGTCCGACCAGCGCGACGGAGTCGGACGTGAGCAACGAGGGCCGTGGCGGCTCGATCCGGTCGTGAGCACCGACCATGGGCTCCATCATGACGCGCCGCGCCCGAGGAACGACCAGCGCGGCATCAACGGCTCGTGGCGTCGGAGCGACCGTTGGAAGTGCCAGGCCGAGGCGGCGATCGCCGCCACGGTCAGCACCCCGGCGCCCAGCGGCCGGACCACCGCGATCACCTGGACGGACTGGCTCAGGGCGAGCCAGATCGTGAGCCCGGCGTTGACCAGGAGGACGACCGCCCACAGCAGGGAGATGCGGAGGAAGAACGCACGGACCCAGGCCTTGTCGGTCCAGCCGTCGGGGAACGGGCAGAAGTCGTGCGCCAGCCGGGCGGCGAGCGGGCGGCCGGCGACGACGGAGACGAGGAACGCCAGGGCCATCATCGCGGTGCCCAGCGACGGCTGGAGGAAGTACAGCATGAGGCTGTGCGTCGACACGGCGAGCAGCGTCCGGCACGTCGCGGTGATCGCGGCGATCACGAGCACGCCCGGCACCCGCTGGCGCAGCATGACGCGCCGGATGACCGCGAAGTACACCCAGGCGAGACCGACGCCGAGCGCGGCCCAGGGTCCGAGCAGCCGGATCGCGAGCCAGAAGACGGCGACGGGGATCAGCGTCCCCTCGATCACGGTCGGGAGCGCGTGACGCACGAAGTCGCGCCACGGCGGGAGCGCGAACGACGCATCCGTGTGCGTCTCCGGTGACGGCGCGGCCACGGAAGGAGTGCAGAGCGACAAGTGGGAGCCAGAGATCGAGTGCGGCGACGAGTCGGACACTCGCCGCGAAGGGACGCAGCGTATCGGTCGCCGTCACCAGATTCGCTTCGCCCCCGTGCTGGGAGATCCAGGAAGGGCCTGCCCGAGCGATGGGCGTGCCGTCCGGGCGTTGCGGCGGCTACTCCGTCTTGGTCGACGGGAGCTGGGGGACCAGCCACTCGAGGAAGCTCTCGGGGCTGCGGGTCTGGATGTAGCAGCGGCCCGGCCCGGTGAGCTGCACCACGAGGCCCTCACCACCGAGGATCGTCGACTTCCAGTTGCCGGCCTTGTGCACCTCGTAGCCCACACCCTCCTCCCAACCGACCATGTGCCCGGTGTCGACGGTGTAGCTCTGACCCGCGGCGAGGTCGACCGCCTGGATCGCGCCGTAGCTGGACACGATGAGGTCGCCGGTGCCGACGCACTTCAGCATGAAGAGGCCCTTGCCGCTGAAGAACGTCTTCGCACCACCCCACTTGCTGTCGATGTCGATCGACTCGGGTGACGCGAGGTACGCCCCCGACTGCAGGAAGACGGTGTTGCCGGTCAGGGGCCAGGTGACGATGTCACCCGGCAGCGCGGGTGCGACCACCACGTGCGCGTCGGGACCCGTCGCGGTGAAGGTGTTCATGAAGAACGACTCGCCGCCGAGCACGGACCGGCGGAGGCCCTTCAGGACACCGCCCTTGGTGCTGGTCTGGATCTCGACCGACGGGGTCATCGCCATCATGGCGCCGGCCTGGGCCTTGACCGCCTCGCCCGGGTCCATGCGGACCGTCGCCATCGCGAACGCGGGGCTGTAGCTGATCTCGGTCTGCATCGGATCTCCTCCGGACGGCGGGGCGCGGCGAGCGGCAATGGTACGGCCCGGTCGCGGAGCGCTCGAGGTCTTCCAGCCGGTCCGACACCACGACCGGCACACGCCCACCGACGCGAACGCCGGGGACGCACCCGATCCCGTGCCCGTCGCAGCCGGGCACTCCGGCTGACCCGCCGTTCCGACACGGCTCCTTTCGGGGCGCGTTGTTCGTACCAGAGGATGTCGAACGCGCCCCGAAACGAGCGCAGGCAGCGTCAGTCGCGGTGATGCGTCCCCGCGATCCGGGTGATCACGCGCTCGACGCGCGCGGTGTCGAGGTCGGCTTCGTTCGCCTGGTTGGTCTCGAGGGCGAACGCCATCGACTCGCGTGGGCAGGCGTACGCCTCCGTGCCCCAGTATCCCGGATGCCCCCAGCACCGCTCACCACCGATGGTGGCGGCGAAGATCCCCAAGCCGGCGTGTGCAGCCCGCGCCGGGGGCGCGATCGTGGTCATCGCGTCGAGGGTGGACGCGCGCGAGAAGACCTGCCCGGCGAACAACGCCCGGAAGAAGCGGCTGAGGTCCCCGACGGTCGACACGAGCCCACCGCCGCCGAACAGGTCGCTCGACGCGTCGAGGCGGATGTTGTCGAACGTCGTGCCGTAATACTGATGCGCGCGCGGGGGCCGGTCGGGAGGCGGCGGTTCGAGGCGTTCCCAGGCCGTGGCGTGCAGGCCGAGCCGACCGAAGCCGTCGAGGCTCCGCACCGCCGCAGCGAGCGGGCGGCCGGACGCGCGCTCGATGATCTCGCCGAGCAGGACGTAGTTCGTGTCCGCGTAGTGGTAGCGGCGACCGGGCCGGGCCTGCGGGCGGCCGTGGTCCATCGCGAACCGGATCTGCTCCTGCGGCGTCCAGACCCGGGCCGGGTCCCGAGTGTTCAGCGTGTCGTACGCCGCGCTCGCGGCGTAGTCGAAGAGGCCCGAGGTGTGGTTCAACAGCTCGCGGACGGTGATCCGGTCCGGCGCGTACCCACCCGCGACGAGGGTCGCGGTGGTGGCAGGCGAGAGGGCGGTGCTGATCGGCTGGTCGAGTGCGAGCCGCTTCTCCTCGACGAGCCGGAGCGCCGCCACCGCCACGAACGTCTTCGTCACGCTCGCGATGCGGAACGGCGTGTCGACCCGCAGTGGAGTCCGTGCCGCGACATCGGCGTACCCGCGCGCCGCCGCGACGTGGAGGCCGGGGGCCCGCACGCTGACGGCCTCGCCCGGGATCTCGGGGTGGGTGCGCCGGTCGGCGGTGATCGCCTCCACCAGACGGGTGTGTGGCGCAGCCGGACCGGTCGTCTCGCCCCCCGACGACGCGCACGCGGTCGCGGCGAGCACGACCGTGGCGACGAGGGTGAGCCGTGGGGATCTCATGGCGGTGGGCCTCCGGCGATCGTCGGTCGACGACCGGCGCGGCAGGCCCTCATCAGATCGGCTCCGGGCGCGCACACTTGAGCCCGGGCGGCCTCCTCGAGGCTCCGACGGCCCGACTGCTGCAAGCGCCCCGACGGGCGCGACGATGGCGCCATGACCGGAACGGCGCTGTTGGTGATGGACGTGCAGAACGGAATCGTCGAGCGGATCGCGGCGGGAGCGCCGCCGTTGCTCGAGGCGCTCGGTCGGGCGATCACCGGCGCCCGTACCGCCGACGTCCCGGTGGTCTACGTGCGGGTCGCCTTCCGTCCCGGCGCGCCGGAGATCAGCCCGCGCAACAAGGCCTTCGCCGCGGCTGCGGCCTCCGGCGCGATGCCCATCGACGACGCGTCGACCGAGGTCCATGCCGCGGTCGCGCCCGAGCCGGGGGAGGTGCTGGTCACGAAGAAGCGGGTGAGCGCGTTCGCGGGCAGTGACCTGGATGTCGTGCTGCGCGCTCTGGACGTCGACACGCTCGTCCTGACCGGCATCGCGACGAGCGGCGTCGTGTTGTCGACGCTGCGGATGGCTGCGGACCTGGACTACGAGCTCACGGTCCTGCGCGACGCGTGCGCCGATGGTGACGAGGACGTGCACCGGGTGCTGATGGACAAGGTGTTCCCGCGCCAGGCGGCGGTCATGCCGACAGATCAGTGGATGGCGCAGCTGCCGCGGGATCCACAGGGCCGCTGACCGAGAGCTCGCGGCGCCCGGCGATCGCCCCCCATCCGGCGGCCCCCAGCGCGGCGATGCCGCCGAGCACGACTGGCACACGCGCGCCGTACACGTCCGCGAGCGCGCCGAGCAGCGGTCCGCCGATCGGCGTGGTGCCGACGAGCAGCACCGTCTGCAGCGCGATGACGCGGCCCTGCATCTGCGGATCGGCTCGAACCTGGACGATCGCGGTGGTCGCGGTCATGTAGCTGATGCTCGTGATCCCGACGAGGAAGACGATCGGGAACACCCACACCACCGTCGGCGCGCCGGCCAGCAGGAGCATGCTGGCGCCGAAGGCGGCGGCGCCGACGACGATGAAGCGGACGCGCACGCTGCTGCGGCGCGCCACGGCGAGCGCGCCGACGAGGGCGCCGAGGCTGAACACCGAGTACACCGCCGTGTACGTGGCGTCGCTGCCGTGCAGGCCGCGGATCACGAAGAGCGGGAAGAGGACGCTGAAGTTGTAGGTGAGCGTCCCGATCACCGCGAGCATGACGAACGTGATGCGCAACGTCGGGACGTCACGGACGTAGCGGAGACCGGCGCGGACCTGGCCCCGGCCGCGCGGGGTGACAGGGACGCGGCGCAGGTCCTTCGGTCGAATCGCCCAGAGCGCAGCCAGGACGGTCAGGTAGGAGAAGGCGTCGATCGTGAAGCACCAGCCGTAGCCGAGGGTGACGACCAGCGCGCCGGCGAGCGCAGGACCGAAGATCCGCGACGTGTTGACCATGGCGCTGTACAGCGTCACCGCGTTGGGCAGGTCGTCGCGCTCGACGGTCTCGGCCACGAACGAGCGCCGGATCGGGTTGTCGAACGCGAGCAGCACCCCGCCCGCGAGCGCGGTGCCGAACAGCGCCGCGAGCGGCGGGTGGCCCATGAAGGCGAGTGCTCCCAGCACGAACGACTGGACCATCTCGAGGGACTGGGTGACGAAGAGCAGCCGGCGCTTGTCCGAGCGGTCCGCGATCACCCCGGCCCACGCGGAGAGCAGGAGGATCGGCCCGAACTGGCACGCGGTGAGCAGCCCGACCGCGAAGCCGCTGTCCGTCAGCTTGAGGACGAGCAGCGTCAGCGCCACCATCGTCAGCCAGTTGCCCGTGTTCGAGAGCAGCTGGCCCCAGAAGAAGAGCCGGAAGCTGCGCGACGAGAAGGACTGGAAGGTTCGCCGGAAGAAGCGCTTCGTCGGTACCTCCTCTCAGCCCCGTCTCGGACGTCGCGCCGCACCCCTGACTCGTTTCGGTGCGACTTCTCCCCCCTCTGGGGGGTGCAACCCGCACCGAAACCGGGCGGGGGCGGGGTCAGGCGGCGGCCGAGCCCAGCGCGTCGAGCTGTTCGTCGCTCAGCTGCAGGCCGCCGAGGTCGAAGGTGCCGGACCGGCTGACGAGCGTGCTCACCATGAAGGACTCCTCGGACGGGCGGGTGGAGGCTGAGCCTTCCCCGGAGCAGCCGCGGCCACTCGGGGATCCGTGGACCCAACCGCGCGACGGCCGCCTGCCTTCCCGTGGTCCCGTATCGTGAGGGGACGTCGACGGCCGGGGGCAACGTGACGCCAGCACATCGGAGGTCATGGTGAGCGCGACGACGGGGGAGCGGACCGTCCACCTGCGGACGTGCCCGCTGTGCGAGGCGATGTGCGGGCTCGAGATCCACGTCGAGGACGAGAAGGTCGCGCTGATCCGCGCCGATCGCGACGATGCGTGGAGCAAGGGTCACCTGTGCCCGAAGGGCACGACGCTCGGACACCTGCACCACGACCCGGACCGACTCCGCACGCCGATGGTGCGCGACGGCGACACGTGGCGCGCGGTCGGCTGGGACGAGGCGTTCCGGCGTTGCTCCGAGCTGCTCGCGCCCGTCATCGCCGAGCACGGCATCGAGGCCGTGACCGCGTACGTCGGCAACCCGCTCGCGCACAACTTCAGCCTCGGCCGCTACGTGGGGATCCTCATCGGGATGTCCGGCATCCCGATGATCTACTCCGCGGGCACGGTCGACCAGTGGCCGAAGAACGTCAGCTCGCACCTGATGTACGGCGGCATGTGGAAGATCCCCGTGCCCGACATCCAGCGCACCGATCTCCTCGTCGTCATGGGGGCCAACCCGCAGGCGTCGCAAGGTTCGCTGCTCGCGTGCCCGGACGTGATGGGCGAGATCGACAAGATCCGCGCGCGCGACGGCCGCGTGGTCGTCGTCGATCCCCGGCGCACCGGCACCGCGGCCGCGGCTGACGAGTGGCTCGCGATCACGCCGGGCACGGACGCCGCGCTGCTGCTCGCGGTGGCGAACGTCGTGGTGACCGAGGGGCTCGTGCGGCTGGGCCCGGTCGCGGACCGGCTCGACGGTGTGGAGGCGATCGAGGCGCTCGTCACCGGGTGGACCCCCGAGCGCGTGGCGGCCGTGACCGGGATCGACGCCGAGCGGATCCGGACGTTGGCCCGCGACCTCGCGTCGACCGAACGCGCGGTCGTCTACGGGCGGATCGGCCTGTGCAACCAGGAGTTCGGCACGCTCGCGAGCTGGCTCGTCGACGTGGTGAACATCCTGACCGGGCACTTCGACGTGATCGGTGGGCTGATGTTCCCGCAGCCCGCGGTGTGGTCGGTCACCGACCTCCCGATGCCCGGGCTCGAAGCCGGCGTGGAGAACTTCGGTCGCTGGAAGACCCGGGTGCGCGGCGCGCCGGAAGTGCTCGGCCACGTGCCGGTGTCGTGCCTGGCCGAGGAGATCGCGACGCCCGGAGCCGGGCGGATCCGTGCGCTCTTCACGGTCGCGGGGAACCCGGTGCTGTCCACGCCGGGCGGGGACCGGCTCGACGCCGCCCTCGACGAGCTCGACTGCATGATCAGCGTCGACAACTGGCTCAACGAGACGACCCGGCACGCGGACGTGATCCTGCCGGGCCTGTCACCGCTCGAGCAGCCGCACCACGACGACCTGCTCTGGAACTTCGCGGTCGGGAGCGCGGCGAACTTCTCGCCCGCGATCTTCCCGCCGGAGGACGGCCGTCCCGAGGAGTGGGAGATCCTCATCCGTCTCGCCGGCGCGTGCCTCGGCATGGACGCGGCCGAGGTCGATGTGGCCGCGATCGACGACGGTTTCTTCGACGTCCTCGCCGAGACGCGCGGGCTCGACGGCCCGACGATCCGGACCCACTACGACCGCGGCGGCCCGTTGCGGATGCTCGACCTGACCCTGCGCAGTGGGCCGCACGGTGACCGCTACGGCGAGGTGCCCGACGGCTGGAACCTCGATCGGCTCGAGGCGGAGCCGCACGGCGTGTACTTCGGCCCGAACGAGCCGTGCCTCGACGCGGTGCTGGCCACGCCGGACGGCAAGGTCCACCTCGCGCCGACCTACATCACCGACGACGTGCCCCGGTTGGCCGAGCGGCTCGAGCGACCCATCGACGATCTCGTGCTCGTGAGCCGTCGCCACCTCCGTTCCAACAACTCCTGGATGCACAACGTCAACGTGCTGGTGAAGGGCAAGGACCGCTGCACGCTGCTGGTGCACCCGGAGGACGCGGGTCGCTTCGGCGTGTGCGACGGCTCGCTGACGCGGGTCACGTCGGCGGCCGGCGCGGTCGACGTCGCGGCCGAGGTCACCGAGGACATCCGCCCGGGCGTCGTCTCGCTCCCCCACGGTTGGGGGCACAACCTCCCGGGCACCCGACTGTCGGTGGCGAACGGCCACGCGGGGGTCAACACCAACGTGCTCGCGCCCGGCACGTTCGTCGACGTGATCTCCGGGAACGCCGCGGTCAACGGGATCCCGGTGACGATCGGCCCGTCACCCGCCTGACCCGCCGAGCTACGTCAGGCCGTGGACGATCGCGGTGAGGCCGGCGATCGTCGAGACCGCGAGCACCGCGGGGCGCAGCCAGCCCCGGTCGACGAGCGGGTGCAGGTGGCGGCTGGTCCACATCCCGAGCACGAGCGCGGGAACCAGCGCGAGTGCGAACAGCAGCTGCTCGGTGTGGAGCTTGCCCGCGAACGCGTAGGCGATGATCGAGAGGATCGCGCTCGCAGCGAAGAAGGCACCGAGCGTGGAGCGGGTGGTCGGGCCCCGGTGGTGCTGGAACAAGAGGGCGACCGGCGGGCCGCCGATCGCGACCGCGGTGCCGAACGCGTTCGAGACGAACCCGGCAGTCGTGCTCGACGGGCCCGTGATCGGGACCGGGGGCGAGAACACCGACAGCAGGACGCCGAGCAACGTGACCGCGCCGGCCGCGATCGCGAGGCCGGTCGCGCTGAGCGCGTCGAGCAGCAGGAGGCCCACGATCGTGCCCGGCACCGCGCCGAGCACCAGGTAGCGCACCGCGAACCGGTCCACCGCGTGGTGCTCGCGCGCGACGTTCGTGACCGACGACAGCAGCGCGACGAGCACCAGGCTGAACGGCAGCATCTCCGGGGCGACGATCGCCACGATCGGCGCGGCGAGCAGGTTGAGCCCGAAGCCGATCGACCCCTGCACGACCGATCCGACCAGCACGGCCGTGATGCTGATGACCAGAGTCGCGGCATCGACGTGCACGCGGCACCGTAGCAAGCGGGTCGCGGCCGGCTTCGTTGGGCCGCGACAGCCGCGATGATGTCGGTGTGCAGACGATCCGGACGGTCGGCCACGGCACGCTCGAGGCGGAGGCGTTCGCCGATCTGCTCCGCGGCGCGGGGCTGGCGACCGTGGTCGACGTCCGCCGGTTCCCCGGCAGCCGGAGGCACCCGCAGTTCGGGAGCGACGCGATGCGCGCGTGGCTGGCCGACGCGGGGCTCGGCTACGAGTGGTGCGAGGCGCTGGGCGGCCGGCGGACGCCGGCACCGGACTCGCCCAACGTCGCGCTCCGCAACCTCCAGTTCCGGGGCTACGCGGACCACATGGCGACGGGGTCCTTCGCCGAGGGCGTGGCCGAGCTCGTGGCGGTCGCAGGGCGCGGCCCGGCGACCGTCATGTGCGCGGAGTCGGTGTGGTGGCGGTGCCACCGCCGGCTGCTCGCCGACCATCTCGTCCTCGTCGAGCAGGCCACGGTGCAGCACTTGTTCCACGACGGCCGGATGGTCGAGCACGCGGCGACGCCCGAGGCCCGCCGAGTCGGTGACCACGTCGTGTACGACCTCGCGACCCAGCCGTCCCTGCTCGACGGGTAGACGGCGCCGGTAGGCTGCCCTCCCGTGGCCGCCGCCGGTGCCCTCGGATGCACCTTCCTCGATCAGCTCGCGCCCCGCACGCTCGTCGTCGACGGGGAGTGGGCCGTCGAGCTCGACATCACCGACGACCTGCGGGGCCCGGCCGGGTCGTTGCACGGTGGTCTGGTCGCGGTGATCGTGGACGTGGCCGGAGCCTCGACGCTCGCCCGTGAGGTGGACCGCCCCGTCGCGACCGCGTCGACGTCGATCCAGTACCTCTCGGCGGCTCGCATCGGCCCGCTGCGCGCGACCGGGAAGGTGCTGCGGGCCTCGGACACGCTCGGCGTCGTCGAAGTGCAGGTCGTCGACGTGGGCAAGGACGAGCGGCTCGTGGCCGTCGCCCACGTCACCCTGAAGCTCCTCGCCGGCGACTCGTACGTCCGCCAGATCTCGTAGGCGCCAGCCGAACCTGGACCGCTGGGGCGGGGTTGGGCCACGATCACCGGACACGGGCGACGACGGGGGACCGAGATGCAGCTGTGGACCGAGGACGTGGAGGCGATGCGCCCCGAGGCCCGGGCGGCGGTGGACGAGTCGCTCGGGGCGATCATCGAGATGATGGGCGGCCGGGACGCGGGTGCCGACGCCGCGACGCTCACCCGCGACGAGCAGGTGGCCAAGGCCCGCAAGGACATGGAGGTCGCGTACTTCCCGTCGCCCGAGGCGAAGCTGCGGGAGATCGCGGGCGTGCCGTGCCGCGTGTTCACCCCCGAGGGGCCGGCCACCGCCGTCTACCTGCACTTCCACGGCGGCGGGATGATGATCGGCGCCCCGGAGATGAGCGACTACTCGAGCGTGGACTTCCGCGACCGCTTCGGCGTGGCGGTGGTGTCGGTCGACTACCGGCTCGCGCCCGAGCACCCGCACCCGGCCGGTCCCGACGACGGGGTGGCCGTCGCCGCGTGGCTGCTCGAGCACGGCGAGCGGGAGTTCGGTTCGAGCCGCATCATCGTCGGCGGCGAGTCGGCCGGCGGCTACATGGCCGCGATCGTGCTGCTGCGCATGCGCGACGAGCTGCACGCCGTCGAGCGCGTGATCGGGGCGAACCTCGTGTTCGGCGTGTACGACTGGGGTCGGTCGCCGAGCCAGCGCGGGACCCGTCCGACGTCGGGTCTCGACCTCCTCGACCCGGTCGGCATCGAGTTCTTCACCGAGTGCTACCTCCCGGGCCTGACCGACGACGAGCGGCGGGACCCGTCGATCTCTCCTGCGTTCGCCGACCTGCGCGGCCTCCCGCCGGCGCTCATGACCGTCGGCACGTCCGACCACCTCTGCGACGACACGCTGACGCTCGGGGCGCGCTGGGCCGCGGCGGGCAGCGAGGTCGAGCTGCTCGTGCTTCCCGAGATGCCGCACGGCTTCATGGCGGTCCCGTGCGGGATGACCGCCCTCTGGACCAGGACGACGTACGCGTGGTTCGCCGACGTCCTCGGGCGGGTCAGCTGATCCCGAGGCGCTGGTACTGCTCGTCCGGGGCGTCGACGGACCCGAGCGCGACCCGCAGCAGCTCCACCGCGTCGGCCTCGGCGGGTGAGCCCGCGAGGTCGTGCGCCTCCGCCGGGTCGTCGTCGAGGTCGAACAGCAGGTGCTCGCGCGACCGGGCCATCGCCGCCCACAGCGGCATGGGGTCGCCCTCGGCGAACGGCTGGCGGATCACCGGGACGTCGCTGCCCGGCATGTAGGCGAGCCGGGCCCGGCGGTCGGGACGGGGGAGCCGGAGCTCGGGGAACGCGGGCACCGGCATCGTCGACCAGCGGTTCGACCAGAGGAACAGCGGTTGGTTGGTCGCGACCGGTGCGCGCGCGTACTTCCGGTGCCCGTCGGTCACGTGCACCTCCCGGCCCCAGACGCCGGTCAGCGCGAACTCGCGCACCGAGTCCGCGCGACCTTCCAGCAACGGGACGAGCGAGTGCCCGTGCGTGCGCTGCGGGACGTCGACCGCGAACACGTCGGTCAACGTCGCGAACAGGTCGACGGAGGTCGTCAGCGCGTCCACCACCTGCGGGTCGTGGCCGGGCCACGAGATGAGCAGCGGGATGTGCCCGAGGGGCTCGTAGACCGGCACTCCGGGCTTGCCCCAGATGTCCTTCTCGCCGAGGTAGTGGCCGTGGTCGGTGCAGAGGATCACCGCGGTGTCACGCCACCGATCGGCCCGGTCGAGCGCGGCGACGATGCGCCCGAACCAGTGGTCGATCATCGACAGCTTCGATCCGTAGTTGCCGCGGATCTGCCGCGCTGACGCCGCGTCGAGAATGCCGTTCGCGAGCGCGTCGACGGCGTACGGCGGCCAGATCAGCCGCGGCTCGTCACCGGCATCGACATAGCGCGACGCCCACGGCTCCGGCGTGTCGAACGGCTCGTGCGGGTCGAACTCGTCGACGAAGAGGAAGAACGGGGCGTCGGTCGGCGCCTCCTCCTCGAGCCAGCGCGCGGCGGCGGCCATCGTGCGCGGACCGGGGAAGTCCGCTTCGTCGCGGAACCACGTGCGCGAGACGTCGTAGTGGTGAGGGATCATCCCCGCCGCGGCGGGCAGCGCCGGTGCCCCGACCCACGACGGGTCGGCGCGCGTGCGCCAGGGGTCGCTCTCGTGGCCCCGCTCGTAGCCCCAGGCGTCGAAGTCGGTGTGGTAGTTCTCGCCGCCGACCTCGAACAGGTGGGGGTGGTCGGTGAGCAGCATGGTGGTCACCCCCGAGCGGCGGAGCTGGTGGACGATCGAGTCCTCCCAGACCTCGATCGAGCCCCACGGGCGCCAGAGGAAGTCGAGCGCGCCGCAGAGGATGTCGTGGCGGGCGGGGATGCACGGCAGCGAACCCGTGTGGTGCCGCGTGAAACGAGTCGCACGTGCCGCGAAGCGGTCGAGCTCCGGGGTCTCGAACTCGCGGCTGCCGTAGGAGCCGAGCAGGTGACGGTTCAGGCTGTCGAGCAGGACGACGACGACGTTGCGGGGCGTCACGGTGGTGGCGCTACGCGCAACCCGTCGACCATCAGCCCGAAGAGTCGCTCCGCCGCGGCGCAGCCGTCGGTCGCGTCCTCGGAGGTCAACGCGATCGCGTTGACGAGCCGCATCACGTCGTCCGCGTCCACGTCGCTCCGGACGACACCCGCGGCCTGCGCGCGGGCGAGCTGCGCGTCAGCGGTCGCGCGCAGCGCGCTGCACGCGGACTGCTCGCCGCACGCATTGAGCGGAGACTCGTCGGAGAGCTCGCTGATCATCAGTGAAGCGGCCAGCGCCTGGTAGGTCATCGCGTGCTGCAGCTGCGCACGCAGCCAGGCCACGAACGCGCCATAGGGGTCCGTGGAGTCGGAGACCTGACTCGCCTCCGCGCACAGCGCGTCGATGCTCTCGCGGAACATCGTGTCGAGCAGCGCGTTCCGGTTGGGGAAGTGGCGGTACAGGGTGCCGATGCCCACCCCGGCGCGCCGCGCGATCTCCTCGAGCGACGCGTCCGCGCCGTGCGCCTTGAACGTCTCGCGTGCCGCCTCGAGGATGCGGTCGCGGTTGCGCTGGGCGTCGGCCCGAAGCCGTCGGGCGGGTGCGCTCGTACCGGGCGCGTTCGGTGGCGGGGTCATCGCGGCGTCGGTTCCATGGCGGTCCTCCTGGGCCTCCGTGGCCGGGGACGGAGAATCCTCTTGCCAAGCGGAGGTACCCTCCGTATAGTAGCGGAGGTCACCTCCGGATAGTAGCCCGTCGTCGCTCCCCCCGCGGCGGCGGGTGCATCCGGGCCCGACCGTACTGCGACGACCGGAGCCCGCATGACCGCTGCCCCCACTCTCCCTGCGCCCCCGGCCGAGGCCGGCCCCGGCGCGCACCTCTCCTCGACCCGCCGCAACCTCGTGCTCGCCGTCATGTGCCTCGCGGTCCTGATGGTGGTGGCGTCGGTGACGATGCTCGCCAACGCCCTGCCCGCGGTCTCGGCGGACCTCGGCGCGAGCCAGTCCGAGCAGCAGTGGATCGTCGACGCCTACGGGCTCACCCTGGCCGCGCTCCTGCTGCCGGCCGGAGCCCTCGGCGACCGTTACGGCCGGCGCGGCGCACTGGTCATCGGCTTCGCGATCTTCGGAGGCGCGTCGCTGCTCGCAGTCGGTGCCGGCTCACCGACCCAGCTGATCGGGCTGCGGGCCCTGATGGGGATCGGCGCCGCGCTCGTCATGCCCGGGACGCTGTCCACCATCACGAGCATCTTCCCGGCCGAGGAGCGGGCCAAGGCGGTGGGCATCTGGGCCGGGTTCGCCGGCATCGGCGGCACGCTCGGGCTCCTCATCGCCGGCGTGCTGCTCGAGTCCTACTCGTGGGGGTCGGTCTTCGTCGCGACCGCGGTGCTGGCGCTGGCGCTGCTGGCGGCGGTCGTCGCGGTGGTGCCGGCGACGGTGTCGTCGCACCACGTCGGGCTCGACCCGCTCGGCGCGCTGCTCTCGGCGACCGGCATCGGCGCGCTGGTGTTCGGGATCATCGAGGGACCGGACCAGGGCTGGACGAACCCGCTGACGATCGCGGCGCTCGTCGGTGGTGTCGTGCTGCTCGTCGCGTTCGTCGCCGCCGAGCTGCGGTCGGACGCTCCACTCCTCGACCCGCGGTTCTTCCGCCACCGCGGCTTCACCACCGGCTCGGTCTCGGTGTTCCTGCAGTTCTTCGCGATGTTCGGGTTCTTCTTCGTCGCCCTGCAGTTCCTGCAGCTGGTGCTCGGCTACTCGACGCTGATGGCCGCCGTCGCGATGGTGCCGATGAGCATCGTCATGATCCCGCTCTCCGCAGTGGCCGGGACGCTCGCGGACCGGCGTGGGCACCGGGTGGTCGGCGGCGCGGGCCTCGCGATCTCCGCGCTCGGCCTGCTGCTGTTCACGACGCTCGGGCCGGACAGCGGCTACCTGCAGTTCCTGATCGCGTCCCTCGTGCTCGGCGTCGGTGCCCCGCTCGCGATGACGCCCGCCACCACTGCCATCGTCGCCTCGCTCCCGCTCGAGAAGCAGGGCGTCGCGTCGGCGGTGAACGACACTGCACGCGAGGTCGGTGCGGCGTTCGGGGTCGCGGTGCTCGGCAGCGCGTTCAACGTCGCCTACCGCGGCTCGATCGACCAGCACCTCTCGGGCCTGCCGGGCGGTCTCGCGCGCCAGGCCCGCGAAGCGCCCGCGCTCGCGCTCCAGGTCGCGCAGCGGGCGGGAGGGCACGCCCTCGTCGACGCGACCAAGGAGGCCTTCACCGTCGGGATGCGGTGGTCGATCGGCCTCGGTGCGGTCCTCCTCCTCGCGGGCGCGCTGTTGGTGTGGTTCCGGGGCGCGTCGCGCGAACAGGAGATCGTCGAGGACGAGATCGACATGAGCGCTGAGCGGCCGCAACGCGACTCGTCACAGCCGCACGTCCGTGCGGATGCCTCCCGGCGGACGCAGACCGACACCGGCCGCTCGGGATCTGCCGGCGCGGACCCGGTGTCGCCCTACGCGACGGTGGTGCCGTACATCTCCAGCAACGGGTCGGAGATGAGCTCGAGCCGCTCGCCGTCGGGGCCCGAGAAGTAGAGCGACGTCCCGCTGATGTGGCGGGTGGCGATGCCGGCGGCTCCGAGCTTCGCCCTGAGGTGCTCCCACCGGTCCGGGGCGACCGAGATCGCGATGTGGTGCAGCCCGCCGAGCACCTCGGCGTAGCCGCCGAGGTCCAGGCCCGGGAAGTCGAAGAACGCGAGCAGGTTGCCGTTCCCGATGTCGAAGAAGAAGTGGGTCGAGCCCTGGTAGTCCCGGTTCTCGAACAGCTCGGTCAGCGGGAACTCGAGCAGGCCCTGGTAGAAGTCGATCGTCCGCTCGACGCTGCTCGACAGCAGCGCCAGGTGGTGGAGCCCCCGGGCGGACGACGCCGGGCGGGAGCCCGACTCGTCCAGGTAGTGGGCCCGCAACGCGGCCCACTCCTCGGTGCGGTCGACGTCGGCTCCGTGCTTGCTCATCGGCCGGCTCCAGGGGTCACGTCGGGGAACGGGAACACCGCGAGGTCGGGGGCGGTGCGGGCGAGCGAGTGGTACCGCCGGTGCCCGAACCACCAGCGCCCCCCGGTCTTGACGTACTCGTCGTGGTACACGCCGTACGCGATGGACTCCCGCCCGTCCTCCACGCCCTGACGCAGCTCGCACATGTACAGGCGGGCCGTGGCCCGGGCGTCGCCGTCGAGCTCGACGACCGTGCCGAGCACGACGAACTGGAAGCGTTCGAACCGCTCGATCGAGCCGCCGACGAAGTCTCCGATCGCGGCGGGGCCGACGAACGAGAGCAGCTCGCCGCGACGCGTGTCGAGCACGAGCTCGGCATCCGGGCGGAAGAGCCCGTCGAGCTCGGCCCACGCGCGCCGGGTCACCGCGTCCGCGTAGGCGTCCTGGAGGCGTCGGACCGCGATGTAATCGACGGTCTCGCGAACTTCGGGATCCACTGCGCCATCGTAGGTGGGCGCCGGACCACAGGTGGGTCCCGCCCGTGGATCGAGCGGCGCGCGCAGTACCGTGACCCGCGTGACTCAGCCCGAACCGAGCCACGCCGCGGTCGGGCGGTACCGCGTCGGCCTGCGGGCTCGGGTCACCGCCGTGTTCGCCGCCCTCGCGTTCCTGCTCTCGACGACCTTGGCGATCGCCTCGTACGAGCTGACCCGGTCCTTCCTGGTCGACCGGCGCGAGGCCGCGGCCCGCCAGGAGGCGTACCTCAACGCCCGCGCGGTGCGCGACTCCCTCCGGGTCAATTCCGTGGACGTCGGCGGGGCCCTGGCCCAGGTCGAGACGGGCACCGACAGCGTCGTGGTCGTGCGCGTCGGCACGCAGTGGTTCGGGACCTCGGTCGGCGTCGGGCGCGACGACGTCCCGGTGTCGCTGCGGAAGATGGTCGCCGGCGGGTCCGCGGGGACGCAGAACACCAGCTTCTCGTCGGTGCCCAACATCGGCGTGGGGGTACCGCTGCCGGTGGTGAACGGAGCGTTCTTCGAGTTCATCTCGGCCAAGGAGGTCGACCAGACGCTGAGCCTCCTCGCGCGCGCGCTGGCCGGGGCGGCGTTCGTCGTGACCCTGATCGGCGCCGTCGTCGGCTGGTACGCCAGCGCCCGGGTGCTGCGGCCGGTCCGGCGCATGGCGATCACCGCCGGCGGCATCGCCGAAGGTGCGCTCGACCAGCGGCTGGACGCGGAGGGCGACAGCGACCTCGAGCCGCTCGTCGATGCGTTCAACGGGATGGTCCGTGCGCTCCGGACCCGGATCGAGCGGGAGGCCCGGTTCGCGTCCGACGTGAGCCACGAGCTGCGCACGCCGCTCGCGACGATGTCGGCCGCGTTGAACGTGGCCCGCCGGCGTCGCTCGGCCGAAGCCGCAGACGCCGCGCTGGTCGTGCTCGACAGCGAGCTGCACCGGTTCAACCGCCTCGTGCTCGACCTGCTCGAGATCTCGCGCATGGAGGCCGGGGTCTCCGAGGTGCAGCCCGCGCCGGTGAACCCGGTGCAGGTCGTCCACGACGTCCTCCAGACGACCCAGCGCGAATCCGTCGACGTCGAGATCGATCCGTCGGCGCCGTCGACGTTCGTGCTCGACCAGCGCCGGATCGCGCAGGTGCTCACGAACCTCCTGGACAACGCGGATGCCTACGGCGACGGTGCGGTGACCGTGGTCGTCGCGGGGGAGCGCGGCGCGCTGCTGGTCGCGGTCGACGACTCCGGGCCGGGGATCCCGCCCGCCGAGCGCGACCTCGTGTTCGAGCGCTTCGCCCGCGGCGAGGCGTCGGAGTCGAAGCCGGGCACCGGTCTGGGGCTTGCACTCGTCGTGGAGCACGTCAAGCTCCACGGCGGCCAGGTCTGGGTCGAGGAGTCGCCCGGCGGCGGGGCGCGGTTCGTGATCCTGCTTCCGGAGGCCGTCCCGTGACCCGGTCCCGCGTCCTCGCGGCGCTCCTGCTCCTCGCCGCGCTGACCGCCTTGACCGCTTGCGGCGTCCCGACCCACGGCTCGGCCAGCAAGGTCCGGTCGAAGGACGTGCCGTTCGGTCTGCTCCGAACGGAGAACGGGTCGTCGGCATCCGGTGACTCCGGCCACGAAGAGGCGCTCATCTACTTCGCCAAGAACGGCCGGCTGGTGGCGTCGTCGCGACGGCTCGAGCCGCCGGTGACGGTGCAGAGCGTCGTGCGTGCGCTGGGCCGGGGCCCCAACCAGGTGGAGATCGCCGCCGGAGTGCGGTCCGCACTCCCGGACAAGAACCCGGTCAGCCGCGTCTCGTTGTCGAGCGGCACCGCGCGCGTCGACCTGGCCCGCCCGTTCACCGCCCTGTCGAGCAGCGACCAGATCGTGGCGCTGGGCCAGCTCGTCTACACGCTCACCGGCCGGCCGGGCGTCGGCCTCGTGCGCTTCACCCTGCTCGGTCGCAGCACGGAGGTGCCGCGCGCCGACGGGTCACTGACCGCGGCCCGGGTCTCGCGTGACGACTACCTCGCGATCGCGCCTTCGCCGACCCCGTGAGCCGCGGGGCGTTCGGGTCAGGTCTCGCGGACGACGGCATCCCCGAAGACGTCGGGCGCGGTCGTGTCGACGGTGTGGATCCGTTGCTGACGGCTCCACCACGCGGCTCCGAACGCGGCACCGACCACCAGCGTGCCGAGGATGAGCTTTCGTCGGATCGAACGCATCGTCGGAACCTACCCGGGACCCTCGTCGAGCAACCCTGGCTCGGCGTGCACCCGGATCACCGAGGATCTTCGCGGTCGAGGTTCCAGTGCCGGGAGACAGTGGACAGCCACTCGTCGTCGCCGACCGGGATCACCGCGAACCGTGTGATGACGCGCTGGCCGCCTTCACCGTCGCCGTAGAGGATGTCGATCGTCAGGCCCTCGTGACGCTTCACCGCGTCGATCACGTCCGGCCGCTCCGGGTCGTCCGGGTCGCGCATCGCGCCGTGCCAGTACCCGGGCTCGCCGGCCGGGATGTAGATGTCGCGACCTTGGCGCCGGAAGTCGTCGAGCGCCGGTGGCGTCAGGTCGGTGTTCGGGAACACGTGGGGCTCGACGCGCCAGCACTGCAGCACGCCCATCCCCGTCCCCACGTTGCGGACCGCGATGATGAGGAACACCACGTCGTCGGTGTACTCGGCGATCGCGTGGCCGCCGGCGAGCCGGAACCACTTCATGTCCTGGAACAGGACCTTCTCCGGCTCGTCGGACAGGCGCGACGGCACGAGGACCGGACGCAGCCCTGCGAGCAGGCTGCGCTCGGCCACGCGCGCCGAACGGTTGGACGAGCGCACCGCGGTGAACGTCGCCGCAGCGAGCACGAGGGTCCCACCCGCGGTGGCGAGTGAGGAGATCGTCACCCAGTCGGCCATGCGTGCAACCTACGCGAGCGGGCCGGAAACCCCGCGGTCAGGGCCAGCTGACTCCGAACGTCGTGGCGTCGCAGATCCGGCCGGTGAAGTCCGTCGCGATCTGCGTGCTGAGGAAGATGGCGGCGGGGACGACCGATTCTGGGCCCTTCCAGCCCGACCAGTCGTGGTCCTCGCCGTACTCCAGGGTGGTCATCTCGGTCCGGACCGCGCCGGGTCGCAACGCGTTCACCGTGATCCCGCGGCCGACGAGCTCCGGCGCGAGCGCGGTGGTGAAGCGCTCCAGCGCGGCCTTCGCGACCGAGTACGTGAGGTACCCGGGGGGCATGAACTGGGTCACCGCGTGGTCGGCGCCGTGGGACGACATGTTGATGATGCTCCCGCCGCCCTGCGCGGTCATGTGCGGCTGGACCAGCTTCGTGAGCAGGAACAGGCTGCGGACGTTGACCCGCATGGACTCGTCCCACTCGTCGACGGTGGACGCGTCGAACACCGCCTGGGTCGGCGCCATCGCGTTGTTCATCAGCGAGTCGACCCGACCGAACTCGTCGATCGTCCGCTCGACCAGCGCGGTCAGGTCCGCGTCGACGCCGATGTCGCAGCGCACCGCGATCGCCCGGCCGCCCCCGGCAGTGATCGCGTCGACGGTCGCCTCGATCGTCCCCGGGAGGTCGCTCGGGTTCGCGTTGACCGACCGCGCCGCGCAGACGACGGTCGCGCCGGCGTCCGCGTACCCGAGGGCCAGGCCCTTCCCGATGCCCCGTGACGCCCCGGTGACGATGACGACCCGGCCGTCGAGCTCCTTGGCGGTCATGGCGTGCGCTCCTCCGGATCCGCCCGGAGGGGGGCGGTGCCCGGGCCACCCTTCCGGCGACCTCGACGGCCAGGGAGACTACGTGGTTCCGCTACCGGTCGAAGACGCTCACGACCTCGACGTGGAACGTGTGCGGGAACAGGTCGATCGGGGTCGCCGAGGTCAGCGAGTACCCGGCCCGGCGCAGCATGGTCGCGTCGCGACCGAGGCTCGGCGCATCGCAGCTGATGAGGACGACCCGGCGCGCGCGGCTCGCCGAGACGACGTCGACGCCCCGCCGTTCCAGCCCGGCCCGGCTCGGGTCGGCCACGACGAGGTTGCTCCGGCGCGGCTTCCACGCCCCGACGTCGGCGCGGAGGACCGCGACGTCGAGGTCGCGCAGGTTATGCCGGGCGTCCTCGACCGCGCTGCGCTCGCTCTCGACCGCGGCGACCGACCAGCCCCGGGTCGCGAGCGCGCCGGCGAACACGCCGACCCCGCTGTAAAGGTCGAGCGCGCGCCCGGTGGGGATCTCGCCGGCCGCGGCCACCACGGCATCCACGAGCGCGTCGACGCCGTCGGGCCGGGTCTGGAAGAACGAGCGGGCCGACACCCGCCACCGGAGCCCCGCAGCCAGCTCGTGCACGTGGTCGGACCGGACGTCCTCGGGCACGTCCATCGTCACCGCCCGCGGCATCGGGGCGGCGAGCCGCTCGCCGGTCCGGGCCCCGCACCGGAGCAGCACCTCGTCCGCGTCGCCGTACCGGCCGTGCACGACGAGCTCTTCGACGAGCGGGTGGGCCACCAGGCACTCGTCGACCTCGACGACGCGGTGCGAGCGGTGCCGCCGGAAGCCGGCTCGACCGTCCGCGACCGCGGCGTGCACGGTGGTGCGGAAGCCGGTCGCGTCGAGGGCCACGGTCGCGCGCAGCAGCTGCGACGCGGTGCCGTCCTTCAGCCCGAGCACGTCGGCCACGAGCGCGCGCTTGAGCTCCCGTTGCGCATCGAGGTCGATGTGCTGCCACTGGCACGCACCGCAGCCGTGCCCGACCTCCGGGCAGGGCGGCCGGACCCGGTCGGGCGACCGGTCCAGGACCTCCACCGCCTTCGCGTGCACGACCCCGTGCCGTCGGGCCATGACCCGCACCCGGACCGGCTCTCCCGGGATGCCGCCGTGGACCGAGACGATCGAGCCGTCCGCGTCCCGCGCCACGGCGTCGCCCCCGGGCCCGAGCCCGGTCGGGGTGATCTCACGCTCCGCGTCACGCGCACCTGAATCTGGCATCGCTCCGTCACGCACGGTGGAAGGCCGGGTGGGCGCCCAGGCATACTGCCCGTCGTGACGTCTCGTCGAGCCGTGTGCCGCCTCCTCGTGGTCCTGTTGGGGATCGTGGTCGTCGGCGCCGGGTGCCGGTTCGCCTCCGGGCTCGGCCCGGCCGCGGACCACCCAGTCCCGCCGCTCGCGCACGACGGCCGCTGGTTCACCGATGCCACCGGCCGGGTCGTGATGCTCCGGGGCGTCAACTTCGTCGAGAAGTTCGCCCCGTACACCCCGGCGGCGGACGGGTTCGACGACGACGACGCCGCGCTCCTCGAGTCGAGCGGCCTCAACACGGTCCGCCTCGGCGTGCCGCTCGAGTTCCTGATGCCCCGGCCCGGGCAGATCGACCGGCAGTACCTCGAGTCGATCGCGGGCACGGTGCGGATCCTCGGCCGGCACGGCATCTACGTGCTGGTCGACTTCCACCAGGACGGCTACGGGCCCGTCACCCACGGCAACGGGATGCCGGCCTGGGCGACGCTGACCGACGGCCTGCCCAATCCCAACGACCCGTTCCCCACCTACTACGCGACCAACCCGGCGCTCCAGCGTGCGTTCGACAACTTCTGGGCGAACAAGCCAGGCCCGGACGGCGTCCCGCTGCAGACCCACTACGCCGAGGCGATGCGCGCGGTCGCGCAGCGCTTCGTGCTCAGCCCGAACGTGATCGGGTACGAGGCGATGAACGAGCCGTGGCCGGGGACGAGCTGGTCGAGCTGCACGACCGGCTGCCCCGACCTCGAACAGCAATTGCTCGCCCCGTTCGACGCGCGGATGACCGCCGCGGTGCGCAGCGTCGATCGCCGGCGCCCGGTCTTCGTCGAGCCGTTCGTGCTGTTCAACTTCGGGGGCGCCGACACTTCACTGCCGGGCGCGGGGTCGCCGAACGCGCTGTCGACGCACGTGTACGCGCTGGACAGCGCGTCGAACGGCCAGGTCATGGACCGCAGCGTCGCCGCCGCGACCCGGGACCGGGTGCCCGTGCTCGCGACCGAATGGGGAGACTCGAACGACCCGGCGTTCCTGAACCCGTTCGAGGACCAGTTCGACGCCCGTCTCCTGCCCTGGCTCTACTGGTCCTACAACGGCCACGTCGTCAGCGACAGCAAGCAGCCGCTCGCATCGCCGAACCTCAACCTCTCCGTGCTGACGTCACTCACCCGGCCGTACCCCACGCTCGTCAACGGCACCCCGACCCACCTCGCCTTCGACGCTGCGACCGCTACTGCAGACCTCACGTTCACGACGACCCGCCCCGACGGGCACCGCGCGCCGTGGCCGCTGCGGTCCGTCGTCGTGGTGCCGAAGCTGCGCTACCCGACCGGGTACGCGGTGACGGTCTCGGGTGCGGACGTCACCTCGCGGCCGTGTGCGCCGACGCTGACCCTGCGCAACCGGCCGGGCGCCACCTCGGTCTCGGTGCACATCGCCCCGTCACCCACCTGCTGACCTTCCGAAGATCTCCGCCGGCCGATCGCCGGACCGCGGTGACTTGGCGGCCGGCCGGCGGCGGCTCCGGGGATCAGGGTGTGTGCACGCAGGGACCGCCGCCGCAGACGTCGACGAACACGCCGTCGGGCTGCAGGAAGCTGAGCGCCTCCTGCGCGACGCCGGGGTTGTCGTGGCCGAAGCCGTGCGGGTCGGCGCCGTACTGCGCGCCCTCGGGTGGGGTGTTGGTGAGCGGCGGGCGGGGCGTGCCGTAGTCCCACATCACGAGGACCGAGCCGCGGTAGGGCGTGGACGGCACTGCGGCGATGCCCCAGAACGGCACGACGTCGGGGCTCCGGCCGGCGGCCAGCGCGGGTTGCCAGACCTTCGCGCCGATCGATCGGGCCATCGTCTCGGTGCCGATGTTCGCGACCTGGTGGTCGCCGAACGCCTCGATGAGCAGCACCTGGTGGCGCGGGGTGCCGGGCAGGGGGTCGTCGGTGAGGTGCTGGGTGTAGCCGTCGCCCTCACCGCGGTCCCACAGCATCTGGATCAGGGAGAAGTCGAGCTGCTGGTCGAGCGGGTCGGGGGACGCCTGCAGGCTGACGCCCGCGAACTGGGTGTAGTCGACGCTGCGGTTGAGCAGCGTGCTGTAGTTCACCGCGGGGACCCCGAGCACCGCGCGGGTGAAGTCCGTCGACGTCGCGGTGACCGCGCCGCCGAGGATGCCGCCCTGGCTGTTGCCGTTGAAGTACACCTGCCCGTTCAGCAGTGAGGTGTGCGTGGCGCCGGCCTGGAACGCGGGACTCGTCGCGAAGCCGTGCGGGTCCTTGAGGAGCCGCCCGAGGAACTGCATGTTCAGGATGCCCTGCTGCAGTCGGTCGGCGATCGTCGGGAAGCTCGACAGGTTGCCGAGGACCGCGGCGACGTTCGGCAGGTCGCTGCTCGACATGCCGATCTCGTCGGTGCCGCAGATGATCGCGTTGCCCTGGTCGGCGAGCGACCCGAAGCCGTCGACCTCGTTGGCGCTGCCGAGGAGACCGTGGCCGTTCGCGATCCCGCGCGCGGGGCGCACCGGGTCGTTGCCGTCCGCGCTCGCGGAGCGCGGGATCAGGCACCGGAAGTTGGCGGTGAAGTCGCCGTTGCGCGTCGGCAGCCGGTTCGGGCCGGTGTCGCCCGGCCCATAGTCGAACCGTGAGCCGGGCTGGCCGGTACCGGTCAGGTAATTCGGGACGCTGAACGTGCCGATCACCCGTCGCAACGTCGTGCTGTCGACGTTCTCGTCGACGTGCGTCACGGTGAAGCTCGGCGCGGCCCCGTGGAGGGACGCGAATGCGTCGTCGCGGATGTGCACGAGCCGTCCGGTGAGGTTGCGCTCGCTCGCGACGGTGAAGTCCCACGCCAGGTTCAGATCGGAGCGACCCACGTGCGCGCGCCAGAGCGCGTCGAAGATCCCTTCGAGGTGCGGCCGACGGTGCTCGACGGCCGGGTCGAAGGTCGGGATGCGGTCGCGGTAGAGCTGGAACGCACGACTCGAGGGAATCGTCGCGCCGGCACCGTCCTTGAGCCGGCGTAGCGCGACCACGTAGCGGTGCCCCTCGAGCAGGTTGCGCGCGGGCCGGATGATGAGGGCGCGATCGGCGTCGGTGGTGGCGTTGGCGTCGAGCTCGGCGAAGACCGGCCAGCGCTGCCCGGTCGTCGCGTCGAGGAGGACGATGGGAGAGTCGGCGGCGAGCGAGCGCCCGATGTCGGTGATCGGCGCGGCACCCGTCGTCGCGAGGTCGACACCGGGGATGCTCGCGAGGATCTCGGCTCCGGGGCTGAAGCCGTCGTTGGTGTTCCAATCGCTCGGGTCGATGTGGACGCCCGCAACGTTCGCGGTCATCGACGCGACGTTCAGATCGACCCGTCGGCCGGTGTCGGTCGTCGCGTCGGCGGTGGTGAACCAGTCGTTCGGGAACGGCAGCAGGCACCGGCCCTGGCCGAGGAAGTCGCAACGCGACGCGAGCGTCGTGTCCAGCGCGGGCTCCCACGAGACGGTGGCGGACGCGTACCGTCGGTCCGCCCCGTGCCACGCGCCGCGTGCGCTGGCGATGATCCGGTTGAGACCGGGCGAGAGATCGGCCGCGGTGAGCGTGGCGCCGAGGCCCTGGGCCACCGGGCGGAGCCGGGCGGTGACGTCGACCGGAGCGCGGTCGCCGGCGACGATCTGGAGCCGGAGCGTGGAGGCCGCGAGCGACCGGTCGAGCCGGACGACCACGTCGAGCCCGCCGTCGTGTGGCACCTGGGTGCGGTCGCCGGGGGCGACGATCGTGATGCCGGAGCGAGGGCCGCCGCCGTGACCGGGCGGGAAGAGGTGGCCGCAGCCGGCGAGCACCAGGGCCAGGATGCCGACCCCCAGCAGCGTTCCCGCGAGCTTCGGTCGACGCATGCCGTTCCCCCCGAACCGTGCGAACCGGACCGCTTCGACCCTATCGCCGCGCGTTCAGGAAGCGAACTCGCGCCGAGCTGCGGCTCCAGGCGTCGATCCCGGCCCGGGCGCGCGCCTTCCGGTCCTCGGGGCCGCGGACGCGTCGATCGACGTGCGCGCCACCCCGGCGAGCGCGGTGTCGTCGAGCCCGATCCCGCCCCGGACGAGGATCGCCGGACCGGGGTCGACGCGCGACCGGCGGCGGCTTGTCGAGGATCTCCGCCGGTCGATCGCCGGACCGGGGTCGCCGTACGACCGGCGGCGGCTCAGTGCTCGAGCCGGCCGATCCACTCGACGAACTCGTCGACCGTGCCGCCCCCGTTCTCGGCGACGTAGGTCTCGGCCCACTGGTCGATCTCCTGGTCGGTGAAGCCGTCGGCGTGGAGCCGGTCGCGGGCCTCGTTGCCGAGCGTGCGGGCGCCTTCGATGTTGCCGAGCTCGGCGGGAACCTCTTCGGGGACCCCCGCCTCACGCGGCCGTTCGGGAATCAGATCGTCCATGGGGTCATTCTGGCCCACCGCCGTCGCCCCGGGTCGCTCCGCCCGATCGGGCGCGTGCGAAACTGCGCCGATGGAGCAGCTGCATCGGATCCTTCCCGCCTCGCCGGTCGAGACGCTCGACGACTACGTCGCCGGTGGCGGCGGCCGGGCCCTCGAGCTGGCCCGGTCCGAGACGCCCGAGCAGGTGCTGGACCGCCTCGATGCCGCGGGCCTCCGCGGCCGCGGCGGGGCCGGGTTCCCGCTGTCGCGGAAGTGGCGGACGGTCATGGCGAACGAGGCGTTCGAGGCCAGGGCGAGCATCGTGGTGAACGCGGCCGAGGGCGAGCCCGGTTCGTTCAAGGACCGCGCCATCCTGCGCGCGAACCCGTACCACGTGCTCGAGGGCGCGTTGATCGGCGCACACGTCGTGGACGCGAGCGAGGTCATCGTCGGCTGCAAGCGCACCGAGACCGAGAGCCTCGCCCGGGTCGAGCGCGCGATCGACGAGATGCGCGCCGCGGGCTGGTTGGGCGACGTCGACATGCGCGCCTTCGCGGGTCCGAGCGAGTACCTCTACGGCGAGGAGACCGCGCTGCTCGAGACGATCGACGGCCGGTACCCCTTCCCGCGGATCGCACCGCCGTACCGGCGCGGGGTGGAGGAGGTCGTCGACCACGCCGGGGACGTCACCGCGAACAGCTCGTCGGCCGCGCACATCGAGATGGCGGGCGCCGACCACGTGGCTGCGCCCACGCTGGCGAGCAACGTCGAGACGTTCGCCAACGTGCCGTGCGTCGTGATCGAGGGCCCGGACTGGTTCCGGGAGCACGGTACCGAGGAGTCGCCGGGCACGATCGTCTGCACGGTGAGCGGCGACACCGTGCGCGCCGGCGTGGCCGAGGTCGCGATGGGCACCACGCTCCGCGACCTGATCGAGGCCCTTGGTGGAGGCGTCGCGGACGGCCGCGAGATCGCGGCCGTCATGTCGGGCGTGTCGAACCCGCTGATCACCGGCGAGCAGCTCGACGTCCCGCTCACCTACGAGGACATGCGGGGGATCGGGGCCGGGCTCGGGTGCGCGGGGTTCATCGTGTTCGACGACCTGACCGACTTCACCGCGGTCGCCGCCGGGGTGGCGCGCTTCCTCGCGGTGGAGTCCTGCGGGCAGTGCAACGCGTGCAAGAGCGACGGGCTCGCGATCTCGGGTCTGCTCGCCAAGCTGTGCTCCGACGCGGCGGGGCCGAGCGACCTGCGCGAGCTCGACGCGAGCCTCGCCACGGTGGCCGAAGGTGCGCGCTGCAACCTGCCGTACCAGACCCAGGCCGTCGTCGGCAGCATCTTCGATCTGTTCGACGACGAGATCGCGCAGCACCGCGACAAGACCGGCGCGAACTCCGAGCCGACGTTCATCGCCGCGATCCTCGAGCTTGCCGACGGTCGCGCGCAGCTCGACGCGCGCCAGGCGCAGAAGCAGCCCGACTGGACCTACGACGAGACCGATTCGGGCCAGTGGCCTGCGGACCGCCTCGACGACCACCGCGCCCACGACCGCCTCTAGCGCCGGGCTCTTCTCGCTTTGGCGTCGCGTACCCACCA
>DASXYP010000039.1:0-26175 GCA_036502405.1 Acidimicrobiia bacterium
GGTGGCTGAAGACCGACTACGACGCGCTGGGCCTGCCCTACGACCGTCCCGGCGTGCGCGTCGACCGGCTGGAGGAGGCGCTCGCGGTCATCAAGGGCGCGTGGACCGGCGAGGCATTCAGCTTCGAAGGCACGCACTACAGGATCAGCGACTACACGGCGGCACCGAAGCCGACCCAGCAGCCGCACCCGCCCATCCTCGTCGGTGGCGGCGCGCCCCGGGTGCTGCGGCTCGCAGGGAGGGAGGCCGACATCGTCGGCATCAACCCGAACCTGCGCGCCGGCGCGCTCAGCGGCGAGCAGGCCGCGGACTCGGTTGCGGAGATGATCGACGAGAAGGTCGGATGGATCCGTGAGGGCGCGGGTGCGCGCTTCGACGACATCGAGCTCCAGATCCGGTACTTCTTCGCCGCGATCACGGACGACCGCCGCTCGTTGGCCGAAGCCGTCGCGCCCGGGTTCGGCCTCGAACCGGATGCGGTCCTCGAGGCGGGGCTCACCTGTGTCGGCACCGTGGACGAGATCTGCGACCAGCTCGTCGCGCGCCGCGAGCGCTGGGGGGTCAGCTCGGTCGTGTTCGGCGACGACAACTTCGAGGCGTTCGCACCGGTGGTGGAGCGCCTCGCCGGCACCTAGACCCCTCTAGGCTGGAGTCCCGAGATGCACGACCCGGGACTGCAGTCGCTCCGACGGGCGGCCCGCGTGGCCATCGTCGTCCCGGTGCTGTTCGCGATCTTCCTGAACGGCTTCGACAACCCGGTCGCCGCGCTCTTCGCCGGCTTCGGCTCGTTCGCGTTCCTCGGGTTCGCCGACTTCGGAGGTCCGCCTCCCGCCCGGGCCCGCGCGTATGGAGTGCTCGTCGGGGTCGGCGCGGTCCTGGTGGTCGTCGGCACGGTCGTGAGCAACGAAGCGGTCATCGCCGCGCTGGTCGGCGTGGCGGTGGCTGCAGTCGCCCGCTTCGCGGGGTTCTTCGGCGGATACTACGGCGCGTCGGTCAGCCCCCTGATCCTCGCCTACGTGCTCGCGGCCACGATCCCCGCGCCGGCGGACGCGATCCCCGACCGCCTGCTGGGTTGGCTGGTCGCGGGCGCGGTCTCGACTGTCGCCGCGCTCGTGCTCTGGCCCCGGCGGGAGCGGTTGAGGATCCGGGAAGCGGCGGCGGAGGCGGCCGGGGTGGTCGCCGACGCGGTGGCGATGCTCGCGACCCCGGACGGGCCGTCGCCCGAGGCCGTGACCGCGGTCAGAGATGCGGTTGCCAAGCTGGGCGACGCGGCGTCCGTTCCCCGCCGTCCCGCGGGCCCGAGCGCGCACGACGCCGCACTCGCGTTCCTGGTCGACCAGCTCGAGCGGGCCGCGCTGCTGGTGAGCTCCGCGGACGGGCATGCGCCGACGCCGACGTCGACCGGACTCGCGCGCGTCGGGGCCGACGCCTTCCGGGCGGTCGAGCGGACACTGCGTGCTTCGTCGCGTCCAGCCGATCTCGACGCGCTCGTCACCTCGTGCATCGACGCGAAGCACGCGGTGGTCCAGCACGCGATCGCCGAGCTCGGTGGGGGCGGGGAGCCCGGCGGCGTCCTCGAGGAGATCGACGAGTGCTTCGTCGAGCGCCTCATCCTGGTGATCGCCGCCGCGGCGCTTGTCAACGCCTCGGTCGTCGTGTCCGGGCGGGGACCGTCGGACGGCACGGTGTCGATCCCCCTCGAAGCGCCGGTCCCCGGCGACCGGCGCGCGGTCCTGACCCGCCTCCGCGAGCTGGTGGAGTCCAACGCGGTGTCCGCCTCGGCCTGGGCCCAGGAGAGCCTGAGGGCCGGGGTTGCCGTGGGCGTCGCGATCTTCATCGCCGACGAGCTGCGTCTCGACCACGGCTTCTGGGTCGCGCTCGGCACGCTCTCGGTGCTCCGGTCGAATGCGTTCGAGACCGGCCGCAGCGCGCTCATGGCCGCGGCCGGCACCGCGATCGGGTTCGCGATCTCCGCCGCGGTGCTCGGGTTGATCGGCATCGACCACGACGTGCTGTGGGTCGTCGTCGCGGTCGGGTTCTTCCTCTCGGCCTACACGCCACAGGTCGTCGGCTTCGTCGCGGGCCAGGTGTGCTTCACGATCGCGGTGGTCGCGATGTTCAACCTCATCGAGCCGCAGGGCTGGCAGACGGGGTTGGTGCGCTTCGAGAACATCCTGATCGGCTCGGGGGTCAGCGCGGTGGTCGCACTGTTCTTCTGGCCCCGGCGCGCGTCGGTCGGCCTCCGCAAGAACCTCGCCGAGCTCTACCGACGGCTGGCGCGCGGCATCGCGAGCGGGATCGTGCATCCCGAGTCCGAGGAACCGGTCGCGGCCGCGGAGCAGCGAGCCCACGCGTCGTACGTGCAGTACCTGTCGGAGACGGCACGGGCGCCGGCCGGGCGGCGGCCGTGGGCCAGCCTCCTGGGGGACGCGGCCCAGGTGCGCTTCGCGATCGAGACGCTGCAACGCCACCGGGGGGTGACCCGCTTCGACGCCTGCGGGCCGACGCGAACCGCGTTTCACGAGGTCGTCGACGAGGTCGCGGCCGTGCTCGACGCCACCGCGACCCGGCTGGTCGCCACCGACCATGCCGGCGGTACGGCGCTCGACGTGGGCTCGGTGGCCGCCGTGACCCGGGATCCAGTGTGCGCGTGCCTCGGCAGGCACGCGCACGAGACCGGACCGGACGGGCCGTTGGCGGCGGGTCTCGACGCCGCACTCGTCCGCGACCTTCTGATGGACGTGACCGCGGTCGCGGATCACGCGCTCGCGGCCGCGCCGACGGCGCGCGACGGCTGATCGTCAGGCCGGCGCGGCGTCGAGGTGCTCGGGGATCCAGCTCATGAGCCGGTCGCGCAGCTCGTCGTGGGCCTCGTTGAGAAGGTGGCCGGCACCGGGGAGGATCACCAGCTCGCCGTGGCCGACGATCGAGCGCACGACCGCGCTCGTGTCCGGCGGGAGGATCTCGTCGCGGTCGCCGTGCAGGAGCAGCAGGGGCGTATCGCCGAGGGCCGCGCCGTCCTCGCACCCCGCGGACTGGGTCGAGAGCATGACCACCCCGGCGCAGTGCGCCCCGAGCACGATGCCGACCTGCAGCGCGACGGCACCGCCGAACGAGTGCCCGACGGTCACGAACCGCTGCCCACCGGTGCGCGTCGCCAGGTCGGCGGCCGCGGCCATGTCCAGCACGCAGCGCCCGAGGTCGTTGGGCTTGCGGTAGCCGACGCGGATGGTGCCGATCCCACGCGCCGCGAGCTGTCGGCCCAGGTCGAAGTAGAGGCCGCCGGCCGGTCCGAGCAGCCCGCCCATGCCGCCTCCGCCCATCACGACGACACGCTCGGCCTGGGGGTCACCGTGCCAGAGCAGGGTCAGCAGACCCCGCATCGTGTAGATCTCGAGGTGGTGCAGGTCCGGACCGACCTCGACGTCCTCGGTCGCGAGCGCCTCGAGCAGCTCCAGGGGCGAGCGCGCCGGGTCGCTCACAGCAGCGAGCGGAGGAGCTCCCGGGTCCGGCGCCGCTCGTCCCCTCCGGCGCCGAACTCCACCGCGGCGAAGTCGGTGACGCCCGCATCGGCGAGGCGGGCGATCCCCGCGGCGACCTCCTGCTCGCTGCCGACGATCGCGACGTCCGCGGGACCCGCCGCTCCCTCGCGGTCGAGCATCGCCCGGTAGGACGGCAGGACGCCGTAGACCTGGAACACCTGTGCCGCCCGCTCGCGCGCCGCGGCGACGTCGTCGGTCACGCACACGGGCATCCCCGCGCCGATGCGCGGCGCCGGGCGGCCCGCCGCGCTCGCGGCCTTCGTGATCGTCGGGACGGTGAGCGAACCCAAGGTGTCGGGACCGGTCATCCACGTCATCGTGCCGTCCGTGAGCGTGCCCGCCAGCTCCAGCATGTTCGGTCCGAGCGCCGCGACCAGGACCGGGCACGGGCTCGAGCCGGGCACGTTGATGGTCGCATTCGCGCTCAACGTCTCGCCGGTGAAGGAGACCGAGCCGGTCTCGATCAGCGGCATCAGGATCGAGAGGTACTCGCGCATGTGTCGGACCGGCTTGTCGAACGAGAGGCCGTACATGCTCTCGATCACGACCTGGTGCGAGAGCCCGATCCCGAGCACGAGGCGTCCGCCGGCCGCCACGTTCACCGTCAGCGCCTGCTGCGCCAGCATCATCGGATGGCGCGGGTAGGTCGGCACGACCCCGGTGCCGACCTGGATGCCGGGCACCTCGCGACCGACCACCGCGAGCACGCTCAGCGCGTCGAAGCCGAAGATCTGGGACACCCAGTAGCCGGTGAACCCCTGCCCGGCGGCTTCTCGGGCCTGTTCGACCGCGGCGTCGATGCTCGCGGGCTCGCCACCGAAGATTCCTATGCGCATGAGCGGCAGGCTAATCTCGTCGCTCACACGCGGACGTGGCTCAGTTGGTAGAGCGCAACCTTGCCAAGGTTGAGGTCGCCGGTTCGAACCCGGTCGTCCGCTCCAAGGAACGCGACGGCACCGCTTCTTTCGGTGCGGGTTCAACCCCCCAGAGGGGGTGCAAGTCGCACCGAAACGAGCTGGTGGCAAACCTCAGCTGGGGACGAGGTCCTCGTCGGTGAGGTGGGTCGGGCCGGTCAGGATGTTGAGCGACAGCTCGAGCATGAACGGGCGCAGGTCCCCGACGCCCGAGCGCCACGTCTCCGACGCGTCGACCAGGAGGCGGGCGCGGCGTTCGGTGATCCATTGGAGCGTCCGGATCACGATGACGTTCCGCGCGATGGCGACGAGCGGCGACAGCTCGGGGAACGTGCGGAACACCGAGGTGCGCCACGCCTCGGCCAGTGGATGCCTTCCGGCGAGGAAGCGCTCGACGCGGTCCGGGTCCATGTCGTCCCAGTCGGCCCAGACCCGTACGAGGTGGCAGCCCCGCTCGGTGCTCATCAGGTCCAGAACGAAGTCGACGCCGATCGTGGCCCATGCCTCGGGCGTCAGCGGCTCGGGTTGCGACGCGAGCGCGACGTGGCGCTGGAGAAGGGCCGACTGGGTGCTGTTGACCTCGCGGACCAGGTCGTCGACCAGGTCCGACTTCGACCCGAAGTAGTACGTGATGGCCGACGGGTTGCGGAGCCCCGCGGCCTTGATGATCTCCCGCGTGGAGGTGTCGCCGACGCCCTGGCGGCCGAACAGGTCGAGCGCCGCGTCGCGCAATCTCGAGCGGGTGTCGGGTCCGTCCCCATCCGGAGTCGACATCAGGACCGAGAGTGTATGGGTGAAACCCCTTACCCTCGCGGGTGGCCGGGCTCGTCGTGCCCCCTTTTGTTAGCGTGCGCGGCGTGGGTGAGACGATCGAATTCCCGAGCAACGGCGGCGCCACGGACGGCTATCTGGCGACACCGGCGCAGACGCCCGCACCGGGCGTGGTCGTGGTGCAGGAGTGGTGGGGGCTCGTACCCCAGATCCAGCGGACGTGCGACCGCCTCGCCGAGGCCGGGTTCGTGGCTCTCGCGCCGGACCTGTTCCACGGCGACATCGCCGAGCACACGGAGATGGACCTGGCCGCCGAGCTCATGAACACCCTGCCGCCCGACCGCGCCGCGCGCGACATGGGTGCCGCGGTGGACGCGCTGCTCGCGAACCCGGACGTGGACGGGGACTCGGTCGGGGTGGTCGGCTTCTGCATGGGCGGGATGCTCGCGCTGGTGCTCGCGGCCCAGCAGGGCGACCGCGTCGGCGCCGTCGTGCCGTTCTACGGTGCGCCGCTCGGCGACGGCGCCCCCGACTGGTCCGGGCTGAGCGCGCCGGTCCTCGGTCACTACGCCGAGGAGGACGCCTTCTTCCCCGTCGACGCGGTCCTGGCCCTGGGCGAGGAGCTCGCCGACCTCGGCAAGGACGTGACGTTCGTGATGTATCCCGGGCTGGGGCACGCGTTCGGCAACGAGGAGAATGCGCTCGGCACCTACGATGCTGATGCCACGGCGCAGGCGTGGGCTCGCACGCTCGACTTCCTGCACGCCCGGCTCGGCTGAACCCGGCGCCGCCCCACGGGCCCGTCGCCGAGTGCCGGGCCTCCGGCGTTACCCTGGCGTCACCTCTCATTCCTCCGATGTTCGCCCGCCGAGGATCGCGACCCGGGAAGCCCGTGATGGTCCAGACGTCCTCCGTGACACCGGTGGTCCGCAGCTGATGGTCTCGATGCAGGGTGGGATCGACCTCGGCATCGACGGAGTCGACGACGGTGTCGAGATCGGCTCGGGCGGGTTCGGCACGGTGTTCCGGGCCATCCGCCGGTCCGAGGGTCGCGCGGTCGCGGTCCGCGTCCTGCCGGTCCGCCCGGAGGCCGCTCTGCGCGCGCGCTACCTGCGCGAGTGCGAGGTCCTCCGGTCGCTGTCGGTCCATCCGAACCTCGTCTCGCTCTATGACGCGGGGTTCACCGTCGTGGAGCAGCCGTTCCTGATCATGGAGTACATGCCGAACGGCTCGCTCGCAGACCGGGTCGAGCGCGACGGGCGCGTGCCGTGGGGTGAGGCGGTGACGATCGTCGCCAAGCTCGCGGACGCGCTCGCGGTGGCGCACCTGGCGGGGATCCTCCATCGCGACCTCCGCCTCGAGAACGTGCTGGTGTCCTCGGCCGGAGAGCCGTGCCTCGCCGACCTCGGCCTGGCCCGGGTGATGGACCTCGTGGAGGCGCGCACCGCGCCGGTGAGCCTCGGGAACGCCGCGCCCGAGGTGATCGAGGGGCGGCGCCCGTCCGAGGTCGCCGATGTGTACTCGCTCGGCTCCGTCCTCTTCGAGCTGCTGTCCGGCGGTGCGGCGTTCGTCGGCGCGCCCGACGAGCCGATCAACGCGGTCCTGGGGCGGATCGCGAAGGCGCCGGTGCCGGACCTCCGCCGGCGCGGGGTCCCCGATGCGGTCTGCGACGTCGTCGAGGCCGCGATGGCCAAGCCGCCCGCACAGCGGCCGGCATCCGCCACCCGTTTCGCCGAGCTGCTGCGGGGCGCGCTGACGCGCCCGAGCGCCGCGTCCGTGGCGGCCGCCGAGCCGATCGCGGCGCGGCCCGGACCGGCGGGACCCGGTTCGGCCCCGGCAGCCCCCGCGCCCGTTGTGGCACCGGCGGGCGGTCCTCTGCCCGAACCGGAGCCGGAGCCAATGCCCGTCCCCGAACCGGAGCCCGTCCCGGTGCCGGAGCCCGACCCGGCACCGACTCCGGTGCCCGAGCCCGAGCCGTTCCCGACCCCGGTCCCCGAGCCCGCACCCGTCCCGGCCCCGGAGCCCGCTCCGGTCCCGCCCGAGCCCGCGCCGGTCCCCGTGGCGGACGCGCCGCCGGCCGACCGCGCGGCGACCGACGGTGCCAGCACCGGTGGGGCAGCACGAGCCGCATCCGTCGAACCCGAGGTGATCGAGGCCGAGCCCGACCAGTCGTCACGAAGTCGGGGGCGGATGGTGCGCTTCGGCCTGGGGGCCGGGATCGCGCTGGTCTCCCTGGTCGTCCTGATCGTCGTCGTCGTCGACGGCTCGACGTCGAAGGTGGGCACCCCGACCGCAGCCACCCAGCCCCCGTCGACGCGGGCGACGCCGTCCACGCTGGCCCGGCCCCAGGTGCGCGTGCCTCCGCTCGTGCTCCCCGCGGCGACGCAGGCATCAGGGCTCGTCGTGGACCGGACCTGGCGGCTCGCGGGAGAGGACGGTGACCTCTTCATCGCTTCCGTCGCCGTGCGCAACCCGACCCTCAAGGCGGTCACCGACACGGTGCTCGAGGTGATCCCGAAGTCCGTGACCTCCAGCGTGACCGGCGTGACCTTCGTCGGTCAGCAGCCCACGATCGTCAACCCGGATCCGACCGTGAGCTTCGCGGTGAACCTCGCGCCGGGGGCACAGGCGCGCTTCGGCTACCGCGTCAACGTGCCTGCCGAGGGGGTGAGCCAGAGCCGGCTCCAGGCCTGGAAGACCACCCGCGACGCCGAGCAGTCCGCGCTCAACGCGTTCCTCACCTCGCCCCTGCCCGGCAGGGGTGCGTTCAAGCCGGGCGGCTGATCGCTCAGACCCGCAGGAGCGGGCCGGTCACCGGGCTCGGCGCGCTGAGCGCGGGCACCTGCGCCAGCAGCTCGGCGCGCAGCGCTGCCGCCACGTGCTCGTCGACCAGGCCGGCCTCGCAGACCTGCGTGAGCTTCCAGAGCGCGTCGACGACGAACACCTCGATCGGGACCTCGCTCGTCTCGGGATCGAGCACCAGGGGCTGGGGGCCCGGCGTGACGGCCGGCGCCGGAACCGGGGCTGCGGTCGTGACGGGTGTGACCGTCGCCGGCGGATCGGGCGCGACACCGCCGTCCGGACCAGGAGCTGCCGGCACGCGCTCGATCGCGATCGGCGTCGGCGGGTGCTCGCGGCGCTGGAGACCCTGCAGGACGCGCGAGAGGCGGGCGTGGAGCTCGGGCGGGCCGAGGCCGTCGACCTCGAAGATCGCGTCACCGGTCGTGGTCTGGACCGTGAGGTAGGCAACCTGGGTGATCCAGGTCTGCGCGCCGAGGTCGAGCAGGCGCTGCAGGCTCAGGCGCTCCGAGATGTCTGCCGGGCCTTCGATCGCGACCCCGCGGACGCTCTCCCACGACACCGAGAACAGCTCGCGGAACGCGCGCAGGTGGATCCCGCGCCGGTCGAGGAGGAGCCCGGCGTTGCGGATCGGACCGTCGTGGTCGCGGTGGCCTCCGAGGTACCGCACCCCGCCGAGCCAGACGCTCAGCGGGTTCGGCTCGGTGAGCCAACGGGGCCGGGCCCGCCGGGCCGCGAGCTCGTCGCCGCGACGATCGTGTCCGCACCGGGGGCACCCGCGGGTACCGGCGGGTACCACCGCCGCCTTGCGACAGGCCGCGCAGCGCAGGACCTGCCAGTCCGCGCCGCAACGCTCGCAGCGGTAGCCGAGCGCGCCCCCGGACGCCTGCTGGTGCGCGCCGCACGCGTCGCAGGTCACCATCAGGACGTCGTCGTCGCGGGGAACGGCGGGACTGACCCACGCGCCGTCGGCTTCGTCGGTCGGGACGGGACCTGCGGTCCCCTCGAGCTCGGGGGCGGGGAAGGTCATGTCCGTGCTCCTGCTCGACGGCGGCGGGCCATCAACATGCCCGCGACGAGCAGGCTGGAGCCCGCGGCCAGCTCGGCGCCAATCGGGGAGCCGGTGAAGGGCAGCGTGGAGGTGACGACGGCCGGCCGGGCCGGGCCGGTGTGCTCGAGGGGGCTCGCCGCCCCGGGCTTCGAAGCCACCGCCGGCATGACCTGGATCGGCGGCCCGGAGCTCGGGTGGTCCGGAGGCAGGCCGGGGTCGTCCGGAGGAGGAGGCGGGGGTGGTGTGTGCGACGCGCACGCCAGGGAGTCACCGATCGCCTGGCACACGGTGGCCGCGAAGTGGTTGCCCACCGCGGTCGCGTCGCCGGTCAGGATCGTCGAGGACGCGACCGCGGTTCCCGGCCCGGCGACCACCATCCCGTCGGAGCCGGAGGACTCGGCCGTGGCGGAGTTGTGACCCGAGTCGCCGAGCGCGAGCCCGATGTTCAGCACCGCGGTGACCTGGCGCACGACGACCGCGGCATCGTCGGGGTTCACCGCGGTCCCGGGCTCCGCGACGCCGAGCAGCGACTCGCTGCCCGAGACGTCACCGTGCAGCTGGAGGAGGTTGGCGCCGAGCTGGAAGGTCCCGTCCATGCCCTGCACCGGGTCACCGAGGCCGGTGAGTCCGGCGAGGAACGCCTGCAACGCGCTGCGCGCGGCTGCGAGCGCCGACGCGTCGATGCCGGCGAGGGCACCGCCTGCGCCGTTGCCGCCGCTGTTCGCGACGCCGACGCCGAAGTTCCCGACCCACGCGTCCTGGATGGCCTGCGCGGTGTCGTGGCCGGTGACCGAGCCGGTGACCGACTGGTCGATTCCCGTGGTGGTGTCGTTGCCGATCGCGTGCGCGCCGCCGGTCCCGATGGCCACGATGCTGCCGCCGGACCCGCTCGACGCCCCGACCGTCCCCGACGCGGGCGCCGACCCGGGGTCGAGGAGCATCAGCAGCAGCTGCTGGGCCTGGGTGGTCGACGGGTCCGGCAGCGCACCGGTGAGCGCGCCTCCGCCCGCTGCGTTCAGTCCGCTGTTCGCCAGGGCGAGCCCGAAGTTCACGATGATGGCTCGCTGGACGACCAGCAGGCTGCCGTCACCGGACGCGCTCACGGTCACGACCTGGAACACGGCGCTCGTCGATCGGTTGCCGAGCGCCGACGCACCGCCGGTCCCGATCGACGACGACCCGCCCATCGTCACGAACGTGACGCTGCTCGGGCTCCCACTGTTGTTGCCGGTCACCGCGGCGAGGGCGAAGTTCAGCCCCGAGTTGGACACGCCGACTCCGAGGTTGAGCACCGCGGCGAGCTGGGCCGCGACGTCGTTCCCGCTGAGCACGATGCTCTGCGTGACCTGCGTGGTGCCCGAGTTGCCGGTCGCGTTGGCCCCGCCGGTGCTGATCTGCGCGGGCGTGGGGCCGGTGCCGGCACCGGCGCTCTCGCTGCCGACGATCATCGCGACCGACGACGCCGGGCGGGGCGGGGTGGCGCTCTCGGATGCGGCGACGTTGCCGCCGGACCCTGCGAGCCCGATCCCGATGTTCACGATGATCGCGACCTGGACCACGACGACATGTCCGTGCTCGGTGACGGTCGCGTTGACCTGTTGCGTGATGCCGCTGTGGTCGATCGAGCCGCGGCCGCTGGCGTTGCCGCTGTCGATCCCCGAGATGCTCCCGCCGGGCAGGGCGGCCGAGACGCCGCCGCCGGTTCCGGAGGTCGTCGCCGTCGCAGTGTTGCCACCGGTGTTCGCGACCGAGGTCCCGCCGGTGGTGACCACGGCGGACTGGTCGGTCTCGGTCCCCGTGCCCCCGACCTGCGTGTGCGCGGGTGGTCCCGCGCTCTCCGAGCCCGGGAGCGGGGGCAGCGACGGGCTGATCGACGTGATCGGCGAGTCGACGTCGCCGGCCGGCAGCGCCGGGACGACGATCGGTGCGGGAGTGGTCGGTTCCGGCGCGGCGGTGGCCGGTGCGGTCGCGGGGGCCGCCGGCGCGCTCGCGTCGGCCGGCGGGGTGCCGCTCCCGCTTCCCGGGTCCGGCGCGGGGGTCGCCTGCGCGGCTCCGTCCTCCGCGTGCGCGACGTGCTGGCTGACGACGAGCGCGACGAAGGTCGCCCCCACGAAGGTCACAGCTCGCACCGCGTTGCGCGCCGAAGCCTGCACGTCACCCGCCCCTTGACCAGTTTGCGAGTCGACGGAGGGGAGGGATGCCGGAGCACCCCTCCCCGTCGCCGTGGATCAGTCTCCGGTCAGTGACTGGTGACGGTGTTGCCGTTGGCGGTGTTCGTGGTCGACGCGCTGCCACTGTTCGTCTGGGTGACGGACGTGGTGCTCGAGTTCGACGCCGTGGCGTTGCCCGTGGTCACGTTCGCGCTCGCTGTGCCCGTGTTGGACTCGTGCGACGTGTTCGAGGCGTTGCCGCCGGTGTTCCCCGCGGTGTTGTGGTCGTTCGCCCAGTCGATGTTGCCGCCCGAGACGTTCGACGAGCCGCTCTGGCTGCCGGCGTTGATGCCGATCACCGCGGCCACGGCCGAGTTGTGGCCCGTGTTCGCCGCCGCGCCCTGGAAGGTGTCGACCTCGGACTGCTGACCCACGTAGAGCGCGGCGTCGCCGCCGTTGTGGATCGAGGCCCAGCCGTCCTCCGCGGTCACGGTGTTGTCGTTGGCCGTGTTGTTCGCCGTCGAGCCGCCGCTGTTGCCCTGGCTCACCGTGGTGTGCGCCGAGTTCGGCGCGCTCGCGTTCCCGGTGTGCACGGTGCCGTTGGCGGTGCCGGTGTTGGTCTTGGTGGCGTCGTTGGTGCAGTCGCCACCGCTGTTGCCGGCCGAGTTGTCGTGGTCGACGTTGCTGAGGTTGCCGTCGGTGACGTCGGTGTCGCAGTTCTGGTGGCCCAGGTTCACGTTGCCGACGATGCCGACCGCGTCGTTCCCGCCGGTGTTGGCGTACGCCAGCTGCGTCGTGAACGCGCCCTGCAGCTGCTCGACGTCGGTCTCGGCGCTGCCGCCGTTGCCGAGCGTGGAGCCGCCGTGGGGGTGCGGGTCCCAGTTCCCACCTCCGGTGGCGAAGGCGGCTGTCCCTCCCATCACCGTGAGTGCACTCACTCCGGCACACGTCACGGCCATCTTGCGATGCCGCGCGCGCGCCTTGTGCTTGATCCGCCCAGGTCGCATCTCTCTAACCTCCAGAAATCCTGCCCACTTGTGAAGCAGCTGTGCCCAGCTGCTACCGGAGCACACACCGGCGGAGTGACTCAAACACAGTTGGTGTTGTTGCGCAACGTGGAAGTTGTGGCAACGACAGGGAAATTCTTGCGCGCGTCGCGCCCACGCGCGCAGCGCGCGGTGCGCGTGACGCGCCGTCTATCGAAGGGTGCAACGCGCGCGCGGAACGCAGTCTGCGCGCGCAGTCGAGCGTCGCTTGAACGCGTCGCGTCGCCGCGGGATCCCTTGCGACGGCGTGGCGAGCGCGAGCCCGCGCTTTTCCCGGCGTTCGTACCGTGGCCTCGATGCGCTAAGTGCACGAACGGCACCAAAGCGGCCGTTCACGTGGCATCAGCCGTCGTAGAAGAAGGGGTCGTGCAACCCGACCAGCGCGCGTGAGCGATCGTCGACGGCACGCGCGATCGCCTCGTCGGACAGCTGGTTGGCGCGGTCGGTCGTCCGGAGCCGCTGCGCGATGTCGCGCCGGCCGTAGTGCACCTGGAGGAAGAAGCGCCCCCTCCCACCGTCGACCGCCGGCAGGCCCCGATGCCAGGCATCGGAGACGAAGAGCGCGACGTCCCCGGCCCGGGCCGTGACGTGCACCGCCGGTCGACCGTCGTAGGTGAGGTCCGGGTCGAACATCGCGTCGAACGGGGCCAACCGGCCCGAGCGATGGCTCCCCGGGACGATCGCCGTGGGCCCGTCCGCCTCCGAGCAGTCCTGCAGGAGGAGGTGCGCGGCCACGGCGAAGACGGGGTAGGGGATCCGGTCGTCCCAGGGGACGCCCTCGGGCCGGGGCACGTGGGGGCCGGCGTCGCAGTGCCATGGTCCGCCCCCGAAGTCGGGCGGGTTGCGCCACGCGGTGTTCGCGATCACGTGGCAGTCCTCGCCGAGGAGCGGCTCGATCGCCTCGAGGATGCGGAGGTGGCCCACCGCGGCCTGGCAGGCGGCGCTGCGGTTGAGCATCTCGTACCGGAACTCGTCCTTGTCGGTGCGCGAGCGCTCTGCGGCGGTGATCGCGAACACCGCCTCGATCTCGGCCGCGAGCGCGGCCACCTCGTCCGGGTCGAGCACGGCGGGGAGCAGCGCCCAGCCGTCCCGCTCGAGCTGGACGCTGGCCTGGGGTGCGTCGCCCTCGCGCACGGTCAGGTTCTTGAGGACCCGGTGGATCATGGTGTCTCCCCTCGGTCAGCGTCCGGTGGCATCGGCGAAGAAGCGCTCGATCCACCCCGCGACGGTGGCGCGGTCGAGCGGGCGGTCGAGCGACGCGCGTGCCGCCGCGACCCGGCCGGCGCCGATCAGCTCGACCCGCCCCGCGAGCAGGTGGTCGGCGAGCGGCGCCACGAACTCGGGATGCGGCTGGAGCGTCCACGCGCGGGCGCCGACCCGGAACCCTGCGACCGGGCACCCACCGTCTGCCTCCCGCGCGAGCAGGGTGGCGTCGCTCGGAAGGTCGACCACCTGGTCCTGGTGGCTGGCGAGCAGGGTCACCCGCGGCGGCGCGGGCTCCATCCAGTCCGGCGGCCCGACCAGCTCGTAGTCGTGCGCGCCGACCTGCCAGCCGTCTGCGGCGCGGGTGACCGTCGCGCAGAGCGCCTGGGCGAGCAGCTGGTGGCCGAAGCAGACCCCGACGTACGGCACCTCGGCGGCGAGGATGTCGCGCAGCAGCGTCTCGGCGTCGGCGCGCCAGGACAGGTCGTCGTAGGTCGACGAACGGCTCGGCCCGCAGAGCCATCCGTCGCATTCGCGCACCGAATCGGGAAACCGTCCCTCGTCGAGGTCGTAGCGGACCAGCTCGATGTCACGGCCCGCGAGGAGGTCGGCGAACAGCTCGGGGTAGTCACCGGCGAGGTGGACGCTCTTCGGATCGACGTGGCCGACCATGAGCAGCCCGACTCGGGTCCCCACGGCGCGCTACCGGAACGAGAACACGGGCGCCGGCCCGCGCTCGACCTCGGCGAGCAACCCTCGCTCGCGCAGCACGGGCATCACGCCTTCGCCGAACCAGTAGGCCTCCTCGAGGTGGGGGTACCCGGAGAGGATGAACTCCTCGAAGCCGAGCCCCTGGTACTCGACGATGCGGTCCGCGACCTCTTCGTACGAGCCGACGAGCGCGGTGCCGACCCCGCCGCGCACCAGTCCGATGCCGGCCCAGACGTTGGGGTGCACCGTGAGGCGCTCCGGGTCACCGCCGTGGAGCTCGGCCATGCGCCGTTGCCCGACGGACTGCGTCGCCGCGAAGTCGCGCTGCGCGGCCTCGATCGCTCCGGGGTCCATGCCGGCGAGCAGCTGATCGGCGACCGCCCAGGCCTCGGCCGCAGTCGGACGGGCGATCACGTGGAAGCGGATCCCGAAGCGCAGGCTCCGGCCCACGGTGCTCGCCAGCTCCCGCATCCGCTCCACCCGCTCGGCGACCATCGCCGGCGGCTCGCCCCAGGCGAGGTACACGTCCACCTGGTTCGCCGCGACCTGCTCGGCGGCCGGCGAGGCCCCGCCGAAGTAGATCTCCGGGATCGGGTCGGGCCGGTCCCGGGTTGTGGCGTCGGTGACCTCGTAGTGCCGGCCGCGGAACGTGAACGGCGTCCCGCTCCACGCACCGCGGACGATCTCCAGGAACTCCTCGGTCTGGGCGTACCGGGTGTCCTTGTCGTCGTGGACGCCGAAGCGGGCGAGCTCCGCGGGCTCGGCGCCGGTGACGATGTTCACCAGCAGGCGGCCGCCGGAGAGACGTTGGTACGTCGACGCCATCTGCGCCGCCAGCGTGGGGGTCAGCAGCGCGGGCCGGAACGCGACCAGGAACCGGATCCGTCGGGTCAGCGCGAGCAAGGACGCGGTCGCGAGCCACGCGTCCTCGCAGCCCGTGCCGCAGGGGGTGAGCATCGCGTCGTAGCCGAGGTGGTCGCAGGCCTGGGCCACCTGGGCGAGGTAGGCGAGGTCCGGGGCGCGGGGGCTCGCGTTGGGCGCGGTCGGCAGCACGTCGCGCGCGTCGCCTCCCGTCGGGAGGAACCAGTGGATCTTGAGCACGACGACATCCTCCCACTCGTTCGACTCGTTTCGGGGCGCTTCACGGTCGCCAGAGCGACGGTGAGACGCCCCGAAACCAGCGAGGGGGAGGCCGGACCGGGGCGGACCGGTCAGAAGCCGGAGGGGAGGACGGCCTCGATGAGATGGGGACCGGGTTCGGCGATCGCCCGTTCGAGGTCGCGGGTCATCGCCTCGCTGTCCTCCGGACGCGTCGCGGGGACGCCCATGCCCCGGGCCAGCGCGACGAAGTCGAGGTCGGGCCGGGTGAGGTCGAGCATGCTGAGCGCGGTCGGACCGGGCGTCTCCACCCCGACCCGGCTGAGCTCCAGGTTGAGGATGGCGTAGGAGCGGTTCGCGAAGACGATCGTCGTCACGTCGAGCCCTTCGCGGGCCTGGGTCCAGAGCGCCTGCAGGGTGTACATCGCACTGCCGTCGGCCTCGAGGTTCACCACCGGGCGGTCCGGGCACGCGATCGCGGCGCCGGTCGCGAGGGGCATGCCCATCCCGATCGCGCCGCCCGTGAGCGTGAGCCAGTCGTGCCGGGGCGAGCCCGCGGTCGCGCCGGCGGCCCAGAGCCCTCCGGTCTGGGCCTCGTCCGCGACGATCGCACCCTCCGGCAGCAGCGCGCCGAGCGCGTCGGCGATGGTGGCGCCGGTGATCGGGCCGGTCGGGCGGTCGGGCCGGTGCGCGGCTTGCAGGGCCGGGTCGGCCGTCGCCGCACCGACTGCGTCCGCGACCTGCTCGAGCGCGGCTTCCGCGTCGTCCGGTCCGTGCGCGAGGACGTGCACCTCGCAGTCCTCGGGGACGAGCGAGCTCGGCTTCTCGGGGTACGCGAAGAAGGACGCCGGCGCCTTGGTGTCGACGAGGACGAGGTGGCGGACCCCGGCGAGCTGGGCGGTCGCGAACTCCGCGAGGTAGCCGAGACGGTCGAGCGGGGGGAGTCCCGCGCCGCGCTGGAGCCGGCTCGGGAACGTCTCCCCGATGACCTTGGCGCCGGTGGCCGCCGCGATCCGGGCGGCCGCGACCAGCCCCCGCTCGCGCAGCGCCGAGCCACCGACGAGGAAGATCACCGGCTCGCCGGACTGCAGCGCCTTGGCGACGACGGCGACGGCCTCGTCCGGGACCGGGGTCCGCTCCGGGAGCGGGCGCGCGGGCACCGGGGCCGCGCCCTCGAGCCAGGAGACGTCGGCAGGAAGGACGAGGGTCGCCACGTGGCCCGGGGGGCGGCGCGCCGCAACGACCGCGTCGGCGGCGTCGCCGGCCACGTCCTCGGACCGGCGGGAGGTCCGCAGCCAGCCCGACACGTTGCTCGCGAGCGCGTCGATGTCCGAGTCGAGCGGCGCGTCGTACTGGTGGTGGTAGGTGGCGTGGTCCCCGACGATGTTGACGATCGGCGTGCGCGCCCGCCGCGCGTTGTGCAGGTTGGCGATGCCGTTGCCCAGGCCGGGGCCGAGGTGGAGCAGCGTCGCGGCCGGGCGGTCGGCCATGCGCCCGTAGCCGTCGGCCGCGCCGGTGACGACGCCCTCGAACAGCGCGAGCACCGCGCGCATGCGCGGCTCGTCGTCGAGCGCGGCGACGAAGTGCATCTCGGACGTGCCCGGGTTCGCGAAGCAGACGTCGACGCCGGAGTCGACCAGGGTGCGGATCAGTGCGTGTGCGCCGTTCATGGTTCGTCTCCCGCGTCGAAGATCGTCCCCGGGTTCAGGATCCCGGCCGGGTCGAACGCCGCCTTGATCCGGCGCATCAGGTCGATCTTCACCGGGTCCTCGAGCTCGAGGAAGTAGCGGCGCTTGGCCTCGCCGATGCCGTGCTCGCCCGAGATCGCCCCACCGAGCGCCATCCCGATCCGGAAGAGCTCGCGCGTGACCCGGTAGCGGACCTCGGGATCGGCCTGGAAGATCGACAGGTGGACGTTGCCGTCGCCCGCGTGGCCGCAGCCCGCGATCCAGGATCCGTTCGCCGCGGCCAGCTCGCTGACCTTGGCCATGAACTCAGCGATCGATGCGCGCGGGACCACGACGTCGACGATGTCGTCCGAGTGGTTGGCCTTGGCGACCCAGAAGGACTTCTCGCGCGCGTCGATGAGCTGCGTCGCCGCGTTCGCCGGCAGGACGTAGACGTCGATCGCTCCGAGCTCGGCGAGCTGCTCGGCCAGGGACGCGACGTCCTCGTCGAGCCGGTCCGGGTGACGGTGCTCCATCATCACCACGAGGTAGGCGAGCGCCTGTTCCTGGACGTCCTGGGGGATGCCGAGGTCGAGCCCGACGAACGCGGTCGTCGCCGCGAGCGTGATCGTGTCGATGTACTCGAGGATCAGGGGCCCGATGCCGCTGGCGACGATCTTCGGGATCGCGTGCGTGATCTGCTCGAGCGCGGCGAACGGCGCCAGCACCGTCGCCTGGTGGTGCAGCCGCGGGTAGAGCTTCAGCGTCGCCTCGGTCACGAGCGCGAGGGTGCCTTCCGAGCCGATGATCAGCTGCGTGAGGTCGTAGCCGGTCGTCGCCTTGACGAACTTGCCGCCGGTGCGCACCACCTCACCCGAGGCGAGGACGGCCTCGAGGCCGAGCACCTGGTGGCGGGTCACGCCGTACTTCACCGCACGCATGCCGCCCGCGTTCGTCGCGACGTTCCCGCCGAGGCTCGCGCTGTACTCACCCGGGAAGACCGGATAGATCAGGTCGTGGGCCGCGGTCACCTCGTCGAGCTGGTCGAGGGTCACGCCGGGTTCGACGACCGCGACATGGTTCTCGGTGTCGATCTCGAGCACGCGGTTCATCCGCTCGAACGACACGACGACCGCGTCCGGGTTCGGCACGCACGCGCCCGAGAGCCCGGTGCCGGTCCCGCGGGCGGTGACCGGCACCCGGTGCTCGTTCGCGATGCGCAGGACCGCCGCGACCTCGGCGGTGTCCGCCGGGCGCACGACCACCGCGGGGCGCCGGCCCGGGACGGTCAGCGCCTCGTCGTGCCAGTACTCCTCGGGGATCGCGTCGCCGGCCAGGACGTGCGCCGGATCCATGACCGTCGCCAGCAGGTCCGCGATGTCCGTCGTCGTGCGCGCCATCTCACCCCCGGGTCGAATCCGAGCCTAGGACCCACGCTCACCCGTCCGTTCGGCCGCTCCTCCGGTCCCGCCCGCGGCTGTCGGTTGCAGATCGGTCGTGGTGCGACGGATTCGCAACAAACGGACGTGAGGGGATGCGACGGGCCGCACTTCGGATCCCGTGAGCCGCGTGCGAGCATGGCGACGTGGACGTGGTCACCGCTCGATCCGTGCTGGGCGTGGAGCCGGACGCCCCCTGGCCGGACGTGCGCGCCGCCTACCTGCGCATGGTGCGCGAGCACCATCCCGACACGGCCGAGGACGCGGCCGACGCGGGGGTCCGGACGATCCGCACCGCGGAGATCACGAGCGCCTACTCGACGCTGGTGGCGAACCGGCCGGTCCCGGCGCCGCCCGGTCCGCCGTCCTTCGCCCCGAAGGTCACCGACGAGACGCTGACCGACGCGCTCGACGGGACCCGGAGGGTCCTCCTCGCGGCGGAGCTCGACGATGCGTTCATCGCTCTGCTCGAGGTCGCGCACCTGGTGGGGGTGGTGTCCTACGTGGATCGGCAGAGCGGCGTGCTCGAGGCGATCGTGACCGCGGCGCCCGGCGAGGCGACGTCCCTCCTGATCTTCCTGGAGCCGGGCGCGGACGACGGGGTCACCGAGGCGTTCGTCGGGGTCGAGCCGCTCGGCGGTCACGCACCCGCGTCACTCGACGCGCTCGTCGACCGGATCGCCGAGCTCCTCGCGCAGCCCCGTCCGCCCGTCCCCGACGCGGACACCTTCGGCCACGGCTAGTGGTGCCCAGGTGGTGTCCTAACCTCCCGGAGCCCACCCGCACGCTTGGAGGTCCCCGTGCCCGTCCCGCTCGACGAGTATCCGATCCATCAGGCGCCGCTGTCGATGCAGTACGTCACCACGAGTGACCGGAACGCGTACGACCGGTGCTACTTCAACGCCCACGACCGCACCGGGGACCTGTTCCTCATCACCGGGCTCGGGATCTACCCGAACCTCGGGGTCATCGACGCGTACGCGACGCTGCGCCGGGGCGACCGCCAGCTCGCGGTGCGCATCTCGGACGCGCTCGACGACGAGCGGCTCAACCAGCGCGTCGGCCCGTACCGGCTCGAGGTCGTCGAGCCGCTCGAGAAGATCCGGCTGGTGTGCGAGGCCCGCGCGCAGGGCCTCGCGTTCGATCTGACCTGGGAGGGCTCGTTCCCCGCGGTCGAGGAGCCCCGGCACGTCTGGCGCCAGAACGGTCGCATCACGCTCGACGCGTGCCGGTTCGCGCAGGTCGGAACGTGGTCGGGGTCGATCGAGGCCGGCGGCGAGACGATCGCGGTCGACCCGACGACCTGGGTCGGCACCCGCGACCGGTCGTGGGGGATCCGGCCGGTCGGCGAGCCGGAGCCGCCCGGGCGCGGGGCCGAGGAGCCGATCGACGGGTTCTGGTGGACGTACGTCCCGTTGCGCTTCGACGACTACGCGATCGTGATCATCCTGCAGGAGGAGCCGGACGGGCACCGGATCATGAACGAGGCCGTGCGCGTCTGGCCCGCGTCCGCCGGGCGCTCGCCGGAGCAGCTCGGCTGGCCCGAGATCGACATCCACTACCGGTCGGGGTCGCGTCACCCGGTCGGCGCGACGATCCGGCTCATGGAGCGGGGCGGCAAGCCGCTGACGCTCGAGGTCGAGACCCTCGGCTACACCGCGTTGAACAGCGGCGCGGGCTACGGCGGCGACCCCGACTGGAGCCACGGGCAGTGGAAGGGCCGCGGCTTCCTCGAGGGCGCGGTCTACGACATGACCGACCCCGCGGTCCTCGGTCGGGTGCCGTTCGGCGTCGTCGACCACGTCGCCCGGGCGACGCTGGACGGTGACGAGGGCTTCGGCCTGTTCGAGCACGCGACGTTCGGTCGCCACGACCCGTCCGGCTTCAGCGGCTGGGAGTCCCAGGCCCCGTAGCTCCCCGCCGTCTGTCCGAATGTGGCGCACCGTGCGCCGGATTCGGACAAGCAGGGGGACGTCGGAGGGTCAGTTGCGGGGGAGCTCGCGGAAGGGGAGCGTCTTGTCGGGGCGGGCCTCGCCGGGGAGACCGAGCACGCGCTCGCCGAGCACGTTGCGCTGGATCTGCTCGGTGCCGCCGCCGATCCGGACCGACCACTGGTTGAGGAACATCTGCTGCCAGAGCCCGGCGGACGGTGCGTCGGCCTGGTGGAGCATCCCGGCCGGGCCCTCGAGCGCGAGGGTCAGGTCGCCGTCGCGCGCGACCCGCTGGCTGATCGCGAGCTTCATCACCGACGACTCCGCGCCCGCCGGCTTGCCCGCCTTGGCCGCGGCCCGGGCCCGCTGGCCGAGCCACTTCAGGACCTCGAAGCGGGTGTAGCTCCGCGCGAGCTCCTGGCGGATGACGGGATCGTCGGTGCGCCCGCAGTCCTGCGCGAGCCGGCGGACCGCGTCGAACGTCACGCCCGACATCCCGCCGCCGATCATCGCCCGCTCGTTCGCGAGCGTCGTCTGGGTCACGCCCCACCCGCCGTTCAGCGGACCGAGGACGTTCCCGGCCGGGATCCGCACGTCGGTGAGGAAGACCTCGTTGAAGTGGGCGTACCCGGTGATCTGGCGCAGGGGCCGGATCTCGATGCCGGGCGTGCGCATGTCGACGAGGAAGTAGGTGATGCCCCGGTGCTTGGGCACGTCCCAGTCGGTGCGGGCCAGGAGGATCCCCCAGTCGCTGAAGTGGGCGCCCGAGGTCCAGACCTTCTGCCCGTTCACGACCCACTCGTCGCCGTCCTGCTCGGCGCGGGTGGCGAGGCCGGCGAGGTCCGAGCCGGCACCGGGCTCCGAGAAGAGCTGGCACCAGATGTCCTCGCCGCGCAGGATGCGAGGCAGGAAGAAGTCCTTCTGCGGGTCGGTGCCGTGGGCGATGATCGTCGGCCCGACCATCCCGATCGCGACGGCGAACGCGCCCGAGCTGACGACGAAGTCGTGCTCCTCCTGGGCGAAGATCTTGGCCTGGCTCGGGGTGCCGCCCCGCCCCCCGTACTCCTTCGGCCAGGCGATGCCGGCCCACCCGTGGGCACTGAGCGTCGCCAGCCAGTCCCGGCACTCCTGGACGTGCGCGGCCTCGGCCGCGGGGCTGACGTCGGTGCGGCCGAGCGTCGTCGCCAGGTCCGCGGTGGTGTCGCGGGGCTTCGCGTGCGCCTCGAGGAAGGCGCGGGCCTCGGCGCGGAACGCCTGGTCCGCGGCGGACTCGTCGGACGGGGCCTGGGACATGGGGGTGGAACCTACCGCCCTCGGCCGGCCGGCCCGTCCCCGGCGACCCGATCGGCCGAGGGAGAACCTACGAGGCCGTGTCGCGAGGGTGCATCAAGGCCTCGACCTTGGCCATCACGCCGTCGACGCCGGATCCGTGCAGCGTCAGGCCGCCGTCGATGACGATGTTCTGGCCCGTCACGAACCGGGAGAGGTCCGAGCAGAGGAACAGCACGACGTCGGCGATGTCCTCGGGCTCGCCGACCCGCGCAACGGGCGTGTCGCGCACGAACCGCTCCTCGAGCTCGGGGAAGATGCCGAACAGCGGCTCGGTGAGCGGGGTGCGGATCATCCCGGGCGACACCGCGTTGAAGCGGATGGTCGGGGCGTACTCGAGCGCGGCGTTGGCGGTGAGCGCGATGACTGCGGCCTTGGACGCCGAGTAGGGCGCCTCACCCGCGGCGGGCCGGGTGCCGCTGATCGACGCGGTGCTGACGACTCGACCGTCGCCGTTGGCCAGGAGGTGGGGGATCGCGGCCCGCATCCCGTGGAAGACGCCGTGCAGGTTGATGGCCACGAAGTGGTTCCACTCCTCGAGCGGCCACTCGTGGATCTTGTACATCGAGCTGGTGCCGGCGTTGTTGAACAGCACCGAGAGGCCGCCGAGCTTGGCCGCGGCGTCGTCGACGGCCGCCGCGAGCGCGGCGTACTCGGTGACGTCGGCGGCGTAGGCGATCCCGTCGACCTCGGCTGCGACCGTCGTGGCCCGGTCACCGTCGATGTCGACGACCGCGATGCGCGCGCCCTCCGCGGCCATCCGGTGGCAGGTGGCGCGTCCGATGCCCGAGCCGCCACCGGTCACGAGCGCGCGATGTCCGTCGAGCAGTCCCATGGCCGCAATCTACGGGCTGGCTCGAGGGACCCGCCCGATGCAACCGCGCGACGCCGCTGAGGCAGGATTGGGCGGATGTGGAGGGCGACGGTCAACGGCGTGCTCGCCCGGAAGGTGCGTCTCGCCCTCACCGCGCTCGCCGTCGTCCTCGGCGTGACCTTCGTCAGCGGGACCTACGTCCTCACCGACACGCTAAAGCACTCCTTCGGCACCCTCTTCTCGCAGTACGCCGCGGGTGTCGACCTCGTGGTGCGGACGAAGGCGCCGTTCGGCGAGTCCGACGCGACCCGCCAGCGGCTCCCCGAGAGCCTGGTCGACGTCGTGCGGCGCGTCCGCGGCGTCGCCGCGGCCGACGGCTTCCTCCAGGGCTACGCGCAGTTCGTCGGCAGGGACGGAAAGACCACGATCCAGACCGCCGGCGCGCCGACGTTCGGCATCTCGTGGAGCGGCGGGGCCCAGGTCGGCCCGGCCCGGATCGCCCGCGGCCGGCGCCCGGTGCGTGACGGGCAGGTCGCGATGGACGTCGGGACGGCCCGGCGCAACGGGTTCCACGTGGGTGACCGGGTCAAGGTGCTGCTCGAGGGCGAAGCCGAGGAGTTCAAGCTCGTCGGCCTGTTCAAGCTCGGGACAGAAGGCGACTTCGGCGCGGTGAGCTTCGCCGCGTTCGATCCCCGGACCGCTCAGCGCGTGTTCGGGGCGCCGGGGGTCTTCGACGCGGTGAACGTGCGGGTGGCGTCGGGGGAGTCGGCCGCCACCGTGAAGCGCAACCTCGAGCGCGTCCTCAACCCTGGGGACGTGCCGTTCGGCGGCTACGACGTCACCTCCGCCGCGGTGGTCGCGAACCAGACCCGCAAACCCGTGGACGAGTTCCTCAACGTCCTGAACGATGCGCTGCTCGGGTTTGCCGGGGTCGGCCTGCTCGTCGGCGGCTTCATCATCTTCAACACGTTCTCGATCCTCGTGTCCCAGCGGACCCGGGAGCTGGGCCTGCTCCGGGCGATGGGGGCCAGCAGCCCGCAGGTCGTCGGTTCGGTGCTCACCGAAGCGGCGGTGATCGGTGTCTTCGCCTCGGTCGTCGGTCTCGTCCTTGGGATCGCGCTCGCGCAGGTGCTGCTCTGGGCGCTCCCCGGCTTCGGCTTTCCCGTGCCGAATGCGGACCTCGTGCTCATCGGTCGCACCGTGTTCGCGGCCGCGGTGGTCGGGATCGGGGTGACGATGCTCGCGGCCGTGGTCCCGGCGATCCGCGCCGCGCGGACCTCGCCGATCGCGGCGATCGCCGAGGTCCGCGAGTCGTTGAGCCGGACGCCGCGGGTCCGGCGGGCGATCACGGGCCTGGTGGTCACTGCGATCGGGGTGGCGATCGGCATCTACGGCTTCTCCGCCGACCTGACCGTGAACAACTCGGTCGCGGTGACGTTCCTCGGCGGGTTCGTGATCTTCCTCGGCCTCGTGGTCATCGGCCCGCTGATCGCGCGCCCGATCGCGAGCGTCATCGGACGGCCCCTGCGCCTGGTCTTCGGGGTGACCGGGACCCTGGCGCGCGGCAACGCGATGCGGAACCCGCGCCGGACCTCGGCGACTGCGGCCGCGCTGATCGTCGGGCTCGCGCTCGTCGCGCTCGTTGCGATCTTCGCGGACTCGCTCAAGACGTCGGTGCGCAGCGCGCTCAACGAGGTCAAGGCGGACTACATCCTCACCGCACCCCAGTTCGCGGGGTTCTCACCCGAGGTCGCGACCCGCGTCGCGCACGTGCCCGGCGTGCAGCGGGCCGTCGCCTTCCGCTGGGGGGACGTGCGCATCAACGGGAACGACGAGACCGTCAACGGGGCGAACGCGGGGCTCGACGACGTGCTGAACCTCGAGTACGTGAGCGGGAACGCCTCAGGTGTCCAACGGGGCGGCATCCTGCTCTCGGACAAGGAAGCCCAGAGCTACCACAAGAAGGTCGGCGACGAGCTGACGATCGTGTTCCCGGCGAGCGGTGCCCGCCCGCTGCGGGTGTCGGGCATCTACAAGACGCGGCGGTTCACGGGTGCGTTCCCCATCGACTTCATCGTCGCGCAGCGGCTCTTCGACGAGGTGTTCGCCGGCAACCAGCAGGACACGCTCGTGTACGTGCGGGCGGAACCCGGTCAGGCCGCCGTCGTGAGGCAACGGCTCGGCCGGGCCCTGGCCGCGCCGTTCCCGAACATCAACGTCGAGAACCGCGCCCAGTACCTCGCGACCCGGGAGCAGACCGTCGACCAGTTCCTCAACGTCTTCATCGCGCTGCTCCTCCTGTCCGAGGTGATCGCGGTGCTCGGCATCGTCAACACCTTGATGCTCTCGATCTACGAGCGCACCCGTGAGGTGGGGCTGCTCCGGACCGTCGGCACCACCCGGCGCCAGATCTGGGCGATGGTCTGCGGCGAGTCGGTGATCATCGCGGTGTTCGGCTGCATCCTCGGCCTGCTCGTGGGGCTGCTCTGGGGTTGGGGGGTCACCAACGCGCTGCGCGGCCAGTTCGTCGACACGTTCAGCATCCCGACCCGGCAGCTCGCCCTGTTCCTCGTCGCGTCGGTGATCGCCGGGCTCGTGGCGGCGTTGCTCCCCGCGTGGCGCGCGTCCCGCCTCGACGTGCTCGAGGCGATCGCGCACGAGTGATCAGCAGGCGGTGATCGCGCGGCCGGGGTCGATCAGGCCGTAGCCGTAGTCGTTGTTGCGTCCCGTGCTGCCGATGCGCTTGGCGGTGGCCTCGAGCCGCGCCTCGACCTTGTCGGGGGAGCAGCTGGGCCACCTGGCGAGCAGGAGCGCGGCGGCCGCGGCGACGTGGGGCGTCGCCATCGACGTGCCGCTCATGTAGGCGTACGGCACGTGGCCCGCAGTGGTGAGCGCGACGGGATAGGTCGACAGCACGCTGACGCCGGGGCCGACGACGTCGACGTACGAGCCGGTGTTGGAGAAGCACCCTCGGGTCAGGGACGAGCTGATCGCGCCGACGCCGATCACGAACTTGGACGCGCCGGGGTACGAGACCGCGTTCGTCCCGACCGTGCCGCACGTCGAGGCCGGACCGTGGTTGTTGCCGGCCGCCGCGACCACGACGACGCCCTTGCTGTGCGCGTACGCGATGGCGAGGTCCTGTGCCGGGTCGTCGCTGCTCCCGCCGAGGCTGAGGTTGACGACCTTCGCGCCGTTGTTCGCGGCCCAGGTGATGCCCTTGGCCACGTCCGAGCTGTACCCACTGCAGCCGAGCGCCGGGTTCATCACCTTGACCGGGAGGATCTTCGCTCCGGGCGCCGCCCCTGCGACGCCCTTGGCGTTGTTCGCCACTGCGGCGATCGTCCCGGCGACGTGGGTGCCGTGCCCGCAGGTGTCGACCCTCGGGTTGAGCACGCTCGCGTTGGTTGCGCCGGTGAGGAAGGCCTTGCCCGCGAGCACCTGGCCGACAAGATCGGGGTTCGTCCAGTCCACGCCGGTGTCGACCACCGCGACCGTCACGCCCTTGCCGTTCGTCGTCTTCCAGGCGGTGGAGAACGTGGTCTTCGTGGTGTCGATGCCCCACTGATCGCCGAGCTTCGTGTACGTGTCGTTGGTCGGTGCCGCGGTCGGGCTGACGAGCGTGTCGGCCTTCACGACCACGAGGTCGTTGCCGCGCGCGGCATCGGTCGCGACGGTGCGGGCCTGGGCCTGCGACCGCACGGGCGTCG
>DASXYP010000040.1:0-2395 GCA_036502405.1 Acidimicrobiia bacterium
CGTACCCACCTCTGTGGGGGGTACGCGACGCCAAAGCGGGGGTGGGGTCAGAGGAGGTCGTCGAGCCGGCGGGCGATGTCGACGAGCAGGGGGCGGTCGGCGTCGGGACGGGTCGGTGACGACGGGTGGGTGCGGTCGCTCGCGATCAGACCCCGCGCCGCGAGGAACATCGCCGCGTCGTGACGGTAGCCGGGCACCGGGGATCGAAACGCCAGCTGCCCGAGGTACTGCAGCACGTCGTTCAGGGCCCAGAAGCGCGCGTCGTCACCGTCGGCCCACGCTCGGTCGCGGGCCGCGAACGCGTCGGGCGCGAACGTCGAGAGGCCGAGCAGGTAGTCGGAGCCGTAGGTCACCATGTCGATGGCGAGGTCGTTGCCGGTGAGGAGGAGGAAGTCCGGACGCGTCGCGTCGCGGATCGCGAGCCGCTCCCACTCCCGGGCCCGGTCCAGCGACGAGTGCTTGAGCCCGACGACGGCCGGGATCTCGACGATGCCACGGAAGCCGTCGAGCGAGAAGATTCGGCCCGCGGGATGGAACATCGGACCGAGCTCGAAGCCGAGCAGCCGGTCGAGGCCGGCGCCCAGGCGGGCGTGGGCCGCGACGAGCTCGTCGTCGTCGAGCGCCGCGAGTCCGAACGACGGGAAGACGATCGGGAGGCCGCCGGCCCGGGCGATCGCGTCGCACTCGCGGGCGTACGCGGCTTCGTCGAACCCGGCGCCGGGCGCGTCGTGCACGTGCGCACCACCGACCCACCCGTCCGGGGCACGCGCGACCGCGACCTCGATCGCTCGGGCGCGTTCCGCGGGCTCGAGCACCGGGCCGAAGCCGGTGTCCATGTTGACCGCGGGCACGAGCCCCGCGTCGACGGTACGGGCCAGGTGCGCCTCGAACCCGTCCCAGTCGATCGCACCGGCGTCGGTGAACGGGAGCAGCACCGCGGACATGCCCGTGATCGCCCGCCCGCGCCGGACCTCCGGCGGCGGCGTCATGCCTCGGCTCCGAGCAGGTCGTGGAGCGTGCGCGCGTCCCGGAGCAGCGCCCGGGGATCGTCGTCGGTCACGAACTCGAGGAACGCGACGCGCGGCGCGGGTCGGGCGGGTCCGGCCGCGTCGCGAAGCGCGGCGATCACCTCGTGCCACCGGCCGCGCCCTTCGTCGAGCGGCCGGCGGTCGTCGGCGCCGGTCCACTCGTACACGTGCACGTGGGACAGCCGGGGTGCGAGCAGGGTGATGTCGGACGCGTCATCCCCGGGTCGGCGCCCCGCAGTCCAGTACGGCGGCTGCCAGTACGTCGTGAGGTTCGGCGCCGCGGCCGCGTCGAGCAGCGCGCCAGTCGAGGCCGCGGTTGCCGTGAGCGTGCCGCCGTGGAACTCGAGCCCGACGGTGAGGTCGCGCTCGGCCGCGCTCGCGCACACCGCGCGGAGCGTGTCCGCGACCTCGCTGCTCCGCGAGGACCCGGGGTCGATGCCGAACGGTGTCCACACCCGCACGTTCGGCGCACCGAGCGCGACGGCCGTGTCGAGGACGCGGGCCGTGGTGTCCGGCGACCCGTCGCCGTCGGCCAGGAGGTAGGAGCCGTACGACGCGGTTCGGAGGCCGGCCGCCGCGGTCGCGGTGCGTGCCCGCCGGGTCGCCTCCCGGTCGCCGGGCGGGACGTGGACGTCACCACCCCACTCGATCGCGCGGAGCCCCGCTTCGGCCGCGAGCTTCGCGACCTCTTCGATCCCGAGGCGGCGCATCGTGACCGAGCAGAGCCCCGGCACGATGTCGCGATCCGGCCCCCTCACGACATCCCGCTCCGCGGCCGACCCGCCGGTCCGCTCGGGTGCCTCCCCGCTCACGCGATCCGGTCCAGGTCTTCCTGGCGGACAGGGTGGAGCGGCGACTGGCCACGGGCGTAGCGCTCGACCTCGACGACCGCGAGCTCGGCGAGCCGGTGCAGCTCGTTGCCCATCGCCCCCGCGACGTGCGGGGTGACGAAGACGTTCGGCCGCGCGAGCAGCGGATGATCGGGGGGAAGCGGATCCGGGTCCGCGACGTCGAGGATCGCCGCCAGCCGACCCGACGCCAGCTCGCCCTCGAGCGCAGGCTGGTCGACGAGCGCCGGGCGTGCGGTGTTGACGAGCGTCGCGCCGTCGGGCAGGGCGGCGAGCTGCGCGGCGCCGATCATCCCGCGAGTGGCATCCACGTCGGGCGCGTGCAACGACAGCACGTCGACCGATCCGCAGAGCGCGTCGATGTCCTCGACCTTCCTGACGCCCAGCTGCGCCGCGTCAGCCGCGCTGAGGAACGGGTCGTAGACCGCGAGCTCGAAGTCGTAGGGCGAGAGCAGCTCGATCACCCTCCGGCCGACGAGCGACGCCCCGACGAGCCCGATGCGCCTCCGGTAGTTGCCG
>DASXYP010000041.1:0-22000 GCA_036502405.1 Acidimicrobiia bacterium
AACCTGATCCCGACGTTGAACGCGCTGGAGAACATCCGGCTGCCGTTCATCCTGGCCGGGCGTCGACCCGATGACGCATGGCTCGACGAGGTGATCACGACCGTCGGTCTCGGGGACCGGCTCGGCCACCGCCCGAACGAGCTCTCGGGCGGCCAGCAGCAGCGGGTCGCCGTCGCCCGGGCGGTCGCGACGCGTCCCGACATCGTGTTCGCGGACGAGCCCACCGGGAACCTCGACTCCCGCGCCGGCGCCGAGATCCTCGGCTTCCTCCGACGGGCCGTGGACGACCTCGGCCAGTCCGTCACCATGGTCACCCACGACCCGGTGGCCGCCTCGTACGCCGATGCCGTCGTGTTCCTGGCCGACGGCCGGCCCGTCGACCGGATGGAAGCACCGACGGCCGAGCGGGTGCTCGACCGCATCAAGGCACTGGGAGGCTGACGGTGCTGACGCTCAGCCTGCGCGCACTCTGGAGCCGGCGTCGCCGGCTCCTCGGCACCGGCCTCGCCGTCGTCATCGGGGTCGCGTTCCTGACCGGCACCCTGGTGCTCGGCGACACCCTCAGCGCGAACTTCGACCGGCTCTTCAGCGAGGTCTCGTCCGGGACCAGCGTCGTCGTGCGGAACTCGAGCTCGATCGCCAGCCAGCGGACGCTCGACGACGACCGCGGCGTGCTCAGCGAGTCGCTGGTCGCGAAGATCGGGGCGGTGCGGGGGGTTGCCGCGGCCGACGGTCAGGTCTCGGGCTACGGCTCGCTGCTCGGGCGCGACGGAAAGCCCATCGGGGGCAACGGTCCCCCGCGCCTCGCCGGCAGCTGGGTCCCCGACCCGGAGCTGAACCCGTATCGGCTGGTCGAGGGGCGCGCGCCGCACGCATCCGGCGAGGTCGTGGTCAACCGGGGCGCGGCGAAGGCCGGCGACCTGAAGCTGGGAGGCCGCGCGACCGTGCTCACCCCGCAGCCGATCCCCGTGAAGATCGTCGGGATCGCCACGTTCGGCGACGCCGACGGATTCGGCCAGGCGACGTTCACGGGCTTCACCCTGCCGGCGGCGCAACGCGAGATCACCCGCCGGCCGGGCGAGGTCAGCACGATCGTCGTGCGGGCACAACCGGGGGTGAGCGACACCGCGCTCCGGGACCACATCCGGGCCGTGCTCCCCTCCGGCGTCGAGGCGATCACCGGGCACCAGCTCACGCAGGAGCGCATCGACGACATCTCGAGCACCTTCCTCGATCTCCTGCGCACGTTCCTCGTCGTCTTCGCCGGCATCGCGCTGATCGTCGCGACGCTGAGCATCAACAACACGTTCACGATCACGGTCGCGCAGCGAACACGCGAGCTGGCGTTGCTCCGAGCCGTCGGCGCCTCCCGCCGGCAGGTCCGGAGCTCCGTCGCCATCGAGGCGCTCGTCGTCGGCGCGGTAGCGGCAGCCGCCGGCACTGTGGCCGGCCTCGGCGTCGCGGGCCTGCTCAAGGGGATGTTCGACAGCTTCGGCTTCGCCCTCCCGGCCGGGGGCCTCGCCGTGCACCCGAGTGCGCTGGCGATCGGGTTCGCGGCCGGCGTGGTCGCGACCTTCGTCGCCGCCCAGCTTCCCGCCCGACGTGCCTCGGCGGTCGCGCCGCTCGCGGCGTTGCAGCTCGCGGGCGCCGAGGCCACGGGATTCGGTCGGCGACGCGTGCTCGCGGGCGCCGGCGTGCTCGTGGCCGGCGCCGCGGCCGCCGGCTACGGCTCGGCGACAGGTGCGCTGCCGGCAGCCGGGATCGGCGGTCTGGCGCTGGTGGTCGGCGCGCTGCTCATGGCCCCGCTCCTGCTCTCCCCCGCGGCGCGGGGCGTCGGCGGGGTCCTCCGGAAGCTCCGGGGCGCCTCCGGGTTGCTCGCCGAGCAGAACGCGCGCCGCAACCCGCGGCGCAGCGCGGCAACCGCGACCGCACTCGTGGTGGGCGTCGCGGTCGTGTCGCTCTTCACGCTCTTCACGGCGTCGCTCAGCGCGACGCTCGACGACCAGGTCCGGTCGGGCCTGACCGCCGACCTCGTCGTCAGCGCACCGTCGTTCGGCGGGGGCCGGCTGAGCCCCGCACTCGTCGGTCAGCTGCGTGCGCTGCCGGAGGTCACCACCGCGGTCGGCCTCGGGGGCGGACCGGTGAAGGTGGACGGCAAGACCACGACCGTGGTGGCCACCGATCCCCATGCGCTCGGGGCCGTCATGCACGTCGACGCGATCCGAGGCTCGCTGCAGCAGCTCGGACCCCGGGAGATCGCGGTCAGCCGCCGGCAGGCGGACGACGAGCACTGGCGACTCGGTACCCCGGTCACCATGGCGTTCGCCGGTGGCCGGCAGGTCCGGGTGACGGTCGGCGCCGTCTTCGCGAACTCCGACCTCCTCGAGGGGATCGTCGTCCCGTCGGCGCAGTGGGACGCCAACACGTTGCAGCCGACCGAGAGCGCGGTGCTGATGAACACCACACCCGGTACGTCACTGACCGCCGCTCGTCGGGCGGTGCAACCGCTGGCGGACCGCAACAGCGGTGACGTGCAGACCGTCAGCGAGTACGCGAACGCGTCGACCGGACCGCTCGACACCCTGCTCAACATCGTCTACGTGATGCTGGCGCTCGCGATCCTCATCGCCCTGCTCGGCATCGCGAACACCCTCTCGCTCGCCGTGTACGAGCGGCGCACCGAGCTCGGGCTGCTCCGCGCGGTCGGCGAGACCCGCCGGCAGGTGCGGTCGATGTTGCGGCTCGAATCGGTGATCCTGGCGACGTTCGGCACCGCGCTCGGCCTGGCGGTCGGAGGCGTGCTCGGGTGGGTCATGTTCACCACCGTTTCGGGCGACGGCGTGTTCACCATCCCCGCGGTCACCCTCGTGATCATCGCGGTGCTCGGCTCTGCCGCCGGGGTCCTCGCGGCGCTGCGCCCGGCCCGACGCGCCGCGCGGCTCCCGATCCTCGACTCGATCGCGACCACCTGAGCGCGGTGGGGACGCTCGGGTCACCGGGTGCGGCTCGGGGCTCAGGCCTCGGCCACGGGCCGCACCTCGTAGGCGCAGTGGTGCGCGCCCTCGATGATGTGGCTCACCCGCTCGACCGTCGTACCCGGCAGGACGGTGCGGATGAAGGCGATCTCGCTCGTGCACGCCTGCCCGTACCGCTGGGCCACGGCGAGGATCGCGCAGTTGTGCTCGACGATGCGGAAGCCACCGGGCATGGGGTCGCAGGTGGCGAGGTATCCGTCCTCGTCGAGGATGCACGTGAGCTCGGCGACCTTCGCCGGGAGATCCGGCAGTGGTGCGAGCCGCGCCTCGGCGTTGCGCACCCGCTCGTCGCGCCGGCGGGCGAACAGCTGGTCGACCAGCGTGGCGTCCGACTCCGAGACGTAGCCGAGCAGCTCGTTGGTCAGCTCGCCGTACGCCTTCGGGAACAGGCTGTCGGCCCGATCGGACACCGTGTACTCGAGCTGCGGGCGGCCCCGACGGCCCTCCGGACGCGGGATCTCGGTCGCCTCGGCGAGGCCGTCGTCGACCAGCGCGCTGAGGTGCTGGCGGGCGCCGCTCACCGTCATGTCGAGGTGGCGCGCCACGTCCTCGGCCGTCGCCTGCCCGCGGCGGCGCAGCGCGTACAGCACCGCCCGACGGCCCTCCGGGAGCGTCGGCGCCACCCGCGGCTTGCTCACCATCTCCACTCCTCGCGCTGCAGGCCGGGCCGCGGGGGCCACGCTCCGCTCCCGCGTCGGCCGGACCGCCGCGACATCTCCGCTGCGCTCACCTTTTCCGCTCCTGGCCCTGCCGGGCCGGGCCGCGGGGGCCACGCTCCGCTCCCTCGTCGGCCGGACCACCGCGACATCTCCGCTGCGCTCACCGCGAGCTCCGGTCCGGGAGCAGGAGGTGGCTGTCGCCGAACTCGTGCCACAGGTAACCCTCGCGCCGCGCCGCGGCGTACGCGCGCTCGAGCGGTGGCCGGCCCGCGATCGCCTCGAGCATCAGCAGGTGGCTGGCCTCGGGCTCGTGCCAGCCGGTGACCAGCCCGTCGATCGCGCGCACCCCGCGTTCAGGCGTCACGACCACGTCGGTCCAGCCCGCGCCAGGGTGCACCGTCCCCTGCTCGTCGGTCACCGTCTCCAGCGCGCGGACCACGGTCGTGCCCACCGCGATGACCCGGGCGCCGGCCTGGTGCACGGCGTTGAGGTGTGACGCGGTCGCGCCCGGGACGCGGTACCGCTCGGGGTAGGGCATCTCGTGCGCCTCGAGGGACGACACCCCCGCGTGCAGCAGGATCGTCTCGATCGTGACCCCGCGACGGACGAGGGCGAGCACGAGCTCCGGGGTGAAGGGCCGCGCCGCGCTCGGCATCTCGGCGCTCCCCGGCTCGACGCCGAAGATCTGCTGGTACGCGTCGATCGGCCACGGCCCGGGCGCGTGGCGGTAGCGGATGGGCTCACCGTGCGCGCGGAGGTAGTCGACGACGGACCCGCCGACGTGCACCGACGAGAGCCACAGGCGTTGCGACCCGGGCAGCCGGTCGAGCACCGTCAGGTGCCCGCCACCCTTGAGCTCGACATCGACCCCGGTGAGGTCGTCGGGACGCGGGACCGTGGTGATGCCCGCGGGCCGGCGCACCTCGACGAGCCAGAACCCACCCGGCATCTCGGTCGAGAGGTGCACCCGGACGGTGTCGCCGTCGGGCAGCGTCGCCCAGATCGCGGCGGGGATCGTCGCGGAGGTGTTCACCACGACCACGTCGCCGCGCCGCAACGCGTCCGGGAGCGCTGCGAACGTCGTGTGCACGACTTCACCGTCGCCGGGCGAGACGAGCAGGCGCACGCCGTCGCGGGCCAGGCCGCGCGCCTCGGGCGGCTCGGACGCCTCGTGTGCGGTGTCGAGCGGGGCGAGGAGGGCCGAGGGCTCGGCGACCGCGGTCACGGCACCAGCTCCGGCACCCGGTAGCGGCCGCCGTCGCGGTCGCTCTCGATCAGTGCGACGAGCGCGGGGACGATCGCCTCGGGCGGTGGTCGGTCCGAGATGTCCTCGCCCGGGAAGGCGTCCTGGTGCATCTCGGTCCGCATGTCTCCCGGATCCGCGACGAGGACCCGGATGTCCGTCTGCTCGACGGCGAGCACCGCGGACAGGTGTTCGAACGCGGCCTTCGACGAGCCGTAACCGCCCCAGCCCGGGTACGCCTCGACTGCGGCGTCCGACGTGATGTCGAGCACCGTGCCGTGCGCGTCGCGCAGCGGGTCGAGCAACGCCTGGATCAGCGCGAGTGGCGCGACCGCGTTCACCTCGAACGTCCGTCGCAGCACGCCCAGGTCGATCGCGTCCAACGCCGGGAGCGGCGACGCACCGAGCGTGCTCGCGTTGTTCACCAGCAGGTCGAGGCGCCCGAGGTCGTGCACCGCGGCGACGAGCCGGGCCCGGTGCGCGGGATCGGCGACGTCGCCGGGGACCGCGACGACCCGGGTGCGCCCCTCGAGCTCGGCCGCCGCCTGCTCGAGCCGGTCCGCCCTGCGGGCATCGAGCACGAGTGCCCAACCCCGGTCGGCCAGCGCCCCCGCCAGCGCACGGCCGAGGCCCTGCGACGCTCCGGTGACGAGGGCGACCCGGGTGCGGTCGTGGTGCGGCACTCGTTCCATGTCCGGTTCCTCTCCGAGCGGTGGACCTTGGAACAAGCATATACTGTTTTTATTCCGGCTCGCCCGCCGGCGCTCCGGGTCAGGCGCCGGTGCTGCTCGCCGGCGCCGAGAGGTCGTAGACGGTCACGCCGCTGACGGTCTTCGCGGTGAAGTGCGCCGCAACCCACGTGGCGATCGCGCTCGACGTGCCCGAGCTCCCGCCCGGTCCACCACCCAGGCCGCCGCCGCCGATGAAGTAGTGGATCGCGTGATGCCGGACGTACGCCTGGAACTGGGCGAGCGTCGGCGCCGGGTCGCTGCCGTTGAAGCCGCCGATCGCCATGACCGCCTGACCCGACGCGAGCTGGTAGCTCGCCGCGTTGTTGGCGCCGACCGCGGCCGCGCTCCATCGGTAGCTGTCCCCGGTCTGGAGGAGCTTGGTCAGCTTGCTCCCGACGGTCGTGCCGCCGAGCAGGCCGCCGATGCCGCCCCCGCCTCGACCCGGGCCCGCGGCCGCGCCGGTGCCGCCGTTCGCGGTCGCGCCGTTCGTCGTGGCGCCCGGGAGGTTCCCGGTCCCGCCGAACGCCGGTGGGCCGTTCGTCGCGCCGTTGGTCGCCCCGGGCCGGAAGCCACCCCCGCCGCCCGGGCCGCCCCGGAACCCCCCGCCACCGCCCCCGCCGGGACCGAACCCGCGTCCGGCGCTCGCCGGGCCGGCGAGCGGCAGCGAGCCGGTGTGCGGGGTGCGCGCGGTGGACAGGGAGTACGCGGTCGGCGCCGCGAGCGCGACGACCAGACCCGCGCCGAGCACTGCGAGCCCCACCCGGCGCGTCATCGGCACGAGCAGGGCGATGGAGATCGCGACGCCGAGGATCAGGATCATCGGGCGGAGTGCCGGCGCCCAGGCGGGGGTACGGCCCAGCAACGTGTACGCCCAGATCGTCGTCGCGAGCAGCGCCGCGGTGAGGACCGCGCGCGCGAACCAGCGTTCGCGGTGCCGCCACATGACCGCGCCGCCGATGCCGACGAGCGCCCCGATCGCGGGCACGAGGGCGACCGTGTAGTACTCGTGGATGATCCCCTGGCCGAGGCTGATCGCGATGCCCGTGACGAGGAGCCACCCGCCCCAGACGATGAGCGCGGCACGCGTCCGGTCGGTGCGGGGCCGGCGCAGCGTCAGCACGAGCCCGCCGACGAGCAGGACCAGCGCGGCCGGGATCAGCCACGACGCCTGACCGCCGAAGGCCTGGTTGAACAGCCGGGTCCAGCCGGTCGGGCCCCACTGGCCGCCCGCCGCGCCGGCCCCGCCCCCGCCCACGCTGCCGGTCTCGCTGCCGGTCAGGCGGCCGAAGCCGTTGTAGCCGAACAGCACGTTCCAGAAGCTGTTGTTCTGGGATCCGCCGATGTAGGGACGGGCCGACGCGGGGGTGAGCTGCACGATCGCCACCCACCACCCGCCGGCCAGCACGGTGCTGACGCCGAGGACCACGAGCTGACCGATCCGCCGGGCCAGCCGCGGTGGCCCGGCCAGGAGGTACGCGAGCCCGAAGCCCGGGAGCACGAGGAACGCCTGCAGCTCCTTGGTGAGGAACGCGAGCCCGACGAGCGCGCCGGTGAGCACGAGCCAACGGGTGCGGCCCGCCTCGAGCGCGCGGGTCATCGCGTACGCGGCGCCGACGAGCAGGAGCACGAGGAGCGAGTCCGGGTTGTTGAACCGGAACATGAGCACGGCGACCGGCGTGAGCGCGGCGACCGCACCGGCGACGAGCGCGGCAGCCGGCGAGAACCAGCGCTTGACCGTGGCGTAGAGGATGCCGACCATCGCGACGCCCTCGAGGGCCTGCGGCGCCAGGATCGACCACGAGCTCACGCCGAAGATGCGGGCCGAGATCGCCATCGGCCAGATCGACAGCGGCGTCTTGTCGATCGTGATGAAGTTCGACGAGTCGGTGGATCCGTAGAAGAACGCCTTCCAGCTCTTCGTCGCCGCCTGCGCCGCGGCCGAGTAGTAGGAGTTCGCCCAGCCCGACGCGCCGAGGCCCCAGAGGTAGAGGACCCCGGTCGCGAGGAGCAGCACCAGGAGCGCGGGCCGGGCCCACGCCGGGTCGGCGTCGGGCCCGCGCCAGAGCCGCCGCAGCCGGGGGGTGCGCGGCGGCTCCGGGCGGGCCGGGGCCCCGTCGTCACCGTGCGCCGCGGGGGCGGGATCGGGGCCCGCGGGGCCGGACGTCGGGGGGATCAGCGTCGTGTTCGACATGGTGGGACCGTTCCTCAGGGTCGGTCGGCGCGGCGCGCTCGCGCCGCCGGAAGACGCCCGCGCACCCCGGTCCGGCGATCGTCTTCCGGAGACCTTCGGGATGGTGCCGGAAGACGCCCGCGCAGCCCGGTCCGGCGATCGTCCTCCGGAGACCTTCGGGATGCCGCACGCCGATGGGTGGTGGGAGTGGTGCGCATGGCGGCGAAGCGGCAGGCCGCCAACGCCATCCAGGTGACGATCAGGACGGCCAGCTGGGCGCCGAAGCCGCCGCCCGCGAGCGCCACGCCCGCGAGCGCCGCGCTGGTGACGGCGAGCGATGCGGCGTAGGTCGCGACCGCTCTCCGCCACTGCGGGTGCCGGCTGCCGACGGTGAACCGCGCGTTCGCCCACGCGTTGGCGACGAACGTCGCGCTGACGGCCAGCGCGTTCGCGCCGACCGCTCCGAGCGCGCTCCAGGTCAGCAGGTAGATCACCAGCGAGACCAGGGTGCTGACCGCGCCGATCGTCGCAAAGCTCACGAGCCGGCGCCCGAAGTCGTCGTCGAGCGCCGGACGCGCGGTCGGGCCCAGCTCGAGGTCCGCGCGCCCGGCGGCGAAGGCACGGGCCATCCGCGCCGTCCCGCGCAGGTCGTCGAACGCGGTGCGGGCGACGTGGACGCGGCTGTCCGCGTCGTCGATCCAGTCCACCGGCACCTCGTGGATGCGGAGCCCGTTGTGCTCGGCGAGCACGAGCAGCTCGGTGTCGAAGAACCATCCGTCGTCGGACACGGCGGGGAGGAGCCGGCGGGCGACGTCGGCGCGCACCGCCTTGAAGCCGCACTGCGCGTCGCGGACCCGGCTCGCGAGCACGGTCCGGAGGATCAGGTTGTACGTGCGGGAGATGAGCTCACGCTTCGGCCCGCGCGCGACCGAGGACCCCGGCGCCAGCCGCGACCCGATCGCGAGGTCGGAGTGGCCGGAGACGAGCGGCGCGACGAGCGGGAGGAGCGCGTCGAGGTCGGTGGAGAGGTCGACGTCCATGTACGCGACCACGGCTGCGTCCGATGCCGACCAGGCCGAGCGCAACGCCAGCCCGCGGCCCTTCCGGTCGAGGTGGCGTGCGGTGACGTGCGGCAGGTCGCGCGCCAGTCGCATCGCGTTGATCCACGTTCCGTCGGTCGACGCGTTGTCGACGATGGTGATGCGCCACGTGAACGGGAAGCGCGAGGAGAGGTACGTGTGGAGGCGCTCGATGCTCGAGGCGAGGACGCGCTCCTCGTTGTAGACCGGGACCGCGATCTCGACCGTCGGCGCGGCCGGCTCGGTCTCGGCGGGAGCTGGCGAGGGGATCGTGAGCCGCTCGGGGTGGACGTCGTGCATGACGACACCGTGCCGGGAGCCGGTAAGAGCCGGCTGCGACCGGCGTAAGAACGACTCAAGAACCTGGGCGCCCGGCCCCGGCTCCCCGGTCGACTCCCTTGTCTGTGCCGATCCGGTCGTACCGCGACGAATTCGGCACAGACAGAGAAGCGGGGCGTGCTCAGGCGCGCAGCACGGCCTCGGTCTGGGCGGTGTCCTCGGTGCCGCGGTAGTAGGCGATCTTCCCGTCCCGGAACCCGAACACGTGGTGCAGGTCCATGGCGGCGCTGCGGCCGGTCGCCCGGGACTTCACGCGGAACCGCACGACGGTCAGCACGTCGTTGTCGTTGGCCGCGTACGAGGTCGGTGTGAACTCCTCGACCTCCATCGCGCCCGCGAGCTGCTCGAAGAACGCCGCGACCCCGTCCTTGCCCCGGTGGACGCCGTACCACGGCGCCGCCGTCGACGATGCCTCGGACGCCCAGTCGACGTCGTCGGTCACGACGGCGACGATCGCCGCGACGTCGCCGCGTGTGAACGCGTCGTACACGCCCTCGATGGTCTTGATGTTGGCATCGGCACCCATGATGAGCCTCCTCGTGGTCGTCTCCCTGCTGACCACGATTCGCCGCGGGCGCCGGCGCGGATCACTCAGGCGTGGGCGCGGTGGTGCCAGCGGAGCCGGCGGCGATCCTCGGCGGTGACCGTGCCGCCGACGAACAGCAACGCGATCACGAGGCCGGCGACGCCGAGCATCGCGTCGACCATGAACGCGTGCGAGATGCCGTCGGCGAGGTCGCTCCCCGACGTGCCCGACGCGACCACGATCGCGGTGTTGAGGCCCAGGCCGATCGCGCCGCCGGCGATCTGGCACATGTAGACGATGCCGCCGGCCAGGCTCGAGCGCGAGGGATCGAGCGCGGTGACCGCGGACGTCGTGACCGACGAGTAGAAGAGCCCGACGCCGATCCCCAGGACGATCATCCCGGGCACCAGCGACAGGTACGACGAGTGGACGTCGAGCCGCGACAGCATCAGCATGCCGACCGCGAGGAACCCGGCGCCGAGCGAGACGATCGCCTTGGCGCCGAGCCGCTGGTACAGCGATCCCGCGATGAACGACGTCGCCGCGAACACGCCCATCATCGGCAGCAGGCCCGCCCCGGATCCCAACGCGGAGTAGCCGAGCACCTTGGTCATGAACTGGGGCAGGTAGAGCAGCGCGGAGAAGAAGATCGCGGACATCACCAGGACCGAGACGCTGGCTGCGGTGAAGATGCGGTTCGACAGGATGTCGCGCGGGATCAGCGCGTGGTCGCCCTGGCGGGACTCGATGATGCCGAAGACCGCGAGCATCACGAAGCCGACGGCGAAGAACGTGAGGATCGTCGGGCTGGTGAACCCGAGGTCCGAGCCTTCGTCGAGCGCGAGCAGCAGTGCCACCACCCCGATCGTGAGCGTGGCGACGCCGGGATAGTCGAGGCGCCGGTCGGTTGCACCGACCTGGGACTCGGTCACCTCGCGTCGGGTCACGTACATGGCGAAGAGCGCGATCGGGAGGTTCACGAAGAACACCCACCGCCAGCTCAGCACGTCGGTGAGGAACCCCCCGAACATCGGTCCGATCGCGTTGCCGAGCCCGGCGACACCGAGGATGAGGCCACCGGCGAGGCCCGCCTTGCTGTCGGGGAGGATCGCGTAGGTCATCCCGAGGACCGCCGGCCACATCAACGCGCCACCGATGCCCATCAGCATCCGGCACGCGATGAGCACGTCGATGTTGGGTGCGAGGCCGCCCAGCACGGAGAAGCCGGCGAAGATCGCGCTCCCGATCATGAAGATCCGCTTGCGGCCGTAGAGGTCGGCGAGCTTGCCGCCGGTGACGATCAACACGCCGAACACCAGCGCATAGCCGTTGATCACCCACTGTGCGGTCGAGAGGTCGGTCCCCAGATCCTTCTCGATCTGGGGGACCGCGACGCTCAACGCGGTGAAGTCGTTCGCGATCACGAACACGCCGAGCGCCATCGCGACCAGCGCCAGGAGCGTTCCCCGGTCGAGCTTGCCTTCCGTCGTCGCCACGACGGCCCCCTTCAACGGTCGCCCTCCCGCCGCGCGTGCCCGGCGAGAACTCTACGGTCGTGCCCTGGGCTCGTCGGCCATGCCGGTGCGGACCTTGAGGAAGAAGGGCCGGGCCCCGGGCGCTCAGCCCTGCCACTCCACCACGGTGGGCTCCACCGTCGACCCGCTCACCGGGCCGAGCGCCTCGATCCGCTCGAGCGCGGCCTCCTCGTCCGGGCGGGTCGGCACCTTGATCTTCGGGATCAGCAGCGACACGAACGCTCCGATCACGACGACCACCGTGGCGAAGGTCAGGGCGCTGCGCGTCCCTGCCGCCACTGCGCTCTCGACCACGTGGCGCAGCTCGGCGACATCGGCGATCGACGCGCCGCGGGGCGGCGCGAAGTTCACGCCGTTGGTGTGCAATCCCCGCTCGACCGTCCCCTTGAACGCGCCCGACAGCCGCGACGCCCGGACGCTCTGCAGCGCGTGCGAGATGGTGACGCTCGTGAGCAGCGCGCCGATGACCGCGATGCCGAGCGCAGCCCCGAGCTGGCGGACCGTCGTGTTGGCGCCGCTCGCCGCGCCCGACCGCTCGTTGGGGATCTCGGAGAGGATCACGTTGGTCAGCTGCGAACCCGCGAACCCGATGCCGATCCCGAAGACGACCAGGCCGGGCAGGAGCGACCAGAAGGTGAGCTGCGGCGAGATCGCGAGGACCATGAGCGCGAGCCCGACCGCTTCGAGGAGCAGACCGCTCCGCACGACGGAGGTCACCGAGATGCGCCGGGTGAGCCGGGCCCCGATCTGGGTCCCGACGATGATCGAGATGCCCGACGGCAGCAGCCACAACCCGTTGTCGACCGCGGAAAGGTGCAGTCCGTCCTGGAGGAACACCGGCAGCACGAACAGGAACCCGAGCTGGCCCATCGCCAGCACCAGCGTCGTGAGCAGCCCGTAGCGGAAGCTCAGCCGATGCAGCTGCCCGAACTCGAAGAGTGGATCGGCGTCCTCACGCTCCTTGCGCCGCTCGACCGCGTAGAACGCGGCGAGGAGGCCCACCGCGGCGAGGATCGCGATCGGGACGATCGAGACCGGCCGGCTCGTGGGCCAGAGCTCGGAGCCGCCGATCCCGAACTCCTCGAGCGGGCGCCACCAGCCGTACCGCGTGCCCTCACTGAGCGCGAAGACGAGGAGGAACATGCCGCTCGCGATCAGGAAGGCTCCCGGCACGTCGATTCGCTCGCGCTCGGACGCCGTCGGGCTGCGCCGCATCACCAGCAGCGCCCCGATGATCGCGACGGGTACGACGATGAGGTTGATCCGGAACGACCAGCGCCACGAGTAGTTCGTGGTCAGGAAGCCGCCGAGGAGCGGGCCGAGCGCGACCGCGGCACCGGCGGTCGCACCCCACATCGCGAACGCGGTGGCCCGCTCGTGCCCGTGGAAGGTCGAGGAGAGGATGCCGAGCGTCGCGGGCATCATGAGCGAGGCACCGACGCCCTCGATGATCGCCTCACCGAGGATCAGCACGGGGACGGACTGCGCGAGCGACGCCAGCAGCGAGCCGACGCCGAACAGCGCGGCGCCGATGATGAAGATCCGGCGCGCGCCGTAGAGGTCGGCCAGACGACCACCGATGATGAGCAGGCTCGCGAACGTCAGCGAGTACCCGGTGATCACCCACTGCAGGCTGGGCAGCGTCGTGTGGAGGTCCCGCAGGATCGTCGGGATCGCGACGTTCAGCACCGTCGTGTCGAGCGCGACGATCAGCACCGAGAGGATGACGATGACGAGGGTGAACCAGCGGCGCGGGTCCGGCGCGCCGTTCGGGAGGGTGACCGGCGACTCGCTCACCCCCGGGACGGTATTGGGTGTCGTCACCGGCCGCGGAGAGAATCCGCGTCCAGCGACCGCTCGTCCTCGACGTCGGCGAAGATCGGCGGGGTGCCGGCGAGCCCGAGCTCGGCCGCGTCCTCCATGGACTCGACGGGTCCGTGCATCGCACCCTCGTCCCCCATGGTGTGGGGCAGGTAGCGGTAGACGATCACCGCCGAGATGGCGGCCAGGATGGCGCCGACCGTCACCGCGAGGTGGATGCCACCGATGAACGCGTCCTGGGCCCCGAGCGTCAGCGCGTGGCCGGCGGCCGCGGGCAGCTTGGCCGCCTCGCCCAGCGCGCCCGAGAGCGAAGTCGTCGCCTCCGAGGCCTGCCCCGGCGAGAGGTGCGCGACCACGCTGGTCATCGCGCTCGCGTAGTGCGAGGCCGCGACGCTTCCGAGCACCGCGACCCCGAGCGCCGCGCCGAGCTCCCGAGTCGCATCGTTCATCGCGGAGCCCGCGCCCGCGCGCCGCGCCGGGACCGCGCCCATGATCGACGCGGTCATCGGCGACATCGTCAGCGCGATGCCGCCGACGAGCGGGACGAACGCCACCAGCACGTACCAGTACGACGTGTTCACGCCGAGCGCGCGGAACATCAGCAGCCCGACGGTGATGAGGATCATGCCGCCGGCGACGACGCGGTGCGCGCCGAACATCTTCGAGAGTCGAGGGGTCAGCGGCGCCACGATGATCATGATCGGCGCCATCGGCAGGGTGCGGAGCGCCGCCGACAGCGGGCTGTAGCCGAGGACCAGCTGGAAGTACTGCGTGATGAGGAACATCACGCCGTACATCGCGAGGAAGACGAGGATCATCCCGCCGGTCCCGGTGCTGAACGCGGCGTTCTTGAAGAAGCTCATGTCGAGCATCGGCTCGTCGACGTGCAGCTCCCATGCGACGAACAGCGCCAGGACCACCGCGGCGATCCCGAACGCGGCCAGGGTGCCGGTGCTGCCCCACCCCTGGTCCGGGGCCTGGATCAGCCCGTAGACGAGCGCGGAGATCCCGATGATGGAGAGCACCGCGCCGAGCGGGTCGAGCTTGCCCTGCTCGGGGTCGCGCGAGCGCGGCACGAGGAACCAGCCGGCGACCAGCGCCACCGCGATGATCGGGACGTTGATGAGGAAGACCGAGCCGTACCAGAAATGCCCGAGCAGGAAGCCGCTGGCGACGGGTCCGATCGCGCCCGCCGCGCCGGTCGTCGCGGCCCAGATCGCGATCGCCTTCGCGCGCTCGTGCGGAGGAAAGACGTTCACGAGGATCGACAGCGTCGACGGCATGATCAGCGCGGCCGAGGCGCCCATGGCGGCGCGACAGGCGATGAGCTGCCACATCTGCGTCGACTCGGACGCGAGCGCGGCCGCGACCATGAACCCGAGCAGGCCGAGCTGCAGGGCGCCCTTGCGCCCGAACCGGTCGCCGAGCGCACCGGTCGAGAACAGGAGCCCCGCGAACACGAGCGAGTACGCGGCCACGACCCACTGGAGCTGCGAGGTGGTCGCGTTGAGGTCGCGCGAGAGCGTCGGGATCGCGACGTTGAGGCTCGCGTTCCCGACGAAGACGATGAGGAGGCTGAGGCAGAGCACCGCCAGCGTCCACCAGCGGCGCGCGTAGGCCGCCGGCTCGATGCCGTGGGTGGAGGCGTGCGCGCCCGAGCCGGGAGGTGCAGGCGTGGATGCGGCCGGGGATGCCGCCTGGGGTGCGGAGGCGGAGTCCGCGGTGGTGGTCATGAAGTGACAGTACCTGACTTTCGACGGCTTGCGCCAATAGTTATTTTCTGCCAAACTTCTGAACGTGACGGATTTGGATCCCACCGGAGGCGACCGCCCGGACGCCACGGCTCTCGGTCTGCGGGCGCGCAAGAAGGAGAAGACGCGTCACGCCCTCGAGACCGCGGCGCTGGAGCTCTTCGCCGAGAAGGGCTTCGACGGGACCACGGTCGACGAGATCGCGGAAGCTTGCGACGTCTCCCCCCGGACCTTCTTCCGGTACTACGGGAGCAAGGAGGATGTCCTCTTCGTCGACGGCGACGAGCGGCTCGAGGCGCTGCTGGCCGAGCTCGCGAACCGTCCGGCGGACGAGCAGCCCGTCCGCTCCGTCCAGGCCGCGTTCCTCGCCACGACCGACGAGTACGCGCAGGACCGGGAGCGTCTCGTGCTCCGCTCGCGCGCGTACGACAGCAGCTCGGGCCTGCGGTCCCACAAGTTCGAGCGGCAGCGGAGCTGGGAAGAGGCGGTCACCGCGGCGCTGAAGGAGCGCGACCGGCTCGCCGGCGGGACCACGCCCGATCTGCAGCTGCGGCTCGTGGCCGGCGCGGCGATGGCGTGCCTGCACGCCGCGATGTATCAGTGGCTGGAGTCCGGCGGCGATCTCCAGGCGCTCGTGAGTGACGGCTTCGACTACCTCGTCGACGGCCTCTCGACGCACGACGCGGAGCGCGTGTCGACGTCCGCGTAGGCCCGCGCCCCTTACGCCGCGGACCAGCGGGGGGCCGGTGTGCCCGGCGGGTGGGTGACGCCGGGCTCCGCGTCGGGGTTCTCGATGCAGACCTCGCACTCGAGGCCGTCCGGGTCGCGGAAGAAGAGGCTGAACATCGGGCCGAAGTCGGTGACGAAGCCGTCGGTCGCGCCGCGCGCCATGAGCCGGTCGCGGATCGTCTCGAACTCGGCGAGTGACGCGGCCTGGAGCGCGAGGTGGTCGATCCGGCCGCGGCCGAACATCGGCACCTGGCGCTCGGCCTCCGTGTTGCCGTCGATCTCGAACACGTTCAGCTCCGAGTGGGGACCGAGGTCGATGATGGAGAGCCGCGTCCCGGCTTCGGGCGGGATCTCCGGATCGGGCCGCCGCACCGGCGCGTCGAAGACGTCGAGGTAGAAGGCGTGCAGGCGCGCGCTGTCCCGGGTCAGGACCGCCACGTGGTTGAAGCCGTCGGTCAACATGGGCACCGACCCCCTTTCCGGGCCGAGCCTACGGCGTCCTACGATCCCCGACATGGACGTGGACCTCCTCGACGGCACCCTGTACACGAACGACCCGTACGGCACGTACGCGTGGCTGCGCGAGAACGAGCCGGTGTACTGGGACGCCACCAACGAGCTCTGGGGCGTCACGCGCTACGACGACATCGAGCACATCGAGAAGCACGCCGATCTCTTCGTGAGCTCGGACCGGAACAAGGGCGGGTACCGCCCCAACATCCCGGCCGACCCGTCGCTCATCGGCCTCGACGACCCCGAGCACCGCACCCGGCGGAACCTCGTCGCCCGCAGCTTCACGCCGCGCGCGGTCGGCGCCTGGGAGTCCGAGGCGCGCACGACGATCTCGCAGCTCTTCGACGCGGTCGAGGCGAACGGCGGGAGGACCGAGGTCATCGGCGACCTCGCGGCACCGCTGCCCGCGATGATGATCGGCAAGCTGCTCGGCTTCGGTGCGGACGCGTGGCCGCAGCTGCAGAGCTGGTCCGAGCGGACGATCGCGCTCGGCGGCGGCCCGCGGTACCACGACGAGGACGGCATCGTCGCGGCGATGGAGTTCGCGCAGGCGTCCTCCGACCTGCACCAGGAGAAGCTCCGGTGCCCCGCCCAGGACGTCATGACGATCTGGACCCAGGCCGAGATCGACGGCTGTCCCGTCGGCGTCGACAACACCATCGCCGACTCCCTGCTCCTCCTCGACGGTGGTGCCGAGACGACCCGGACGGTCATCGCCCGGTCCCTGGTCAACTTCACGCGCTTCCCGGACCAGTGGGACCTGCTCAAGCGCGGCGTCGACCTCGAGATCGCGACCGAGGAGCTCATCCGGTTCGTCACGCCGATCCACAACATGTGCCGCGTCGCGACCGAGGACGTCGAGCTCGGCGGGGCGAAGGTCCGAGCGGGCGACCAGCTGGTGCTGATGTACGGCTCGGCCAATCGCGATCCCGCACACTTCGACGACCCCGAGGCGCTCGACCTGACCCGGTACCCGAACCGCCATCTCGCCTTCGGCTTCGGGACGCACTTCTGCCTCGGCGCGTCGCTCGCCCGCCTCGAGATCCGGCTCTTCCTCGAGGAGCTCGCCCGGCGGGTCCGCGACCTGCGCCTCGTGCCGGACTCGGTGGTCGAGATGCCGAACGCCTTCGTGTACGGGCTGCGCGCCGCGCACATGGAGCTCGACTTCGTCGACGGATGACCGGGGATCCCGGCCGCGACGCCCGCGCGGCCGCGATCGACCGCGCCCACGCCGCGGCGGTCGCGGCGGGCGAGCCCGGCTACCTCGATCCCGAGACCGGGTACTTCGTGTTCACCGCCTCCACCCTCCTCGCCCGGGGTGCGTGCTGCGGGAGCGGCTGCAGGCACTGCCCCTACTCCTCTTGACGATCCCCGGAGATCCCGGAGGGCGATCGCCGGACCGCGATCTACGGACGCCCTCCGGCGGCCGGAAGGTCTCCGTCCCGAGCGCAGCGGAACCCGAGGTTGCCGGTCGACGAGTCCGCGGTGTTCCCGCTGCGCGCGGCGACGCGGTAGCGGTTGCAGTACGACTCGTGGCAGAGGTACGACCCTCCGCGCATCACCCGGTGCGTCCCCGACTGCGGCCCCTCGGGGTCGTGCCCGGGGCTCGACCGGTAGTACTCGGCACCGAACCAGTCCGTGCACCACTCCCACGTGTTGCCGGCCACGTTGTGCAACCCGTACCCGTTGGGCGGGAAGGCATCGACGGGCGCGGTGCCGTACCAGCCGTCCGCCTGCGTGTTCCGCGCCGGGAAGTCGCCCTGCCAGACGTTCATGCGGTGCGCGCCCCCGGGCTCGAGGTCGCTTCCCCACGGGAACCGCTGCTGCTCCAGCCCGCCGCGCGCGGCGTACTCCCACTCCGCCTCGGTGGGCAGCCGGGCGCCCGCCCACGCGCAGTACGCGCGCGCGTCGTCCCACGAGACGTGCACCACCGGATGATCGGAGCGGCCGCCCAGGTCCGAGTGTGGTCCCTCCGGGTGAGCCCAGTCCGCGCCGTGCACCTGGCGCCACCACGGCGCGGCCGCCACGCCGCGGGTCTCCGGGAAGTCGTCCGGGAGCAACCCCGCGAACACGAAGGACCACCCGTACTGCTCGGCCGCGGTGCAGTGGCGGGTCGCCGCGACGAAGGCACCGAAGCGCGCGTTGGTCACCGCGTGCCGATCGATCCAGAACGGCGAGAGCGTCACCGCGTGCACCGGGCCCTCGCCGTCGGCCGCGTAGCCCTCAGGGTCCGTCGTGCCCATGAGGAAGGTCCCGCCGTCCAGGCGCACCATCGGCTCGGGATCCGGCTGGGACTCGTGTCGCACACGCGTCGGCGGGCGCGCGGTGCCTGCGGCACCCGGTTCGCGACCGGGCGCGCAGCAGGAAGGATCGGTCACGGGCGCGAGTCTCGCGCCTCTGCCAGAATCGCCCCGTGCCCCGCCACCCCACCGTCCCCCCCGAGCCCCGCGGCCGCATCACCAAGGCCGACATCGAGGCGAAGCTGCGCGAGGCGACGGGTGAGCTCGACGAGGAGGTCGAGCACGGCCGCCGCATCGGGCCGTGGGTGATGGGCGCCGCCGCGATCATCGTGGTCGTCTACCGGATCGGCATCCGGCGCGGGGCACGGCACTCCACGATGCTCGAGATCCGGCGGATCCCCACCGGCTGACCGCCCGACCAGCTGAGGCCCGCCAACTCGGGCGCGGCACCACGAATCGGGCACGCGCCGGATCACCCAGGGCGGATGATGCGCCCGCGGCGGGGATCGGCCGATACTGACCTCCACAACGACGACATCCGACAAGGGAGTGCGCGTGCTCGCAAACGACTTCGGTACCGGTCAGGTCCTCTGGTCGATGCTCTGGTTCTTCATGTTCTTCATCTGGATCTGGCTGCTGATCACGGTGTTCGCGGACATCTTCCGCAGCCACGACATCGGGGGCTTCGCCAAGGCGATCTGGGTGATCTTCGTGATCGTCGTGCCGTACCTGGGGGTCTTCGTGTACCTCATCGCCCGCGGGCACAAGATGCACGAACACGCGGTCGAGGCCGCCGAGGCGCAGGATGCCGCGGCACGCCAGTACATCCAGCAGGCGACCGGCACCCAGGCCAGCACCGCCGACGAGCTCGCCCGCATCGCGGACCTCAAGGAGCGCGGGGTCATCGACGACGCCGAGTTCCAGAAGCTCAAGGCCAAGGCCATCGGCTGAGCCGACCCTGATCGACACGACGAGCAGGAGGGGACGGCATGAGCGCAACCACGCCCGGGCCTGACGAGAAGGCCCGCTCGGGACGCGGTCGGCGCATCGCCGTCGCCCTCCTGCTCATCGTGGCATCGGTGCTCGCACCGCTGTCGGTGATCGCGGTGTGGACCAAGAACACGCTGCTCGACACCGACCAGTACGTATCCACCGTCGCGCCGTTGGCGAAGAACGAGGCGATCATCCACTCGGCCGCGGCGGCGATCACGAGCTCCCTGGTCGACGACAAGACCGTCGAAGCGCGGGTCAGGGACGCACTCCCGCCCCGTGCCGAGTTCATCGCGCCCGCGGTCGCCGGGTCGCTCGAGACCGTCGTGAACCGGGTCGCGGTCAGGGTGTTGAGCTCGGACCGCTTCGCCACGCTGTGGAAGCGGGCCAACCGGCGGGCCCACGACCAGGTGGTCGCCGTGCTCACCGGCAACAGCAGCCATCGGATCACGACGAGCAACGGCGAGGTCGCGGTCAAGCTCGGGCCGGCCGTGACCAAGGTGCGCCAGAAGCTCACCAGCCTGGGGATCACCGTCTTCTCCGGGTCGGGCCAACGGGTCAGTCCCCGGATCGTGCTGTTCCAGTCCGAGGACCTGAAGTCCGCCCAGTCCTCGGTCGACCTGCTCCAGAAGCTCGCGATCGTGCTGCCGATCCTCACGCTGCTGCTCTACGCCGCGGCCATCGCGCTCTCCCGGAAGCGCCGGAAGACCGTGATGTGGTGCGGGCTCGGTCTCGCGATCGGGATGCTCGTGATCCTCACCGCCTTCAACGTCGGCCGGTCGCTCTACCTGGACGCGGTCACGACCGCGACGCTGTCGCGGGCCGCGGCGCAGGCCGCGTACGACCAGCTCCTGAGCTTCCTTCGGCTCGCGGCCCGCAGCATCTTCGTACTCGGCATCGTCGTCGCCATCGGCGCCTGGCTCTCGGGACCGTCGTCGAGCGCGACCCGGCTCCGCTCGGTCGCTCGGGGCGGCGAGGGACGCCAACTCGCGACCGAGGGCTTCCCGGGCTGGGTCGCCCGGTCGCGCACCGGCATCCGGATCGTGGTCATCGGCCTCGGGGCGGTCGTGCTGGTGGCCTGGAGCCACCCGAAGCCGCTGACGGTCCTCGTCGTCGCGATCCTCGTGCTCCTGCTGATCGCGGCGAGCGAGATCGTCGCCCGCGAGCCCGCGCCGTCGGCCGCTCCGTCCTGAGCGCGGCGCGCGCGCCTGATCGCGCGACCCGTCGGTCCGGCGTACGCTCCCGCCGACCGAGGGGAGAGCCTGTGGCCGCCGAGATCCAGCCGTTCTGCATCGACGTCCCGGAGGTCGAGCTCGCCGACCTCCGGGAGCGCCTCGCCCGCACCCGCTGGCCCGAGCGCGAGACCGTGGACGACTGGTCGCAGGGCATCCCGCTCGCGTACGTGCAGGAGCTCTGCGACTACTGGGCGACGAAGTACGACTGGCGCGCGTCCGAAGCGCGGCTGAACGACTTCCCGCAGTTCCGCACCGAGCTCGACGGGCTCGGCATCCACTTCGTGCACGTCCGCTCACCCGAGCCCGACGCGCTGCCGCTCGTCATCACCCACGGGTGGCCGGGATCGGTGGTCGAGTTCCACAAGGTCATCGGCCCGCTCACCGACCCGGTCGCGCACGGTGGTGACGCCACGGATGCCTTCCACGTCGTCTGCCCCTCGCTCCCGGGCTACGGGTTCAGCGACCGGCCGAGCGGGACCGGGTGGACGACGCCCCACATCGCGGCCGCGTGGGCGGCGCTCATGGCGCGGCTCGGCTACGACCGCTACGGCGCGCAGGGCGGGGACTGGGGTGCGAGCGTGACGACGAGCCTCGGTCGGCTCGACGACGAGCATGTCGTCGGCATCCACCTCAACATGGTCATCGCGTTCCCGGATGCGTCGATGAGCGAGCCGACCCCCTCCGAGCAGGCCGCGCTGGAGTCGCTCGAGCACTACCAACGGTGGGAGGCCGGGTACTCGACCCAGCAGTCGACCCGGCCGCAGACGCTCGGCTACGGGCTGGTCGACTCCCCTGCCGCGCAGGCCGCGTGGATCGTGGAGAAGTTCTGGGCGTGGACCGACTGCGACGGCCACCCGGAGAACGTCTTCACCCGCGACGAGCTCCTCGACAACGTGATGCTGTACTGGATCCCGGGGACGGGCGCGTCGTCGGGCCGGCTCTACTGGGAGAGCTTCAACGACTTCGGGACGAAGCTCGCGCCCGTCGGTGTGCCGGTCGGGGTCCTGGTCCTGCCGAAGGAGATCATCCGGGCGTCGCGCCGCTGGGCCGAGACCCGGTTCTCGGACATCCGGCACTGGACCGAGCGCGACCGGGGCGGCCACTTCGCCGCGTTCGAGCAGCCCGGCGCGTTCGTCGACGACGTCCGCGCCTTCTTCCGGTTGGTGCGCTGATGGCCCGGCCGATCGCGACGGCACGTCGCGTCGGGCGCGACGAGCTCGTCGCGTTCCTGCGGACCCGGCATCGCGGGATGCTCGTCACTCGCCGCGCCGACGGCGCACCCCAGCTCTCGCCGGTCACCTGCGGCACGGACCCGCAGGGCCGTGTCGTCGTGTCGACGTACCCCCAGCGGGCCAAGGCGCACAACGCCCGCCGCGATCCCCGCGTGTCGATCTGCGTGCAGTC
>DASXYP010000042.1:0-2484 GCA_036502405.1 Acidimicrobiia bacterium
GTGGCGCGCGCGGACGGCTCGGTGGTGACGGACATGTGAGTCTCCGTTGCGCTGATCCTGATCGCCGCAGACTCCGTTCGCGCCCGTGAGAACCCTGGTCGCGCCCCGGGGGTGCCGAACAGCAAGGCGCGAGGCGGCGAAGCGTGCTCCGCCGGGGCGCGATGGACGGCCGTCAAGGCTGGACGGCCGTCGGCCCGGGCGCGCCGCCCTGGACGCCGAGCGCGCGCGCGAGGTGCGCGTGGACCAACTGCACGGCCATGGCGCCTTCGCCGACCGCTGTCGCGCACCGCTTGGTCGAGCCCGAGCGGACGTCCCCGGCCGCGAAGATGCCCGGGACGCTCGTCTCGAGCAGGTAGGTCGCGTTCGCCGCGGCGCCGGTCAGGATGAAGCCCTTCTCGTCGCGATCGACCGCGTCGCCGAGCCATGCGGTGCACGGTCGCGCGCCGAGGAAGAGGAACAGGAACGAGAACGGCAGACGCGGGCCGTCCGCGAGCGTGACGGCCTCGAGGTGGCCGTCCGCGCCGTGTAGGGCAGCAACCTCGCTCCGGTCGCGGACGGCGACGCCGTAGCGCTCCAGCTCGCGGATCAGGTACTGCGACATGGTCTCGCGCAGGTCCGCACGGCGGTGCAGCAGGGTCACGAGAGCACCGCCGCGTGCGAGCCACACCGCGGCCTGACCCGCCGAGTTGCCGCCACCGACGACGCCCACCCGCGAGGCGCCGCAAAGCTGCGCCTCGGGAGGACCGGCAGCGTAGAAGACGGTGAGCCCCTCGTACTCGGCGAGGCCATCGGCCGGCAGTCGCCGGTACTCGGCGCCGGTCGCGAGCACCACGGCACGCGCTGCGACCTCACGGTCCTCCTCCAGACGGACGACGTGTCGCCCGTCCCCGGGTTCTAGCGCGACCGCCCGGTAGGGCGTCGCCGACCGCGCGCCGAACTTCCGGGTCTGGACGACGGCGCGGCTGGTCAGCTCGGTGCCGGTGATGCCCGCCGGGAAGCCGAGGTAGTTCTCGATCCGGCGCGACGAGCCCGCCTGCCCGCCGAGCGCGGTGCTCTCGACGATCAGCGTCTCGAGCCCCTCCGAGGCGCCGTAGACCGCCGCACCGAGTCCCGCTGGGCCGCCACCGACCACCAGCAGGTCGACCTCCTCCCGCGGGGCGAGCTCCCGGCCGATGCCCAGCGCCCGCGACACCTCACCGGTCGACGGCGCGTGCAGCTCCACGCCACCGGGCAGCCGCACGAGCGGCGTCTCCCCCTCGGGCGCCTCGTCGCGCCACGTGAACGGCAGGCGGTTGCTGCGCGCGAAGTCGAGCATCCGCCTGGTCGGCTCCGACGCGTGTTGGCCGACGATCTCCATGCCGAGCCCCGCGACCCGCTGCAGCCCCTCGCGCCGCGCGATGAACGTGGAGAGCACCAGCTCGCTCAGCGGTTCGTCGTCGAACAGCAGCTCGCGCATGACGTCGCGGTCGACCGCGATGTAGCGCAGAGGCTCCGTGACCACGGCGGTGACGAAGACTGTCTGCCCCGAGAGCATGTTCAGCTCGCCGAGGAACCGGGACGGACCGTGGCGGACGATCTCGTGACCGGCGCTGTCGAGGATCACGACCTCGCCCTCGAGGATCGCGATGAACGGGTACCGCTGATCGCCGACGCCGTAGAGGACGTCGCCCACGCCCGCCGCGCGTTCCTCCCCCACCCCGGCCAGCGTCTCGAGCTGCGCCGGGGACAGCATCGGGCTGTCGGGGACGGCCACTGAACGAGCCTACTCGGCCAGGGCATCGACCAGGGGACTCCCGGGTGCGACGTCGATCCGGACGTGGGAGGCTTCGGCCGATCACTCATGAGCACGCGATCAGACGACCGGAGCGACGCACTCCTCCGCGAGGCAGCTCATCACCTAGCCGACACGCTCGCGCCGTACGGCGTCCTGACGCGCGACAGGCTTGCCGAGCTGTCGGGAGCGTCACGCTGGACCGCCGTCGGGTTCGACGGAGCGCTCCGCTGGGCGGTGGACCACGAGGTCGTCCGCCGGCTTGACGAGGAGCTGTACGAGATCGGTTCGGCAGCCGACCTGTACGAAGGCCGCCGCCACGAGGAGGAGCAGGGCCGGAGGGGTCCTCGCACTTGAGTCCACGGGACGAGGAAGTGACGCTGGCCTCGGCTTGGCAGGCCGTGTCCGGAGCCGGGTTCACGGACGACCTGACCGCGCGGATCACAGACCCGCAACCGCCGGGGACCACAACCCGCGCCGCTGACCCGAGCGACGCTCTCGCGACAGCAATTCTCAGGCGACGGTTCGTCGCATGCGCACGAGTGCGGCGACGCCGTCGAGGATGCGCTCGAGAGCGCGGGGCCGCGCACGGTCTTACGAGATTCTTCGGCATCCTTTGGCTGCTGCGGCGGGGGTCCGTGGCTGACTGTCCGCATGCTCAAGAAGCGGTTTTCGGTCGCCCCTCTCGTCCTTGTCGCACTCGCGACCGCGTC
>DASXYP010000043.1:0-35426 GCA_036502405.1 Acidimicrobiia bacterium
GGATAGCCGCCGGAGGGCGCCCGACCTTCCACGCTCCCGCGACCGCCCTCCGGAGATCTTCGGGAACCGCCGGAGGGCGCCCGACCTTCCACGCTCCCGCGACCGCCCTCCGGAGATCTTCGGGAACCGCCGGAGGGCGCCGAGTCAGCCGAGCTTGACGAGAGCCTTGCGGATCCCGCGCAGCGCCTGGCCGATCCGCTGCTCGTTCTCGACCAGGGCGAAGCGCACGAAGCCCTCGCCGCCCGGCCCGAAGCCGACCCCGGGTGACACCGCGACCTTCGCGTCGCGCACGAGCATCTTGGCGAACTCGAGGCTGCCCAGCTCGTCGTACGCCGCGGGGAGGGGTGCCCAGACGAACATCGTGCCCCGCGGCTTCTCGATCTCCCACCCGATGCGTGCGAGACCGTCCACCAGCGCGTCGCGGCGACCGCGGTACACCGCGTTGACCTCACGCGGGTACTCGGGCGCCTCGTTCATCGCGACGATCGACGCGATCTGGATCGGCTGGAACGTCCCGTAGTCCAGATAGCTCTTCAACCGCGCGAGCGCGGCCACCACCTCGGGGTTGCCGAGCATGAACCCGACCCGCCACCCCGCCATCGAGAAGCTCTTCGTGAGGCTGTAGATCTCGACCGCCACGTCCTTCGCGCCCGGGACCTGCAGCAGCGACGGCGGCTCGTAGCCGTCGAAGCCCAGCTCCGCGTACGCGAAGTCGTGCACGAGCAGGACGTCGTGATCGCGCGCGAACTGGACCATGTGCGTCATGAACTCGAGGTCGACGCACGTGCCGGTCGGGTTGTGCGGGAACGACATCACGACCACCCGCGGGCGCGGCCACGCCTGCTCCCAGGCCGCGTGCAGGTTCGCGAAGAAGTCCTGCTCGGGACCGAGCCGGACGTAGTGCACGCCGGCGCCGGCGAGGATCGGGCCCCAGATGTGGATCGGGTAGGACGGGCTCGGCACCAGTGCCGTGTCGCCCGGGCCGAGCAGGACCCACATCAGGTGCGAGAAGCCCTCCTTCGCCCCGATGGTCACGCACGCCTCGGTCTCGGGGTCGAGCTCGACGCCGAACCGGCGGCGGTAGAGGTCGGTGATCGCCAGCCGCAGGCGCGGCACGCCCCGGGTCGCCGAGTACCGGTGGTTGCGCGGGTTCCTCGCCGCCTCGGCCAGCTTCTCGACCGCGATCTGCGGCGACGGGATGTCCGGGTTGCCGAACCCGAGGTCGATGACGTCCACATCCGAGCGCCGGGCTGCGATCTTCAACGCGTCGATCTCGGCGAACGCGTACGGCGGCAGCGCATGGATGCGGCGGAATTCCATGCGTTCGAGGGTAGCGCCGCGACCCTGCGCCGCGGCCCCGTTTGGGCCCGCGGGCCGCGCCCGCTCCCGAGCCCGCGTGCACACGCGCCCCCCGCACCGTCCATACTCGACGAAAGGGAGATTCAGGACGAACTCCGCAGTTGACCCGTTGAGGCGGCCGATGGCCCGGCTGGCCCTCAACCCCCGCCCCCCGGAGGCCGAATGACCCGAATGAGCACCGACACCCTGCTTCCCCGAGAGAGGCCCCAGATGGATCCCCGCGGCCCGGTGATGGACGAGTCCCAGGTCGGGGTCGTCGCCGCCGTCTGGCGCTACAAGTGGTCCTCGGCGGCGATCGTGATCGTCGCCGTGCTGCTGAGCGTCGGCGCCGCGCTCGTCGTGGCTCCCCAGGCCAAGGCCACGGCGACGATCGCGCTCTCGACGCCGGGCCAGACGAGCGTCCTCGCGCCCGGCATCCAGGGAGATGCGTCGCTGGCGCGCTACACCGCGCAGCGCTCGGGGTTCGTCACGAGCGACGCGGTGCTCGCCGACGTGGCCCAGCAGCTCGGCCGCAGCGACATCACCAAGCTGCGCAACGACCTGTCGGCGTCACCGTCGAGCACGTCGAACACGATCGTCATCACCGCCTCCGCGCCGAACGGCTCCGACGCGGTGCGGCTCGCGGACGCGGCCGCGAACGCGTACCGCACCGAGACCAAGAAGGACGTGCAACGGCTGACCGACGCGTCCGTGGCGTCGATCGACCAGAGCGCAGCCAACGTCCGCAACGCGGCGGCGGGCTCGGCGGCGGCGTCGGGCTCGGCGTCGAGCACCCTCAGCCAGCTCGCGGTCAACGCCAGCGACATCCGGACCAGCAGCGCGCTGTTCGGCGACGGCGTCGACTACGTCATCGCGCCCCGGGCGGACGCGGTGGCCGTGGCGAGCCTCCCGATCAAGGAGATCGGCGTCGGGTTCATCCTCGGGCTCGTGATCGCGGCCACGGTCGCCTGGCTGCGGGCCAACCCGCGCCGCACGCATGCGTGACCGGACCCTTGCAAGAATCCACCAAAACGGATATTTCGCTCAACTCGGGCGCTAGCATGGGACCGCAGGCATCCCGGCGCTCGCCGGACGACGAAGGAGAGACGCGTGGGTCTCGCGGGCGCGCGCACCGGAGCAGGGTCATGGGGCTGACGTGCGGGTAGCGCTCGTGGGCACGCGCGGCGCGCCGGCCCGCTACGGCGGCTTCGAGACCTGCGTCGAGGAGGTCGGCGCCCGCCTCGCCGACGCCGGCCACCAGGTCGTCGTGTACTGCCGCGACCCGCGCGACGACTCGGCGCCGCGGCGCACGGCGTACCGGGGCATGACGCTCGTGCACCTGCCCGCCCTGTCCCGGCGCTCCCTCGAGACGCTGAGCCACACGAGCCTGTCGATCGGCCACCTCATGGCCCACCCCGCGGACGCGGTGCTGCTCTTCAACGCCGCGAACGCGCCGCTGCTGCCGGCGCTGCGGGCCCGGCGGCTGCCGGTCGCGACCCACGTCGACGGTCTGGAGTGGAAGCGCGGCAAGTGGGGGCCGGTCGGGCGGCGCTACTACCGCGTCGCCGAGGCGCTCGCGGTGCGCTGGTCCGACGCACTCATCGCGGACGCGGACGGCATCCGGTCGTACTACGCCCACGAGTTCGGCATCGCCGCGGAGCTCATCACCTACGGCGCACCGTCGATCCACCCGAGGGAGCCCGGTCGCCTGACCGAGCTCGGCCTCGAGCCGCGTCGCTACCACCTCGTCGTCGCGCGCTTCGAGCCGGAGAACCACGTCGACGTCGTCGTGCGTGGCTACTGCGCGAGCCGGGCCGGCGACCCGCTCGTGGTGGTGGGCTCGGCGCCCTACGGCGAGGCGTACCGCACCCGCGTCGAGCGCGACGCCGACGACCGCGTGCGCTTCCTCGGATCGGTGTGGGACCAGTCCCTGCTCGACGAGCTCTACGCGAACGCGCTCACCTACCAGCACGGGCACTCGGTCGGGGGGACGAACCCTTCCTTGCTCCGGGCCATCGGGGCGGGCGCGGCGACCGACGCGTACTCGGTCACGTTCAACCGCGAGGTCCTCGGCGACGCGGGGCGCTACTGGGACGGGCCCGACGACGTGCGGGCCCTCGTCGAGGCCGCGGAGCAGGATCGCGAGGCCACGCTCCGGCGCGGTGAGCGCTGCCGGGCCCGGTCGGCCGCCTACCAGTGGGACGACGTCGCGGCCGACTACGAGAAGCTCTGCTTCCGTCTCGCGGACCGGGAGCAGGTCCGCAGCGGGGCCTCCGGTCGGCGGACGCGGCGCCCGGCGACGGTCGGGGGCCCCCGATGACCTCTTCGCCGACCCGCACGGTCGAGCCCCCCGTGGTGACGGGACGGCCGCGCTACCGCGAGACGGTGCGGCGGATGGGGGGCGCCCAGAAGAGCTCGAAGGGTGGCCCGGCCTACTCGGTCTACGTCAACCGGCGGTTCGGCCGCTGGGCCGCCGCGGCCGCGTTCACCGTCGGGCTCACCCCGAACGCGGTGACCGCGATCAGCGCCACCTTCTCCTTCGCCGCCATCGTGGTCATCGCGTTGGTCTCGGGTTGGGCCGCGGCCATCGCCGCGCCGCTGCTCGCGGTGGGCTACTTCCTCGACGCCGCCGACGGCCAGCTCGCCCGGCTGCGCGGCGGCGGGTCGCCGGCCGGCGAGTGGCTCGACCACATGGTCGATTCGGTCAAGATCACGACACTGCACCTCGCGGTCCTGATCCACCTCTGGCGGGTCACCGACGTCGACCGGGGCTGGCTGCTCGTCCCGATGGGGTTTGTTGTCGTCGCAGTCACGCTGTTCTTCGCCCAGCTCCTGAACGAGCAGCTGCGGAGGAACGCGAGAACCACGGACGCCGCGGCTCCGATCGAGAAGGCCTCGCCGGTGTCCGCACTCCTGAAGCTGCCCCACGACTACGGCGTCTTGTGCTGGATCTTCCTGCTGCTGGGTGACGCGACCGCGTTCCTGGCCGCGTATACGTTCCTGTTCGTGTTCAACGCCGGGTACCTCGCGCTCGCGCTGTTCAAGTGGTATCGGGACATGCGCGCGCTGTCGGTGGTGCCGCGATGAGCCGCACGCGCATCGCGATCGTGCTCGTCTGCATCGCGCTCGTGGGTGCGTCGGCGTGCGGGGACAGCAGCGGCTCCGCGAAGAAGGCGGACGCGAAGACGTCGTCGAGCACCAGCACGACGTCGACGACGCTCGCCGGGACCGGCACCGCACCATCGCCCCCCGGCAGCGGGATCACGGGCAACGTCCTGCCGGCCGTGAAGGTCGGTCAGCCCGCCCCGCTGGCCCAGAACCTGTTCGCCACCGTCACGAAGATCGAGCCGGTCACCCTCGAGGCGCACGGCATCGGCGAGACGTCGGGCCCGGGTGTCGTCGTGACCCTGCAGCTGCGCAACGCGACGCCCGCACCGGTCGACCTGGCGGGGCTCGCGATCAACGCGCACTACGGCGCAGCGGTCCCGGCCCCGCCCAACGACGGGCCGACCGCGCAGCCGCTCACCGGGTCGCTCGCGCCGGGCGCGACGGCGACGGGCAAGTACGCGTTCCGGGTGCCGGGCGGTCAGGTCGACACGGTGAAGATCGACATCCAGGACTCGGCCGCACCGAACGTCGTCATCGTCGAAGCGGGCTAGCCGAAGATCCTCGCCTGAGGCCGAACAAAAGGATCCGCGTGGCCTTACCCGCCAGGTGCTGGGCAAACCCCCGCAGCCCGGCCTAGTGTGCACGATTCGTCGGCCCTTCTGGACAGCAGGGCGCGATGCGGGTGCTCCACGGGGTGGGGTGGCGGGATTCAGGGCGCGCGGGCGTTGCCCGGGCACGGCAACGAGGAGCACATGGATGTTCTCGTCGAGGGACGGAATTCGTCGGTGGCACGGGCTGGGAGGGTTGCTGCTCCTCGGCGCCCTCGTCGCGGCAACCCTCAACCTCAACCTGAGCGTTGCCCCCGCGGGCGCCGACACGGCCCCCGCGGACCCGTCCCTCGAGACGGTCACCGCAGCCGCGCTGCCGACCGTGCAGATCAACGGCGTCGTCTGGGCGGAGGTGATCGTCGGCAACCGGGTGTACGCGACCGGCAAGTTCACCTCGGCGCGGCCCGCCGGGGCGGCCTCCGGCACCAACGAGACCGCACGGTCCAACATCCTCGCCTTCGACCTGACGACCGGGAACCTGATCACGTCGTGGGCACCGACGCTCAACGCCCAGGGCCTCGCGATCACCGCGTCCGAGGACGGCTCGACGATCTACGTCGGGGGCGACTTCGACCGGGTCAACAACGTGTCGCGCGGCCGCGTCGCCGCCATCAACGCACAGACCGGCGCCCTGGTCACGGGCTTCACCGCCGCCGCGAACACCCGGGTGGCGTCGCTCGCGGTGCACGGCTCGACGCTCTACGTCGGCGGCTACTTCACGACGTTCGGGGGCCAGACCCGCACCCGGCTCGCCGCGGTGGACACGGGCACCGGCGCGGTCCTGCCCTGGGCCCCGGCCGCGGACCGCGAGGTGCTGAGCATGGTCGTGCACCCGGCCAGCGGGCGGGTCATCGTCGGCGGCAACTTCAACACGCTCAACGGCTCGACCCAGCTCGGGATGGGGTCGCTCGACGGCACCACGGGCGCGGTCATGCCGTGGGCGGCCAACACCGTCGTGAAGAACCATGACGACTCCTCGGCGATCTCGGCCCTGACGACCGACGGCGACACGATCTTCGGGACCGGATGGGCGTACTTCGGGGGCGGTGCGACCGCGAACTTCGAAGGCGTGTTCGCGGCGGACCCCCTCACGGGTGCGCTCAAGTGGATCGACGGCGGGCGGGGTGACAACTACGGCATCGCGGTCACCGGCAACGTCCTCTACACCGTCGGCCACCCCCACGACTGGGGCATGCTCGACTGGAACCCCCAGACCGATCCCCTCGGCTACCAGCGCACGATGGCGATCGACAAGCGCGCGACGCCGGGCCTCACGAATGCGTTCGGGACCTCGGACATCTGGCAGCCGTTCAAGGGCATGCAGGCGGCCCAGCCGCTCCACTGGCTCCCGACGATCAGCGGGGGGACCTACACCGGGCAGAACCAGGGCGCCTGGAGCGTGGCCACCAACGGTGCCTACGTCGTCGAGGGCGGGGAGTTCCCGAAGGTGAACGGGAAGGCCCAGCAGGGTCTCGTCCGGTTCGCGAAGCGCGCCATCGCCGGCTCGAACGTCGACCCGGTCCAGGGCTTCAACGAGCTCGCGCCGAAGCTCACCCCGCTCGGCCCCGGGACGGTCCGCATCGGGTGGACCGCGGCGTGGGACCGGGACAACGCGAACCTCGAGGTCGAGGTCCTGCGCGGCTCCACGGTCATCGACACGTTCACGACCGACACGAAGTGGTGGAATCGGCCCCTGCTCGGCTTCACCGACCGGAGCGCGCCCCCCGGCTCCAGCCAGACGTACCGCATCCGGGTGACCGACCCGTACGGCAACGGCTTCTCGGGACCGACCGCGACCGTCACCGTCCCGGCGGGCTCGCCCACCGCGAGTCCCTACGCGGACAGCGTCCGGGCCGACCACCCCGATTGGGAGTGGCGCCTGGGCGAGACGAGCGGCACGACCGCCTATGACCACGGCGGGTCGAACGACCTCACGCTGAGCTCAGCTGCCGAGCGCAACCAGGCCGGCGCCCTGCTCAACGAGCCCGACGCCGCGACCGGCTTCCCCGGCACGTCCAGCACGTCGACGGTGCAGGGCGCGTCCCCGTACTGGCAGGGCGGCCCGCAGACGTTCTCGCTCGAGGCGTGGTTCAAGACGACGACGACCACCGGCGGCAAGATCGTCGGGTTCGGCGACAGCCGCACCGGCCGGAGCACGAGCAACGGCAACGACCGGGCCATCTACATGGCCAACAACGGGCAGCTGCGCTTCGGCGTCCGGCCCGACATGGGCACGCGCCAGACCATCGTGAGCCCGGCCACCTACCGCGACGGGCAGTGGCACCAGGTCGTCGGCACGCTGAGCGGTGACGGCATGAAGCTCTACGTCGACGGCAACCTGGTCGCGAGCAACGCCTCGGTCACCAGGGCCCAGGTGTACCGCGGGTACTGGCGGGTCGGCGGTGACAACCTCGGCTCCTGGCCCTCGGCCCCCAGCCGCGAGGCGATCACGGCCACCCTCGACGAGGTCGCGGTGTACCCCACCGCGCTCCCACTCGACCGCGTCCGTGCCCACTACGACGCGAGCGGGCGCTCGGGCGTCCCGACGAACACGCCGCCCGTCGCCTCCTTCACGACGGGCGTCCAGGACCGCACCGCCACCTTCACGTCGACGTCCTTCGACCCCGACGGCGGCTCCATCACGTCGTCCGCGTGGACGTTCGGCGATGGGGCGACGGGGACCGGCACATCGGACACCCACACCTACGCGGCCGACGGCTCGTACACGGTGACGCTCACGGTCACCGACGACGGCGACGCCACCGACACCAGCACCCAGCTGGTGACGATCGGCACCCCGACCGTGCTCGCCGCCGACAGCTTCGAGCGCACGGTCACCAACGGCTTCGGCACGGCGGATCTCGGCGGGCCCTGGTCGCTCACCGGACCCGCGACGAGCTTCTCGGTGAGCGGCGGCGCCGGTCGTATCGCGGGTGCGCTCTCGTCGGACCGGGCGGCGTACCTCACCGGCCCCCGCCAGCGTGACGTGGACATCACCGCCGACATCTCGCTCGACCGTACGGCCACGGGCGGCGGCGCGTACGTCTCGGTGATCGGTCGGCGGGTCTCGAACGGCAACGACTACCGGCTCAAGCTCCGGTACGTGGCCGGCGGCTCCGTCGCCGCGTTCCTCACCCGCACGGTCGGCGGGGCCGAGACGGTCCTCGCCTCCACGACGGTCCCGGGGCTGGCGGTGAACCCCGCCGACGTGCTCCAGGCGCGGTTCCAGGTCAGCGGCAGCACCTCGACGACGGCCCGGGCCAAGGTCTGGCGCGCGGGCGCGTCCGAGCCCCCGGCCTGGACGCTCTCGAACACCGCCGCGGCCCCGGTGGCCCTCCAGTCGGCGGGCGATCTCGGAGTTCTCGTCTACATCTCAGGTTCGTGGTCGGGGCCGGCCCCGGTGGTCGCGGTCGACGACCTCCAGGCGGCCGTTCCCCCGCCCGGATAGCGCCTGCACGGAACCTCCACACTCCAGCGGGTACGTTCCTTCTGTGGTGGATCGCGCAGCTTTTCCGGTGGGTAATTCGGATCAAAGTCCGCATTACCACTATTCGGCAAAGTAGACGTGATCTACACTTTGGTCCACTGAGGTCGAGGAACAGCGTTTTCGCGCCCCTTCGACCGATCTAGGGCGGTACTGGGTAGCGCAGGGCGGAGACCCCGGCGCTGGAGTAGGAGCACCAATGTTCCCGTCGGCTGGTCGATGGCGTCGCCGTTGCGCGTCGCTTGCAGGGATCCTCGTCACCGTTGCGCTGGTCGTGGCGGGTCTGGGCCTGAGCTTCAACGTCGCGGCCACGCCTGCCTCGGCGGACACGCAGCCGGTGGACCCCACCCTCCCGGAGACGGTCACGGCCGCGGCGCTGCCGACGGTCCAGATCAACGGCGTGGTGTGGGACCAGGTCATCGTCGGCAACCGGGTGTACGTGACCGGTCAGTTCACGTCGGCGCGCCCCGCCGGTGCCGCGCTCGGGACCGATGAGACCCCCCGCTCGAACATCCTCGCCTACGACCTCACCACCGGGAACCTGATCCAGTCGTGGGCGCCGACCCTCAACCAGCAGGGTCTCGTCATCACTGCGTCGGCCGACGGCAACACCATCTACGTCGGTGGCGACTTCGACAAGGTCAACGACCAGTGGATCGGCCGCGTCGCGGCGATCAACGCGCAGACCGGCGCGCTCGTGCCCGGGTTCAACCCCGGTGCCGACACGCGCGTGAAGTCGCTCGCGCTGAACGGCAACACGCTTTACATCGGTGGCTACTTCTCGACGCTCGGGGGCCAGGCGCGCTCGCACCTCGGCGCGGTGAACGCGACCACCGGCGCGCTGCTGCCCTGGGCACCGACGACCGATCGGGAAGTCGTCAGCATGGTCGTCCACCCCGCGAGTGGGCGCGTGATCATCGGCGGCAGCTTCACCACGATCAACGGCGTGACCCAGCGGGGCATGGGCTCGGTCGACGGCGTCACCGGCGCGGTGATGCCGTGGGCCGCGAACCAGACCATCCAGGACTACGGCGCCGGCGTGGAGATCTCGTCGCTCGTCACCGACGGCAACCAGATCTACGGCAGCGGCTGGACCTACCTCACCGGGGGCGGCGTCGGGAACCTCGAGGGTGTCTTCGCCGCGGACCCCTACACCGGTGTCATCAACTGGATCGACGCGGGCCGGGGCGACACGTACCAGCTCGCCGTCAACAACGGGGTCATCTACGACGTCGGCCACCACCACGACTGGGGGATGCTCGGTTGGAACCCGCAGACCCTCCCGGACTGGGAATTCCAGCGCACCGACGCGATCGACACGCGCCGGTCGCCCACGCTGACCAACGCCTACGGCAGCGACAGCCTGTGGAACTACTTCCCGGGCTTCCCCGCCGCGCAGCCGCTGCACTGGGAGCCGACCCTCACCGGTGGCACCTACACCGGCATGGGCCAGGCGGCCTGGTCGGTCAAGACCAACGGCGACTACGTCGTCGAGGGCGGCGAGTTCCCCAAGGTCAACGGCATCAACCAGCAGGGCCTCGTCCGGTTCGCGAAGCGGGCGATCGCCGGCAGCAACGTGGACCCGGTCCAGAAGTACACCGAGCTCACGCCGACGTTGACGGGGACGAGCGCAGGAACCGTGCGCGTCGCCTGGACCGCGGCATGGGACCGGGACAACGAGAAGCTGAAGGTCGAGGTGCTGCGCGGCGACACGACCGCGACCTCCACCGTGCTCAAGACCTTCAACACCTTCACGAACTGGTGGAACCGTCCACCGCTCGCGTTCTACGACACCACCGCGCCCGCGGGGTCGACGCAGACCTATCGCATCCGGGTCACCGACCCGTTCGGCAACGGGTTCGCGGGTCCACCGGCCACGGTCACCGTCCCGGCCGGAACCCCCGCGGCCAGCACCTATCAGGACAGCGTCCAGTCGGACAACCCGACGTCGCAGTGGCGACTCGGTGAGACCAGCGGCACGCTCGCCCGCGACCGGGCCGGCTCCAACGACGTCACGCTCGGCGGCTCGAACCAGCGCAACGCCTCCGGCGCGCTGCTGAACCAGGCCGACCCCGCAGTCACCTTCCCCGGCACGAACAGCACCTCGACCGTCCAGGGGACGACGAGCTACTGGCAGCCCGGGCCGCAGACGTTCTCGCTCGAGGCCTGGTTCAAGACCAACACGAGCAGCGGCGGCAAGATCATCGGCTTCGGCAACAACAACACCGGTCGCAGCGACACCAACAACAACGACCGGCTCATCTACATGACCAACGCGGGCAACCTGCGCTTCGGCGTCCGCCCCGACATGGGCACCCGCCAGACCATCGCCAGCCCCAGCACCTACCGCGACAACGCATGGCACCAGGTCGTCGGGACCCTCGGCGCCGACGGGATGAAGCTCTACGTCGACGGCAATCTCGTCGCCAGCAACGCCAACGTGACCAAGGCCCAGGTCTACCGGGGCTACTGGCGGGTCGGCGGCGACCAGCTGAGCTCCTGGCCGTCCGCTCCGAGCCGCGAGGCCATCGCCGCCAGCATCGACGAGGTCGCGGTCTACCCGACTGCACTCACCCTCGGTCACGTCCGCGCCCACTACCTCGCCAGCGGCCGGACCACCAACTTCGCCAACATCCTGCCGTCCGCGAACTTCACCGCGACCCCGGTGTACAAGACCGTGTCGTTCGACGCCACGAGCTCCTACGACGATGACGGCACCATCTCGTCGTACCTCTGGAACTTCGGCGACAACACCAGCGGGAGCGGCGCGACGAACCAGCACACGTACGCCAACGCGGGCACCTACAACGTGACGCTCACCGTCACGGACAACCGTGGCGGCACCAACGTGATCACGAAGCAAGTGACGCCGACGAACCCGCCGCCGAACATCGCGCCCACGGCTTCGTTCACGAGCGTGAGCACGTACCACACCGGCCTGTTCACCTCGACGTCGACCGACCCCGACGGCACCATCGCCTCGTACGCCTGGGACTTCGGCGACTCCACGACGGCGAGCGGGGCCAACCCGGCGCACGCGTACAGCGCGGCCGGCACCTACCCCGTCACGCTGACCGTCACGGACAACGGCGGGCTCACCAACTCGACCACCAGCAACGTCACCGTGACCGACAAGTACGCGTCCGACACGTTCGAGCGCAGCGTCGCCAGCGGCCTCGGTTCGGCCGACGTCGGCGGTGCCTGGACCCTCTCCACACCGGCGATGGTCACGTCCGTCGCGAACGGCGCGGGCCAGATCACGGGAGTCGTGGGCGCGAACCGCGCGGCCTACCTCAGCACCCCGCGCCAGACCGACGTCGACGCCCGGGCCGACCTCACCCTCGACACCCCTGCAACCGGGTCCGGTGCGTACGTGTCGGTCATCGGCCGGCGCGTCTCGAACAACAACGACTACCGGCTCAAGGTCCGGTACGTGGCCGGCGGCTCGGTCACCGCGTTCCTGACCCGCACGGTCGGCGGGACCGAGACGGTCCTGTCCTCCGCGACGGTGCCCGGCGTGACCGTCGCCCCCGGCGACGTGCTGCGGGTCCGCTTCCAGGCGCTCGGGACCAACCCGACGACGCTGCGGGGCAAGGTCTGGCGGTACGGCACCCAGGAGCCGGTCTCCTGGCTGCTCAACAGCAGCGACTCGACGGCCGCACTGGCCGCCCCGGGCGACCTCGGCGTGCTCCTCTTCCCGTCGGGCTCCTGGACCGGCACCGCGCCCGACCTGTCGATCGACAACTTCTCGGCCGGACCGGACACCGGCCCGCCGGTCAACGTGCCACCGACCGCGGTGTTCACGACCGACGTGCAGCACCTCAGCGCGAGCTTCGACGCCACGGGCTCGTCGGACGCCGACTTCGGCACCATCGCCTCCTACGCGTGGGACTTCGGCGACGGGACGTTCGGCAGCGGCTCGACCAACCAGCACACCTACTCGGCGGAGGGCACCTACACGGTCACACTCACCGTCACCGACAACAACGGCGCCACCAACACCGTCAGCCACGTGCTGACGGTGGCGAACATCCCGCCGACGTCGTCGTTCACCGCCTCGAGCGAGGCGCACACCGCTTCGTTCACATCGACCTCGACCGACCCCGACGGGGTCATCGCCTCCTCGGTGTGGGACTTCGGAGACGGCAGCTTCGGCACCGGCGCGAACCCGACGCACACCTACCAGTCCGCGGGCACGTACACGGTGCTCCTCACCGTCACCGACAACAACGGGGCTTCGACGACTGCGAGCAACCCGGTGGATGTGTTCGACGCGGCTCCGAACGTCCCCCCGGTCGCCTCCTTCACCTCGAGCGTGCAGCTCCGCACGACCACCCTCACGTCCACGTCGACCGACTCGGACGGGACGATCGCGTCGTCCGCGTGGGACTTCGGCGACAACACCTTCGGCAGCGGTGCGACCAACCAGCACACGTACTCGGCGCCCGGGACCTACACCGTGGCGCTCACCGTCACCGACAACAGCGGTGACACGAACACCACGAGCAGCGACATCACCATCGTGAACACCGGGCCGACGGCATCGTTCACGTCGAGCTCGCAGAACCTGACGGCGTCGTTCACCTCGACGTCGACGGACCCCGACGGCACCATCGCCTCCGCGGCGTGGGACTTCGGCGACACCACCGGAGGCACGGGGCTCACGACGTCGCACACCTACGGCGCCGCCGGCAGCTACAACGTCACGCTCACCGTCACCGACAGCGACGGTGCGACCAACACCACTGTGCAGCCGATCGTGATCACGAGCCAGTACGCGGCCGACGCGTTCGAGCGCACCGTGGTCAACGGCCTGGGCACCGCCGACCTCGGCGGCCCCTGGACCCTCTCGGGCGCGGCGACGAGCTTCGCGGTCAACAGCGGCACCGGCCGGATCACGGGCGTCGTGAACGGCAACCGTTCGGCGTACCTGACCGGAGTCCAGCAGACCGACTTCGACACGAAGGCCGACCTCGCGCTCGACACCGCGGCAACGGGTGGCGGCGTCTACACATCACTGATCAACCGGCGGGTCTCGAACGGCAACGACTACCGCCTCAAGCTCCGGTACACCGCGGGCGGCGGCGTCACGGCATTCCTCACGCGCACGGTCGGCGGGACCGAGACCGTCCTGTCGTCCACGAACGTGGCCGGCGTGACGGTGGTGCCGGGCGACGTGCTCAAGGTCCGCTTCCAGGCGCTCGGGACCAGCCCGACCACCCTCAAGGCCAAGGTCTGGCGCCAGGGCAACGCCGAGCCCGCCAGCTGGCTCCTGACCACCACCGACTCGACGGCGGCGCTGGCCTCCCCCGGCGACCTCGGCGAGCTCGTCTTCACGTCGAGCTCGTGGACGGGCGCGGTCCCGACCATCTCACTCGACAACCTCGTCTCCGGTGCGGACGCGGGAGCACCGGGCAACATCCCGCCGACCGCGTCGTTCACGTCGAGCTCGTCGAACCACACCGCGACGCTCACGTCGACGTCGAGCGACACCGACGGCACGATCACGTCGTCGGCGTGGACCTTCGGCGACAACACCACGGGCACCGGCGCGAGCGTGCAGCACACGTACGCGACTGCCGGCACCTACACGGTCACGCTGACCGTCACGGACAACAACGGGGCGACGAGCACCACCAGCCAGCCCGTGACGGTCACGAACGTCGCACCGACGGCCGGCTTCACGACGAGCGCCTCGTTCCACACGGTCACGTTCACGTCCACGTCGAGCGACACCGACGGCACGCTGGTGTCCTACCTGTGGACCTTCGACGACGGCACCTTCGGGTCCGGCGCCACGAACACCCACCTCTACGCGAACGCGGGCAACTACAACGCGGCGCTCACCGTCACGGACAACGACGGTGCGACGAACACGGTGATCGTCCCGATCACGGTGTCCGACCCGCCGCCGAACATCCCGCCGATCGCATCCTTCACGTCCAGCGTGGCCGGTCACACGGCGTCGTTCACGTCCACGTCCTCGGACCCGGACGGCAACATCGCCTCGACCGCCTGGACGTTCGGTGACACGAACAACGGGACCGGCGCCACGACCTCGCACACCTACGCGGGGCCGGGCAGCTACCCCGTGACCATCACCGTCACCGACAACAACGGCGCCGTCACGTCGGCGAGCGGCACCATCATGATCACCGACACCTACGCCTCGGACCTGTTCGAGCGCACGGTGGCGGGCGGTCTCGGCACGGCCGACGTCGGCGGGCCCTGGACCATCTCCGGCACCGCGGCCAACTTCTCGGTGAGCGGGGGCGTCGGCCGGATCCTCGGCACCGTCAACGCGAACCGGGCCGGCTACGTCACCGGGGTCCACCAGACCGACCAGGACACGCGGGCCGATCTGTCCCTGGACACGGCGGCCACCGGCGGTGGCACCTACGTGTCGGTCATCTCCCGGCGGGTCTCGAGCGGCAACGACTACCGCCTCAAGCTCCGGTACACGGCCGGCGGCGGGGTCACCGCGTACCTGACCAAGACGGTCGGCGGGGTGGAGACGATCCTGTCGAACACCAACGTGACCGGGCTGACCGTCGCTCCGGGCGACGTCCTCAGCGTGCGCTTCCAGGTGACGGGCACGAGCCCGACCACGCTGCGGGCGAAGGTCTGGCGCCAGGGCACTGCGGAGCCGGCCGCCTGGCTGCTCACGAACACCGACTCCACGGCCGCGCTGGCCGCCGCCGGTGACGTCGGCGTTCTCCACTACGTGTCGGGGTCGTGGACCGGAGCGGTTCCGACCATGACGATCGACAACCTCAGCACGACGTCGCCGCTCGCGGGATGAGCCCGACGACCACACCAACGCACCCATCCGCACCCGTCGGAGACGGGGCTCCCGGTGGTGCCGGGGCTCGGAATGCGCACATGAGGAGCACGGATGTTCTCGCCGGTTGAGTTCAGGCGTCGTCGACGGGCGCTGCTCGCGGTCCTCGTGAGCCTCGCGATGGTCGCCACCGGCCTCATCGCGCTGGTCGGCACGAGCAAGCCCGCGTCCGCGGACACCGCGCCGGCGGACCCGTCGCTCGAGACCGTGACCGCGGCGGCGCTCCCCACGGTTCAGATCAACGGTGTCGTGTGGGCGCAGGTCATCGTGGGCAACCGGGTGTACGCGACCGGGCAGTTCACGTCGGCGCGTCCTGCCGGCGCGGCGCTCGGCACCAACGAGACCCCCCGTTCGAACATCCTGGCCTACGACATCACGACCGGTGCGCTGATCACGTCGTGGGCACCCAGCCTCAACGCGCAGGGCCTGGCGATCACGGCGTCCGCGGACGGCTCGACGATCTACGTCGCCGGGGACTTCGACCACGTGAACGGCACGGTGCGCAGCCGCATCGTGGCAATCGACGCGACGACCGGTGCGCTGGTCCCGCACTTCACCGCCGGCGCAGACGCGCGCGTGAGCGCGCTCGCCGTCAACGGGACGACGCTGTACGCCGGCGGGTACTTCACGACGTTCGGCGGCCAGGCGCGCACCCGGCTCGCCGCGGTGAACACGGCCAACGGTGCCGTCCTGCCGTGGGCGCCCACCGCCGATCGTGAGGTGCTGAGCATGGTCGTCCACCCGGCGAGCGGGCGGGTGATCATCGGCGGCAACTTCAACACGCTGAGCGGCTCCACTCAGCTGGGCATGGGCTCGCTCGACGGCACGACGGGTCAAGTCATGCCGTGGGCCGCCAACCAGACGATCCAGAACCACGACGGGTCCTCCGCGATCTCGAGCCTCACGACCGACGGCGACGCGATCTACGGGACCGGTTGGGCGTACTTCGGGGGCGGCGCGACCGCCAACTTCGAAGGCGTGTTCTCCGCCGACCCGCTGACCGGCGACCTCAACTGGATCGACGGCGGCCGGGGCGACAACTACGGCATCGCGGTCACCGGTGACGTGCTGTACACGGTCGGTCACCCCCACGACTGGGGCATGCTCGGCTGGAACCCCCAGTCCGACCCGTTGAGCTACCAGCGCACGATGGCGATCGACAAGCACCGCGATCCCACGCTCACCAACGCGTTCGGCACCTCGGACATCTGGCAGCCGTTCAAGGGCATGCCCGCCGCGCAGCCCCTCCACTGGCTGCCCACGCTGACCGGGGGGACCTACACCGGCCAGAACCAGGCGGCCTGGAGCGTCGCGACGAACGGCGACTACGTCGTCGAGGGCGGCGAGTTCCCCAAGGTCAACGCCACGGCCCAGCAGGGGCTGGTCCGATTCGCGAAGCGCAGCATCTCCCCGCTCACCGACGCGGTGCAGGGATATCCGGAGCTCACGCCGACGCTCACGGCGCAGGGCCCGGGGACCGTGCGGGTCGCGTGGACCGCGGCGTGGGACCGCGACAATGCGAACCTGAAGGTCGAGGTGCTGCGCGGCGACACCGTGGCGAGCTCGACGGTGCTCAAGACCTTCACGACGAACACGACCTGGTGGAAGCGATACCCACTGGGCTATGTCGACACCACCGCGCCGCCCGGCTCGACCCAGACGTACCGCATCCGGGTCACCGATCCGTACGGAAACGGGTTCGCGAGCGCGCCCTCCACGATCACGGTCCCGAGCGGGTCGCCCGTGTCGAGCCCGTACTTCGACAGCGTCCGCAAGGACAGCCCGACGTGGGAGTGGAGGCTCGGCGAGACCAGCGGCACCACCGCCTACGACCGGGCCGGCTCCGACGACATGACGCTGGATCCCTCGAACACGCGCAACGCCGCCGGCGCGCTCCTCAACGAGGCGGACGCCTCGGTCAACTTCCCGGGAACGAGCAACACGGCCACGGTCCAGGGCGCGTCACCGTTCTGGGAGCTCGGCCCGCAGACGTTCTCCCTCGAGGCGTGGTTCAACACCACGAGCACCACCGGCGGGAAGATCATCGGCTTCGGGAGCAGCAACACCGGCCGGAGCGACGTGAACAACGTCGACCGGCACATCTACATGAACAACGCCGGCCAGCTCTCCTTCGGCGTGCGCCCCGACATGGGGACCCGGATCACGATCAACAGCCCGTCGAGCTACCGCGACGGCCAGTGGCACCAGGTCGTCGGCAGCCTCGGGGCCGACGGCATGAAGCTCTACGTCGACGGCAACCTCGTCGCCGCGAACGCATCGGTCACCAAGGCCCAGGTGTACCAGGGCTTCTGGCGGGTCGGCGGCGACCAGCTCGGCTCCTGGCCGTCGGCGCCGACGCGTGAGGCGTTCACCGGACGGATCGACGAGGTCGCGGTCTACCCGTCCGCGCTCTCGATCGGCCACATCCGCAGCCACTACCTGGCAAGTGGGCGCAGCACGGCCTTCCCGAACATCAACCCGGTGGCGTCGTTCGACGCGAGCAGCCAGTACCTCACCACGAACCTCACCTCGACCGCGACCGACGACGACGGCACCGTCGCCTCGTCCCTCTGGGACTTCGGTGACGACACCACCGGCAGCGGGACGACGAACCAGCACACCTACGCGTCGGCCGGCACCTACAACGTGACCCTCACCGTCACCGACGACCGCGGCGGGACGAGCTCGATCACGCAGCCGGTCACGGTCACGGACCCGCCGCCGAACATCCTGCCCACGGCGTCGTTCACCTCGAGCGTCCTCTTCCACACCGCGACGCTCACCTCGACGTCCACCGACTCCGACGGCAGCATCGCCTCGACGGCCTGGAGCTTCGGCGACGGCACCTCCGGAACCGGCGCGAGCACCCAGCACGTCTACGCCCAGTCCGGCACCTACCCGGTGACCGTGACCGTGACCGACAACCGCGGCGGCGTCGCCTCGTCGACCAGCACGGTCGTCGTCACCGACCTCTACGCGCAGGACGCGTTCGGTCGCACGGTGACGAACGGGCTCGGCACGGCCGACCGCGGGGGCGCCTGGGCGCTGACCGGGACGGCCTCGAGCTTCTCGGTCGCCAACGGTGCCGGTCGCATCGGTGGCGCGGTCAACGCGAGCAATGCCGGGTTCCTGAGCGCGGTGCGCCAGACCAACATCGACACCAAGGTCGACCTCGCGCTCAGCACCGCCGCGACCGGCGGCGGCGCGTACGCGTCCGTCATCGGGCGCCGGGTCTCGAACGGCAACGACTACCGGCTCAAGCTGCGCTACGTGGCCGGCGGGACGGTCACGGCGTACCTCACCCGGACCATCGGCAACACGGAGACCGTCCTCACGTCGGTCAACGTGCCCGGCCTGACCGTCACCGCCGGGACGATCCTGCGGGTGCGGTTCCAGGCGCTCGGCACGAGCCCGACCACCTTGCGGGCGAAGGTCTGGCGCCAGAGTGCCAGCGAGCCGACGGCGTGGTTGCTCACCACCACCGATTCCACGGCCGCGCTCGCCTCGCCCGGTGACCTCGGCGTGCTCCTGTTCACGTCGAGCACGTGGACCGGCGCGACGCCGGCCCTGACGATCGACAACCTGAGCTCCGGGCCGGACTCGGGCTCGCCGTCGAACCTGCCGCCGGCCGCGTCCTTCAGCTCCGACGTGCAGGGCCACACCGTGTCCTTCACCTCGACCTCGACCGACCCCGACGGCACGGTCGCCGCGTCCCTCTGGAGCTTCGGCGACCAGACCACGGGCACCGGTGCCACGAACCAGCACACCTACTCCGTCGCCGGCACCTACCCGGTCACGCTCACGGTGACCGACAACAGCGGCGCGACGAGCACCGCGAGCGGCAGCGTGACCGTCACGAACGTCGCGCCGATCGCGTCGTTCACGTCGAGCAGCCAGTACCTCACGGCCACGTTCACGTCGACCTCGACCGACCCGGACGGCAGCCTCGCCTCGTACGCATGGGACTTCGGCGACTCCACCACCGGAGCCGGCGCGTCTCCCGAGCACACCTACTCCGTCGCCGGCACCTACCCGGTGACCCTCATGGTCACCGACACCGACGGCGCGACGAACACTGCGACCGGAAGCCTCACCGTCGTCGACCCGCCGCCGAACGTCCCGCCCACCGCTGACTTCACCACGAGCACCTTGAACCACGCCGTGTCGTTCTCGTCGACGTCGACGGACTCGGACGGCACGATCGCCTCGTCGGACTGGGACTTCGGTGACACCACCACGGGGACCGGGTCTTCGCCGGCGCATACCTACGCGACGCCGGGCACCTACTCCGTGACCCTCACGGTCACCGACAACCGCGGCGCTCCCAGCTCGGTCACCCACGACGTCGTCGTGGTCAACGCGCCACCGAACGCGTCGTTCACGTCGACCGCCCAGTACACCGTGGTCACATTCGCATCGTCGTCGTCGGACCCGGACGGCACGATCGCGTCGTACGCGTGGGACTTCGGCGACGGCGGCACCGGTACCGGAGCGACGCCGGTTCACACCTACTCGACCGGCGGCACCTATCCCGTGACGCTCACGGTCACGGACAACGACGGCGGCACCGACACCTCGACGACCAACGTCACCGTGCAGGCGCTCTTCGACTCCGACGCGTTCGGCCGGACCGTGGCGAACGCCTGGGGCTCCGCCGACCTGGGTGGCGCGTGGGCCGTGACCGGCACCGCGGCGAACTTCTCGGTGGGCGGCGGGGTCGGCAAGATCCTCGGCACGCTGAGCAACAACCGCGCCACGTTCCTGACCACCGCACGCCAGGTCGACGTCGACCTGCGCGCCGACTTCTCGGTCAACGTTGCGGGCAACAACGGCGGGACCTACGCCTCGCTCGTCGCTCGGCGGGTGTCGAACGGGAACGACTACCGGCTGAAGCTGCGCTACACCGCCAACGGCGTGGTGACGGCGTTCATCACCCGCAACGTCGCGAACGTCGAGACCATCCTCGCGACGACCACGCTGACCGGCACCGTGAACCCGGGTGACGTCCTGAAGCTGCGCTTCGTGGTCGCCGGCACCAACCCGACCACGCTCTCGGCGAAGATCTGGCGCGCTACCGCCGCGGAGCCCACGCCCTGGCTGTTCACCGCCACCGACGCCACCGCGGCGCTGGCCGCCGCGGGCGACGCCGGGGTCCTCCACTACGTCTCCGGCAGCTGGACGGGCACTTTGCCCACTTTGTCGGTCGACAACTTCATCGCGGCGCCGCTGACCGACGGATGAGCCCCGCTCGCGCCCGCTCGCTGCCCTGCTTCCCCTCAGGTCACCACGGTCAGTGGCCGATCTGCTACGTAGGATGATGGAGTGATGGGGAAGCTGCGCGCCTTGATACGGCGCATCCACGGCGCCATGGGCGCCATGAGCGCGCAGCTCATGCAGGCGCTCGCCAGCCTCCTCCTGTCGATCGCCGCGGCCCGGGCGCTGGGCGCCGACGGACTCGGCGTCTACGGGTTGATCTCCGGCGGCCTCGTGCTCACCACCGCCCTGGCGACCGGCCTGGTCGGCGATTCCCTCACCGTCCTCGACCGGCATGAGCCCACGACCCGGGCCGGGCTCCAGATCGTCGGGCTCCTCGTCGCGGGGCTGGCCGGGCTCGTCAGCACCATCCTCTGCGGGGCAACGGGACTGCTGAGCTGGCCCGTGGCCATCGTCTTCGGGATCGCGTCCACCGCGTTCATCATGGAGGAGTTCCTCCGCCGCCTCCTGATGGCTTCGCTCAAGTTCTGGTCCGTGATGGTCGTCGATCTGACATGCCTTGTCGTCACGGCGGTCTGGCTCGGTGCCGTCGCCCTCGTCGGCGAGCTCGACATGATGCAGATCCTGCTGGCGCTGCTGGCGTCGGAGGTCGGCGCCTTCCTGATCGCGATCATCCTCTTGCCGGCGGCCGAACGCCACGTCGCCCGGTTCCAGCGCGGTGAGGTCCTTTCGGTGCTGCGCTTCGGCAGCTGGCGCGCGGCGCAGCAGGGGGTTCGGCCGGCGATGCTCACGCTGATGCGGATCCTCGTCGTGATCGCGCTGAGCACCGCGGCGTTCGGTCAGCTCGAGGCCGCCCGCGTCTACACCGCGCCAACGCTCCTGATGGTCAACGGGATCGGCGTGTTCCTCTTCGCGACCTACGCCGCCGAGCGGCACCACGGTTTGCGCTCGCTCGTACGCCGGGCGGACCACGGCGCGCTGTCCATGTTCGCGGCAGTGCTCTTCGCCGGTGTCGTCGCCGCGTTGCTCCTCCCCTGGGCGGGCCGCATCGTCACCGGCGGTGAGTTCGCGATCAGCGAGCTCGCGGTGTTCGGCTGGGTGATCTACGCCGCGACTGCGGCGGTACTGATGCCGTACGGAAGCCTGGCCGCGGTCTCGGGCATGCACGTGAAGGTGTTCAACCTCCGCCTGCTCGAAGCCCTCGTCTCCCTCGGGGCGGTCGCAGTGGTGCTGTTCGTCCTCCACGTCTCGGCGAGCTGGACCCCCTACGCGCTGGCCCTCGGGCCGATCGTCCTCGGGCTGGTCATCCGGCAGTACGTGCTCATCCCGCAGGCGCACGAGAACGAGCGGGCCGCGGCGCGCACGACCGAGGCCGTCCGCGACGACACGCCCGTCGTCACGCCGCAGCAGCAGCCGGCGCCGGCACGATGAGCCGCGTCATGGCGGGCGTTTCGACGCCGGTGCAGGCGCTCGCGCCCGCGCCACGCCCGGGGCCGGCGACCGGACCCACGATCAAGCGCGCCCTGGGCGAGTGGTGGTTCGCGATCTGCGCGCTCACGCTCATCGTCGCCAGCGACTACAAGATCCGGGTCCGTCCACCCCAGGCGGCGCTGGGCGGCAGTGTCGACCCGCTCATCCTGGTCGAGCTCGGGCTGTACGCCCTCGTCGGTCTCTACCTCGCCACCCAACGGGCGCACCTGCCCCGGATCGGGCGCACCCAGCCGCACCTCTACCTCGCCTGCCTCTTCGTGGGCCTGATGGTGCTGTCGGTCGTCTACACCGCGTACCCGCAGTACGCGATGGTCCGAGCGGTCCAGATGTGCATCCTGCTGAGCCTCGTCCTCGTCGCGGCGCGCACGGCCACGCGGGCCGACATGCACCGCTTCGCGCACGGCTTCATCGTGCTGGTGTCCGTCTCCGTGGTCTACGGCATCGTCGTGCCGTCGCCGCCCGTCAACAACCTCCAGGTCGGGCGCTTCACCTGGCTCGCCATCCATCCCACAGTGTCGGGCGTGCTCGCCGGCCTGGCGACCCTCCTCGTCGTCGCCTACATCGCCGCCAGCCGGAAGCCGCGCCCCGGACCGTTCTGGCCGACCTGGTACTACGTCGGCGCGCTCGTGCTCGTCGGCGGGGCAACCCTCGCCTCGCAGACCCGGGGCGCCGTCGCCGGGACGATGCTGGGCATCGTCGTCATCCTGATCGCCCTCCGTGGCGGGCGCGCGGTCCTGGAGCTGCAGGTGGTGCTGGTCGTCGTCGTCGTCGGCGTCGGGCTTGCGTTCGGGAGCCAGGTCGTCGCCTACTTCGAGCGCGGAGAGAACTCACAACAGCTCGCGTCCCTGAACACGCGCACCAACCTCTGGGAGACGGCCAAGGACGCGATCGAGAAGAAGCCGATGTTCGGCTACGGCGTCACCTCGTCGCGCGGGATCTTCTTCAACCAGACCGGGCTCGGCGGTGGGCACAACGCGGTCGTCAACGTCTTCGTCGAGCTCGGCGCGGTCGGCCTGGTGATCTGGGTCGCGCTCCTGGTCGCGCTCGTCGTCGGGATCCGCCGACTGCCGATGCGCCGGTTCGCGCAGCTGCGCTTCGATCGCGCCCTGCTCCTCGGCGTCCTCACGTTCCTCATGGTCGACGGCATCTTCTTCGACGGTCCGGGCTCGACCGCGAACGTCGCGAGCACGTGGTTCTTCGTCTGCATCGCCTGGCTCGCGGTCGCCCGGCGCTCGACCGAGCCCCGCGACGGGGCACCGCCGGAGACCCCGGAGCTGGTGCCGCCGGTGACCGTCCCGCCGGTCACACCGCTGCCCGCCCGGCAGTACCGGCCCGGTCTCCCAAACTGCTAAAATCGGTTCTTTCTCTACTAATCGTAAGGATGGGTTCAGTGGGCAGCTTGGTGTACACGGCAGGCGCGTTCGACCTCCTCCACGTGGGACACGTGCGGGTCATCCAGGCCGCGGCCGCGCTCGGGGAGAGCCTCGTGGTCGGGGTCTCGACCGACGAGCTGATCCGTGAGTACAAGGGCCACTCGCCGCACCAGGAGTACGAGGAGCGCCGCGAGATCGTCGCGTCGATCCGCGGGGTCGGCACGGTCATCCCCCAGAAGACCCAGGACAAGCTCGCGGTGTGGGAGCGGGTCCACTTCGACGTCTGGGTCGTCGGCGACGACTGGTACGACACCGAGAAGTACCAGGAGTACCGGCGCCAGCTCGAGTCCGTCGGGGTGCAGACGGTGTTCCTGCCGTACACGAACGGCGTGTCGAGCACCTTGCGAAGGGCCGCACTTGGCGCGTGAGGCCGCTGCGGCCGAGGCCCAGTTCCGGGCGAAGTTCCGCCTCGACGAGCTGACCGTCCACGAGAGCGCCGACTGGACGTTGTCGGTCCGCCCCGGCCAGCCCGTGCTCGGCTCGCTCGTGATCAGCACCCGGCACGCCGCGCTCGACTTCGCACAGCTGCCCCCGGCGGCGGGACCGGGGCTGCTCACGCTGATCGGCCGGGCCGAGGCCGCGGCGCGGGAGCACTTCGGCGCGGTCCGCATGAACGCGCTGTGCCTGATGATGCAGGACCCGCTGTTCCACTTCCACCTCTTGCCACGCGCGGGTCAGCCGCAGCAGTTCGGCGGGCACGAGTGGACGGACTCCGGGTGGCCCGGCCCGCCGAACCTCGGCGACAACCAGGCCACGCACGACGCCGAGCTCCAGGCGATCCGTGCCGTCTACGCGGCGGTCGACTGGGAAGAGCTCAGGGCTGGCGGTTCTTGAGCGTGCCGCTGCCGAGGTACCGGTTCTTCGTGAGCACGATCCGGTTCCAGTTCTTCGCCAGCAGGCGCTTGCCCGGTCCCGCGTTCTGCGGCGACCACGACGTGGTCCGCCGCTTCAGCGCGCCCTCGCGGACGAGCGAGTAGCCGTAGGCCGCGACCGAGCGCCGCGACAACCCGGGCGGGAAGGTGATCTTGTCGTAGCCGTGGTACGAGCGGTCCGTGGACTCCATGATCACGAGACGGTTGAACAACGGCGCGACCGTGATGCCCGGTCGCTCCGGCGTGTCCGTCAGGCGCAGCTCGCCACCCCACGACGGCTCCCAGCTCGGGTTCAGGTACAGGAGGATGTTCAGCTCGCGGCGCCACGTCGGGTGCACCGGGTGGACGTTGAAGTCCGTGTGCAGATCCAGGTAGCTGCCGTCCGCCCCGGCGTGGAACCCGCCCCCGTGGTACTCGGGGTCCAGGAAGACGGTGCGGCCCACCAGCGCGGACATGAGGTCGGCGAACTCGGGACTGGTGAACGCGTCGTGGACCGTCCTGGTCAACGCGGAGTGCGAGTCGAGCGTCGAGAGCTCGTGCTTGTCGCTGAACATGTAGTCGCGCGACTTCGGCATCGCGTCGACGCGCGGCAGGTCGGCGAAGAGCGCGTCCGCGGTCTGCGGCTCGAGGAAGTCGTCGAGCACCACGTGCTTGACGGGCGTCGAGCTCGCGAATGCGGCTACCAGCTCCTGGTCGGTCTCAGCTCTCGCTGCGATAGGCTCGGGTAGCATCGGTCCTGCCGTTGACTGACGGATTGGACGACCGCATCGGGTCTGGCACGTAGGGTTGGCCGGCGAGCCAATCACCCCAAATGGTATCAGATCCCCCCACCCTCACAGTCGGAACCGCATGCGATCGCGATCCAGGACCACGACGGTGCTCGCCACCAATCCGAACGCCGATCTGTACGGCGCGTCCCGCATGTTGCTCGAGAGCGTGGACGGATTCGTGGCCCGGGGTTGGCGGGTCGTCGTGTGCATCCCCGACGGTCCACTGGTCGACCTGATCACCGCCCGCGGCGCCGAGGTGCGCTCGGTGCCGAGCCCGGTGCTGCGGCGGACCATGCTCCACCCGCGCGGAATGATCGCGATGATCGCGCTGACCCTCCGATCGATCCCACTGACGATCCGGCTGATGCGCGAGGTCCGGCCCGACGTGATGTACGTCGGCACGATCATCCAGCCCCTGTGGATCGCGCTCGGCCGGATCCTCCGGATCCCGATCGTCTGCCACGTCCACGAGGCCGAGGGGACGGCGCCGGTGCTCGTGCGCAAGACGTTGGCGTTCCCGCTCCTGTTCACCCAGCGACTCGTGGTCAACAGCCGCTTCTCCACGAAGGTGCTGACCGACGAGTGGCCGAGCCTCGCGTCGCGCTGCGAGGTCGTCTACAACGGCGTGGCCGGCCCGCCGACCGTCACGGAGCCCCGCCCCGAGCTGGACGGCCCGATCCGGCTGCTGTACGTCGGGCGGTTGTCCGAGCGCAAAGGCGTGCAGGACGCCGTCGACGCGGTGGCGATCCTGACCGAACGGGGTGTCGACGTCCACCTCGACATCGTCGGCGACGTGTTCCCGGGCTACGAGTGGATGATCGAGGACCTCGAAGCGCGCCGCGCCCGCACCGGGACCACGGACCGCGTGCACCTGCTCGGGTTCGACTCCGACATCTGGCCCCACCTGGCGGAGGCGGACATCCTCATCATTCCTTCGCGGCTCGACGAGCCGTTCGGCAACGTGGCCGTCGAGGGCGCACTCGCCGCGCGACCCATGGTCGTCTCGGCCACGAGCGGACTTCTCGAGGCCGCGGCCGGCTTCTCCGCGGTGCACTCGGTCCCACCCGCGGAGCCGGCGGCCATCGCCGACGCGATCGAACAGGTTGCAGACCGTTGGGGCGAGCACCGCACCGCCGCGATCGCGGACTCGGTCGACGCGGCGCGGCGGTACTCACTCGAGCGTTACCGCGCCGATCTCGACGCGATCATCGAGTCCGTCTAGCGACGTCGCGTCAACGCGCCGAGGCACCGAGGTCGGCGGCACCCGCGACGAGACCGGTCACCGAAGCGATGGCATCGGGCAGCGCCTGGGCCACGGCGGTGGTCGCGCCCAGGAGCAGCCCGCTCGGGTCGACCACGCCGGTGCCGTCGATGAGCTGGCTGTGGGTGTCCTGGCCGGTGGCCGCACTGAACGCTGCGAGCGTCAGGAACGTCGCCGGGTTCCCCGGGCCCTTCGACCACACGACGAGCTGCGTCGGCGAGCTTGCACTCGACCGGTTGTAGAGGTTGCCGTCTGCCGTGACGCCGATCTGAGCAGCCGTCCGCTCGTGCGAGGCGTCCTCGACGCAGAGCATGCAGTTGCCGCCGCGCTGGTCGGCGATGATGTTGTCGCGCACGGCCACCGGTCCTACCAACCAGGTCATGGTCGGGTCCGGGAACGGCTGGCGCTTGTCGCGGCCCGCCGTCGTGGCGGTCGTGGGTCGCCGGGTGTCCTCGACGATGTTGATGCTGCGGTCGCGGTTGCCGGCGAACGTGTTGTTCCAGACCGAGACGTCGCTGGTGTTGTTGATCTTGACGCCGAACCGACCGTTGTTCGTCACGATGTTGTTGGCGAACACGGCCTTGGCCGAGATCTCGAGCGACGCCCCGTGACCGGCGTTGTCGCGCATCTCGTTGCCGGTGATGGTCATGTTGTAGACGGACTCGTCCATCCAGAGACCGGGCCCGTTGTTGGCGCGGAAGATGCTGTCCCGTACCACGACGCCGCGAGACCGGGTGACCTTCAAGCCGCCGGAGACGGGTGACTGGTTGAACTGCTCCGTGTTGTTGTTCTCGGACACGACGCGCTCGATGATGAGGTTGTCGGAGGCCGTCCCACCGAAGCCGAGCATCCCGTTGCGCGCGAAGTACAGGTTGCGCAGCGTGACGTTCGCCGCGCTCGTGTACAAGCCGGTGGTCGCGGTGTCGGTGACCGCGACGTTCTCGACCAGGACGCCGGGACGCTCGACCGTGACCGCGCCCATGTCCGGGACGGACGGCGCGTACCGGCGGATGCCGAGGCCGCGAACGACGCTGGCGTCCGAGCGGATCATCAGGGCGCGGACCAGGTCGCTGGCGCGGACATCGTGGCCGGTGGGGTCGGATCCGAGCCAGAGCTGGTTCGCAGCCTCGTCGTGGAAGAACGCCCCCGGCCCGACCTCGGCGAGCGAACCCACCTGGCGCTGGGCAACGCCATCGATCCAGATCTGGTCGGGATGGGAGGCGAGCGGGTAGCTCGGGTTCACGAAGCCCCAGTTGGCCGCGGTGTTGTCCGCCGCGCCACGCGTGTACGTCGGCGACGCGTCGAACCTCGTGGTCCACCCGTCGTCGTGCCACCGGCCGCCGCTCGCGGCCCACCCGGTGACCGCCGACGACCCGTCGAGCCACGCGGCCTCGCCGGGCCAGGGCTGCACCGTCAGCCGCTTCGAGCTCGGGATGACGACCGACTCGTGGTAGCTCCCGGCCCGCAGCACGATCGTGGCGCCGGACGCGGCCTTGGCGACCGCCGCGGTCAGGGTGCGCATTGGGGCGGCCTCGGTGCCGGGCGCGGCGTCGTTGCCGTCGGGGGCCACGATGAGGGCCCCGGCCGGGACCGGGTAGCGGGACGCGCCGACGGTCGTCCCCGCGGCCGCCGACCACCTGGGCGTCGCCGGCGTCGGTTGCGGGGCCGTGGTCACGGGCGGCGTCGGGTCGGCCGGCGTCGTGGTCGGCGTCGACGCCGGCGGCGGCTCGCTCTGCGCCGTGAGCTTGCTCGCGACGGTGAGCAGCGGCTGGTTGGCCGCCACCTTCGCCTCGGACGTCCCGATCGTCACCCGCGCGACCGTGCCGTCGAGCGGCGCCATCGAGTCGAGGCGCAGGCGCAGGACGAGGTACGTCTTCGCCGTCATGGCGCGCACGAGCGGCGTCACGTCGATCCCGAGCTTGCCGGCGACCGGCGTGATGGTCGCGAGCGCCGTCGCGGGGCGGTTGAAGTCGCCCTGGCCCACCGAGCTCGCGGCGTACCCCTCGAGCACGAGCTTTCGGCTCCCGAGGTTCTCGGCCTTCCAGACCTTCAAGGACACCGTCGCGGTCCCTTCGTCCTTGGCGAGCGCCAGCATGTCGGGGGTGACCCAGAACGGGACGAAGGCCCGGGCGTCGTCCCCGTCCGCCGGGGACTCCCCCACCGAGATCGTGGGATCGCCCATGTTGTAGCGGGTGCTCGTCGCCGTGCCGTTCCGGTCGTAGTCGATCCCCAGGGCGTCGCGTGCGGCCGAGACGCGGGTGATGGTACGGCTCTCGGCGTCGGCGCTCACCGCGAGCTGGAGCGTCGCGGCCAGGAGCAGGGCGAAGGCCACGAGCATCGCCACGGTCCGGGTCCGGGGGCGTCGGAAGGAGCCTGAGAGCGCGTTGACCACGAGAAGAGGTCCTCTGGTGGGGAGCGGGGCCGGCGACCGAGGGGTGCTGACCCGCACCTGGGCTGCCATTTGATGGATCGGCAGCCCCGCGACTGGAACTTAAGCCGCATGACTCAGAAATGCCCGAAACCGCCTGAGGACTGGGGTCGGCGGCGCTCCGGCGACCGTCAGGCGCGCCCGGACCGACCGCGGCCGAGCACGCGGCGGGCGCGCTCCCGGCGCCGCCGGCGGTGCCGGCGGGTCGGGAGGAGGTCGTCGGGCATCAGCGCGAGGGAGAAGCCGCCGAGCGCCGCGGTGAGGCCGACCCGTCGCGCGACCATCAGCAACCCCGCCCCGAGCGCCAGGACCAGCCCACCGATCATCCCGTTCACCGCGGTTGCCGATCCGGTGAAGGCGAAGCCCGCGGGCTGCGGATCGGCCGGGACGGGAGCCGGCGTCACCGCAGGGCCCGGGACGGGCGCCGCCCCGGCGACCGCGGCGCCGCCGGCGACGGTGATGGTCCCGGTCACCTCGGGCGCCTCGGCGAGGTTGTAGGTGACCGTGCGCGCCTGGGTGAACGCGAACTGGAACCGCTCGCCGTGCGCGAGCGGTCCCGAGTCGAAGCTCGCGTCGGCCGCCACGATCGTGCGGGTCGACGTTGCGTCGTTCACCCAGACGATCGTTCCCCCGGGCGGCGCGGTCACGACCGCAGGCGTCAGGCCGTGCTCGCCGATGTGGACGGTCACCGCGTCCGTCCCGGCCGCGGTCGGGCTCGCGAGCGCGGACGGCACTCCGAGGATCGACCACGCCAACACGAGCGCGCCCGCGACGAGGCCCAGCGTCGCGACCCGGGATCGGTCCCACCGCACGCCGCCGGGCGCGCCGCGCCCCGCTTCCAGCTCCACCAGCTCCGCCACCGCCCAGAGACTCGCGCGGACGGCGGGCCCGGGGCTAGGCGAGCGAGGTGGTCGCGGGTGCAACCTCCGGAGCCAGGGCCGGCTCGGACTTCGGTGACCGCCAGACCAGCCGCAGCAGCACGCTCTGCAGGGTCGCCATCAGGATCGAGAGGTCGAAGCCGACGGACCAGTTCTCGACGTAGAAGAGGTCCAGCCGGCGGTACACGTCGAACGCCGGGTTGTCGCGACCCTCCACCTGCCAGAGGCCGGTGATGCCCGGCGAGACGCGCTGGCGGCCGCGGAGCTCCTCGTCGAACTGGGCCACCTCGTGCGGCAGCGCGGGGCGGGGGCCGACCAGGCTCATGTCGCCGCGCAGGACGTTGATGACCTGCGGCAGCTCGTCGAGGCTCGTGCGCTCCAGGATCCGGCCGACCCTGGTGCGGCGGGGGTCCCGGGTCAGCTTGAAGAGCGGCCCGTCCTGGCGCTCGTTGGCGAACGTGAGGTCCACCAGCCGCTCCTCGGCGTCGGGGACCATCGTGCGCAGCTTCAGCAGCTCGAAGGTGTGCCCGTCGCGCCCGACCCGGGTCTGGCGGAACAGCACCGGGCCACCGTCACCGAGCTTCACCGCCACGGCGCAGACCAGCAGGACCGGCGCCATGAGCACGAGGACGGCGCCGGCGATCGCGAGGTCCAGCACCCGCTTGGTCCGGAGCTGCCAGCGCGACAGCGACGACGGCTCGAGGTAGAAGAGCGGCTCGTGGGCGAGCGGCATCGACCGCAACCGCCGCTGGTCGACGCCCCGGAGGCCGCTCGAGAGCTGCACGTGGATGCCCTCGGCGAGCAGGACCCGGGTCAGCCGGTTGAGCTCCGAGACCTCGAGGTCGCTCACCGCGACGATCGCGCCGTTCGCGCCGGCCTCCTCGACCGCCGCCGCGGCGTCGTCGACCTCACCGAGCCAGACCACGTCCTCGGTCCACCCCGCGAGCCGGTGGCGGGGGCCGATGACGCCCGCGACCCGGATGCCCAGCTCCGGGTGCAGGTCGATCAGGCGGGAGAGCTCGGCGCCCTCCTCGCCGGTGCCGATGACCACGACCGGCCGGCAGAACCGGCCCAGCGCCCGCGCCCGCTGCAGCCACGCGATGTACAGGCCCCGGCACGCGGTGAGCAGGAACCAGCTCAGGACGAGCGCCGTGACGGCCGTCCCGAAGCCGAACCCGGCATCGAGGCTGAGCGCGACGAGCAGTCCGGCCGCCGCCGAGGCGGCCGCGGCGCGCCCCAGCCGCGCGATCTCGACCGCACGCACCGCACAGACCCGGGAGCGGTAGAGGCCCTGGGAGGCGATCATCACCAGGAGGCTCACGACCCCCGTCAGCGCCACCAGCGCCAGTGCGGGCCAGCCCCCCGCGCCCGTGCCGAACACCAGCGCCGAACCCCCGGTCACGGCGAGCCAGGCGAGCGTCCCGGCGGCCGCGTCCACCCCGACGAGCAGCCCACGCAGGCGGGTCGGTGCCGCCACGGGCTCGGGCGTGGCCGCCGGGGCGGGAAACGCCGCCGGTTCCAGGACCGCGCGGTCGGCGAGCGGACGCAGGGGAACGGTCCGGTCGTCCCGACGCGGGTGCGCGCGGGATCCGGGCCGCCGGTGCTCGCTCGTCGAGGCGGCCGCGGTCTCGTCGCGACTACGCATCGTGAGGCGCCGTGAAGTCCGCGCTTCCCTGCAGAAGGTGCATGTCCGATTTACCCGCCCTCAAAGCCCGGTGAGTGGACAAAGGGTAATCGAAGTGAACAGATCGGCACAATGGGTCGATCGGGCTGGTTTCGCTCCGTTCACACTGCCGACGCACTGCCGACGGCGACGCGCGCCAGGCCCGCCGCGCCGGAACCCGGCCGCGCAAGGGTCCGGCCGGGCCGCCCTCGGTGCGAGCGCCGCGAACGGCCCGGCGGCGGGCCCCGGGGCCGGGTCAGTCGGGCCGGGTGCTGCCGACCACCCACATCGAGAAGAACTGCGAGCCGCCGCCGTACGCGTGGCCCAGCGCCTTCCCGGTCTTGAGCTCCACCTGGTAGTCGCCGGCGCGCTCACGCACCTGCTGGGCGACCTCGCCGAAGCGGATCATGCCCGAGGCCCCGATCGGGTTCGACGAGAGCACCCCGCCGGACGGGTTCCAGGGGATGTCGCCGTCGGCCGCCGTCGCGCCGGCCTCGGTGAGCTTCCAGCCCTCGCCCTCCGGGCAGAAGCCGAGGTTCTCGAGCCACATCGGCTCGTACCACGAGAACGGGACGTACACCTCGGCGCAGTCGAAGTCCCGGCGGGGATCGGTGATCCCGGCCTGGGCGTAGACGTCGGCGGCGCAGTCCTGCCCGGCCTTCGGGTTCACCTGGTCGCGGCCCGCGAACATCGTCGGCTCGCTGCGCATCGCGGTCCCGTGGATCCACGCGACCGGGCCCGGTGCGGCCTTCGCCGCCTGCTCGCTGCCGATGACCATGGCCATCGCGCCGTCCGAGCTCGGGCACACGTCGAGGAGCCGCAGCGGCGCCCAGAGCAGCATCGACTCCTGCACCGTCTTCAGGTCGATGTCAGGCAGGTGCAGCTGCGCCTTCGGGTTGCGCAGCGCGTTGAGCCGGTCCTTCACCGAGACGAGGTGGCCGACGTAGTCCGGGGCACCGGAGCGGCGGATGTACGCCCGGATGATCGGCGCGAAGTAGCCGCCGGCCCCCGCCACCAGCGGCGCCTGGAACGGCATCGCCACCGAGAGGCCCCATGTCGCGTTGCTCTCGGACTGCTTCTCGAACGCGACCGTCAGCACCCGTTCGTGGATGCCGGCCATCACCAGCTTGGCGGCGACGATCGCGGTCGACCCGCCGACGCTGCCGGCGGTGTGCACGCGGATCATCGGCTTGCCGGTCGCGCCGAGCGCGTCGGCGAGGTAGAGCTCGGGCATCACGACGCCCTCGAACATGTCGGGGGCCTTGCCGATCACGACGGCGTCGATGTCGGCCCAGTCCAGCCCCGAGTCGTCGAGCGCCTCCTGCGCGGCCTCACGCACGAGCCCGGCCATGGAGACGTCGTGGCGGGCCGACACGTGCCGGGTCTGGCCCACCCCGATGACCGCGGTCCTCTCGGCCCCCATCAGCGTGCCCCTTCCAAGACGCAGACCAGGTTCTGTTGCAGGCACGGGCCCTGCGCGGCGTGGGCGACGCCGCGGCCGGCCCGGCCGTCGATGATCCGGTTCGCCACCTCGCCGATGCGCACCATGCCGGCGGCCATCATCGGGTTGGACGTCAGCGCGCCGCCCGACGGGTTCACGTCCACGCCGTCGGCGATGCCCAGCGCGTCGCGCAGGATCAGCTCCTCGTGGCTGAACTGGGCATGGATCTCGGCGACGTCGATCGCGCCGTCGTTCACGCCCGCCTTCTCGGCCGCGAGCGCGGCCGACGGAGCCGTGGCCAGGTCCCGGAGCCCCAGGTGCTGGGGGTCGACCCGGTGCTCGATGCCGCGGATCCAGGCCGGTCGCTCACAGTGCTTCCGGGCGACGTCGTCAGCCGCGATCACGATCGCCGCGGCACCGTCGGTGATCGGCGCCACGTCGCTGTCGCGCAGCGGTCGATGGGTCACGGGGCGGGCGAGCAGCTCGTCGACGGTCACGTCCGCCGACGCCACCGCATGCGGGTTGCCCTGCGCGCGGCGGAGGCTCCGCGCCGCGACCTCGGCGAGGTCACGATCCGTGCGCCCCGACGCGGTCAGGTACGAGTCCGCCTGCAACGCGGCCATGTCGACCATCGACGGCCACAGCGTGGCCACTGTGTACGGGTCGGTCTGCAGCGTCCACACCTCGTGCAGGTCGCCGAGCGACGCCTTCCCGAAGCCGTAGATGACGGCGCTGTCGACATCGCCGGTCTGGATCGCGACCCACGCCTCGTAGAGCGCCCAGGCCCCGTCCATCTCGACGTGGCTCTCCTTCACCGGCGGCCACGCGCCGACGCCGTCGAGCCCCATGACGAACGTGAACGGCCCGCCGGCGAGGTAGTCGCACGATCCCGAGATCGTGAAGCCGATGTCCCGTCGCTGCATGCCCGAGCGCTCGATCGCCTCGCGCACCACGGGGATCACGAACTCGACCTCGTTGCGGTCCCGGTCCTCGACCGCGGTCTCCTGCGCGAACCCGATCACCGCGACATCCCTGAGCGGGCTCATGCGTAGGCCTTGTAGTCGTCGTACGGGGCATCGGGCTCGCCGGTCGGCTCGAACCACTTGATGTTGCTCGCGTCGGCCTTCAGCTCGTCGGCCCAGATGGCGTGCACGCGCAGCCCCATGCGCACGTCGTCCGCGGGCAGGCCCTGGATGAGCCCGAACCACGGCGTGTTCCCGCCGTCGAGCAGGATCTGCGCGCACACGTACGGGATCTCCGGCGCCGCCTCCGAGAGTCCCGGGACGTTGACGATGCAGAACGTCGTGACGGTCCCCGTGTCGGCGACCTCGACCTCGATCGTCGTCGGCGACCCGGTCGTCGGGTCCGAGCCGCGCGGCGGCACGTAGACCTGGTCGGAGTCCTCCGCCCGGGCGCCGAGGATCTTGCCCTCGGCCAGCCCCAGCAGGTACTTGCCCGCCGCGGTGCCCGCGTTGATGTCGTACTCGAGCCGGATCGGCGTCGTGATCCCGGTCACCGGCTCGTCGTTCGCCCCCTCACCCCGGTTGGCCGGCGCCGGGTCGGCGGCCGCGCCGTCCGCGAGCGGCACCCAGGCCTCGAGGTCGGTCACGTACCCGACCCGCTCGGCCTTCCAGCGCGGCCGCACCCGCATCCCGACCGAGATCGCGTCCTGCGGCGCGTCGACGACGTGCACCATCGCAGTGTCCGCGCCGTCCGGGCGCACCAGCGCGAACGCGAACGGGTGGTCGAGGTGGTGCTTGCCCGGCCGCGGGTCCGATACCCACGTCCATGCCGTGACCGTCCCCGCCGGGCCGACCTCGACGTAGTCGTCGATCGTCGCGGCGGTGATCGGGTCGTACTCGGTCGGCGGCACCATCACCCGGCCGTCCGTGAGGCGCACGCCGACGATCTTCCCGTCGCGAAGGCCCCCGAGGTACCGGGACAGCGCAGGGCCGATCGAGCGCGTGTACCCGCCTGGATACTCCAGGACGTGATGCTCGACGAGCGGTGCAGTCAAGGCGCGGCCTCCTCGTGATCGGTCTTCGTCGGGCCGGGCGGTCAGATCGCGGTCTGGCGATCGGCCCAGTACGGGTCGCGCAACGTGCGCTTGAGCAGCTTGCCGGTGGGCTCGCGGGGCAGCTCGTCGACGAAGTCGACGGTCCGCGGCCACTTGAACTTGGCCAGCCGGCCCTGGATGTGCTCCATGATCGAGGCCCGCAGGGCGTCGTCGGCGGCGATGCCTTCCATCGGCTCGATGACGGCCTTGATCTGCTCGCCCATGTCCTCGTCGGGGATGCCGAAGACGGCCACGTCGGCGACCTGCGGGTGGGCGGAGATCTCGCCCTCGATCTCGGCCGGGTAGATGTTCACCCCGCCGGCGATGATCATGTCGCTCTTGCGGTCGCAGAGGAACAGGAACCCGTCCTCGTTGAGGTAGCCGACGTCGCCGACGGTGAAGAAGCCCTCGGCGTCGTGGCTCTCGTCGGTCTTCGACTTGTCGCCCTTGTATTCGAAGTCCTGCGCGCCCATCCGCATCCACACGATGCCGGGCTCGCCGGGCGCGCAGACCTTGCCCGTCTCGTCGTCGACGATCTTG
>DASXYP010000044.1:0-12819 GCA_036502405.1 Acidimicrobiia bacterium
GCCCAGGCCGCTGCTGGCGCCGGTGACCACCACGCGGACGTCGTGCAGCTCGCTCATCTCACGACGGATCGTAACGACGGCGGGATTCACGGTCGCACCCGCGAGGCGCCAGGGCACCGGCCCGGAACCGGCGCCGGTCGACGTCGGTCACGTCAGACCGGGAGGACGCCGTGCTTGCGCCACGGGCGGTCGACCCGCTTGTCCCGGCTCACCTGCAAGCCGTTCCAGATCGCGCGCCGCGTCTCGGCCGGGTCGATGACGTCGTCGAGCTGCGCGTGGCCGGCCGCGATGTACGGGTCGATGTTGGCCCGGATCTCCTCGGCCAGGTCGAGCTGCTTGGCGACGCGCTCCTCCTCGGGCACCGCCTCCAGCGTCTTGCGGTGGATGATCGCAACCGCGCCGTCCGGCCCCATCACCGCGATCTCGGCGGTCGGCCAGGCGACGATGTAGTCCGCTTCGTAGGCCGTTCCGTTCATCACGAAGTACCCGGCGCCGTAGCTCTTGCGCAGGATGACGCTGACCTTCGGCACCGTCGCCTCGCTCACCGCGAACAGCATCTTGGCGCCGTGCCTGATGATCCCCTGCTTCTCCACCGCGGACCCGACGATGAAGCCCGGGACGTCGTGGAGGAAGACCAGCGGGATCCCGAACGCGTCGCACAGCCAGACGAACCGCGCCGCCTTGTCGGCCGCGTTCACGTCGAGCGCACCGCCGAGGACCATCGGCTGGTTCCCGACGATCCCGACGGGCTGGCCCCCGACCCGGGCCAACCCGGTGACGACGTTCTTCGCCCACTCGGGCTTCATCCAGCGCACCTCGCCGTCGTCCACGACCGCGGTGACGACCTTGCGCATGTCGTACGCACGCCTGGGAGCGGTCGGAACGATGTCGTAGAGCTCCTCGACCCTGCGGTCCACCGGGTCCGAGCACGCGCGGACCGGCGGCGCCTCACCGTTGTGCTGCGGGAAGTAGGACAGGTAGTCGCGCACGACCTGGAGGCACTCGACGTCGTCGGCCACCTCGAGGTCGGCCACACCGCTGATCCTGGTGTGCACCGCGGAGCCGCCCATCTCCTCCTCGGAGACGTCCTCGCCGACCGCGGCCTTCACGAGGTGCCGGCCCCCGAGCGCCATCGAAGACGTGCCCTTGACCATGGGCACGAAGTCGGCGAGCGCCGGGATGTACGCGGTGCCCGCGGCGCAGTGGCCCATCATCGCCGCGACCATCGGCACCACCCCGCTCATCGCGACCTGCTCACGGAAGAGGTCGCCCGCGCCAGCGAAGGTCGACCCGCTCGTCGCCTGGATGCGCGCCCCCGCGGAGTCGAGCAGCCACACCATCGGGATCCGCTGGCTCAGCGCGAGATGGCGCAGGCGGCGGATCTTGTTCTCACCGACCGCGCCCATCGATCCCGCCATGACCGTGAAGTCGTACGCGGCGACCGCGACCTTGCGACCGTCGATCTCGCCGACGCCGGTGACCGACCCGTCGGCCGCCAGGTACCGGTCGCCGAGGCCGGGATCCATGTGGTCGGCGAGCATGCCGTACTCGACCCACGTGCCGGGATCGAGCAGCAGGTCGAGCCGCTCGCGCACGAGCAGCTTGCCGAGCGACCGCTGCCGCTCGACGAACTTCTCGCCGCCCATCCCGAGCGCGCGCTCGCGCCGCTCGGCGAGGTCGCCGACCAGCGGCCCCCAGTCGTGCACGTTGCCGCCGCCGGTGGAAGTCATGGCGTCACTCTTGCACCCGCACGCGCGGCGGGTCCGAGACCAGTCCGCGGCCGCTCACCGAAGATCTCCGCCGCTCGATCGGGACCCACGCGGGGCGAGCGGCGGCGTCTCACCGAAGATCTCCGCCACTCGATCGGGACCCACGCGGTCGTCGGGCGAGCGGCGGCGGCGCTAGCGGCCCTTCCACTCCGGGGTGCGCTTCTCGGCGAACGCGGCGACACCCTCCGCCGCGTCCTCCGACTGCGTGTGGACCGTGAGCATCGCCTGCAGGTGGTCGAGCGCCGCGTCGCCGTCCATCTCGAGCACCCGGTAGAAGGCGTCCCTCCCCCACCGGAGCACGAGCGGTGACTTCGCCGCGAGGGAGCCGGCGAGCTCGTCCACGGCCGCATCGAGCTCGGAGACCGGGACGACACGAGTGACGAAGCCGATGCGCTCGGCTTCATCGGCGCGGACCCGCCGCCCGGTCATCTGCAGCTCGAGCACCTTCTTCGGAGGCATGGAACGCAGCAACGGGACCGTGATCATGTACGGCCAGAGGCCGACGTTGACCTCCGGCGTGCCGAACTGCGCGTCGTCGGCGGCGACGACGAAGTCGCACGCCAGCGCGAGGCCGAACCCGCCCGCGAGCGCATACCCGCGCACGCGGGCGATCGTCGGCTTGCCGAGCGCCCACAGCTCACGGAACAGCGCGGCCAGCAGGCCCCGTCCGTCGTGCGCGGCCGCCGCGCCCGCGTTCTCGGCGATCCCCCCGAGGTCCGCGCCGGCACAGAAGGCGCGGTCACCGGCACCCGTGAGGACGACGACGCGCACCGACTCGTCCTGCTTCGCCGCGTCGACCGCGTCGCGCAGGCCCTGCATGACGCCGTAGGACATCGCGTTGCGACGCTCGGGTCGGTTGATCGTGACGCGCGCGACACCGTCGTCGACCGTGTACAGCACCTCGGGCTCGGTCATGCCCGGATGCTAGGCACGCAACCCGAGGTCCGCTGCCGCCGACGCGTCGCTCGCTACGGTGGACCCGTGCTCGTCTACCTGATTGCGATCGCGGTCGCGATCCTGATCGTGCCGCTGACCGGCGGGCAGCTGCGCCGGCTGGGACGGATCCGTGTGCGGCGGATCGGGCTGCTCTTCGGCGGGCTCGCGATCCAGATCCTTCTCGAGGTCGTCGACCTGCCCCGGGCGCGCTTCGACGACGTCGGACTCGCGTTGCTGCTCGCGTCCTACGTCCTCATCATCGGGTTCGGGCTGTCCAACCTCCTGCTCACCGGCATGGGGGTCATCACCGTCGGGATCGCCATGAACGCGTTCGTGATCGCGCTCAACCAGGGCATGCCCTACCGCGTCCCCGACGGGGTCAAGCGCGAGACCACCGTGAAGCACCGGCCACAGAAGCCCGACGACATCCTCCCCGCGCTCGGCGACTCCATCGCGCTCGGCTCACCGTTCGACGTCTCGATCTCCTTCGGCGACCTGGTGATCGCGGTCGGGCTCGTCGACCTCACTTACCGGGCCAGCCGGCGACCGCGCCGGTCACGGTCTCGGGCGCCGGGACCGCCGGACGACCTCGACCCGCCCGCGCCGGATCCGGACGCGACCGCGGAGCTCGCGCTAGTGGGCGGCGGCGGGCAGCCGTGAGCCCGCGACCCGCTCGAGTGCATCCAGCACCCGCGGGTCGTAGACGTATCCGGGACCGGAGTAGAGCGCCTCGATCGCCGCGTCGTTGAACGCGGGATCGCCTGCAGTCAGCTCGTCGAACGCGCTCACGACCCGGAGGATCTGGTTGCCGACCGACGCGGTGTCGGACGCGAGCAGGTCGCCGGCCGGCCGCAGGTAGTCGGTCTCGCGCAGGATCTCAGCGCCCTTGTCGGTGACCTCGCTCGGCTCGATCGGCCGGCCGCGCACCTCCGGGTCGTCGAGGCAGAGGTGGCCGAGGTGGTGGAGCAGCGCCGCGGCGCGGAGGTACTCGAGATCGGGCGGCGCCAGGCGCAGCTCGCGTCCGAGGTCGACCGAGAGCTCGGCGACACGCGACGCATGACCCTGGCGCACGAGCCCGGCGAGCTCGGGGACGACCGAGAGCGCGCTGATCGTCTGCTCGTAGGTGCGGCGGATCGACGCGAGTCGCTCGAACGAGTACCAGGCCGCGAGCAGCGGGATCGAGAACAGCAGCGGTCCCCAGAGGCCCATGCCCTCGAGCCCGCCGATCCCCCGGTACCCGACGGACATCAGCATCCCGCCGGTGACGAGCGCGAGGTCGGCCGACCGGCCGTGCATGGAGAGGTAGAGGCGACGGGCCCGCACGACGTGGAGGAGGTCGTCGACGACGATCTCGGCGACGCCGGCTGCGAGCAGCGCGGTGAGCACGATCCAGCGGCTGTCGGCGCCGTGCATCGCGTTCGCGACGGCGTGGAAGGCGCCGAGTGCGGCGATCGCCGCGCCGAGGCGGATCGCCGTGACCCAGATGCGGTCCCAGGCCGAGTCGTCGACGCGCAGCAGGTAGGCGACGGCCTCGGCGGCGACCACGGTGACGAGGAACTCCGCGGGCGACGCGGCGCGGACCAGGACGAGGATCACCGCGTACGACAGCGGGAGGGGCGCCCGCTCGGCCGGGCGGAGCACCAGCAGCTCACCGGCGACGATCGCGGCGCCGAGCACGGCGAGCGCGGTGGACGAGCCACCCGGATCGACGAACCCGGTCACCGCGGCGGCGATCCCCCCGAGCACGACCACGAGCAGCAGGCGCCGGCTCATCGTCATCGGCCCGCCGCCTGCTCGGACCCGTTCTCGATCTCGCGCAGCAGGTCACCGAGCCCGGCCGACCCGGTCCCGGCCTCAGGGGCGTCCACGTGGTGGACGATGTCCTCGTGGCCGCGGCCGTGGAGCTCGTGACGCTGCTCGATCGCGATGATCAGCGCGTCGACCACGCGCGGATGGAACTGCTTGCCCGAGTTCTTGCGCAGCTCGTCGAACGCGGTCTCCTGCGGGAGGGCCCGGCGGTACGAGCGGGTCGAGGTCATCGCGTCGAACGCGTCCGCGACCGCGACGATGTGGGGCTCGATCGGCTGCCCGCGATCGTCGGCCACGGGCGCGAACTCCGCCGCCTCGCTCGTGGCGCTCGGAGCCACCGGTGCGAGGAAGTCGATGCGGGTGAGGATCTCGACCGACACGTCCTCGTGCATCCGGACCTGCGCGAACTCCTCCGCGGTGAGCTTGCCCTTCTTGTTGAGGAGGTGGTTCGGCACCACGAGCTTGCCGACGTCGTGCATCAGCGCGGCGAAGCGCAGGCGCTCGAGCCGTGACGGCGACATCCCGAGCTCCGTGCCGATGTACTCGGCGTACCCGGCGACGCGCTCCGCGTGCCCGGCCGTGTACGGGTCCTTGGCCTCGAGGGCGCCGATCAGCGTCCGCACCGCCGCCTCCTGGGACTCCTTGATCGCGAGGTAGGAGGCGAACGTCTGGCGGGCGACGAGGATCGGGACGACGAGCAGCGGGACGACGACCGCGCCGTAGTCCAGGTAGAGGGCGCCCAGGAACACGCCCATCAGGGCAAACGGGTACATCTGCAGGAGCGCTCCGCCGAAGGAGCGCCACGTGGCGGGCCACTCGTCGGTCCAGAGCTTGAGCGACACGGTCAGCAGCGCAAGGTTCACGACTGCGAACGCGCACGTGGCCGGCACCGCGAGCAGGAGCAGCTGCCCGGGCGTGTGGGCGCCTGCCGGGGCGAGCGCGTTGAAGACGATGGCGGAGACGAGCGTCGACAGCCCGAAGTTCGCGCTGTTGAACAGCGGCTTGCGCCACTCGCGGGCACGGATGTGCGGCCAGTAGAAGCCGCCGCACATCCCGACCAGGAGCGGACCGAGCAGTGCGCCCTGGTCCGAGAACACGACGATCGCGGTCATGCCGAGCATGAAGCTCGCGCTGGCCCCCGCGCCGCTCGGGAGGTCGACGACCTGGTTCTCCGCGAGCGCGAAGAGCGCGCCGAGGATCAGGACGGGGGCGATCGCCGGCAACGGCCCGCGCGCGGCGAGCACGACCGCGGTCGCGACCGCAGCCGTGGCCAGGGCCACGCAGTAGAACGTTGCTCGGATGGGGATGTCGCGTTGCACGATCGTCCGTTCATGGGGCGGAGGCGGCAAGGCCTCGGCTGCTACCTATCAGTGGTGGCTGAACCCGGCGCCGCCGGCGAGCAGCAGCGCAGCGGCCGCCGTCGCCAGCAGAGCAACACGGACGTAGACCTTCTTCATGGGAGATCACCCTCTTCGAGAGTTCCTCCCTGGCGCACAGCTAGAGCCCCAGAGGGATTCCGCTTCGCTTCGTAGACCCTTCGGTCCCGATCACGTGCACCGAGGCCTTGCCGTCTCCGTCAGATCACCCGGACGTCGTCGCCTCCTCCCTGAACCAGCTGTGTTCCTCGCGCCGCTTCGAAGTTGCTTCGGCATGCAGCGAAATCGACTGTAGGTCCCGGATTCCTCGCCGCCACCGCGCTGCGCGACCATCGCGCGGACGGCCCTCAGCAACAACAGCGACGGATCGACCCCTCACACACAACACCGACCACATCAGTCTCACAGACAACACCCCGCGTGGCAAGGAACCTCGGAAAACCACCAGATGTGGTCGGGTCGGCCCTAGTCTCGGCTCTGGCGGGGGACAGCCGGGAGCGCAGGGGTCATGGACGATCGGGGAGCATCGGTGGCGGAGCAAGGGTCCGAGAAGCAGGAAGCGGCGGACGGAGCCCAGGACGAGGTCCTCGAGCTCGAGCGGGAGCTCTGCCGGCTCCCGGAGATCTCGGCCGCCCGGGTCGTGACCGACGAGGGCGGCCGCCCGACCGAGGTCCACATCCTCGCCGACACCGCCAAGCACGCCAAGCAGGTGGTGCGCGACGTCCAGTCGGTCGCCCTCGCGAGCTTCGGCATCGAGCTCGACCGGCGCATCGTGTCCGTCGTGCAGCTGGGAAGTCCTTCCAATGGCAACGGGCAGCCGGAGGCGGCCCCGGCGGCCGACCTCGGGTTCCGGCCGGTGCTCGTCAACACCACCGCCGAGGTGAGCGGGCTGCGGTCCCTGGTGCGGGTCACGCTCGGACGCGGCGACAACGAGGCCGTCGGCTTCGCCGAGGGCTCGATCGCGTCGACCGCTCGCCACCGCCTCGTCGCCACCGCGACCGTCGACGCGCTGCGCCAGCTCGAGACGGCCGCCGAGCGCATCGACGTGGACAGCGCCCAGATCGTCCGCGTCGGTGCCCACGACGTCGCCATCGTGACCGTGGTGTTCGTGCTGCCGCCCGGAGAGCAGCTCGTGTCGGGCTCGGCGATCGTCCGCCAGCACGCCGAGGCCGACACCGTCGTGCGCGCGGTCCTCGACGCGACCAACCGGCGCCTTCCGTCGCTCGGCTGATCGTCCTCGGCTGATCGTCCTCGGCTGACCACCGCTCGGAGGACCACCGCTCGGAGGACCCCGACACCACCGGCGTAACGTCGGTGGGCATGGGAGCGGTCGCCACGTTCGTCTCGTACCGGCTCGGCGGCACCGACGGCGTCTCGATCGAGTCGGCGAAGTGGATGCGCGCGCTCGGGACGCTCGGCTTCACGTGCCGGCGCGTCGCGGGCGAGGTGCTCGGACCGCCCGAGCCCGGCGACGTCACCCTGCCCTGGCTGGCGCTGCAGCCGGCGCCGGCCGATCAGGTGCCCGAGCCCCGCGAGGCCCTCGATCGCTTCGACGCCGCGGACCTGGTCGTCGTCGAGAACGTGTGCTCGCTCCCGCTCAACCTCCCCGCCGCGCGCGCGATCGCGACCGCAGTCGACGCGACGAGGGCGCGGGTCGTGCTGCACCACCACGACCTGCCGTGGCAACGAGCCGCGACCCGCGACGTGACCGATCTGCCACCGCGAGCAAGCCGCGCGCTGCACGTCACGATCAACGCGCTCGCGCGTCGGGAGCTCGCCGAGCACGGCATCGACGCGGTGGAGATCCCCAACTCCTTCGATGTCGACGCGCCACCGGGAGACCGCGAGGGGACGCGGCGAGCGTTGGGCTTCGCCGCTGACGAGACCGTGCTGCTCCAGCCGGCGCGCGCCATCCCGCGCAAGAACGTCCCCGCCGCGCTGGCCTTCGCCGAGGAGCTCGCGGTGCTGATCGCACCTCGGCGCGCCCGGTTCTGGCTCACCGGGCCGGCGGAGGACGGCTACGCGCCGGAGCTCGACGCCCGGCTGCGTGACGCCCGCGTGCCCGTCACCCTCGGACTCGGCTCGACGCCGGCCGACGCGTACGCCGCGGCCGACGTCGTCGTCTTCCCGTCGACGGTCGAGGGGTTCGGCAACCCGGTGATCGAGTCGGTGATCGCCCGCCGGCCCCTGATCGTGGGCCACTATCCCGTCCTGGACGAGATCCTCACGCACGGCTTCGAGGTGTTCTCCGTGCACGAGCCCGAAGCCCTCGCGAAGTGGCTCTCGGACCCGGACCCCGGGATCCTCGACCGGAACCTCGACCGGGCGCGCGCTCACTACGCGTCGAGCGATCTGCCCGGGCGCATCGACGACGCGTTCCGTGCCCACGGGTGGGAGCGCTGGTGACGCCCGAGGACCGCGCCGACCCCGTCGCCGACCGCCGGGTCCGCATCGGCCGGGTGGTCGGGCTCGCCAAGCGCGTGGGCTATCTCGGACTGCTCGTGGCGATCGTCGCGTTCTTCCTCGGCGCGGCCACCGGCTTCCCGAGCTGGGCGGTCGGCATCACGATCGCGGGGCTCGTGGTGGGGATCGTGGTGCTGCCGATCCCCATCATCCTGGGGTACGGGATCCGGGCCGCGGAGCGCGAGGAGCGGGGCGGCGGTCGGTTTCATTGACCGCACGGTCAAGGGTTAGATTGCCCGCGACCGCACGTCCCGAAGTCGTGTCCAGGGGGAGCAGCTATGCCGAAGGCCGCCGTCGCAACCGAAGTCGGGAAGCCGCTCGAGATCATGGACCTCGACCTCGCGGACGCCAAGGAGGGTGAGGTCCGCATCGAGCTCGGCGCCTCCGGCGTCTGCCACTCGGACCTCTCGGTCACCAACGGGACGCTGCCGCTGGCGCTCCCCGCGGTGCTCGGCCACGAGGGCGCCGGGACCGTGGTGCAGGTCGGCGCGGGCGTGGACAACCTGAAGGTCGGCGACCACATCGTCGTCTCCTGGGTGCCCCAGTGCGGCAAGTGCTACACGTGCCTCCACGACCAGGGCGAGATCTGCGAGGTCGGCTCCGTGGCGGCGATGAGCGGCGGCATGCTCGACATGACGTCGCGGTTCTCGCGCGACGGGTCGCCCGTCTTCCAGATGGCGGCGTCCGGGACGTTCTCCCAGGAGACCGTGATCCCGGCGATCGGCGCGGTGAAGGTCGACGACAGCATCCCGATCGACGCCGCGGCGCTGATCGGCTGCGGGGTCCTGACCGGCTTCGGGGCGGCGGTCAACACCGCGAGCATCCGCAAGGGCGACACGGTCGCCGTGATCGGTTGCGGTGGCGTGGGCCTCAACGTGATCCAGGGCGCGAAGCACGCCGGGGCGGAGCGCATCATCGCCGTCGACATGGTCGACGGGAAGCTCGCTCGCGCCGAGAAGTTCGGAGCCACGACGCTCGTCAACGCCAAGGCCGACCCGGTCGCGCAGGTCATGGAGCTGAGCGGCGGCCGCGGGGCCGACGTCGCGTTCGAGGTCATCGGGCTCGGCCCGACCATCGAGCAGGCGTTCGCGATGACCCGGCGCGGCGGCCAGGCGATCATCGTCGGCGTGCCCGCGTTCGACGTCACGATGACGATCGCTCCGGCCATGGACCTGCTGTTCCAGGAGAAGCAGATCCGGGGCAGCTGGTACGGCTCCTCCAACGTCCACCGCGACGTCCCTGCGCTCGCGAAGCTCTACACCGAGGGCACGCTGCTGCTCGACGAGCTCATCTCGCAGGAGATCGAGCTCGAGCAGGTGAACGAGGCGCTCGACGTGATGGGCTCCGGCGAGATCGCCCGCTCCGTCATCAAGTACGGCTAGTGCTCCGTCCGGTGACGCTGGAGATGTTCACGGCGAGTCAGGGGCGCCGGCTCGCAAGGACGCAGAACGAAGGCGCAGTGGGCTTCTGCGTCCAGGACGAGGACGCCGCGAACGGCGTTCCTGGCCGGCGGGAACGCGCCAAGCGTTGCCGGTCGGGGCACTAGGAGCGCCGTGCGCTATCGACGGTTCGGCACGAGCGACCTCGAGGTCTCCGAGGTCGGGTTCGGCACCTGGACCATCGCGAGCGACTGGTGGGGTCACATCGAGGACAAGCAGGGCCTCCTGCACGCCGCCCTCGACACCGGGATCAACTTCATCGACACCGCGCCGGTCTACGGCGACGACGGCATCGGTGAGTCGCTCCTCGCCGACGTCCTCAAGGCGAACCGCGGCGACATCGTGCTCACGACCAAGTGCGGCTACGACAACGATGCCGCGCGCATGTTCCCCGGCCAGTCCGAGCGCCCGCAGGATTGGCACCCCTCGTCGATCCGGCTCCAGCTCGAAGGCTCGCTGCGCCGGCTCGGCACGGACTACGTCGACCTGTACCAGCTGCACAACGCGCGCATCGAGCCGGTGCTCGACGACGCCCTCTGGGAGGTGCTCGCGCAGCTGCGAGACGAGGGCAAGGTCCGCGAGGTCGGTGTCGCGCTCGGGCCGGCGATCGGCTGGATCGAGGAGGGTCTCGAGTCGATCCGGCGCCGGGACATCGCGTCGCTGCAGACGGTCTTCAACGTCATCGAGCAGGAGCCGGGCCTGACCTTCGCCGCGGAGATCCGGGACCAGGGCAAGGACATCGGCCTCATCGCCCGGGTGCCCCATGCGTCGGACACGCTCTCGGGCAAGGTCACCCGTGACACCGTCTTCCCACCCGAGGACCACCGCTCGCACCGCAACCGCGACAACATGCTCGACAACTTCGACAAGGCCGACGCGCTCGCGTTCCTCTGGGAGGGCACCGGTCGGACCCGGGGTCAGGCCGCCATCGCGGGCATCCTCGCCAACCCGTCGTTCACCACCGTGCTGCCGACCAACGTGGACGTCGACGACGTCCGGGAGTACGCGGCCGCGGTCGACCTGCCCCTCACCCCGGACGAGATCGCGCAACTCGGCGAGCTCTGGCGGGACAACTTCGGCGTCGTGGACCGCTACGAGATGCCGATGAAGGCGAGCCACTAGCTCCACCGCCTGTAACGTCCGGGGCGTGTCGATGCGCCTCCCCGCCGAGCAACGCCGGAGCCAGCTGCTCCTCGTCGCGGTCGAGGTCTTCGGCGAGCAGGGGTTCCACGCGACCTCCATGGACGAGGTGGCCGAGGCCGCCGGAGTCACCAAGCCGGTCCTCTACCAGCACTTCCCGTCGAAGCGGGCGCTCTACCGCGAGCTGCTCGACGACGTGGACGCGCAGCTGGTCGCGCGGCTGGTCACCGCGACCTCCGGCGCGGCGAGCGGGCGCGAGCGGGTGCAGGAGGGCTTCGCCGCCTACTTCCGCTTCGTCGCCGAGAACCGCGCCGGCTTCCGCCTGCTGTTCGGCGCGTCGGTGCGCAACGACCCCGAGTTCGCGGTCGTCGCCGAGCGGGCGATCGACCAGATCGCCGCGCTGATCGCCGACCTGATCGAGATCGAGGCGCCGTCGGGCCACCGCCGCGTGCTCGCCCACGCGATCGTCGGGATGGCGGAGGCGACGAGCCGCCGCCTCACCAACGACGACGCGGAGGACGACCCCGACCGCCTGGCGGGCTGGCTCGCCGAGATGGCGTGGTTCGGCCTGCGCGGCGTGCGCGCCGAGGAACCGGCCGAGCACCACTCGTAGCCCGGCCCGAGGACCGATTCGTCACCTACGGACCCGTTGCGGGCGCTCGGGTGCGCTCGTTACCCTCGCCCCCCGGGGGGACGGCAGTCCGTCGGGCGCACGATTCGAAGTTGGGAGCCTGGCGTGTTCAGAGTCGTACCGAGGTCGCGCGGCGTGCGTGCCGCCATCGCGAGCGCCGTCGCGGCTCTGGCCCTGGTGATCGCCGCCCCCGGAGTCGCCACTGCGGAACCTCCGGCGCCGTGGCACATCGTCGACAGCCCGAACCTCGGCACCGGCCACAACCACTTCCAGGAGGTGTCCTGCGCGACCAGCACCCGCTGCGCGGCAGTCGGCTACACGCAGGATCCGTCGACGCTGGTGCAGCGCGCTCTCGTCGCGACCGCGGGCAACGGCGTCTGGACGCTCGGGGCGGTGCCGGCACGCGGCACGGGGAGCAACAGCCTCTGGAACGTCTCGTGCCCGACGTCGACCAGGTGCGTCGCGGTGGGCTCCGCGACGAACCTGAGCGTCGGCTACAACCAGACGCTGATCGCGACCTACGACGGCCGGGCCTGGACCCTCGTCCCCAGCCCGAACCGGCCGAACGTCGACAACTTCCTGTTCGGCGTCGACTGCGTGGACAGCACCCACTGCGTCGCGGTCGGGCGTTCGTACGACACCCCGTCGCAGACGTCCCGCAACCTCGTGCTCAGCTGGGCCGGCTCCAAGTGGACGATCGACAAGACCCCTGATCGCGCCCACGCGAGCAATCTGCTCGCGGACGTGTCGTGCGGGGACGCGACCCACTGCACCACCGTCGGCTACTCGGTGGACGCGACGAGCGGCGTGCTGCAGACGCTCGTGCTCGCGCGCACGGGCACGACCTGGGCGCTGCAGCCGAGCTTCAACCGCCCGGGCGCGAGCAACGTGCTGCGTGACGTCGCGTGCCCGACCGCCACCACCTGCACCGCGGTCGGTGCGTCGGACCCGGGCACCGGTCCCTTCGACGAGCAGAGCCTGATCGAGACGCTCGGCAGCGGCGTGTGGTCGCTGGCGCCGAGCCCCGACCGCAGCGGCTACGACAACCACCTCTGGGGCGTGAGCTGCAGCAACGCGAGCAACTGCGTCGCAGTCGGCGAGTCCCAGAACGGCGAGAAGGCGCGCACGCTCATCCAGACGTTGTCCGGCGGGACCTGGCGGCTGACGAGCCCGAGCCCGTACCGGGGCACCACCTTCAACTACCTGTACGGCGTGTCGTGCCCATCACGGCGCGCGTGCGTCGCCGCGGGCGACTA
>DASXYP010000045.1:0-65058 GCA_036502405.1 Acidimicrobiia bacterium
TGCGGACCTGGAGGCCTACTCCGACGCTGCGTTCTGGGCCGGCCATCCGGTCACCGCGATCGAAGCCGCCGAGCAGGCGTTCGCACGGCACCAGGTGGAGGGCCGGTCGGCCGACGCCGCCGCCGCCGGGCTCCGGGTCACCCGGCTGCAGTTCATGCACGGCCACTTCGCCGTGTCCGCCGGGTGGTTCGAGCAGGTCCAACGGCTGCTGGCGGATCTGCCCGAGTGCGCGGCACACGGCCACGCGCGGTGGATAGAAGGGCTCTTCGCGCTCGGGCTGAACGACACCGAGCAGGCGCTCACGATCGGTCGGGAGGTGGAGCAGATCGGTCGGCGGGTGAGTGATCGCGACGTCACGACGCTCGGCGTCTCGATGCAGGGCATGGTCGAGGTGCGCGCCGGCGAGACGCAGGCCGGTCTGCGACACCTCGACGAGGCGCTGGCTGCCGCGATCGGCGGCGAGCTCGGCCACTTCGCGACGGCGGAGGTCACCTGCGAGATGGTGATGGCGTGCGTCGAGGTCACCGACTACGAGCGCGCGATCGAGTGGCTGGACGCCGCCGAGCGCTCCGGCCGCGAGCTCGTCTGCTTCCCCGGGTGCTGCCGGACCCACCGGGCGACCGTGCAGCGCCACCGGGGCGAGTGGGACATCGCCCACGACGAGGCGACGCGGGCGCGAGACGAGGCCGCGGGCCTGGAGGTCATGCACGAGGGCATGGCGCTCTACGAGCTCGCCGAGCTCCACCGCCGGCGCGGCGAGGCCGCGCTGGCCGAGGACGCCTTCACGGACGCGCACGAGCGCGGCTGGTCGCCGCAGCCGGGCCTCGCGCTCGTGCACCTGGCCCGCGGGGACATCGGCGCGGCAGCGGCCATGATCGACGGCGCGGTGTCCTCCTCGGCCCAGGAGCCCGGGATCCTGCTCGAGCTCCTCCCGGCGAAGGTCACGATCGCACTCGCCGCCCACGACATCGCCGGGGCCGAGCAGGCGGTCGAGCAGCTTGCCGGGGTAGGCGCCCGCATCGGCAGTACCGCCGCGGCCGCGGCCGCGGTCGGGGCCGCCGCCGCGGTCGACGAGGCGAACGGAGACCTCACCGCGGCGCGGGTGCACGCGACCGAAGCGGTGCGCGCCTGGCAACGGGCGAAGAACCCGTACGAGGTCGGACGTTCCCGACTCGTCCTCGCTCGCGCCTTGCAGGCGCTCGGTGACCCGGCGTCGGCCCGGCTCGAGCTCGCGAGCGCGCGCAAGGCGTTCGAGCGGCTGCACGCCACGCGCGAGCTGCGCGAGGCGACCCGCCTGCTCGGCGACGAGCGCCCGCGGTACGCGGACGCGACGTTCATGTTCACCGACCTGGTGGAATCGACCCGCTACCTGAGCGCGGTGGGCGACGACGCCTGGCACGCGTTCCGCCAGCTGCACGACCGGACGCTCCGGGCCCTGGTCAGCGATCGGCACGGCCGGGTCGTGAAGAACACGGGCGACGGCGTGTTCGCCGCGTTCGACGACCCGCACGCCGCGATGTCCTGCGCGATCGCCATCCAGCGGGCGGTCGCCGGGCCGGAGGCCGAGGACGCCGCGCCGGCGGTGCGGATCGGCCTGCACTCGGGGTCCGCCATCGTCGTCGAAGACGACTTCACCGGACGCGACGTCGTCATCGCGGCACGCATCGGAGCGCTCGCGGGAGCCGGCGACATCTTCATCACCCGCGATCTCGCCGGCGTGCTGCCGGGCGACGCGACCGCGTCGTCGCGAGGCCCGCTCGAGCTCAAGGGCATTCCCGAGCCGGTCGAGGTCCTCGCCGTCCACTGGGCTTGATCACCGCACCGATGCACGTCTCGATGACGGTCCCGACCGAGGACCTCGGCGCGGTCCGGACCCTCTACCCGCAGCTGGAGGAGATCGGGTACGACCGGGCGTTCTCGTTCGAGGCCAAGCACGATCCCTTCGTCCCGCTCGCGGTCGCCGGCGAGCACACGACCACGATGGAGCTCGGCACCGCGATCGCGATCGGCTTCGCACGCACCCCGATGACGCTCGCCAACGTGGCGTGGGACCTGCAGACGGTCACCGGCGGCCGGTTCGTGCTCGGCCTCGGCTCGCAGATCCGCCCCCACATCGAGGAGCGCTTCTCGATGCCCTGGTCGCGGCCGGTCGAACGGATGCGCGAGCTGGTCGCGGGTATCCGGGCGATCTGGCGGAGCTGGCAGGAGGGCACCCCGCTCGACTTCGCCGGCGAGTTCTACACGCACACCCGGATGATCCCGGCGTTCGATCCCGGTCCGAACCCGTTCGGTCCCCCGCGGATCCTCACCGCCGGGTTCGGACCCCGCATGACCGCGGTCGCCGGCGAGGTCGCCGACGGGTTCCTCGTCCACCCGGTGAGCTCACGCCGGTCCCTCCTCGAGCTGACCCTGCCCGCGCTGGCCGATGGCGCGCAGCGTGCGGGACGCGCCGTGGCCGATGTCGAGGTCGTGTGCGTGACCATCGTCGTGACCGGCCGGAACGAGGCCGAGCTCGCACGGAGCCGTGAGGCCGTCCGCGCCCAGCTCGCGTTCTACGCGACGACGCCCGCCTACCTCCCGGTCTTCGAGCTCCACGGATACGGCGAGCTCCATCCGGAGCTCAAGCGGTTGGCGCGCGAGAACCGGTGGCAGGACATGGCCGCGCTGATCGACGACGACCTGATCGAGACGATCGCCGTGGTCGGCGAGCCCCACCAGATCGCGCCGAAGATCGTCGAACGGCTCGCGGGCGTCTCCGACTCCGTGAGCCTCGTCAATAACCGGGCGCCGGATCCCGAGCACCTCGCCGAGGTGGTCGCCGCCCTCCACGGGCACCGATGAGTCCCGAGCCGCTCATCGGTCTGTTCTCGCAGGCGCTGCATTCGCGCGCTTCGATTCGCAACGGAAGGGACGACGAGATGGCACTGCCGGTCGTGCACTTCGAGGTCATCGGCAAACAACCCGAGCAGCTCCGCCGCTACTTCGGCGCGCTGTTCGGATGGGAGTTCGACACGAGCGGTACCGTGGCCGACCTGGTGTCTGAGCCGAACGACTACGGCTTCGTCGAGCGCATCACGACCCCGGACGGGACCGGCATCCCGGGCGGGATCGGCGGCGGAGATGCGTACGCGCCGCACACCGTGTTCTACGTCGGCGTGCCGAACGTGGAGGCAGCACTCCAAAAGGCCGAGGCCCTCGGTGGCACCCGCCGGATGGGCCCGGCGCGCGCGCCCGGCGGCCAGCTCGTGGTCGGCCACTTCACGGACCCGGAGGGCAACCTCATCGGCGTCGCCGGGACCGCGTAGCGCTGAGCGCTACCGCACCCGGGCCGCGCCGGCAGGAACCAAGTCGTCGCGCGGGTCGAACAGGTCGGCGAGGATCTCGATCCCGTCGACGACGCGGGGACCGGGCCGCGAGAAGTAGGCGTTCGCGTCGACGCAGAAGACGCGTGACGCCGAGTCGAGCTCGGGGCGCTCGAGCACCAGCGCGCTCTGCTCGACCGCCGCGTCGAGATCGAAGCCACACGGCATCACGATCACGATCTCCGGCTCGACGCCCGCGACCTCGCGCCACTCGATGCGACGCGACGGGGCGCCGGGGTCCGCGAGCAGCGGCTCCGCCCCGGAAGCAGCCAGCATCTCGGGGACCCAGTGCCCGACCCCGAACGGCGGGTCGCACCATTCCAGGGCCAGCACCCGCGGCCGAACGCGCGACACCCGCCGGCGGACCGCGTCGACCCGGGTTCGGAGCCCGGTCATCAGTGCCTCGGCGCGCGCCTCGGTTCCGGTCGCGCGGCCGACGGCCCCGACCCCGTCGATGACGTCGTCGAGCGAATGGGGATCGAGCGAGACGACATCGGCCCGACATCCGATGGTCTCGAGCGCCTCCTCGACCGCACCCGACGGGACCGCGCAGACCCGGCACAGGTCTTGCGTGATGATCAGCTCGGGATCGATGGCTCGGATCCGGGCCACGTCGAGCGTGTACAGCGGCTCCCCCGAGCGCGCGCGGGCGGAGACCTCGGCATCGATCTCGGACGGTGTGAGCCGGCGCCCGGTCGGCAGCGCGGTCCCGGAGACCTGCGGAACCGCACGCGCGGCGGCCGGGTGGTCGCACTCGAACGTGACCCCGCGCAGCTGGTCCCCCAGCCCGAGCGCGAAGACGATCTCGGTGCCGGAGGGGAGGAGCGACACGATCCGCACCCGGAGATCATGCCGCGGGAGGTTCCGCTCCGGGAATAACGCCGCTCGCGATCTCCTTGGTCGCGCGCGATGAAGATCCAGGTCATCACCGGAACCACGCGTCAGGGTCGCTTCAGCGAGCTCGTCACCGACTGGGTCGTCACGCGCCTCGGCACTCGCCGGGACTTCGACGTCGAGCCAGTCGACCTGCGCGACCACCCGTTGCCCTTCTTCGACGGCATGGCACCGGCGAGGACCCAGCGGGACTACCCGCGCGACGACGTCGCCCGGCTCGGCCAGACCCTCGACCGGGCCGAGGGGTTCATCGTGCTGACCGGCGAGTACAACCACGGGTACCCCGCGGTGCTCAAGAACACGATGGACTGGACGTTCGTCGAGTGGCGGCGCAAGCCGATCAACTTCGTCGGCTGGGGCAACGTCGGCGGTGCCCGCGCGATCGAGCAGCTGCGCGAGGTCTCGGTGGAGTTCGAGATGGCGCCGCTCCGGCACGCCGTCCACATCCTCCCCGACATCATGATCGCGGCCCGCCAGGCCGGCGACGCGGCCGATCGGACGCTGCTGGCTCCGCTCGACGCGAAGCTGGATCTGCTCGCGGACGACCTCGCGTGGTGGACCGAGGCGCTCAACGCCGCTCGCGATCGAGACGCGGCGCCCGCGTGACCGCCGACGCACAGCTCGACGCGCTCGCCCGATCGGTCGAGCACCTCCGTGCGCTCGTCGCGCCACTCGACGACGCGGCGATCACCCGGCCTGCGTTCCCGGCCGAGTGGACGATCGCCGATGTGCTCTCGCACGTCGGGTCGAGTGCGGTCATCCACGAGCGCAACCTCGATGAGGCACTCGCGGGGACCAAGATCTCCGAGGACTTCGCGCCCTCGGTCTGGGACACCTGGGACGCGAAGCGCGCACGAGCCAAGGTGGACGACGGGCTCGCCGCCGACGCCTCGGTGCTCGCCCGGTTGCAACAGGTCGACGTCGACCGGCGCGCCGCGCTCCAGCTGTCGCTCGGCCCGCTCACCGTCGACTTCCCGGGGTTCGTGGCGTTGCGGCTCAACGAGCACCTGCTGCACACCTGGGACGTCGAGGTCGCGCTCGACCCGCGTGCGGTCCTGCAGCCGCACGCGGTGCCGTTCGTCGTCGACGGCCTCGGCCTGATCGCCCGCTACACCGGGCGGCCGACCGGCGAGCGGCGGACGATCCGGGTCGCCACCTCCGACCCGGTGCGGCGCTTCGCGGTCGAGCTGGCCCCGGACGCGGTGGCGTTCGAGATGGGGTCCACGGACGTTGCACCCGACGTCGAGCTCCCGGCCGAGGCCTGGATCCGACTGGTCTACGGACGCCTCGACCCGGAGCACACGCCGCGTGTGGACGACCCCACCGGCGTGCTCGACGAGCTGCGGCGGATCTATCCCGGTCCGTAGTAGCGCCGTACCGGCGCAGACCGCGGCGCAGCTACCGCGAGCGGGGCCAATCCGGCGGGCGCTTCTCGACGAACGCCTGCATGCCTTCGACCATCTCGGGCGAGCGGATCGCGCGAAAGAAGAGACCGACGTCGGCGGCCGGGAGCCGTTGGTTGAGCTCGCGCTTCACCGCGGCGCGCGCAACCGGACCGGTGCGCGCGATCTGGTCCAGCACCGCGTCGACGCGGTCGTCGAGCTCGGCGTGGGGGACGACCGCGCCGACGAGACCCATCGCGCCGGCCTCGGCCGCGGAGATCTCCTGGGCGCCGAACAGGAGGTAGCGCGCCCGGGCGAGGCCGACCATCTCGGCGAGGCGCGACGTCAGGAACGGATCGGGGATGCCCCGCAGCAGCTCGGGGGCGCGGAAGCGAGCGCGGTCCGAGGCGATCGAGACGTCGCAGTGGAGGGTGAGGACCAACCCACCGGCGTGGCACAGCCCGTTGACCCTGGCGACCCAGAGCTTCGAGCACCGCTCGATGTGGCGGAACGGGAACTGATCGGTCGGGTCCCACTCGACCGCGAGGCCCTCAGGGTCCTCGGCGCGGCCGGACATGTCCCCGCCGGCGCCGAACCAGTCGTCCGTCCCGGTCAGGCAGACCGCGTCGAGCTCGGGCTGTTCGTCGGACCAGATCGCGGCGCGCTTGATCGCGCGGTACATGTCCTGGGTGAATGCGTTGCGCCGCTCCGGGCGGTCGATGCGCAGGTGGAGCACCCTCCCCCGGAGCTCGACCCGAATGTTGGGCGAGCCGAGGTCGGGAACCTCGAGCTCGAGGTCGGCGCCGCTCACGACAGCCCGTACACGCGGGCCGCGTTGTCGTGGAGCACCTTGGCCAACACGTCGTCGGGCAGCGCGCCGAGCACGCGGGTCGCGTAGTCGCGCGGGCGTTGCGCCGGCGTACGCGGCCCCGGGTGCTGGCACGTTGGGTGCGGATAGTCCGTCTCGTAGAGGATGTTCTCGGGGTAGCGGCCGATCGCGTTGACCGCGGACTCCTCCTCGAACCAGAAGCAGCCGTACACCTGGCGGCGGAAGTACTCGCTCGGCAGCAGGTCGTACTCGGGGTGCTCGTCGAGCACTCCCCCGTTGCGCCACTGCCAGTCGCAGGTCTCGAGCGTGCTCGAGATCCAGCCGACCCCGGACTCGACCGAGACGAGCTTCAGGTCCGGGAACCGGTGGCAGATCCCGCCGAAGATGAGGTCGGTGACGCACCGGATGTTGTCGAGGAAGATCAGCGACGAGACCTTGGCGAAGTTGGTCATCCACCCCATCTGGGCGACGTCGTCGAACTGCGTGCCCATCGACCCGCCGCCGACGTGGAAGCTCACCGACACGCCGGCCTCCTGGGCCGCGGCCCAGATCGGGTCCCAGTGCGAGTGCGCGAGCGGCGGTTCGCCGTAGTCCTGGGGCTGGTTGCAGAAATTCACCGCGCGGTGGCCGTTGGTGACGCACCGCTGCAGCTCGGCGACCGCCAGCTCGACGTCCCAGAACGGCAGCGCCGTGATGGCGACGAGCCGGTCCGGCGCGACGCTGCACCAGTCGGTGAGGAAGTCGTTGTAGGCCTGCACGCACGCGAGCACGAGCTCGGGCTCGCCGAGCCGGGTGAAGTAGCCGTTCCCGAACCCGCCGACGTTCGGGTACAGGACCTGGGCCTCGATGCCCTGCTCGTCGAGGAGCCGCACGCGTGCGGCCGCGTCGTACATCGCCGGCGCGATCTCGTCGTAGGTAGCCGGGATCTTGGCCGGGAGCACCCCGTCGAAGCCGGCCATCGAGTAGAAGCCGGGCGCCCCGATGTAGTTGCCGTCGGCCATCCACACGTCGCGCCCGTCGACCCGCTCGATGTGCGGCACCCGGTCGCGCAGCGTGCTCGGCATCCGCGCGGTCCAGACGTCGGGCGGCTCGGTGAGGTGGGTGTCGACGTCGATGACGCGGTATCGGTCGAAGAGGTCGGTCACGGCGTGCTCCTTGTCACCTGCGTCACATGCCCGCGGGTCGGTCGGCGACGGTGCCGTCGGCGTGGAGGGCTGCGACGTCGGCCGTCGTGAGCCCGAGCAGCTCGGTCAGCACGGCATCGGTGTGCTCACCGAACGTCGGCGCCCGGCTCGTGATCCAGCGGTCGACGCCGGGGACGCGGAATGGTTGCGACGGGATGGGGATCGGCCCGGTCGCCGGGTGATCCACGAGCTCGTGGAAGCCGCGCGCCGCGAACTGCGGGTTGCGGACCGTGAGGCGTGGGTCGCGCGCCGGCGCGGCGGGGACCCCCACGGCGACCAGCTGCTCGACCGCGTCGTCGAGGTCACGCGTGGCCGCCCAGGCGCCGATCGCGTCGTCGAGCCGGTCGTGCGCGGCGCGGCGTCCGGCTTGGGAGCGCAACTCCGGGTCGGCGGCGAGGTCGGGCCGCGCGAGCCCTCCGGCGAGCGAGTCCCACTGAGCGTCGGTCGTGACCGACACCGCGAGCCAGGGGTCGAACCCCTCGCACCGGTAGACGCCCTGGGGCGCCGCGAGCGCGCTGCGGTTGCCGTCGCGCTCGAGCAGGTGCTCGTGGGCGGTCCACTCGACGATCGCCTCCGCGGCGAGGGGGAGGGCGGCGTCGAACAACGAGGCTTCGACCAACGAGCCCTCACCGGTGCGCTCGCGCTCGTCGAGCGCGGCGAGCATCCCGATCACCGCGTGCAGCCCGCCGTTCGGGTCACACGGACCGCGTTGGATGCGCGGTTGGTCGTCCACGTGCCCGGTGACCCACGCGAGGCTCGTCGCCTGCTCGATGTTCTGCGCGAAGCCGGGACGCTCGCGCCACGGACCGTCCAGCCCGAACGCCGGCATCCGCACCTGGATCGCGCGCGGGTTGGCCGCGTGCACGGCATCCCACGAGAGGCCGAGCTTGTCGAGGACGTGCGGCGTGAAGTTCTCGACCACCACGTCGACGTGCTGGATCAACGCGAGCGCGACCTCGCGGCCCCGCTCCGAGGTGAGGTCCAGCGCGAGGTCTCGCTTGTTCACGTTGATCGTGAGGAAGAACGGGCTGCGCTCCCACCAGTCCGGCCGCCCCGGGAAGGTCAGGCCGACCATGCGCATACCGTCCATGCGCGCCGGGCCTTCGACGTGGATCACGTCCGCGCCGAACGCCGCGAGCAGCTGCGTCGCCGCGGGCCCCGCCCACCAGGCCGTGAGGTCCAGCACCCGGAGCCCGGTGAGCGGCCGTCCGAGGGGAACGGCGTCGCCGGGCGGCGGGAGGACCGCACCGCGCCGGCGCCACCGCGGGACGCCGGACGCGGCCGCCGACGGGTCGGACGCGGGCTCGGGGGCGGGACCCCGGCCGCCGTCGAGCCGCCACGGACGGCGCGGCATCCGGAACGTGCCCCCCGGGTCGGCCACGAGGCTGTCGCGGGCGATGACGTGGTCGAGCTCGGTCACCGTGCGGCCGTCGCAGACCGGAGCCACCGGAACGTTGTGCGCGAGCGCGGCGTCGATGATCTCGTCGGTGGTGCGCGCCGACGTCCACCCGGTGACCAGCGGCTGCCACTCGTCGATGCGGCTCATGCGGGCACCCGCCAGCATGTACTCGCCGCTGTCGGCCAGGTCATCACGGCCGATCATCCGGAGGAAGCCCTCGATCTGGTGCGGCGCGTTCGTGTTGAAGCCCACCCATCCGTCCGCCGTGGGTTCGATCGACGGGGTCTCGAACGCACGCGGGCCGGTCGTCGGCTCGAGGTCCACGCCCGGCTCGATGGCGTGGAAGACGTCCATGAAGTTCGCGGCGCCGACGTTCGTGACCTCCGCCTGCGAAAGGTCGACGAGCGCGCCGGGTCCGCCCGTGCGCCGGCCGCGCCAGAGGGCCAGCGCGACGGTCGCGGCGAAGGCACCGGCGAGCCACTCCGTGGTGCGGCCCCCCATCTGGACCGGCTCGTCTCCCGCCCGGCCGCGGATCGCCAGCGCACCGCTGTCGGCCTGCAGGGTGAGGTCGCTCGCCGGCCGATCGGCGTAGGGACCGTCGAGGCCGTAGGGCGTGATCGCGACGATCACCATTCCAGGATCGGCGGCGGCAGCCGCGCGCACCTCGTCACGTTCGTGGGACTCGGGCGTCACGAGCCAGACGTCGGCCCCGGCGTCGGTCACCGATGTCCCGTCGAGCCGCACGCACCCCTGACCCTGGCGCAGGTAGACGGTCAGCGGCGCGTTCGGCGCCAGCTCCGGATCATCGCCGTCGCGCAGGCTCCGCACGACCTCCGCGCCGGCCTGGTGCAGCAGCAGCGCGGCGTACGCGCCGGCGATGCCGGTGGTCGAGTCGAGGACCCGGGGCGCGACTGGTTCGACCATGACCGGGAACCTACCGACTCACCAGCAGCACGGGCGAGAAACCCCGTCGAGCGGCGGAGAACTTCGAGGTCAGCCGCCGCTCGCCCGCGGATCCGACCCCGAGCAGTCGAGCGGCGGAGAACTTCGAGGTCAGGTCCGGTCGAGCGAGAGCATCTCGATCGCGTTGCCGCGCAGGACCTTGTACGCCACCTCGTCGTCGAAGCCGGCGAGCATCTTCTCGACGTACGCCTTCGAGTGCGGCCACGTCGTGTCCGTGTGCGGGTAGTCGGTCTCGAAGCAGATGTTGTCGGGACCGACGTACTCGAGCGAGTAGAGGCCGTGGTGGTCCGCGGTGAAGCAGCCGTAGACCCGCCCGTAGTAGTAGGTCGACGGCGGCTCCGGGAGGACCTCCTTGGAGCGCTGCCAGCTGTTGTGCTGCTCCCAGATCGTGTCGGCGCGCTCGAGCGCGTAGGGGATCCAGCCGATCTGGCCCTCCGAGAACGCGATCTTGAGATTCGGGTACTCGATGAGCTTGCGCGAGAACAGCCAGTCCGCCAGCGACGCCATCGAGTTGTTGAATGCGATCATCGCGTTCGCCCCGGTCGGCGCGTCGGGTGAGGCCATCGGGTCCGTCGATGACGAGCCGACGTGCATGCACACCGTCACCGCGGCGTCGTTGCAAACGTCCCAGAGCGGATCCCAGTACCCCGAGTGGATCGTCGGCAGCTTGAGGCGGTGCGGCATCTCGCTGAAGCAGATCGCGTGCACGCCGCGCGCAGCGTTGCGCAGAGTCTCCTGCGCCGCGAGCTCGACGTCCCACAGCGGGATGATGCAGAGGGGGATGTTGACGCCGCCCGACGGCTCGCACCACTCCTCGACCATCCAGTCGTTGTACGCCTGGACGCACGCGAGGCCGAGCTCCTTGTCCTCGCCCTCGTAGAAGGTCTGCCCGCAGAAGCGCGGGAACGTCGGGAACGGTAGCGAACCGTCGGTCCAGTTGAGCGCGAGGTCCGCCACGCGCGCGTCGCGCTCGTAGCAGCCGGGCCGCATCTCGTCGTAGGTGAGCGCGGTCATCGTCATCTGGTCGCGGTCGAACTCGGTGTTCTCGCCCTCGCCGGTCGTCGCCGACTGCGGGATCGCGACGAACCGCTTGTGGACGTAGATGAGCTGGTCCTCGTAGTACCAGGCATCGCCCCACATCCCCTCGGGGTCCTCCGACATCTCGTACTTGGCGCCCTTGCGCAGCTTGAACTTGCCCCAGCGCTTGCGCTCGACGCGCGGGCCGGCGGCCCGGTACTGCTCGGGGAGCCAGGTCTGCCAGACGTGCGGCGGCTCGACGACGTGGTCGTCGACGCTGATGATCTTGGGAGGCTCCATGGCGAACCCTTCGGGTCGTGTGAGGTTGACCTGACGTTAGCGTCAGGTCGGACCCGATCGCATGGCGAACCCGTTCCGGCGCCGTCCGACGGCTCAGGTGACGGGCGCGAGCTTGGTTCGGCGCAGCGAGATCACGAGGTAGCTCGCGAGGGACACGATCGCGAGCACCTCGGCCACCATGGCGATCACGGCCTCGCTCGACCAGCCGCTCTCCGTGAACCCGAGCAGGCCGGAGGTCCGCGCCAGCGTGTACCCGGCGATCGCCGCGGCCGCGAACAGGATCCCCAACGCGGCCGCGGGCGTGGCGAGCCGCTCATAGCGCAAGGAGAGGGCCAGCGCCTCGGCGATCAGCAGCCCGGCGACCGCGTTCAGCGCGAAGGAGCGACTGATGTCGATCCCCGCGAGCCGGTCGATGCTGATGCCGCGATATCCACCCCAGAAGTACAGGTAGAAGTGCATGTAGCCGGTGGCCAGGACGGCGGCCGCGCCGACGATGAGGAGACCCCGCCGGGTGTCCATCACTTCACCACCAGGGTGCCGGTCATGTAGTTGTGGATCTTGCAGTAGAACGCGAACGTCCCGGCGTCGTTCAAGCGGATCCTCCCCTGCGCGCCACCGCTCAGATCACCGGTGTTGAAGCTGCCGTTCCGAGCCGAGAGCGTGTGGGTCGTCCCGTCGGAATTGGTGACCTTGACGGTCGTTCCCTTCGCCACGCTGAGCGTCTGCGGGTGGAACGAGAAATTCTTGATCACGATCGAGTGCGCACCGGCGTTCGCGACGGTCGCGTCGCTCGGGCCCTCGACCGCACGCGTGACCACGACGGCGATCAATGCCACGATCGGCACTATGAGCACGACCAGCGCGGCGGGTGGTCGACGAGCCATCACACCCTCCTTCGCCATCACTACGGTGGTTCGTCACCGACGGATGGCCGGATGACGGCGAAACCCGCCGATCGTGCCAAGAACGGGGCCGCCGTGGATCAGCCCCGGGAGCGTGAGATGCCGGCCGCCTTGAGGTCGTCCGCGGGAACTCCGGCCGCACGCCAGGTCGCGTACGAGATGTTCTTGCGCTCCCCATAGACCTTCGCGTGCTTCACGAACTCCCGTCGAAGGGACGAAAGGTCCACGATCACCTGACCGGAACCGGCCAGCTTTCCCTGAAGCGATTCCTTGTCGGCGAGCAGGTTCAACTTCTCGAATCCGCTCGCCTCCTTGAGCTGTTGGTCGATGAACGCGATCCGCTTCTCGACCGACTTGGGGTCGAGCTTGCGACCCCGCTTGGGCTTGCTGATCTCCAGCGCGTCCAGGTAGGCACGCACGTGGCGCGAGGCTTCGCGGCCCTGGGCCAGCGCCTGCTTGTGCTCCGCGCTCATCGTGCCGGGCTTGGGGCCCCGGCTGGTGCGCTTCGCGGGGGCTTTCTTGGTGGAGCGCTTGGCCGGCGGCATCTCGTGTTTCCTCAATGTCGGGGGCTGCCCTCCGGGCATCATACCGAGAAATCCCGCGCGCTCAAATGGTGCTCAGCACCGCCAAGATCCCGACCGCATACCGCGTCAGAACCGCGCAACACGCTGGCGTTGCGGGACCGCGCGGCCTAGCGGACCCAGCTTGTAATGCGATCGCACCGCCGCCATCCGACGCGCGAAGTGCGTCACGCATTCGTCGTCTGGTTCAGCGAAGCCGTCGAAGAACGACGCGGCGCCCTCGACGCGCGCGTCGAGGAACGTGCGCCGCAAGACGCGCGCCTCGGCGGCGGAGAGATCGCCGCGCGCGTACACGAGCGGTCCCGGAAGATCCGCGTCGACTGCGACCGCGCGGGTGCGGACCGCTTCGGCGGGGTGACGGGCCAGGACCCGGTCCCACACCATCCCGACGTCGACCCGACCCTCGACGACAGCCGCGAGGAGGTCGTCGAACCCGGTGCAGGCTCGGAACGGGAGCGCACCACCGGCCGGCACCTCCTCGATCAACGTGATCATCGGTGCCCAGTAGCTCGTCGTGCAGTACTCGTTGATGAAGCCGATCGCGCTCGTCGCGAGGATGTCGAGCGTCACCTCGGGTGCGTCGGCGCGGACGACGAGCTTGCTCGCGAGGGTGGTGGACCCCCGGGCCGTGCCCTGGGCGATCAGCGTGTGACCGATCCCGGCCAGTGACCCGAGGATGCCCGCGGGCGCGAAGCACGCGTCGACGTCGCCGCGTTCGAACGCTCCGAGCATCCGGCCGACGTCGTGGAAGGCCGTGGACTCGATCGCCCAGCTCGAAGCGATCGCTGCCGGGAGACCGAGGTTGTCGTCGTAGGCGAGGCGCATCGATCTGGTCTCGGCGCGCGTCGCTCCGAGGTTGAACCCGGAACGGCCTCAGCCGGCGACGGCGAACGGGCCGCTCAGTCGGCGGTGATGCGCTCGCAGTGGTGACAGACCGGAACCGGTTCGGCCCGCATCTCCAGGAAGGCCGTGGGCGGGCGGCTGAGCTCGAGCGGGCGGGAGCAGTGGGGGCAGGTCATGACCCCAGAGGTGCCCGGCTGCCCGCCGGCTCAACCGCGTCGGCGGGGCATTCTCACGCCGTTCACGATCGGCCCGCCGGCGCGGGGTCGGATCTGGCCGATTCGCGGCAACGATCAGGTTTGAGCCCGGCGCCGACTGGAAACCCCTGTGAAGACGGCCGGTGACGGTCGCCACCACCACAGCTGCTTCCTGACCCGGGGGGAATCGGAATGCGCAGAGGACTCGTCGCCGCCGCGGTGCTGTCGATCGCGTTGCTCACCGCCTTCACGGGCTGCGATCCGAGCCCGGCGCCGCCGACGCCCGTCGCCAAGGCGGATCTCCAGGCGTGGCAGGCGAAGCTGGAGGTCGTGGTCGCGGCGCCGACCCCGCCGCCGATCGCCCGGCAGCTGCTCAACATCGCGATCCGCGCCGGCGTGCCCGTGGCGTGTCCCGTCATCACCTCGCAGGCCGCGGACGCGTACAAGCCGTTCGTGACCGGCACCTGCGACGCGATCGTGGCCAGCAACGACCCGTTCACGACCACGACGAGCCTGTTGCCCGCCCTGTGCGCCGGCAACCCACCCCTCGGCGCGACCATCTTCCCGAACCTGAAGCCCGTGCTGATCGCGACCTGCCCGCTGCTCGTCCAGCTCATCCCGTTGCTGAACCTGACCCAGTACGTCCCGGGATTCGGGACCCCCGCGCCAACCGGGTAGGAGCTCAGGCGGCGAGCGACGCGGGAAGCGGAGCAAGGAGGGCGGTCGTGTCGTCCGTCCAGGCGTCCATCATGCTCACCGCCATGCGCCGCTCGACGGCCATGAGCGCGCGGGCCCCGAACAGGATCAGGCCACCGGCGTAGGGCTCGGACTCCAGCAGCCCGCCGACGAGCTCTCGTTGCGCGAGCTGCTCGTGCCAGGCGTCGGCGGTCACGTGCACGTCGTAGAAGCGACGCGCGCTCGGCCCGAGTCCCAGCCGGCTCAAGGTCGCCGAGTAGCGCGTCATCGGCGTCACGGACGTCATCTCGAACAGCGCGAGGTGCCCGGCGCACGCGGCCCGCCACCTTCGGTGCAACCCCAGCATCGTCACCAGGTTCCCGGTGGCGAGCGTGGACCCGGGGAGGAGGTCCCGGTAGGCGCCGTAGCGTGGGTCCAGCCCGAGCGCGGTCATCGTCGTCGCGAACAGCTCGGCGTGCATCGCGGCCGCCCGGCCCCCGCCGTACTCGTCGTGCTGGATCTCCACCGCCGCAGCCTTCGCCCGGCCCCGCAGCCGCGGGATCATCCACGTGTGCGGATCGGCCTCCTTGCGCTGGTACTCGGAGCGGTGCACGCAGAACTCGCGGAAGTGCTCCCGTCGCCCGTGCTGCTCCATGTGCTGCGAGAGCGACGGGCCGTCGGCGGCGGCCAGATCGAGCAGCGCCGGGACGACCTCGTCGGCCTCGACGGAAGTCGGCGGTCCGACCTCGTCCTCGAGCCGACCCACGAAGGCCTCCTCGAGCCGGGCCCGGAAGCCCAGGAGCGTCGGATGCCACTCCCAGCCGTCGTCGACCCCCGCGAACGACTCGTAGTGGAGCTCGTAGCAACACGTGAGCGCGAGCTGGGCGTCATCGTCGGCGAGCAGGTCCACGCCGCCGACGTCAGGGAACCGTACGGACCGCGGGTCGCGTCGGAGCGCGTCGACGATGGACTCGCTCAAGGGTCCTCGGGGCCGGGGCAGCGGCGGGCGGGGCGAGCTCAATGGTCGAAGTCGGTTGTTCGGTGCACGAAGTTGCTCGCCTCGACTCGGTTGCGCACCCCGAGCTTGGCGAAGACCTGCGCCACGTAGCTCTTGATCGTCTCGGCACTGAGGTAGAGCGCGGCGGCGATCTCCCGGTTCGTGCGACCCTCCGCCAGGAGCGTCAACACCTGGCTCTCGCGCTCGGTCAGGCCCGAGCCCTTGCCGGGCCAGGCGAGATCGGCGCTGGCCGCCTTCGGCGTCGCGGTCCCGGCCACGACGTCCTCACCGTTCGCGACCCGCACCAGCGCGTCGGCGATCTCTTCCCCCCGCAGCGCCTTCGAGATGAAGCCCGACGCGCCGGCCGCCCGGCCGTCGGCGATCAGGTCCGGCGAGAGGTCGAGCCCGAACACCGCGACCCGATGGATGTGCGGGTCGGCAACGAGCGTCCGCAGCGCGTCGGCGGCCACGCCGGCCCGCCCGTACAGGTCGTAGAGCGCGACGTCGACGTCCGCCACCACCGGCTCCCCCACGATGATCGCCGCGCAGACCTGGAGCCGATCGGGATAGCCGCGCAGGAGATGCTCAAGACCCGCGACCACGAGCTCGTAGTCGTTCACGCACGCGATCCGCACCGGCATGTTCGTCACCAATCGGTTCTAGCCACTCGTGCATTCCGGCAACCACGCCCGTTCGGGGGTCGGCCAGAACCACCCGATCGGGTGACCGCCGACCGCCCGACCTCCGCCGGTGCGTCGTCACCTCAGCGGGCGTGCGTCCGCTCGTCGAGCCGCTCGAACACGACCTCGTTGCGGTACCGGGGCGCCCTGGACCCGCAGTGGAGGTCCGCCCCTTCGGTTTCGCCACCCGCGTTGCGTACGGTGGCGCGCGGCCGCGACCCGAGGAGCGCCGGATGACCGATCCCCAGACGATGCGGGCCTGGGTGGTCGACGAGCCGGGGCCGATCGACGACCACCCGTTGGTGATGGTCGAGCGGCCGATCCCCACGCCGGCGCCGGGGCAGGTGCGGGTACGGGTCCTCACCTGCGGTGTGTGCCGCACGGACCTGCACCTCGCCGAGGGTGACCTCGCGCCGCGGCGCCCCCAGGTCACACCCGGTCATGAGGTCGTCGGGATCGTCGACGCGCTCGGCGACGACGTCGCGACGCTCTCCGTCGGCGACCGGGTGGGCGTGCCGTGGCTCGCGCACACCGACGGCACGTGCCGGTTCTGCACCTCGATCCGGGAGAACCTGTGCGTCGCGCCGCGGTTCACCGGTTGGGACGTCGACGGCGGGTACGCCGAGTACCTGGTCGCCGAGGCCGACTATTCGTACGCGCTGCCGTCCTCGTTCGACGACGTCGTCGCCGCGCCGCTGCTCTGTGCCGGCATCATCGGCTACCGCGCGTTGCGCCAGGCGCAGTGCCCACCCGAGGGGCGGCTCGGCATCTACGGGTTCGGCGCGTCCGCCCATCTCACGGCGCAGATCGCGGTTGCCGAAGGGCTGCGCGTGCACGTGCTCACCCGCGCCGCTCGCGCACGCGAGCTCGCGCTGGAGCTGGGAGCGTCGAGCGCGGGCGGTGCCGCGGATGCTCCGCCGGAACCGCTCGACGCGTCGATCCTGTTCGCGCCGGTCGGCACGCTCGTGCCACCGGCGCTCGAGGCGTTGGACCGCGGCGGCACGCTCGCGGTCGCGGGCATCTACCTCACTGACACGCCGCCGCTCGACTACCAGCGTCACCTCTTCCAGGAGCGGAAGCTCCGCAGCGTGACCGCGAACACCCGTGACGACGGCCGGCAGCTCCTCCAGGTCGCTACGCAGATCCACATGCACGTCACCGCGTCGCCGTATCCGTTCGAGCGGGCGAACGACGCGTTGCGCGACCTCGCGCACGACCGGGTCGACGGTGCCGCGGTCCTGATGATCGGTGGGGCCGCGCACGACGGCGAGGGCGTCGGTCGATGAGCACCCACCTGCTCCCGGAGCAGCCGTACGCGACGCTGGCGGACTACCTCGCATCCGGCGGCGGACGTGCGCTGCCGGCCGCGCGCGAGCGCGGGGCCACCTGGGTCCTGGGCCAGCTCGAACGCGCCGGTCTGCGCGGACGCGGCGGCGCGGGGTTCCCCACCGCGACGAAGTGGCGCTCGGTTGCGGCCGGCGGCCCGGAGCTCGGCGACCGCTACGTCGTGGCCAACGGGGCCGAGGGCGAGCCGGGGACGTTCAAGGACCGGCCCTTGATGCGCGCCAACCCGTACCAGGTCCTCGAGGGGCTGGCGGTGGCCTCGACGGTGGTCAACGCGCGAGAGGCGTTCGTCGCGGTGAAGGCGTCGTTCGCCCCCGAGATCGAGTCCTTGCAGCGCGCGCTGCGCGAGATGGCCGACGCCGATCTCCTCGGCGACGCACCGGTCACCCTGGTCGGCGGGCCGGAGGAGTACCTGTTCGGCGAGGAGAAGGCGCTGCTCGAGGTCATCGAGGGCAACGAGCCGCTGCCCCGCTGGCTGCCGCCGTACCTCCACGGGCTCTACGCGACGACCCCACAGGAAGGTTGGTCGGCGGGCGTGGGTCCGGTCGAGGATCCGGTGACCACCGGGTCGAACCCGACGTTGGTGAACAACGTCGAGTCCCTCGCCAACGTGCCGCTCGTCCTGACGCGCGGACCGGACTGGTTCCGGGCGATCGGGACGCGTGAGACCCCGGGCCCGCTGATCTGCACCGTCGCCGGCGACGTCGCGCACGCGGGCTACGCCGAGATCGAGCCCGGGATGCCCCTTCGAGAGGTCATCGACCGGATCGGAGGCGGCCCGCAGGACGGCCGCACGGTGAAGGCCGTTCTCTCCGGGGTCTCGAACCCGGTCCTCACCGGCGCGGACCTCGACGCGCCGGTCGGCTACGAAGGGTTCGCGGCGGTCGGGAGCGGCCTCGGGTCCGCCGGCTTCATCGTCTTCGACGACCGCCGCAACATGCTCTCGGTCGCCCGGATGGTGTCGAGGTTCCTGTACGTCGAGTCCTGCGGCCAGTGCCGTGCGTGCAAGTTCGGGACCGGCGAGATCACCCGCCACCTCGACGCCCTGGCCACGCGCCCCGTCGCGGCCCCGGACATCGAGATCATCGGGCAGCGCCTGCGCGACGTCACGAGCCAGAACCGGTGCTTCCTCGGCGAGGAGGAGCAGCGCGTCATCAGCAGCCTGCTCCGCCGCTTCCCCGACGAGTTCACCGCGGACACGATCAGCCCGGAGTCACTGCAGACGCTGCCGGTGCCCAAGATCGTCGACCTCCGCGACGGCGTCGCCATCTACGACTCTGCGCAGCTCCGGAAGCAGCCCGACTGGAGCTACGCGCCCGCGTGACCCGGAGGTCAGCTGTCGATCTTCGCGACCAGCCGACGGAGCATCGTCATGTTGCGACTCGTGCTGGCGTTCTTGCCGACGATCTCCCAGTCCTTCTTCTTCAGCTTCGAGTCCGTCGACTTGCCGCGCATCCGCCAGTGGACGTCGCGTCCGTGAACGACGAGCGTGTCGAAGTCGTTGGACAGCTGTTCGAGCGCCCGGCTCGTCGCGCCATCGGGCGCGGCTTTGAGGAACGTGAGGAAGTGGGTGTCGCCGTCGGTGATCGGGAACGGCTGCTCCCCCACGGCGCGCCGGAGCTCGGCAGCCGTGCGCACGAACGTCTCGACCTCGAAGCCGAGGTCCTCGTGGAGCGCATCCTCGATCGCCCGCTCGAGCGCCGCACGCGAACCGGACGCGTCGAAGACCGCGTTGCCGCTGTTCACGAACGTCCAGACGTCCGTGGAGCCGAGACCCTCGAGGACCGTGATCAACCGGGACATCGCGACGCGGCGCTGCCCGAGGTTCACCGCACGCAGGAATGCGACCCGCGTGGTCACCGTTGCGTTCCTACGACGGAGCCGGACGCGATCATCTCGCCGGTAGCCTTGCGCATGGAGGTCACAAGCGATGGCATTCGACCGCTTCACCGCCGAGGAACGAGCGTGGCTCGCGAGCCAGCGGCTCGGACGTCTGGCGACCGTGTCGCCCGAAGGGGTCGTCGGGAACGCGCCGGTCACGTTCTTCGTTCGGGCCGACGACACGATCGACATCGGCGGCATGCACATGGGCGACACGAAGAAATTCCGCAACGTGCGCGACGGCTCGCGCGTGGCCTTCGTCGTCGACCTCGTCGACACCTCGGAGGGGTGGCACCCGATCTACCTCGAGATCCGGGGCCCGGCCGAAGCGCTCTCGGACGTCGAGCCGCCGGGCGACGGGTTCTCGCGTGAGGTCATCCGGATCCACCCCGACTGGACGAAGTCCTTCAACCTCCCCGCGGTCGGCTGAGCGCCGGCTCCGCCGGGAGGATGCTCCCGGTCTCGAGGTAGGACTTGAGGTCGGAGAGGAGCGTCGGCCAGCCCTCGCTGACCATCTCGACCACCCGGCTCCCCGGGTCGAAGCCGTCCTGGGTGACGGTCAGCTTCACCTTCGCGCCCTGCGGCTCGAGCTCGAACGTGACCTTCGAACGGGACTCCGCGGCCAGCGCCTCCACCAGGTCGGCACCGAACCCCACCGCCTCGACGTGCTCCTGCGTGAAGGTGTGCCAGGTGTAGGACAGCCGGCGGTACGGGTCGTACTCCAGCACCACCTGCTCGGGATCGGCGATCGTGGCGCCGTGGTTCTCCCAGACCATCGGGGAACCGACCTTCCAGTCCGTCTCGAGCTCGATGTCGCGCCACCAGATCCGCGTGAAGGCCGGCTCGGTGAGCGCCTGCCACAGGTTCTCGGGCGTGGTGCCGATGTAGGTCGTGTACACGAACGTGGGTGCAGTCATCGGGTCCTCCTCCAGTGCCCGCTTCAGGTCAGCGAGCGCGTGAACTCGTGGGGCGTCGTAGCGGTTGATCCACCGCTCGGCGATCTCGTTGATGGGCACGGCGTTGAGGTAGTGGAGCTTCTCCCGCCCCCGGCGGACGGCGACGACGAGGTCCGCTGCCTCCAGGATCGCGAGGTGCTTGCTCACGGACTGCCGGGCCATGTCGAGGCCGTCGCACAGCTCGCGCAGGCTCTGCCCGCGCCGTACGTTCAGCCGGTCGAGCAGCAGGCGACGGCTCGGATCCGCGAGTGCCTTGAAGACGCGGTCCGTGTCACCGGTCGCGTCGGCGCTCGTCGCCTGGTCCTCCGGCGTGGGCGGGATCGCTGCCTCCTCACGGTTGGGCGGAGCCTGTCGCTCCGACACAGGCAGCCGATCGGCTGCCTGTTTATGTTGGCAGCCGTCTGGCTGCCTGTCAACCCGTGCGCCGGCGCGAGCTTCGTGCGCCGTCGTGGTGCCCTCGGTCCGAACCTGACGGTAGCGTCAGCCGAGCGACCGGCACCGCCAGCGAGGAGCACCCGATGGATCTGCCCAGGATCATCAGCGTCGACGACCACGTCGTGGAGCCGGCGCACGTCTGGCAGACGTGGCTGCCCGCTCGGTTCCGGGAGGCCGGGCCGCGGGTGGAGCGCAAGCGATGGGGCCCGTTCAGTCACAAGCCCGGAGCCAAGTACGTCAACACCGAGGACCCGAACGGGCTCTGGGGCGACGCCTGGTGCTTCGAGGACCGTCTGATCTACGTCCACAAGCGGTTCGTCGCGATCCCGCTCGAAGCCACGCCGGACGACGACGTCAAGCGCTTCGACCGCTCGAAGATGGTGATGGAGGCCCTCACCTACGACGAGATGCGCCCCGGCTGCTACGAGCGCGACGCGCGCGTGAAGGACTTCGAGCTCAACTGGGTCGACGGCTCGCTGCCGTTCCCCACGTTCCCGCGCTTCTGCGGTCAGACCTTCTACGAGGCGAACGACAAGGAGCTCGGCCTCGCGTGCGTCAAGGCGTACAACAACTGGATGATCGAGGAGTGGTGCGAACCCTCGGGTGGCGTGAACATCCCGCTGTGCCTCATCCCGCTCTGGGACGTCGACCTCGCGGTGCAGGAGGTCGAGCGCATCGCGGCCAAGGGCTGCCACGCGATCTGCTTCAGCGAGCTCCCCCACCACCTGAAGCTCCCGACGATCCACAGCGGCGGGTGGGACAAGCTCCTCGCCGCGTGCAACGACCACGGCGTCACGCTCTGCATGCACATCGGCTCGTCCTCGACGAACCCCGCGGCATCCCCGGACGCGCCCGGCGGCGTGGGTGGGACCCTCGCGTTCAACACCTCGATGGCGTCGATGGCCGACTGGCTCTTCTCGGGCAAGCTCATCGAGTACCCGAAGCTGAAGCTCGCGTACTCGGAAGGCCAGATCGGCTGGATCCCCTACACGCTCGAGCGGGCGGACACGGTGTGGGAGCAGCACGACAGCTGGCAGCACTCCAAGGCGCGGATCCCCGAGCCGCCGTCGACCTACTACTACGGCCGCATCTTCGGGTGCTTCACCGCCGATCGCCACGGCCTCTCGTCGCTCGCCGAGGTCGGACCGGACAACATCTGCTTCGAGACCGACTACCCGCACACGGACACGACGTGGCCGCACTCCAAGGAGTACGCCACGAAGATGCTCGCGGAGCTCGACGAGACCGTGGCCTACAAGGTGCTGCGCGGCAACGCGATCAACATGCTCGAGCTCGATCGCGTCTGACCCTCCCCGGGCCCGGTCACGCCGGCCGGTCCCCGACGAGCAGCGACGTCTCGAGCGGGCCACCGGTCCAACGTGGCTCCACGCGCACCAGAGGTGCCTGCCGGAGGAACGCGTCGACGAGGTCCTCCGGCATCCCCTCGAACGGCGATCGCTGCGAGCTGTGCAGCGCGATCGCCTGCTGCCGCAGCTCGAGGTAGGGGCCGAGGTCGAGCATCGTCGTGATCTCGTCGTCCGGGCGGCCCAGCTCGGTGCGATCGAGCTCGAGGTGCCCGGCGTCGGGATGCAACTGCTGCTGCGCGTCGAGCCACCGCAGCATCATGGACCGCGTCACGGTCCCGCAGTAGATGCTGCTGCGTGGCGCGGCCGTCCGGGTGGCGGCGACCGTGGCCTCGCTGATCCGGACGTGGTCGCGATGACCGTCGCCCCCCGTCGGGTCGAGCGTGACGACGACGTCCGGGGAGACGCGCGCGACCACCGCGGCGACCGCGTCGACGACGGACGCGAGCGGCGCGCCGACCAGCGTCGTGTCGTCCGCGTCGCCGACCATGCCCGAGTCCACGAAGTCGAGCAGCATGATCTCGGAGACTCCGAGCGCGGCGCCGGCATCGTGCAGCTCCCGCACCCGGACCGCGCCCAGCTCGCCGGGAGCCACCTCGTAGCGCGACGCGACCTCACCCGCCTCGCCACGCGTCGCGCAGCACACGGTGACATCAGCCCCGGCGCTCGCGGCGTCGGCGATCACCGACCCGAGCCCGAACGTCTCGTCGTCCGGGTGGGCGACCACGACCAGCAGGCGGCGCCCGGACCACGACGTCACGACTCAGGCCCGCTCCCGGAGCCCGCCGCCTTGGCGTCCAGCTCGGCCACGACCCGGTAGTACGTCATCTCCATCGACGACGCCCGTGGCCAACCGGCGTAGTACGCGAAGTGCAGCACGAACTCCTGGAACTCCTCACGGGTGATGTCGCCACTGGCCAGCGCGGCGTAGACGTGCTGGTAGATCGGCTCGTCGACCGCCGCCGCGGCGACGCACGCGAGCGTCACCCACCGCCGGTCGCGGCGCGACAGCCCCGGACGGTCCCACAGCTCCCCGAACACCGCGTCCACCACGCCGTTCTCGAGGAACGGGCTCACCGGCGGCGGAGCCTCGCTCACCATCACCTCCAGGTAGCGCCGGCGACCGGTCTCCGTTCGGGCCGCGGCGATCTCGTCCGCGATCCGTTGACGCTCGTCGTCGTCCATGATCCCTCCAGGTCGGTGATGGGTCTCGGTGATGGGTCGGCGGATCAGCCGTCATCCGGGGTGCTGCATCGCGGCGACGAGGCCGCCGTCGACCCGGACGTCGCAGCCGGAGACGAACGACGCGCGCTCGGAGCAGAGGAACGCGACCGCGTCGGCGATGTCGGTCTCGTGTCCCGGCAGCGCGGCCTGCGGATCCTGGCGAGCCGACCGGACCGGCGTGCGGGCGGCCATCTGCTCCTTGATCGGGTTGTGCACGAGCTCGAGCCGTCCCATCTCGGTGTCGATCAGCCCCGGCGACAGCGAGAGGACCCGGCCACCACGCCCGCCCCACGGTGTGGCGGCGCGCTCGCAGAGCCGGATCACGCCCCGCTTGGCCAGGCGGTAGGTCGACCCGGGGTCGGGCTCGGTGCCGAGCTCGGACCGGAACCGCGCCGCGAAGTCAGTGACGAGCGGCGCGTCGAGGACGGCGTCCATCGCGGGATCGAACGCGCCGAGGTGGCCCGCGATGGACGCGATGCAGATCGCGACGGTCCCCGGGACCACCTGGTCGAGGAAGCCGTCGAGCAACCTCGCGGTGCCGACCAGGTCCACGCGCAGGATCTCCGACCACGGAGCCATCGACGGGGACAGGCCTGCGGTGTGGACGAGCGCGCGGAGCTCGCCGCCCGCGGCGGCTTCCGCGGCCAGCTGCTTCACGACGACCGGCTCGGCGATGTCACCGACGACGGTCCGGACCGCGACGCCCAGCGTCCGGAGGTCCCCCGCCGCGGCGGCGAGGCGGGCTTCGTCGCAGTCCGTCAGCACGAGGACGTCCGCGTGGGGGCCGACTGCTCGCGCGCAGGCTGAGCCCATCGCCCCGGCCGCGCCGGTCACGACGGAGACCGTCGTCATGCGGAGCGATCCGGCTTCGGCGCCGCGAGGAACCCGGCCCGCTCCTGCCCGCCCGCGAGCTCGGCCCGCTGACGCGCCAGCACGCTGCGGTCCACCGCGTCGCTGCGGTCGCCCGGGCGGGGCGGGAGCGCGAAGCCGCTGTAGGCGACGCGCCGCTCCGTGCGCCGCGGGTGGGTCGAGCGGTGGAGGGTGCACGACAGGTGGACCGTGACGTCGCCCCGGGCCGCACGGAGCTCGACCGTCGGGAGGTCGAGACCCGCGTCGAACTGGGTCCGCGCGATGTTCGACCGGTGCGACCCGGCCACGACGTCGAGGCCGCCGTGTGCCTCGTCGACCGGCGTCAGGCAGATGCCGATCGTGATGCCGCAGCAGAACATGGAGTGCCCGCCCCGCTCACAGTCCTTGTGCCAGGGGAGGCACGCCAGGCCCTCGACCGAGCCGACCCGCTTCACCAGGCCCTCCGCGGTGACCTCGCTGAAGTGCTCGCCGAACGGGTCCCCGGGCGCGTGCCCGTCGTCGAGGATCTGCCCGATCGCCAGGTACCGGTCATCCCCGAACCGCCTGCGCAGGTGCCCGGACTGCTGCGCGAAGTCGAGGATGCGGCACGGGTACTGCACGCCCTCGCTCGTCGCGGCCCACCACGACGTCCCGTCATCGGGGCGGGCGGCTTCGACGGCGCGGGACAGGTCGTCGTCGATCGCGGCCATCTCGGCGCCCGTGAACACCTCCCGCAGCAGCATGAAGCCGGTTTCGGCGAGGAAGTGCGCGGCCGCCTGCGGGTCCTCGCCGAGCCGGAACTCCTGGTCGAGGGCGAGGTCGGTGCCGTCGAGGGCGTGCAGCGCGACGTCACCGGGTCGGTAGACCGCGCGGCCGTCGAGCACCGAGCGCAGGACCGGGTCCCAGGCGCAGAACATCTGGTTCGCCACACCGTCGCCCTCGACCCGGCCCGCGACTGCGAGGCCGAGCGCGGTCCGCCGCTCGAGGACCAGGTCGGTGAACGCGGCGCGATCGAGGCCGACGGCGAGCGCGGCCTCGGCACCGGCGACCGCGTCGATGCGACCGTCCCGGGGTGTGAGGGTCCGGGCGTCGCCGTCGACCCGGATCGTCAGCGGCGCCAACCCGAGGTGCTCTGCGTCCGCGGCAGCGCGTGCGCCGTGCGCCTCGAGCGCCTCGGCCCAGTCGTCCGCCCAGAAGACCGCGGGGTCGACGACCGCCGCCGCGCCGGTGTTCCGGGTGCGGACGTCGACGCTCATGCGGGGACGGTCGACGGGCTCGATCATCGTGCCCCGTCCGTGCCAGCCTCGGTTTCCGCGGTCCGGGGCCGTCCGACGAGGGTGAGGAAGCGGTCGGCCGGGGCCAGCAGGAACTCGCGGGACGACCCGAGCGAGGGCGCCGCCTCGCGGGTGAACAGGTCCACGTCCTTGGCGAGCAGCGATCCGGCATGGTCGGCGATCACGTCGAGCGAGCCCAGGCCCACGAAGACCTCGAGCGAGAAGCTTCGACCGCTCCCGTTGCGCAACGCGGCCCCGAGCTGCTCCACGTCGAGGCCGAGCGCCTCGCCGATCGCCATCGCGTCGTGTGCCAGCGCGAAGTTCGCGGCGTTCAGGACGTTGTTGATCAGCTTCGTCCGTAGTCCGCTCCCGAGCGCACCCAGGTGCAGGACGGGATCGCCGTAGGTCTCGAGCACCGGACGCGCCCGGTCGACGCCGGACGGGGATCCACCGACGTAGACGGTCAGCGTGCCGGCGGCGGCGGCCGCGCCACCGCCGCTGACCGGTGCATCGATGACATCCACGCCGACGCGTGCCGCGGCCGCGGCGATCTCGTCGCACTCATCGGTGCCGATCGTCGAGTGGATGGCCAGGACACTTCCGCCGGCCATCCCCGCCAGCACCCCCGTACGACCGAGGGTCACGTCGCGCACCGCGTCGCCGTCGGTGACGCAGATGCCGACCACGTCGCTGCGGCGCCCGAGCTCCGCGGGGTCGGCCGCGATCGTCGCGACGTCACCGAAGGGCTCGACCGTCGCCGGGTTGCGGGCCCAGAGCGTGGTGGGCACGCCCATCTCGATGAGCCGCTGCGCCATGCCCCCGCCCTGGCTGCCGAGCCCGATGAAGCCTGCGGTCGTCATGCGATCGCCGCCGGCTCCGCGAGCGCGTCCAGCGGGCAGACGACGCCTCCGACGAGCACGCGCGATGCGGTCGCGATGTGTTCGGGGCCGATGACGACCGCGGCCCGGCCGTCGTCGTGCATGTGCTCGATCAGCCCGAGCTGCATCGCGCAGAGCACCGACGCGGCGCGGCGCGGGTCCAGGTCGGCCGCGAACTCGCCCGCGGAGACGCCCTGCTCCAGGATCTCGGCGGTCTGCTCCCGCCACGCCTCCCGCGAGAGGCGCCCGCTCGGTTGCTCACCCTCGAGCGCGAGCCGCGAGTCCCCCGAGAGGAACGCTCGGAAGATCGGGTGCTCGCTCGCGAAGCGCAGGGACTCGCCGACGATCGCTTCCAGCTCGCCGCGCGCGGTCGACCGTTGTTCGGCCGCGCGCTCCACGACGTCGGCCCACTCCCCCAGCGCCCGGTCGCGAACCGCGCGGAGCAGGTCGAGCTTGTTGTCGAAGTGGCGGTAGAGCAGCGTCCGCGAGACGCCCGCGCCGGCGGCGATCTCCTCGAAGGTCGCCTTGCGGTAGCCGTAGGTGGCGAAGGTCCGCGCCGCGGCGTCGAGGATCCGGTCACGGCTCCCCGCCGTGCCCGCCTGGCTCCGTCGGCCTGCCATGCCGACATATTGACGTTCTCCGTCCGGAACGTCAACCGGTGCCACCCGCGGTCAGCCGATGATCGCCTCGAGCGTCTCGATGGACGGCGCGAAGTAGAAGGAGCCCGAAGCCGGCGTCGAGTAGTCGGTGAGGGCGTCGGTGGGCTGGCCGTTGATCCCGTAGATCGCCTCCATGCGCTCCCGCATCGGCGCCTGCTCCTTGCAGAAGCCCATGAAGTACAGGCCGACGGTGCCGTCGTGGAACGCGTACGGCGTCGAGCGCCGGACCATCTCGCCGCGCTTCGGGGTGCCGTCGTTGCCGGTGTCGCCCTCCCGCAGCTCGACGTGCGCGAGGTGCGAGGTCGGCACCTGGGTCGCGAGCTTGGTCGAGTCCGCCTTGCTGCGACCGAAGGTGTTCTCCTGGCCCTCGAGCGACAATCCGTTGAAGTACGCGAGGTCGTGGACCCAACGCTGCGCGATGCAGTACGAGCCGCCTGCGCCCGGCTTGCCGTCCGCGACGATCCCGCGGTCGTACTGGTCCTCGGCCTCCGGGTTGCCGGTGCCGTCGATGAACCCGGTCAGGTCGAGGCTGTTTCGGTAGATGAACGTCGGCGTCTCGCGGGCGACGGCCATGTGCCCGGCGACCGCGTTGCGGAAGTTGAACTGGGTCTCCCAGCAGAGGTCCTTGTCATCCGAGTGGACCCAGAGGAGCAGCTCCTCCTGCGTCGCCTTGGCGACCTTCTTGCCGTCCGGCGACTCGTAGCCGGGGTAGGGCTGGAAGTCCTCGGGGACGTCGTCGGTCACGTCGGTGAGCAGCGTCGGGCCGAAGAGGAGGCACACGTTGACCGGAGTGGTGACGCCGACCTCGGTACCCGCCTTGCGGACGTCGCCCAATGCCTTCTTGATGACCCCGAGATCCGCCCCGTCGGTGCGACTGAGGTGCGTGTACCACTGGTACTTGGTGAGGTTGGTCAGGATCGCGTGCTGTGGGTTGGGCATGGTCGTCCTCCGCGGCGTTCCGGGTCGAGGCTTCCTTCCTAGCGCAGATCGCCGCGATGGCTCTACCTCCGAGCGAGGCTGCGTCCCGTGCCCGGAGATCGCGGGATGATGACGACCGCGACGAGCACGGCCACCAGGTTCGCTTCGTGCGGTCAGGCCTTGATGACCTGCTCGCCGTACTGCTCGAGCGCCTCGAGCGAGTGGTCGAGCGAGTCACCCGGCGCGCCGACGCCGTTCCACGTCACACCCAGGGCCGCGAGCTCGTCGAGGCCCGCACGGTGGGCGTCCGCGTCGAACCGGGAGCTGCCCAGGCTGCCTCCGGCCCGGGTGCCGAACGCGACGTCGATCGTCGCCGGGTCGCGGCCGGCGTCGTCGACCTGCCGCCACAGGTCGTCGAGCATCCGGGCGAGGTCCTCGGCGGTCTCGAGGATCGGCGTCTTCGCGGTGCGGGCCAGGGTCGCGGGGGCCGGGAACGGGTTCCAGCCGTCGCCGGCCTCGGCGACCCGGCGCCGGGCCAGCCGGCTGTTCCCCCCGATCCAGATGGGCACGCGCGCCGGCTTCGGGTTGGCCGTCTGACCCTTGGCCGTGAAGTGACGACCGTCGTAGGCGAAGTCGTCCGCTCCCCAGATGCCGCGCAGGACCTCCAACGACTCGTCGAACAGGTCGTTGCGCTCCTCGAAGTCCACGCCGAGGGCCCGGTACTCGGCGCGCTGGTAGCCGACGGCCGTCGCCAGCACGAACCGACCGCCCGAGAGCGCGTCGATCGTGGCGACGGACTTGGCGACGAGGAACGGGTTGCGGTACGGCAGCACGAGGATGTTCGGAATCAGCAGCAGCCGCTCGGTGACCGCGGCGACGAACGCGAGCGCGGCGAACGGGTCGAGCGCGTCGTGTCCACCGGCCTGGAGCCACTTGTGGGACGGCACCGGGTGGTCGGTGAAGCCGATCCCGTCGAAGCCCGCGTCCTCGGCGGTGCGTGCGAACCGGACGAGCGCGTCGTGCGAGACGAACGCCGGGTCGTAGGGATGCGCGATGAGCGGGTAGGTGACCCAGTGCTTCACGAACGTCTCCTCCGGATCGGGAGCGGCCTCCCGAAGAGGTGCAAAGGTATCGGTCGTGACCACTGACGCGCCTGACACCCTCGTCGCGCTCCTCGACTGGCGCGCCGACGACGACACGACGGGTCTCCTCGTCGACGACGGCGAGTGGAGCTGGCGCGAGGTGGTGGCCGAGAGTGGACGCTGGGCCGCGGCGCTCGCGGAGCTGCGCCCGGCCGACGGCCCCTTCCACGTCGGCGCGCTGCTCGGCAACGTGCCGGAGTACCTGTTCCTGCTGTTCGGCGCGGCGCGCGCCGGCGCGGTGCTCGTGGGCATCAACGACTCCCGCCGGGGCGAGGAGCTCGCTCGCGACGTGCGCCACACCGATTGCGTCGCCGTTCTGACCGACGCAACGCACGCGCCGCTCCTCGCCGGACTCGACCTCGGTGACACCGCGGTGATCGAGATCGGGAGCCCGCGGTGGCAGCAGCGGCTCGCCGAGGCAATGCCCGTCGAGCCGCCGGAGATCGGCCCGACCGACGTCCTGCTCCTGATCTTCACCTCCGGCTCGACCGGCGCGCCCAAGGCGGTGCAGCTCTCGCACGGCCGGGCCGCTCGCATCGCGAATGCCGCGTCCTGGATCGCGGCCGACGACGTCCTCTACTGCGCGATGCCCCTGTTCCACGGCAACGCGTTGAACGCGGTCGTGTTCCCAGCGGCCGCGTCGGGCGCGACGATCGCACTGCGCGAGCGGTTCTCCGCCTCCCAGTTCATGCCCGACATCCGCCGGTACGGGGCCACGTTCTTCAGCACGGTCGGCCGGGCGCTCGCGTACATCCTCGCCACGCCCGAGTCGCCCGAGGACCGCGAGCACCGGGTGAAGTTCGCGCTGGCGCCGGAGTCGTCGCCACGTGACATGCGCGCGTTCAAGGACCGGTTCGGGATCCTCTGCGTCGCCGGATACGGCTCGAGCGAGAACGTCATCATCATGGAGCCTCGCCCCGGGCTGCCGAAGGACGCACTCGGGTTCCCACAAGCGGGCGTGGACGCCGCCGTCGTCGATCCCGAGACCGGGGTGGAGCGTGCCCGCGCGCGGTTCGACGCCTCCGGCCGCCTCGTGAACGGGGCCGACGCCATCGGTGAGATCGTCGGCCGTAACGTGGTCGAACGGTTCGAGGGCTACTACCGCAACCCCGAAGCCGAGGCCGAGCGGACGCGGAACGGCTGGTACTGGTCGGGCGACCTCGGGTACGTCGACGAGACCGGGGTCTTCTACTTCGCGGGGCGAGCCGGCGAGTGGCTGCGCGTGGACTCCGAGAACTTCGCCACCGCGCCCGTCGAGCGGATCGTCGGCCGCTTCCCCGGGGCGAACGGCGTCGCCGTCTACCCGGTGCCCGACGAGCGGACCGCCGACGACCAGATCATGCTGGCGCTCGAGCTCGACGCGGGCGCCGCGTTCGACCCCGACGCGTTCGGGCGCTTCCTCGCCGAGCAGCCCGACCTCGGGACGAAGTGGTCGCCGCGCTACGTGCGGGTGACCACGCTCCCGGTCGGTGCCACGAACAAGATCGACAAGCGCCCACTGCGCGCCGAGCGCTGGTACACCGCCGATCCCGTCTACTGGCGGCCCGGGCCCGAACCGGCCTATCGGCGCTTCACCGCCGACGACCTCGCCGCGCTCGAGACCCGCTTCCGCGAGTTCGGCCGGCCCGATGCGATCGGACGGCCCTGACCCGACCCGCCGGTCACTGCCGGCTGGCGATGTACTTCTTGTAGCCCTCGGCCAGGGTGCGCAGCTCGGGGTCGGCCTCGAACCGGGGCTGGAACTTCTCCCAGGCCGCCTCGCGCTTGGCCGGGATGTACTCGGTGGGCCAGTAGCCCTCGTGGGGCCGGTAGCCCTTCAGGACGTTGCGGGCCACGGTCGCCTTGTGCACCTCGTCGACCCCGTCCGCGATGCCCATCGTGGGAGCGGACGCGTACATCGCCTGGATCGGCGTGAGGTTCGTCGTCCCGAGCGAGCCGAGGATGTGCAGCGCGTTGTACGACACCTCGCGCAGCACCTTCGCCATCGTGTACTTCACCGCCGCGATGTCGGTCCGGGTCTCCTGCGTGCTCGTGTTGTCGATCTTCCACGCCGTCTCGAGGACGAACAGGCGCAGCATCCGGATCTGGGCGTAGGAGTCGGCGATCTTCTCCTGCACCATCTGGTGGTCGGCGATGATCTTCCCGTGCGACTCGCGGCTGAGCGCGCGCTCGCACATCATGTCGAACGCGAGCCGGCACTGCGCGATCGTGCGCATCGCGTGGTGGATCCGGCCGCCGCCGAGCCGGCGCTGCGCGAGCACCTTGGCACCGTCCTCGGGACCGAGCAGGTGATCGGCCGGCACGCGCACGTCGCGGTAGATGATGTGGTTGTGGGTGCGCGGCTCCGGCTGGATGTCCACCCCCGGCGTGGCGCGCGGCACGACGAACATCCCGTTCGTGCACATCACGAAGAGGATGTCCGCGGCGCGGCCGGCGCTCGTGAACCACTTCTCGCCGTTGATGACCCACTCGTCGCCGTCGCGCACGGCGTGGGTCTTGAACAGGTTCGGGTCCGAGCCCCCCTGCGGCTCGGTCATCGAGTACGCGGAGAAGATCTCCTGGTTCATGAGCGGCGTGAGCCAGCGCTCCTTCTGCTCCTCGGTGCCGTACGCCGCGAGCATCTCCATGTTCCCGGTGTCGGGCGCGGCGGTGCCGAACATCGCCGGCGCCGAGCCGTACCGGCCGAGGATCTCGTTGATGAGCCCGAGCTTGAGCTGGCCGAAGCCGGGGCCGCCGAGGTCCTCGTCGAGGAAGAGCGCCCAGAGTCCCTGGTCCTTGATCTGGTCCTGGAGGCCCTTGACCAGCGCCTTGATCTTCGGGTCCCGGGCCCGGACCGCGTAGGGGAACACGAAGTCGAGCGGCTCAACCTCCTCGCGGCAGAACTCGTCCACCCAGTCGAGCTTCTTCTGGAACTCGGGTTCGGTCGAGAAGTCCCAGGCCACGGCGCATCTCCTTGTCGACGGTGCCCCCGACTCTAGAGACATCGACCGCCGGCGCGCCCGGCGGCGCAGCTACGACCTCGTCGACAACTTCGGTCGACGCAGCCCGCGGACGCTGACCCCGGGGCTCGACCGGCTGTCGGTCGGGCAGACGTTCGCGACGATGTTCGAGCTCGTCGCGTTCGTCGACGGCGAGGAGATCACCTTGCGCTCGAACGGGCGAAGCGCCGGTCAGGACCCCCGGGCGCGCTTGCGGCGCTTGCCCTCGTGCATCGCCTGCACCCGGGGCACGGCGATCGTGTGACCCTCCTCGACGAGCTCACCTGGGAGCGGCTGGGTGGTGCCGAGCGTCTCGCGCCACGGCCCCGCGGCATCCATGCGATCCAGGGCGTTGTGGATCGTGACGTCGGAGGGCGTGATCGCGTCGAGCCCGTCCCAGGTGACCGGGAACGAGATCGGGACGCCGGGACGGAGGCGCGGGCTGTAGGCCGCGATCACCGTCGCTCCGCCGACGCGGGTCGGGTCGACGAAGACCTTGCCGCCGCGATCCTCCTTCATGAACGCGGTCGTGGCGATCGACGGATCGAGCTGTTCGACGCGTGCGGCGATCGCCCGGGTCGCGGCCGCCATGTCGTCCATGGGGGGCGGATCGTCGATCGGGACGAAGACGTGGATGCCCTTCGCGCCGGTCGTCTTGACCGCGCCGACGAGGTCGAGCCCGTCCAGCACCTCGTGCACCAGGTGGCCGACCTGCACGACGACGGAGAAGGGGTCGCCCTCGGGCGGGTCGAGGTCGAGCACGAGGTGGGTCATGCGGTCCGGACGGTCGGCGGTGACGAGTGCCGGGTGGTACTCGATCGCGCGCTGGTTCGCGAACCACAGGAGCGTGCGGCGGTCGTTGCAGAGCGCGTAGGTCACGTCGCGCTTCGAGGCCTCGGCCCAGAATTGCGCGGTGCGGATCCAGTCCGGCGCGTACTTGGGCAGGTTCTTCTGCATGAAGGCCTCTTGGCCCCGGTGCGCCCGGATGACCGACAGCGGGCGATCCTCGAGCTCGGGCAGGATCCGGTCCCGGACGCCGTCGAGGTAGTCGACGAGCTCGCGCTTCGTCGCACCGGCGCCGTCGAACAGCGGCTGGTCGAGGTTCGTGAGCTCGACGCCGTCGCGCACCTCGTCGGGCGTGCGGGCCATCCCCGGACGTTACCCAGGTCTCGCCACCGGAGGCGCGAACGCCGGAGACGAGAGGCTCAGGTGGTGGCGAGCAGGAGGTCTTCGCCGGTGGAGGGGCGCAGGCCGTCGGGGCGGCCCGCGAAGTAGCGGTCGGCGAGCGCGCCGGAGGAGATGTGCCGGGCATCCCGGAAGCCGGCCGCTCGGGCCTGCGCGAGCATCTCGCCGGGCGAGAAGAAGCTGATGAACGGGGTCCCCGACGCGAGGGCTCCGCGGGCGGCGGCTTCGAGGCCGGGCCGGTCCGCCTCGTCGACGAGCTCGCCCGGCAACAGGAACGTCATCGCGATCGTCGATCCCGGCGCGAGACCGGCAAGCCGGCGGAGCGTCGCCGCGGTGGTGATCTTGGTCAGGTACATGGAGACGCCGGTGGACGCGACGACCGCGGGACGCTCGGGATCGAAGGCGGCCGCAGCAACGCCGTCCCACCAGCTCTCCCCCTTCTCGAAGTCGACCGGGACCAGGTGCAACCAGTCCGGGACGCCGAAGCCGAGCTCGATGAGGCGGCGGCGCTTCCACGCCTGGGTGCCCGGCTGGTCGACCTCGAAGATCCGGAGGCGGGGACCGAGCTCGGGATGGCGCTGCGCGAGCGTGTCGAGGCCGGCGCCGAGGATGACGTACTGATCGACACCCGCCGCCATCTGCTCGGCGACCAGATCCTCGATGAACCGGGCGCGCGCGACGATGGCGGCTCGGAAGCCGCGTGTGCCGAATGGGTGCATGTCGGGGCGGTCGCGCCAACCCTCGTCGGGTGCGACCAGCTGCAGGCCGACCAGGTCCTCGAGCACGGGCGGCGAAGCGTCGACCTCGACGTGCATCGCGCGCCACAGCGCGACCCGAGCCGCGGTGCTGTCCGGTGCGTCGGCGGGCTCACCCGCCGGCAGTGCGCCGTTCACGCGTGCCTCGCCTTCTCCACGGCCTCGGTCAGCTGTGCGGATCTCGCCACCACCGCGGCGGCGAGGTCGCCATGGGTCACGACGTAGGGCTCGCCGGCCAGCACCGCTTCGACGACCCCCGGGGCGGCGTCCTCGGCCGTCGCGAGCATCCCCGCCATCTCGGGGTTGCTCGCGATCATCGCGTCGAGGTCGCCCTCGCCGGCGACGGGCCGACGCAGCTCGTCGGGCTGCGCGGCCTCACTGGTCTCGAGATGCCGCGTGATCATGGCGGACGGGAAGATCACCGAGACCTCGATGCCGTCGGCAGCGAGCTCGCTCCGGAGCGTCTCGGCCAGGCCCCAGACCGCGAACTTGCTGGCCTGGTACGCGCCGAGGCGACTCGCCGGGTCCAGGACCGACGAGGAGCTGGTGAAGGCGAGGTGGGGACGCGCGGACTTTCGGAGCAGGCCGAGGAACGAGCGGGCGACCCGGGCCGATCCGATGACGTTGACGTCGAGCACCCACCGCCATTCGTCGTCCGTGAACGACTCGACCGCACCGAAGAGCTGCACCCCGACGTTGGAGAGCACGAGGTCGGCGACGCCGAACCGCTCGTCGACCGCGAGGGCCGCCGCGTCGACGCTCGTCGGGTCGGCGACGTCGACCGCCGCACTCACCGCGACGACGTCGTGGGTCCCGGCCACGCGCGCGGCCTCCGCGGCCGCGCGCTCGCCGTCGAGGTCGAGCACGGCGACGTCCATCCCGAGCGCGGCACTGCGCTCGACGAGGGCGAGCCCGAAGCCCGAGGCACCGCCGGTGACCACGGCGACGGGCATCAGCCCGAACCGGGCTCGGGGACGACGAAGTCGACGTGGAGCCGGGTCAGCCTCGACGACGCGATGCGCCAGCCGTCGGCCGTCCGCTCGTAGGTCTCGTGATAGTGCCCGTAGCCGTCGAGGCGGGTGCCGCCGGGGAAGATCACGATGTCGTTGAGCGCCCAGATGCCGGTGGCGGTCGTGTCGGAGGTGAGCTCGATCTCGGGCATGTGGCCCTGGTGCACGGTCACCGCGCCGTCCAGCATCTTGCGAAGCACCGAGATGAACTCGTCCGCCCCGTGCACGACGCCGCCGCCGGCTTCGCTGGTGTCCATCACCACGTCGTCGGTGAACACCTGGCGCATGCCGTCCCAGTCCTTGGTGTCCATGGTGCGGAAGTAGCGCGCCTTGAGCCGGCGGATCGCTTCGACGTCGTCCACATCTACCTCGAATCGCGAAGCGCGAAGTCGACGATGGCGTCGAACTCGGCGTCCGAGAGCGGCAGGACCGAGAGTCGGTTCCCTCGCGCCAGCAGCCGGGAGTCCGCGAGCTCGGGAATCGTGCGTAGATCGGAGAGCGACACGAACGGCAGCGCGCGGACCGGTGCGACGGTCACCCAGTCCCAGCGCGGGTCGTCGGGCTTGCTCGCCGGGTCGTAGTAGTCGCTCTTCGGATCGAACTGGGTCGGATCCGGTTCGGCGGTCTCGACGATCTCGCAGATGCCGGCGACGCCGGGCGGCTTCGCGTTCGAGTGGTAGTAGATCGCCTGCTCGCCCTCACGCATCTCGCGCATGAAGTTGCGCGCCTGGTAGCTCCGGATCCCGTCCCAGCCTTCTCGCTTCGCGCGGACCAGGTCGTCGTACGAGAACACGTCGGGTTCGGACTTGAGGAGCCACCGCGCCATCCGGCGACGCTACGCCGCGCCGGAGTGCGGCGTCCGTATCACCACGATCGCGCTCAGCTACCCCAGCCGGGTCAGGACGTTCCGGGTGATCTGCTCGACCTGCGGGTCACGCGCGGCCAGGCCGTGCGCCCAGTCGGTCGACCCCGACGTCACCACGGTCGCGCCGGCGTCGTTCGTGTACGCACCGAGCACCGCATGCCCGTAGCGGATGCGCTCCATCGCTTCGGGCTCACGCGTCCCGAACACCCGTGAGGCGATGTACTCCAGCTCGCTCGGCTCATCCGGCTTCGGAGGACGGGGCGCGGTCTCCCGCGTGAAGTGCCGGGTCGGGCACGTGCCGAGGATCTCGAAGGTCGACGGGGTGCCGTCCTCGCCCGTCGGATACGGCAACCCGTCTCGGTAGGTGAACTCGCACCCGTCGCACTCGTACCCGACAGTCGTGGCGCCGGCGCCGAGCACGTCGCCGTAGTCGAGCCCGGTGCCGGCGAAGATCCAGTGACCCGCTCGGTGGACGGTGTAGCCGCCGAGCCCCGAGGTCACGTTGCGGCCGATGCGGTGGTAGCCGCCGCGGGTGAACGAGACGCCGGTCATGTGGTTCTCGGGCCGTCCGACGATCACGTCGGACCAGAACGTCGTCACCTCCCGCTCGCGCTCGGTACCGATCAGCGGGTCGCTCTTCAAGAAGCCCTTGTACCCGACCATCACGTCGTGATCATCGCCCTCGATGCGCACCTGCCACAGCGACGTGTTGCCGGAGAGGAACGCTGCGTTCCCGCCACGAGCGATGAACGCCTCCACCGTGTCACGCATGCCGCGCGACCAGTACTCGTCGTGCCCGACCGAGAGGTAGAGGCTCGCTCCGTCGAGCACCTCGGGATGCTCCTCGAGGTCGGCGTTCGTGCAGACGCCGATCTCGAACCCCTCGCGCTCGGCCCACTCGATGAACGGCAGCTCCCAGTCCGGCCAACCCGCCGATCCGGCGTAGCCCGACAGGTGGTTGATCTGGAGGTAGCCGACGTGCGCGGCGTTCTGCGGGTCGGGCGCGCCCGTCCCCGTCACGCGCCGACCCTTGCCCGGCGGCTTGAACAGGTAGCCCGGCGCCATCGGACGCTGCATCGCGACCTGCGTGCCGCCGGTGTAGAGGTTCGGGCCGCCGAAGTCGTTGTACGCGTGCCACGTGTTGCAGGCCAGCGCGAGCACGAGGCGCGTGCCGGGCGAGGGACGCACGACGAAGAACGCGTGATCGCGCCGCACCTTCTCGCCGACGTCGATCTCCAAGACGACCTCGTAGTAGCCCGATCGCCATGAAGGGTCGACGTCGAGCGTGAGCGCGACCGGCCACCGGCACCCGTTCGAGGCGGCGTCGTGTGGTGTCTCGTGCTCGCCCGCCGCGACCGCGTCGGAGCGGAACACGACCTCGCGCTCGGGGCCGACCCGCGCCACCTCGACGCGCACGGCCCGCCCTCCGGACGACGAGAGGTGCAGACCGACCTGCTCGCCCGGGCCCGCCGACTGCGGCCAGCAGTACCCCGTCACCACCTCGCGCGCCATCGCGAGACCCTACGGCGCCGAGCCGGGGCTCAGCCGGGCCCGAGGATCAGGCCGCTCGTCGGCACCCCGGTGCCGGCGGTCACGAGCACGTGCTCGACGTCGGGAACCTGGTTCACCGCGGTGCCGCGCAGCTGGCGGACGCACTCGGTGATGCCGTTCATGCCGTGGATGTAGGCCTCGCCGAGCAGGCCACCGCTGGTGTTGATCGGTAGCTCGCCGCCGAGCGAGAGCCGTTCGACGGTGGCGAAGTCCTTCGCCTCGCCCTTGCCGCAGAACCCGAGCTCCTCGAGCTGCATGAGCACGAACGGCGTGAAGTGGTCGTACAGGAACGCGGTCGAGATGTCGTCCGGAGCGAGACCGGACTGTCGCCAGAGCTGGTCGGCCACGACTCCCATCTCGGGCAGCCCGGTCAGGTCGTCGCGGTAGTAGCTCGTCATCAGCTCGCCGTCGGCCGACGCACCCTGCGCCGCCGCCTCGATCACCGCGACCGGCCGGCGCAGGTCCCGCGCCCGTTCGACCGACGTCACGACGAGGGCCACCCCGCCGTCGCTCTCCTGGCAGCAGTCGAGCAGCCGGAGCACGGGTTCGACGATCCAGCGCGAGGCCTGGTGGTCCTCGATCGTGATCGGCCGCTCGTAGAACCACGCGTCGGGGTTCGTCGCCGCGTGGGCGCGATCGACCACGGCGATGCGCCCGAAGTCCTCGTTCGCGACCCCGTAGGTCTCCATGTAGCGACGGGCGTGCAGCCCGACCCAACCCGCGGGCGAGAGCAAGCCGTACGGCCCGTACCACGACAGCCAGAGCGGCAGCCCTCCGCCGCCGCCGACCGCGCCGAGGTTCCCGAACCGCATGCCCGACCGCTCGTTGAACGCGCGGTAGCAGACCACGACCTCGGCGGTGCCGGTCGCGACGGCCATCACCGCCTGCATGACGGTGGCCGCCGACGCGCCGCCGCCGTAGGGGATGCGGGCGAACATCGAGAGCCGCTCGATGCCGAGGTTGCGCGCGACCTCCATCTCCTCGCTCGTGTCGAGCGTGAAGGTCACGAGGCCGTCGACGTCCGATGCGGCCAGGCCTGCATCGTCCAGTGCCGCGAGCACGCACTCGCACGCGAGCTGCAGCTCGGTCCGACCCGACTCCTTCGAGAACTCGGTCTGCCCGATCCCCGCGATCGCGGCCTTCCCCGGGAGCGTGCTCAACCGGAGCTCCGGGGCAGCCCGACCTCGGCGGTGCCGCCGACGTGCTCACCGAGATCGTCCATCGCGGTGAACGCGACGTCGACGACGGTCTCGTCGCCGTCGTCGCGCACGCTGGTGACCTGCCCCGTGTAGGTGAGGGTGTGGCCGGGGTGGACGGGGACGCCGAGCCGGATCGCGACCCGGCGGATCCGCGCGTCCGGGCCGGCCCAGTCGGTGAGGAACCGGCTGCAGTAGCCGGTGTCCGAGAGGATGTTCATGAAGATGTCCGGTGCACCCTGCGCCTGCGCGTACTCACGGTCGTGGTGCACCGGCATGTAGTCGCGCGACGCGATCGCGCCGGCAACGATCACGGTCGCGGTCACGTCGATCACGAGCGGCGGCAGCTCGTCGCCGACCGCGACCGACGCGGCGTCGACGTTCACGACCCCACGATTCGGAACATCGGCAGCGTCAGCTCACCCTCGAAGTCCTCGAAGACCACCTCGACCGGCGCGCCCATGACGTCGTCGACCGACTCGACGCCGGTCAGGTTGGCAACGAGGCGCCAGCCTTCCTCCAGCTCCACGAGCACGACGACCGGGTCCGTCTCGAACCACGGGTACTGCGGGTGCCGCATCACCACCGCGGACAAGATCGTCCCCCGCCCCGACGAGGCGACGGCGGTCCACGCCAGTGAGTGGCATCGCGGGCACATCGGCCGCGGTGGGTGGCGCAACGTGGCGCAGCCGTCGCAGCGCTGGACGAGGAGCCGGCGCTCGCGCAGGCCGTCCCAGAAGAACTGGGTGTCCGGCGATGTCGACGGCGCGAGCCGCGTCGGGAGACTCACGACCCACCCGCGTCGTGGAGACCGCTCGGGTCGAACTTCAAGATCCGGAACGTCTGGCGACCGACCCGCACACCGCTCGCGTCGGAGTACGAAGTGACCCACGTGACGAACCGGCCGGCACCGAGACGGGTCCGCTTCTCGGCCGAGACCGACTCGAGCACCGTCTCGGCCGACACGACGTCACCCAGATGCAGGTACCGGTCGATCTCGAACTCGGAGTTGGTGGCGAGCGTCCCGACGAAGCCGGCCTCGTCGAGCAGCCGGAGCACTTCCGCGCCCCCACCCTCGACCGGTGAGCCCCCGCGCTCGCGGATGCCGGTGATCTTGGGCGTCGCCATGGACCAGGTCTGCAGCATCAGGGGCGGCGCGACGATCTCGCCGTGGCGGGACGTCGCCGCCGCTTCCGCATCGACGTAGACCGGGTTCGCGTCCTCGAAGGCGGCGGCCCAGTGCCGGATCATCGGTTGGTTGACCGGATCGGGCGCGAGGTTCGGCCCCCCGGGCGAGATCGGTTGCCCGACGAGCGCGGCCAGCGCATCGTCGAGGTCGTCGGCGCCGGACACAGGCCGCTTGCTAGCACACGCGCCCGCGACCGGGGCGAGCCCGCGCGCCACCGATCACCCGCCCTGCGTGCGGAAGTACGAGCCCTCGGCGAGATCCTCGATGAGGCCCGGGTGCGTCGGCTGCCAGCCGAGCAGGTCACGGGTGATGGTGTTCGACGCGACGATGTCGGCGCCGAAGAATCGGGCCAGCCACCCGAAGTGCTCTGCCGCCCGGTCGGTCGGGACCGAGACCACCGGGACGTCGAGCCCCGCCCCGATCGCCTCGGCGATCTCCCGGGTCGGAATCCCCTCCTCGGCCAGCGCGTGCACCGACGAGCCTGCGGGCGCGCCGTCGACTGCGAGTCGCACGAGACTCGCGGCATCGAGCCGGTGCACGGCCGGCCACCGGTTGCTGCCGTCCTCGATGTGGCCCGAGGCGCGCGCGGCTTTCGCGATCTCGACGAGCAAGGCGACGAAGCCGTGGTCGCCGGGGCCGTGCACGGTCGGGGCGAAGCGCACGCTCACCGAGCGCACGCCGCGGTCGGCGAGCGCAATCGCCAGCTCAGCGCCCGCGGTCCGCGGGTGGACCGCCGGGTCCGGGACGTCGCGCTCGGTGGCGACGCGCCCGGGGGACAACCCGGCCAACCCGGAAGCGATGACGAGCGGCCCGTCGGTGCCGATGAGGGTCGTTCCGAACGCTTCGATCGCACGTCGGTCGGTCTCCGCGGCCTTCTCCATGTCGGAGAAGTCGTGGTCATAGGCGAGGTGCACCACCCCCTCGCAGCTCGCGGCGCCGTCGCGCAGGCCGGCCGGGTCCTCGAGGCTGCCTCGGAGAACCTCGGCGCCGAGTGCGGCGACCGCTTGGGCGGCGTCGTCCGAGCGGGCGACGGCGACGACCTGGTGTCCGGCCGCGAGCAGCTCGGGGACGACGGCGGAGCCGATCCATCCCGATGCTCCGGTGACGAAGATGCGCATGGAGAACCTCCCGTTTCGGTCATGTCCGTAGCGATGTCACGGCGTGACATGACCGTACCAGGTGATGTCACCTGCTGTCATCACTACACTCCGTGCCGTGGGTCGATGGGAGCCGGGCGCCGGCGATCGGCTGCGGGCCGCAGCCATGGAGCTGTTCGTCGAGCAGGGGTACGAGCAGACGACGGTCGCCGAGATCGCCGAGCGGGCCGGGCTCACCGCGCGAACCTTCTTCCGGTACTTCGCCGACAAGCGCGAGGTCCTCTTCGCCGGCTCCATGGAGCTGCAGGACGCCCTTGTCGCCGCGCTCGAGAACGCTCCCGATTCCGCGACGCCGATGGAGGCGGTCGGAACCGCGCTCGACGCGGCGGCGTCGATGTTGGGCGGGCGCCTCGAGTTCTCCCGCCAGCGGCACGCGGTGATCGTCGCCAACGCCGAGCTCCGAGAGCGCGAGCTCATCAAGATGGCGAAGCTGTCTGCCGCGCTGGCTTCCGGGCTCCGGCGCCGGGGCGTGACCGAACCCGAGGCGAGCCTCGCGGCGGAGGTCGGCATCGCCGTGTTCCGCGTCGCGTTCGAGACCTGGGTGAACGGGCCACGCACCCGCAAGCTCACGACGACGATGCGCGACTCCTTCGCCCAGGTGAAGGCGCTCGCGACGGCCGGCTGACCGGACGTGGCACCATCTCGCGGATGACCGCCCGGCCCACCGAGGAGCAGCGCCTGCGCGACCTCGCATGGCTGCGGCGCGTCCGCGACCGGATCGACCGGGAGTACACCCGACCGCTGGACGTCGAAGCGCTCGCCCGGGGCGCGCACATGTCGGCCGGGCACCTGAGCCGCCAGTTCCGGCTCGCCTACGGCGAGTCGCCGTACTCCTATCTGATGACGCGGCGCATCGAGCGCGCGATGGCGCTGCTGCGCCGCGGTGACCTCAGCGTCACCGAGGTGTGCTTCGCGGTCGGCTGCTCCTCGCTGGGGACCTTCAGCACCCGCTTCAGCGAGCTCGTGGGAGTCTCCCCGAGCGTCTATCGGCGCCAGGCCGAAACCGCGACTGCAGGGATACCACCATGCGTCGCGAAGCAGGTCACGAGACCGATCAGGAATCGAGAAGCGCCGTCACCGAGCCACCTTTAGGGTGAGCGACATGGACATCAGCATCTACTCAGCCTTCCTCCCCCAGAACGATCCGGACGCCGCGCGGGCCTTCTACGGCGACACGCTCGGCTTCGAGATCCGCAACGACGTCGGGTACAACGGGATGCACTGGATCACGGTCGGTCCGGCCGACCAGCCCGGCACCTGCATCGTGCTGTACCCGCCGGGCGCCGACCCCGGCGTCACCGACGAGGAGCGCAACACGATCCTCGAGATGATGGCCAAGGGGACGTTCGCGATGCTCACCCTCGCCACGCCCGATCTCGACGGCACGTTCGCGCAGCTGCAGGCGGGTGACGTCGAGATCGTCCAGGAGCCGACCGACCAGCCCTACGGCATTCGGGACTGCGCCATCCGCGACCCGGCCGGCAACCTGATCCGCATCAACGAGGTCCGCTGACCCGAGTGCGCCCGCTCATTGCAGTGCGATCCCCTTGAGTCGCCGGAGGTAATCGGCGCGATCGAGCGGGTTGTGGTCGGTCCGGGGACGCGACGGCGGAGCGCCCCGGACCGGGCGGTACCCGGCGAAGGACGACTCCAGCACCCCCTCGCCGCGCGTCAGGTCCGGGAGTCGTGACTGAAGATCGTGGAGGCGAGCCGATCGCAGCTCCGCGTCGAGCGCGCACGTCGTTCCACGGACCTCCGGCGATCGCGGCTGCGCGCCGAGCTCGACGAGCGTCGAGAAGATCGGGCCGAGCACGTCCGATGGGAGCTCGAGGTGGACGTCGAGCACCGGCTCGCACACGATCGTCCCGGCCTGCTGCAGTGCGGCCATCAGCACCAGCGGCGTCAGCAGCCGGTAGTCGGAGAGCGTCGTCCCCGGCCACCGGCGTGGGGGTGCCTGGTAGCCGCAGTCGTACATGGTGACGGCGCAGTCGGTGACCTCCCAGCCGTGGATGCCCTGGTGGAGCGACTCCCGCACCGTCCGGGACATGAGGTCGCGGAAGTTCTCGACCGTGTCGAAGACGTGCAGCGGGATCGACCGGACGCCGACCTCCAGCTCGAAGGTCACGCCGGAGTCCGGTGGCCGGGGAACGACCGCGAGCCCCACGGTCGCGAGGAACGGCCGCCGCGATGACCGCTGCTCCGGGATCACCTCGACCGCGGAGCCGGCGCCCCGGGGCCGTTCGACGCAGATCGGCGTGACGGGCCGGAACTCGATCGCGAGGCCGTAGTCGTCGGTGAGCATCTGCGCGACGACCTCGCGCTGCACCTCGCCGTAGAGCGAGAGGAACAGCTCCTGGCGGGTGTCGTCCTGGCGCAGGTTGATCAGCGGGTCCTGCTCGGCCAGCTCGACCAACGCCGAGAACAGCGCTGACTTCTCACGCGGGTTGCGGGGCACGATCGCCGTCTCGAGCGTCGGCGGCGAGAAGGTGTACGGCGCTCGCGCCCCGGCGGCGGTGCCGAAGCCGTCGCCGATGCGCGCGGTCGAGAGACCGCGGACCCTCGCGATGTCACCGGCAGACGTCTCCCGACGCGGGCGCGTGCCCCCGGCTTCGAACACCTCGATGCCCGTGACGGTGTCGCCCGTCGGCGCGTCGGCACGGAGCCGAACCCGATCCCGCGTCCGCAGCGTCCCGGAGAACATGCGTACGAGCGCGAGCTTGTCGCCATCGGCGGATCGCTCGATCTTGAAGACCGAGCCCGACGGCGGGAACGACGCATCGTTCTCGGCAGCCGGGAGGTACTCGGCGATCCCCCGCATCAGCGCGTCGACGCCGGCACCCGTGATGGCCGCGCCGAAGTAGACGGGATGCAGGAGGAGCGCCGCGGTCTGATCGGCGAGGGCGGTACGGAGCTGAGCGGCGGGGACGGGTGCTCCGTCGACGTACCCTCGCAGGATCTCCTCGTCGTTGGCTGCAAGTGCTTCGGTGATCGCCTCGGTACCGTCGGCGTCGCGCATGACGACGATCTGCGGAGTCAGACGTTCGGTGATCATGTCGAGCACGCGCCGCTCGTCCGCGCCCTGACGATCGATCTTGTTGACGAAGATCAACGTCGGCACGCGAAGCCGTTGCAGCGCACGATGTAGGACGAGGGTCTGCGATTGCACCCCTTCGACGGCGGAGATCACCAGGACGGCACCGTCGAGCACGCCGAGAACCCGCTCCACCTCGGCGATGAAGTCAGGGTGGCCCGGCGTGTCGATCAGGTTGACCGTCACGCCGTCGATCACGAAGGACACGACCGCCGACTTGATCGTGATCCCGCGTTGTCGTTCGAGTGCGAGCGAGTCGGTCTGCGTCGTGCCGTGATCGACGCGACCGATCTCGTCGATCACTCCGGCCGCGAAGAGCAGCCGTTCGCTCAGGGTGGTCTTACCCGCGTCTACGTGCGCAAGGATCCCGAGGTTCAGCTTCGCCATGTCTCGTCACGTCTCCCACAGAGGCATCAAGTCCCAGATGGATGAGTGACTGACGACGCATTCCGAGCTCCTCTCGCCGGATCGGCAGGCATGAGTCGAGCACGCGAGGCGGGCGCGACCAAGCGATTCACCCGAGACGGGGCCGAGACGCCCGTCCGGGCGGTGTACGGGGCTCCGTGACTGGGTAGGCCTGCCGTGCCCAACACGAGTGAGGAGGGTCAGATGCCGTCGAAGCGTGCGAACGTCAAGAACGAGAAGCAGTACGAGGCGCTCAAGGACAAGGGAATGTCCAAGTCGCGCGCGGCCAAGATCGCCAACTCGCCCGACGCGTCGAAGCACGGCGGCAAGAAGTCGCACAGCGGAAGCGGCAACGCCAAGCAAGGCGGGACCCACGCACAGCACAAGGCCGCGGGTCGCAAGGGTGGCAAGGCCTCCGCCAAGAAGCGCTGATCCTTCGAACCATTTTGACGTCGAGGAGGTGCGGCGACATGAAGCTCGGGTACTCGCTCTCCAGCGAGGAGATGCATCCGACGGACATGGTCCGGTGGGGCGCCCAGGCGGAGGCCGCGGGTTTCTCCGGCATTGCGATCTCGGACCACTTCCACCCGTGGACGAATCGACAGGGTCAGAGCCCGTTCGTCTGGGACGTGCTCGGCGCGCTCTGCGCGGTCACGCACGACCTCCGCCTCGGAACGTCGGTGACGTGCCCGACGGTGCGGATCCATCCGGCGATCCTGGCCCAGGCGGCGGCGACGACCCAGGCGATGGCTCGGGGTCGCTTCTTCTTCGGTGTCGGCAGCGGCGAGGCGCTGAACGAGCACATCCTCGGCGACCGGTGGCCCGAGGTGGACGTGCGCCTCGACATGCTGCGTGAGGCGGTCGAGGTGATGCGCCGGTTGTGGACGGGCGAGCAGGTCTCCCATCACGGTCGGCACTACACGGTGGAGAACGCGCAGCTCTACACGCTCCCCGACCAGCCGCCGCCGGTCATCGTGTCCGGCTTCGGCCCGAAGGCCGCGCAGCTCGCGGCCGAGATCGGCGACGGGTACTTCGGCACGCAACCCAGCTCCGAGCTCCTCGAGACCTACGAGCGCGCCGGCGGCACCGGTCCGAAGCTGGCGCTCATGAAGGTCTGCTGGGGTCCCGACGAGCAGGCCGCCCGCGAGCTGGCGTACGAGCTGTGGCCGACGATCGGGATCTCCGGTGAGCTCAGCCAGGAGCTCCCGGTGCCCGCGCACTTCGAGCAGGCCACCGAGAACGTGAGCGTCGACGACGTGGCGGACGCGATCAGCTGCGGGCCGGATCCCGCCGTGCACCTGGCGTCGGTTCGGAAGTACGCGGACGCCGGGTACGACGAGGTCTTCGTCCAGCAGATCGGTCCCGCCCAGGACGAGTTCTTCAAGTTCTGGACCGACGAGATGTCGCCGGAGCTCTGACCATGGGCTGCGTCAGAGCCACGTCCTAGCGGTCGACCGAAGGTCGGGTGAATGGGAAGCGCGTGGTCCGTCAGGGTCGCGGTCGGCGCGCTGGCGATCGTCGCGGCCGGCTGCTTCCAGCCCGTCGGGCCGGCGCGCACGTTCCACGACTACGAGCTGAAGGCGGAGAGCACCGCGAAGAGCGCGCGCTCCTCGGTGGAGACCGCTCGGCTCGCGGTGCAGGTCGCGACCGATGGCGACGCGTTCCCGCCGTACGTCTCGGTGCTGCTCGCCGAGGCCGAGTCGGACGCATCGAATTCGCAGGGCACGTTCCTCGGGATCCAGCCGCCCGACAAGCACTCCGACCGGCTGCGTGACCGGTTGGGTCGGCTGCTCGAACAGACGGGGAACGTCCTCTCGACGTTGCGGATCACTGCCCGGCGAGCGGACCTGCAGCAGCTCAAAGGACAAGCCGCCCGGCTGCCGGCCCTCTCGAAGCGTCTCGACCGGTTCGCGACGGAGCACGAGTGATGAAGCGCCTCGTCGGGGTGATGCTCGGCGTCCTGACCGCGATCGGCGGGTTCATGGACATCGGCGACATCGTCGCGAACTCCGCGACTGGTGCCCGCTTCGGGATGTCGCTCGCGTGGGCTGTGCTGCTGGGCACCGTGGGCATCGTCGTGTACGCGGAGATGGCGGGTCGTGTCGCGGCCGTCTCGGGGCGACCGACGTTCGACCTCGTGCGGGAACGACTCGGCGCGCGCATGGCGATCGTGAACCTCGCGGCATCCTTCTTCATCAACCTCCTGACCCTCACCGCGGAGGTCGCGGGCGTCGCCATCGCCCTCCAGCTCGCGACCGACGTCAACTACCTCCTCTGGTTGCCGTTGACCGCGCTGCTGGTGTGGCTGGTGATCTGGCGGGTCCGGTTCACGCTGATGGAGAACGTGTTCGGGCTGATGGGTCTGGCGATGATCGTCATGGCGATCGCAGTGTGGCAGCTGCACCCGGACTGGTCGCAGCTCTGGCACGGGGCTTCGCATCCGGTGGTACCGAGCGGCGAAGGACACGCCACGTACTTCTATTACGCGATCGCACTCTTCGGCGCGGCCATGACTCCCTACGAGGTGTTCTTCTTCTCCTCCGGCGCGGTCGAGGAGCACTGGACCAGATCGGACCTGAGCGAGAACCGCGCGAACGTCTTCATCGGCTTCCCGCTCGGAGCGTTCCTGTCGCTCAGCCTCATGGCGCTGGCCACGCTGGTGCTCTTCCCCCGCGGGATCTCGGTCGACCACCTCTCCCAGGCCGCGCTCCCCGTCTCCCTCTCGCTCGGCAAGATCGGCCTGGCGCTGATCATCGTCGGCTTCTTCGCCGCGACGTTCGGCGCCGCGCTCGAGACGGGCCTCTCGGCCGGCTACACGATCTCGCAGTACTTCGGCTGGCAATGGGGGAAGCGGAACCGCCCCCGCGACGCGAGCCGCTTTCACCTCGTCGTGCTCGTCTCGATCGGTGTCGCGATGCTGGTCGCCCTCACGGCCGTCGACCCGGTCAAGGTCACGGAGTACTCGATCGTCCTCTCCGCGGCCGCACTCCCGCTCACCTACTTCCCGATCCTCGTGGTGGCGAACGATCCCGACTTCATGGGTGACAAGGTCAACGGGAGGTTCGGGAACGCGATCGGATCGATCTACCTCGTCATCCTGGTCGTGGTCTCGCTGGCCACGATCCCGCTCATGATCATCACGAAGGCGGGCGCATGAACGATCGCAGGGAGCTCCTCGCGGGCCTCCACCTCCTCGACCACCAGATCCTCGACTGCGACGGATGGGCCGCCGGCAAGGTCGACGACCTCGAGCTCGACGTCGCCGCCGACCCGACCACGGCGCTGCCGGTCGTCACGGCGATCCTCTCCGGAGCCGGAGCACTGTCACGCCGACTCGAAGGGCGGCTCGGTCGATGGGTCGAGTCGGTCGACGAGCGGCTCGCGAGCGATCGCGTGCCGTCGCAGATCGCGTTCGAGCTCGTGAGCGAGATCGCCAGCCACGTCAGCGTGACCGCCTCGCGCGACGACCTCGAGACCGGGCGCGGCGAGCGCTGGACGCGCGAGCGCATCGTCGGGCACATCCCGGGAGCCGGCCATGCGCCTGAGTGACATCCTCGGATCCGAGGTCTTCGCCGCGGACGGCAGCTCGTTGGGACACGTCCGCGACGTGCGCCTGCTCGCCGACGGTCCCGAGCTCGGCGCGTTCGGACCGGCGTTGCGCGTCCATGGGATCCTCGTCGGGCGCGGCTCGCTCGGTGCCCGCCTCGGGCTCGGGCGCCCGGAGATGCGCGGCCCGTGGCTGCTCAAGCGGGTGTTCGGCCGGAGGGCGCGCCACCTCGTCGACTGGGGCGACATCGCGTCGGTCCAGGAAGGCGAGATCCGGCTCTCGGCCACGGCGTCCCCTACCTCGATCGGCTCGCCGTCGGCTTGAAGTCCTGCAGAGACCTCCGTACTGTCCTTCCGTCCCGTTCGGCAGGAAACGGGAGGGCTGCGAGAAGAGGCGGGGATGGCTTCGGACTCCGACGGGCGACGCCGGTGGTGGATGGTCGCGGTCGCGGTCGTGGCCGCCGCCGTGGCGGGAGCCGCGATCGCCGTGGTGGTCGTAGGCGGCGGGACCTCAGCGGCCGCGCCGGGCATCACCTTGGTGCACGCCAACGCGCCCGGGAAGGACCCGTTCACCCAATCGGTGGCGACGAGCTCCGCCGGTGACGTCAGCTCCGTGGGCGCGCGCGTCCGCGGGAGCCTGCGCACCGATCCGCACACGAAGACGCTCGTCGCCGCGGGCACGGCCCCCGGCCTCTACGGAGGATCGGGCGACGTCCACGTCTGCGACGCGCAGAAGCTGGTCAGCTTCTTGGACGCGAACCCGGCCAAGGCCCGCGCATGGGCGAGCGTGTTCCATCTCTTGCCGAAGGACATCGCGAGCTATGTCGCGACGCTCACGCCGGTCGTGTTGACCGCCGACACGCTGGTCACCAACCACGGCTACCGCAACGGTGCTGCGACCTCGCTCACGTCGGTGCTCGAGGCCGGGACCGCAGTCATGGTCGACCGCAGCGGCACGCCACGAGTGAAGTGCAACTGCGGCAACCCTCTGCTCCCTCCCGTCCCGATCAACCTGGCGTCGGCGACGCTGCTCGGCCCTCGGTGGAACGGCTACGCACCCACCCGTGTGACGATCATCGAGGCCGGCCACAACGTGAGCAACTTCACGTTGACCAACGTCAACACCGGCGCCACCTACGTTGAGCCGGCGGGAACCGACGACGCACCGAGCTCGGGTGGTCGGTGGGTCGCGACGGAGGTCTCCTACTCGGGATACGTCCCGACGACGACGATCGTCACGAGCCGCGACGGCGCGACCTGGAAGCCGGCCGGCGTGGTCACCGGCGAAGCCTTCTCGGGGCTGGCATTCGGAGACGGCAAGTGGATCGCCGTGGCGCAAGGCGACTACGACATCGGTACCGGCACGCACATGCTCGAGAGCACGGATCTCCACCGGTGGGTGCAGGTCGGCACCGCGCCGGAGAACCTCGTCGGCATCGGCCACACCGACGGCCAGTGGGTGGCGGTCGGGACCTGGCCCGCGGGGGTGGCGGTGGGAGGCGTCGACCACGCGACCCGCGCCGTCTACACGAGCGCCGACGGGACGAGCTGGACGCAGCTCGAGGAGGTCCCCGACGGTCCGGACACGGGCGCGAACATGCGCGGGCTGGTCTCCGTCGCGCACGGCGGCCAAGGCTGGACCGCGATCGGCATCGACGAGACGACACCTGCGTCGGGAGCCGCTCCGACGTACCAGCTCTCCACGCTCACCAGCTCGGACGGCTCGCAGTGGACCCAGCCCGCGGCCGATGCGCCCGCGGGCGACGGGCGTGCGGCCATCGCCAACGGCGGCGGCACCTGGGCCGAAGCGATGACGCAGACGTCGGGACGTGGCGTCCTCCGGACCGCGGCGAACGGTGTCACGTGGACCGCAGTCGCCGGGACTCCCTTCGGCGCGCATCCCGCCTCGGCGCTCGCGCACGGTACCGGTACGTGGCTCGCGGTGAGCGCGCCCGCGCCGACGAGCCCGCTCTCGGTCCCGGCCAATGCCGTCTCGACGGTCTTCACGAGCCAGGACCTCAAGCGATGGAAGCAGTCGACCCAGCTGCAGGCCGAGGTGACCGCAGTCGCCTACGGCGGCGCGGCGACGCCATCGACCACGCCGGCGTCGTCGCCCGACGCGTCGGCCGGCGGGCAGCCACCGTGCACCCGGCAGGTGCTCCAGGACGCGTTCGGCCATGACCCCGAGGACGACATGGACACCGCGATCCTCCACTCCTACGACCCGCCGATCTGCGCCGACGGCTGGGCCGCGGTGCACATCGGGAACCAGGGCATGTACCCGCTCGTGGTGTTCCGGGCCGTCGGGTCCACGTGGACCCATCCGACGGACCTGTCGGAGAAGTACCCCTCCGATCCCTTCCCCCCGAACACCGAGGGGTACCTCGAGCACTGGCACTCGCTCTGTGCAGACCCGCAGTTCCCCAAGGCGCTCCACCCCTACGCCTGCCCCGGTCAGTAGCACCCCGAGGGCAGGCCGCGGGTTGAGATGCTTTCCTCCTTTCTATATTGTTCATGGAAACCGCAACGATCTCTCGTCAGGAGCCTCCATGGACGACATCACCTTCGTGCCCGCGCTCTCCTACCGCGACCCCAAGGCTGCCCTCGACTGGCTGGCCGCCGCGTTCGGCTTCGAGCTCACCATGGCCATCGACGGCCCCGACGGCGACGCCACCCAGGGCCACTACGAGATGGGCCTGGAGGGGCGGGGCCGCATCATGATCGGTGCCGAGTGGAACGAGTGGATGCGCAGCCCCGCGTCCCTGGACGGGCACACCACCTGCAGCGTCCACGTCGACGTCGCCCACGACCTCGACGCGCACTGCGAGCGCGCACGCGCGGCCGGCGCCACCATCGTTGCCGAGCCGTCCGACCAGTTCTACGGCGACCGCGTCTACCGCGCCGCCGACCTCGAGGGCCACCACTGGACGTTCTCGATGCACGTGCGCGACGTGAGCCGCGAGGAGGCGGAGGCCGCGATCAACCTGCCGATCTTCGCGACCGCCTGGCGTTGAGCGCCGCCGCAGCCGCGGTCGACCGGACCTTGGCCGCGCTCGCCGATCCGGTGCGTCGACGCAGCGTGGAGCTCCTCGCCGAACGCCCGCACCGCGCCGGTGAGCTCGCGGCCGCGGTCGGGGTGTCGCCACCGGTCATGAGCCGCCACCTGCGCGTGCTGCGCGACGCGAAGCTCGTCGACGAGGAGCACCCGCAGTTCGACGCGCGCGTCCGCATCATCTCGTTGCGGCCGAAGCCGATGGATGCGTTGAAGGCGTGGCTCGCCGAGGCCGAGACCGGCTGGAGCGAGCAGCTGGCTGCGTTCAAGGTGCACGTGGAGCGCGGGTGACCGGTTCGCGCGTGCTGGTCGCGCTCCGCGTCGGCGCCCCACCGGAGCGGACCTTCGATGCGTTCACCGGTGAGATCGGCCAGTGGTGGCAGCCCAACCAGCTGTTCCAGTTCACCGATCGCGCCGACGGCCGCCTGGCGTTCGAACCCGAGCCGCCGGAGCGGCTGGTCGAGATCGGGCCCGACGGCGAGCGGTTCCAGATCGGCGACGTGCGGGTCTGGGACCCGCCGCATCGGGTCGTGTTCGGGTGGCGGCAGGCCACCTTCCCGCCGGAGCAGTCGACCGAGGTCGCGGTCCGCTTCGAGCCGGTCGACACCGGAACCCTCGTGACCGTCGAGCACTTCGGCTGGGACGCGCTGCCCCAGCAGCACGCGGCCCGTCACGGGTTCCCGCTCGATGCGTTCCAGCACCGCACCGCCGAGTGGTGGCAGGTGCTGCTCCGGTCCTTGCGGGAGCACCTCACCGGCTGAGCGCCGGCGCGGTCATGCACCCGCGCCGCGTAGCGTGGCTCGGGATGGAGCCCCGACCCCGCGAGCACGAGGTGCACGGAGCCGCGTCCACGTCAGGCGCGGCGGCGCCACCGGCGGCGCGGGAGCCGACCCACGCCGAGCGCGTCCGCACCCTGGTGCGCGGCGAGCGGCGCGGGGCGCTGTCGACGGTGGCCGCTGATCCCTCCGGGTACCCGTTCGGCTCGGTGGTCAGCTTCGGCCTCGCCGACGACGGCGATCCGCTCATGTTCGTGAGCCTCATGGCCGAGCACACCCAGAACGCGCTCCGCGACCCGCGGGCGAGCCTGCTGGTCACCGAACCGGTGCCCGAAGGCTCGGATCCACTGGCCGGCGGGCGGGTCACCCTGCTCGGCCTGCTCGTGCCGATCGACGACGACGATGCACGCATCGTCGCCCGGGCGCGGTACCTCGAGGCCAACCCCGCCGCGTCGTACTACATCGAGTTCGGCGACTTCACGTTCCTGCGGCTGAACGTCGATCACGTGCGCTACGTCGGCGGCTACGGGCGGATGAGCTGGGTCGACGCGGCCGACTACCGCGCCGCGACGCCCGATCCGCTGGTCGATGCCGCCGCCGGGATCATCGAGCACATGAACGCCGACCACGCCGACACCCAGGTGATGTTCTGCCGGCACTTCGCCGGGCTCGCCGGCACGGAGTCCGCCACCATGTCGGCCGTCGACCGCTACGGCTTCGACCTGGTGGCCGTGAGCGACACGCACCGGACCGCGGTCCGCCTGGCGTTCCCCGACGAGTGCACCACCGGCGACGAGGTGCGGCGCGCCATGATCGACATGGTCGAAGAGGCACGCGCGGCGAAGACCCGATGAGCGAAGGGAACCCGGCATGACAAAGAGCAAGACTCCGTCTCAGCTGATCGACGAGAGGATCGAAGAGCTCGGGGACTGGCGGGGCGAGATGCTCAGCCGGCTCCGAGCGTTGGTCAAGGAAGCCGATCCCGAAGTCGTCGAGGAATGGAAGTGGCGAGGCGTGCCGACCTGGTACCACGACGGGATGCTCTGCACCGGCGAGACCTACAAGGCCGTCGTGAAGATGACCTTCGCGAACGGAGCGGCGCTCGAGGATCCGTCCGGCCTCTTCAACTCCAGCCTCGAGGGGAACACCCGGCGCGCCATCGACTTCGCCGAGGGCGAGAAGATCAACACGCGGGCGTTCAAGGCGCTCATTCGCGCCGCCGTGGCCCTGAACCGGTCCAAGGCCAAGCGCTAGGTCCGGCGGGCTACACGTCGGATCGGTCCGTCCCACCCGGCGCGGGCTCGAACAGGTGACCGACCAGGGCGTTGATCCGGCTGACGACGGCATTCGCGCGGTCGACGAGCGAGTTGAGCTGATCGCGCGCGGCGTTGTATCCGTCACCGTCCTCGCTCAGGACCGCTCGAATGCCGCTGCGGGACGCGGCGGCCGTCTGCGTGTCGAGGTCGAGCTCGTTCCGCGCGAGATCGACGATCTGGTGACCGACCCCGGACGGTGAGATCGCGGACTGCCGCTTGCCGGCGAGGCGGGCGGCTGCGAACCGGTCGGCACCGCGACTCCGCGCGAGCGCGGCAGTGGCTTGGTCACGCGCGTCGGTCGCCGAGCTCAGCTCGGACGCCTGGGTGAGGGTCCAGACGAGACATCCGACCATGAAGAGTCCCAGGCAGCCCACGATCCACCACCGCCGACGCGGCCGAGACGGTCGGATGGATCCGTCCGCCGCTGCGGACGGCCCCGGCGGGCTCACCGCTTCGCCTGCGTGGCCCGGTCGAGGTCCGCCAGCGCCGCGGCGGCGGAGTCGAGATCGGCGCGGGCCGCTGCGAGTGCGATGTCGTACTTGTCGGCTGCCGCGGTGACCGTCGTCCGGAACGCGCTCTCTCCACGACCCGGATCACCGCCGTTGATCTGACCGATGCCGGCGTCGGACGCCACGGCGACGGCACCCGCTGCGGCAACTTGCGCGTGCTGCGAGTCGGCCGCTTTGGTGAGCGCGTTCTGCAAGTCGGTGATCGCGTTGTCGACGCGCGTCGCCAGCTGCTGTTCGCGCCCGGCTCGAGCGGCGACTCGCCGGGTCGCGACCACCAGCCGCTTCCTCTCCGACCGGGCGGTCGAGGCCCGCCCGTGGAGCGAGCTGCCGACGAGGACCAGCACCACGGCCGCGAGGACGAACACGACCCCCACGACGATGGGCACCCGGACACGCGCCGGGCGACCCGCGCGCACGTTGTCGGTCGCCACCACAGCTGGCGCCACGGGCTCCGGAGCGTGCGGCAGATTGTTGCGACGATCGTCGATCTCCGCCATCGATCCTCCGGCAACGGGCCGGCCCTGCCCCGTGGAGACCCGCGCCGCACGTCGGTGGCAGAGCGAGGATCACACGCGAGAAGGCCCGCGAAGTGCATTGATCGTACGTCGCTCAGGTCGACGGCAGTCAGCCGCGGGCGGTCACCCCGATGACATGCGGCCGAGGACGTCGGCGAGTCCCGCGCCATGGAGGCTTCGCCGCACCTCGGCTGACGTCGACGCCAGCACGAACGGCACCCGGTGCTCGACGGCCAGAGCTTCGGCCTTGAGCAAGGCCTCGATTCCCGAGCTGTCGAGGAACGTGACGCCCCCGAGGTCGAGGACGAACGCCGTGATCGGCTCGCGGAAGAGGGCCTCGACCCGGTTCAACACGATCGATGCGGTCGCGAGGTCGACGTCCCCCGAGACCGACAGCACGGTCCGGTGTTCAGCCGTCTCCACCGTGATCCGGAAGTCGAACGGGGTCACTTCCAAGCCGAGGACCTTTCCGGGTGGACGGGTGCCTCCACTCGGGATACCCAGGAACGATTGCCGGCCAACCCCGACCGTCGGGCGGCCGACCCGCCCTCAGTGATACAAGAGAGTGCACGACGGGGGGTTCAGTCATGCCGGTCGCGGACCTGGACGGAATCGAGATCGCCTACGACCTCGTGGGCGAGGGCGAACCCTGGGTGCTGACACCCGGTGGGAGGTTCACGAAGGACGTCGGCGGTCTTCCCGAGATGGCACGCGCGTTGGCCGATCGTGGGAAGCAGGTCCTCACCTGGGACCGCCCGAACTGCGGCGAGTCGTCCGTCGTGTTCCGCGGCGCGTCGGAGTCGGAGATGCAGGCGGAAGCGCTCGGTGCGTTGCTCCGCCATCTCGGTCTCGGCCCGACCGTCATCGCCGGCGGCTCCGGCGGCGCGCGCGTCTCGCTGCTCGCCGCGTCGCGCAACCCCGACGTCGCAGCCGGGCTCGCGATGTGGTGGATCAGCGGTGGCGTGCCCGGGCTCATCCAGCTCGCGAGCTTCTACGGGATGCCGTCGGCCGACGCCGCGTGGCACGGCGGGATGGAAGCGGTCCTCGAGCTCGACCAGTGGCAGGAGTCCCTCGCGCGCAACCCGAAGAACCGGGAGCGCTTCCTTTCGATGGACCGCAGGGAGTTCCTCGCGGTCATGGACCGGTGGATGCTGGCCTACTGCCCGTGCGAGGACACGCTCGTGCCCGGGCTCGACGGTGACGACGTCGCGCGACTGGACATCCCGATCCTCGTCTTCCGCAGCGGCACGTCGGACATGTCACACACCCGTGCCACCTCCGAGGCGCTCGCAGCAGGGTTGCCGGGCGCCGAGCTCGTCGAGCCGCCGTGGGGCGACGACGAGTGGAACGAACGTCGGGCCGCGGTCGAGCAGGAGGGCTCGTTGTTCGTCCGCTGGCCCCTGCTCATCCCCCAGCTCGTCGACTGGTCCGACACCAACGTCACCTGATGAGGAGACACCCATGGCGATGACCGTGCAACCCATCCGCGACGATCTTCCGTTCGGCGCGCGCGTCGGGGGCGTCACGTACGACGATCTCCGTGACGAAGGCATCCGATCCCGCCTCGTCGAGCTCTTCGAGGCGCACGGCCTCTTGATCTTCGAGGGAGTCGACCCGACCCCGAAGATGCAGGTCGCGTTCAGCACCGTCTTCGGGCCGCTCAAGGACCACCCGAGCCAGGCGGTGGCTCGCGCCGAGGGCGATGACATGCTCGGCGTGATCGAGATGCGTCACGAGCCGAATCAGCCGGGGGCGGTGCTGGTCGACGGGCAGCTGCTCTCGTCGTGGCTGCCGTGGCACTTCGACCACTGCTACAACGACCAGCTCAACCGGGCCGGCGTGCTGCGCGCGGTGGAGGTCCCGCCCGAAGGCGGCTTGACCGGGTTCGTCGACGGCGTCGCCCTGTACGGCGCGATCTCCCCTGACCTCCGCGACCGGATCGAGGGCGAGACCGTGATCTACGCGATGGACGTGATCATGGACAACCTCCGCTTCGGCCGGCCGGAGGGGTTCGTCGAGGTCGAGCCGGCGGCGCAGGCAACCGACGTGATGGACGAGTTCGAGGGTCGGGCGCGGGCCCTGCACCCGGCGGTCTGGACGCGCAGCTCCGGCGAGAAGGTGCTGCACGTCTCACCGTGGATGGCGAAGGGCATCGAGGGTCGCGAAGATCCCGAAGGGGAAGCCCTGCTCGCCGCGGTGTGCGACGAGATCGTCGACGCGGCGCAGGACCTCTGCTACTTCCACGAGTGGCAGCCGACCGACATGCTGATCTGGGACAACTGGCGGTGCCTGCACCGGGGCTCCGGGATGTCGCCCGAGCACACCCGCTGCATGCACCGCACCACCATCGAGGGTGACTACGGCCTCGGTCGCTTCGAAGCGGCGAGCCCCTAGGGCGACGTGGCGTCGCGGTCGCGGTGCGGGAGCTTCCAGTTCGGCCGGACGAAGTGGCACGTGTAGCCGCCGGGGTACTTCTCCAGGTAGTCCTGGTGCTCGGGCTCGGCTTCCCAGAAGGGGCCGGCCGCCGACACCTCGGTCACCACCTTGCCGGGCCAGAGTCCGGAGGCATCCACGTCCGCGATGGTGTCCTCGGCGACCGCCTTCTGCTCGTCGGAGGTGTAGAAGATCGCTGATCGGTAGCTGGCGCCGATGTCGTTGCCCTGGCGGTCCTTCGTCGTCGGGTCGTGGATCTGGAAGAAGAACTCGAGCAGGTCGCGGTAGGAGGTCACCTCGGGATCGAAGGTGATCTCGATCGCTTCGGCGTGATTGCCGTGGTTCCGATAGGTCGCGTTCGCGACGTCTCCACCGCTGTAGCCGACGCGGGTCGAGATCACCCCGGGCTGCTTGCGGACGAGATCCTGCACCCCCCAGAAGCATCCCCCCGCCAGGATCGCGGTCTCGTGTGGCGTTGTCATCGTGGCGCTCCTCGAGTCCGGTTCTGGAGACGTCACCGTCCCCCACTCCACGAATCTTCGTCGATCTCCACGGCATTTGGAAGAGGAGGAGCTGATCGTGAGGCGCCGTCGGTCGGCTCGATCTCCCCGGAGGCGGCGGCCGGGGTGGTGGGAAGCCCACGGCTGAAGAACAGCGCGAGCAGCGCGAGGGCCGCAAGCACTGCGAGCGACGCGCGCAGGGCGTCGATCCGGGCATCGGCATTCTCGTCGACGATGGCGGTGCTCGCAGACTGGGACACGCCCGCGTCGTCGAGCGCCTGGTCGAGATCCGCGTCCGAGATGAACGGCACACCACTCGTGAGCTCCGTCTGCGCCTTCGACGTGAGGTCCTTCGGCACCGCCGGGTTCCCCGCGATGCCGGCGAAGAACGAGCTGGAGAGCGCGGAGATCAGGACCGCACCCGCGAGCGCGGTGCCGATGGACAGGCCGAGGTTGGAGGCGGTGTTCTGGATCCCGCCGACCTCACCACTCTGCTCGTCGGGGACCGACGACACCGTCACCGCGCCGAGCTGCGAGGCGAGCATGCCGATGCCGAGACCCGCGAGGAGCATCGGCCAGGTGACGATCTCCGGACCGGCACCCTCGTCGAGCAAGGCGATGAACACGATGAGCGCGACGAACAGCATGAGGAAACCGAGCTGCGAGACCCGGCGGGGGGAAGCGCGCGGGAACACCTTCGGGACCCCCACTGCCGCGATCACCAGCGTGATCGACAGGGGAAGGATCCGGAGGCCGGTGTCGATCGCCGAGAGGCCGAGCGCGATCGAGAGGAACAACGGCACCGCGAAGAACAGGCCGGCCTGGAGCAGGTACTGGAAGAAGAATGCAGTGACCCCGCTCCGCAAGAGCGGAACCCGGAGGATCGCCGGATCGAGCAGCGCAGCCTGCCCGGTGTCGCGGCGGTGCCGTTCCCAGGTCAGGAACGCGAACAGCACCGCGCCGCCCCCGAGGATCAGCCAGATGACCGGTGACAGGCCCAACCAGGTCGGTGCGTCCGGCTTCGGCTGCACGATCCCCCACGTGCCCGACCGGAGGATCCCGTAGACGACGAGCCCCAGCCCCAGGGCGGAGAGCGCGGTGCCGACCAGATCGAGGCGAGCCCCTTCCTCCTTCGGCGTGTCCGCCGTACGACGGTTGAGCAGCAGCACGACGCCGATGATCAGCACCTCGCCCACGAACACGTACCGCCACGACCAGTACGTCGTGAAGAGCCCGCCGATCAGCGGACCCACTGCGACCGCGATCGCACCGCCGGCCATCACGATCCCGTAGGCGCGCGGTCGGTCGGCCCGACCGAAGTTCGACGCAACGAGCGCGACGATGGCCGGCATCACGAGCGCCGCACCGACCCCTTCGAGGAACGACCATCCGAACATCAACACCGCGAGGTTGGGCGAGATCGCCGTGGTCAAGGAGCCGCACGCGTAGATCACGCACCCGATCGTGAACGCGCGCTTGCGCCCGAGGATCGCACCCATCTTCCCGCCGGTGATCATGAGCGCCGCCATCACCAACGTGTACATGGTGATCGCGGTCTGGATCCCCGTGACCGTCGTTCCCACGTCGCTGGCGACCGTGGCGATCGACACGTTCATCACCGACGCGTCCAGGATCATCACGAACTGGGCGGCAGCCAACGTGACGAGCACCGCCTTGGCCGCGCTTGCGCTGGTTCCCACCGTGTCGGTCGCCATCATCCCCCCGCCGGCATCAGGGGGCATCTTCGCATAGCCGCGAACGAGCGACACGACAGCGCGTGGCGGCTATGGAACGGGCCTTCAGCGCTCAGAGGTCCAGAGCTGCTGGCGCTGGTTGGTGACGAACGACTCGCGCAGCGTCTGCTCGTGCGCGTCGTCGAACTCCTGAAAGCCGGCTTCACCGCGCCCGCGCACGTACACGCGGTCGCGGGCGACGCGGTCCCGCCGCCACTTCTGGTGCACGAGCGTCCGCTTCACGATCTTGTTCGTCCGGGTCGTCGGCGCAGCACCCGGCGCGGGCGCGCTCCCGGTTCGGGGTGCGCCCGTCACCCCGCCTCGCGGAACGCGGTCACCAGGGCCGAGAACGCGTCCTGGGCGGCGGCGGAGGAGTCGGGCATCGCGAGGTGCACGAGGAGATCGGTGACCCCGGCGTCGACGAGCTTCGGCAGACGCTCCATCGAGGCCGCGAGGTCGACCGAACGCTCCGGCCCGCGCCGGAGAGGCAGCGGCGCGAGCACCGAGAACGCGGTCCCCTCTCCCCCCGCCTTCTCGACCTCCGCCCGCATGCGCGGGATGCTGGCCACGGGATCGGCCGCGTCCTCCCCCCACGGGATCCAACCCGTTCCGAACCGCGCGAGGCGACGCGCGACGCGTCCCTTGCTCCGTCCGCTGACCCAGATGGGCACGCCGCCCGCCTGCACCGGCTTGGGCATCGCGTGGATCCCTTCGAACCGGAGCTCGGGGGACGCGTAGTCCGCGCGCTCGTCCCGCCACAGCGTCGTGCAGACCTCGAGCGAGTGATCGAGGAGCCGGCCGCGGGAACCGAAGTCCAGCCCGGCCGCTTCGTACTCCTCGCGCTGCCAGCCGATGCCGACACCGAGGTCGACCCGCCCGTGCGAGAGGACGTCGAGGGTCGCGAGCTGCTTGGCGAGCACGACGGGACGCCGCAGCGCGGCAAGCAGGATGTACGTGCCGAGCCGCACCCGGTCCGTCCGGGTGGCGACCGCGGTGAGGACGGTCAGCGGCTCGAGCCAGTGGCCGTCGGGACCGGTGGGCTGGCGGCCACCCTCGACACCTCCGGTCTCCGGGTCGGCGTACGCGTCGAGGTGCTCGCCGAACACGACGTGGTCCGACACGACCAGGCGGTCGACGCCCGCGAGGTCGGCGGCACGCGCGAGGTCGAGGACGTGGTCCCAGTGGCCGGGGTCCTTCGGCGCGAACGTCGGGAGGAAGACGGAGAGCCGCGCTGTGGTCACGAGGCGGGGAACCGGTACAGCTGCCGCGCGTTGGTCTCGGCGATCCGGCGGGCGTCGTCGTCGGGAACGTCGGACAACGCGTCCTCCAGGACCTTGCGGCTGTCCGGCCAATTCGAGTCGTTGTGCGGGAAGTCCGCCTCCCACATGATCTTGTCGATCCCGATCAGGTCGCGGTTCCGGAGGGCGTACTCGTCCGAGATCATGCAGACCCAGACGTGCGCGGCGAAGACCTCGGACGGCAGCACCTCGTTCGCGAGACCCTCGTAGCGGCTCCGCTTCCAGGTGTAGTCGAGCCGCTCGAGGACGTAGGGCACCCACCCGGCTCCGCCCTCCGACAGCGCGACCCGGCAGTCGGGCAGGCCGTTGAAGACGCCGCTGAAGATCAGGTCGCCGAGCGCGCTCATCGAGTTGATGCCACAGAGGGCGATGCCGACGGACGGATTCGACTCGGGCGAGGGGCGGATGAGACCCGACGAGGTGCCGATGTGCATCGACAGGGGCAAGCCGGTCGCGTTGCACGCCTCGAAGACGGGGCGCCAGTGCCCGGTCGGGAACGACGGCAGCCCGAGCGGGTGCGGGTTCTCGACGAAGAGCACCGCGCGCGATCCCTTGTCCGCGCACCGCTCGATCTCCTGCACCGCGGCCGACAGGTCCCAGAGCGGGATCAGCGTCTGCGGGATGAACCGTTCGGGGTAGGCCGCGCACCACTCGTCGATCATCCAGTCGTTCCACGCGCGCACCATCGCGAGCGCGAGGTCCCGGTCCTCGGCGTCGAGGAACTGGGTGCCGCCGAAGCGCGGGAACGTCGGGAACAGCAGCTCCGCCCAGACCCCGTCGTCGTCCATCGCCCGCACCCGCTCGTGCACGTCGAACGCGGCCGGGATCATGTCCTCGTAGCGCCGGGCGAACAGGTCGTCACCGCGACCCTCCTCCCCCGGGCGGAACCTTCTCGTCTTGGCGTTCCCCTGGAACGTGAGGGGATAGAACCGCTCCTCCCAGAGCCACCCCTCGGCGCCGTCCCGCTCCACGATGCGCGGGGCGCGGTCGCGGAACCGGGGCTCGATGTGGTCGACGAACACGTGGGACGGCTCGACGACGTGGTCGTCGACCGAGATCGGCTGGACGTCACTACGAAGCACGAGAATCCTCCTCGGTGATCACGACACCCGGAACCCGAGCGGCAGGTGCTTGATGCTCCCGTTGACGATCGAGCTCAGACGTTCTACCGCGCCGGCGACCTCGAACCACTCGAGGCGGGCGAGCAGGTCCGGAAGATCGTCTCGAGCTCGACCCGCGCGACGTACCCGCCGCGCACCTGGGTGTCCTCGGTCGCGGTGCGGTTGAAGTGGCTGATCGGCGTGACCCGGCGCAGGATCTCCTCGACGGCGTCGTTCATGAGGTCCGGATCGTGGCCCGCCTAGGTGCCGGACCGTTCGAGCAGCGCGGCCAGCTTGTCGAAGGCCATGAGCCACCCCGCGGCGCCGGGCGAGCCGGCGGGGACGCCGGTGTGCGTCATGGTCATCCAGGTGCCGCCGTCGCGCGCCTCGAGGTCGACCGCGATCTCGGTCGTCGTGGGATGTCCCTCGGGCATCCCTGCCTCCGCCGCCGACACGACGTTGCCGTGCTCGTCGGACATCGACTCCGTGTAGACGAGACGCCGGTTCGGAACGACCTCGCGGTGCTCACCGGTGAACCACATCTGCATCGTGCCGTTGGGCGTCGCCATCTCCATGCAGACGAGTCGCGACCCACCGACGCGCACGTCCAGCTCGGCGACGGGGATCGTGGCGCCGGTCGGGCCGTACCACTGCTTGAAGTGCTCGCCGTCGGTCCACAAGCGCCAGACCTCGTCCACGGGCGCGTCGACCATGCGCTCGATGACCACCGCGTCCGCAGTGCCGGTTCCGTCACTCATGATGCCCACCTGTCTCTCGTTCGGATCGGAGCTGTTGCACGTACGAGTCCATGCGGTCGAAGCGCGCCTCCCAGACCGGCCGGTACTGCTCGGCCCAGGACGAGACCTCCTCGAGCGGCCCCGCGTCGAGTGCGCAGGGCCGGAACTGCGCGCGCCGGCCGCGCACGACGAGACCCGCCCGCTCCAGCACCTTGAGGTGCTTCGAGACCGCGGGCAGCGAGAGCTCGAACGGCGCGGCGAGCTCGTTGACGTTCGCCGCCCCTTCGGCCAGGCGGGCCAGGATCGCCCGCCGCGTCGAGTTGGCGAGGGCCGCGAAGGTCTCGCTCAGCCGGTCGTCGTCGATGACCTGGGTCATGCTCGACCCTCCGTAGTTTCCTGAGTGGCTAATTAACCAAGTCGGAAACTACTGGCTGCCGGCAACCGGGTCAACCTCGGGCCGGCCTCCAGCCGGTCGATCGCGCGTGCGACGAAGGCGAGGTCGGCGTCGGCCCGGCGGCGTCCGGGGGAAGAAGGGCACGAGCCTCGATCCCGACTGGCCGATCGAGGAGGGCTGCGTGATCGCGGGCCGGCCGACGGTGCGCACGACCCTGCAGTTCCTCCCGCCGCCGGACTTCGAAGCGACGACGTTCGCCGACTTCATGGTGCTCGGGATGATCATGACCGCGATGCCGGCGGTCAACGCGATCCCGCAGGTCGTCGCGGCGCTGGCGGGGATCGTGACGTACACCGACCTGCCGCTCCCGCTCCCGAGCGGCTGGGTGCCGGGACCGACCGCGGTCGACTGATCCCGGCCGCCGGGCGCGGAGGGGACCGCGGGCGTCGGTATCGTCCTGACGGGTCGCCGACGACGGCAGGGAGAGGTTGAGACGAGATGACACCGGACCTGGCGGCACTCCTGGAGCTCGAGGCCCTCGACCGGGACCTCTTCCGCGGCCAGAACGAGCCCGGCGCCCGTGAGCGGCTCTCGCTCTACGGGGGCCAGGTCGCGGCCCAGGCGCTCCAGGCCGCGGGCGAGACGGTCCCCCCGGAGCGGCTGCCGCACTCGCTGCACGGCTACTTCCTGCGTCCCGGCCACACCGACCGGCCGGTCATCTTCCACGTCGACCGCGACCGCGACGGCGGGTCGTTCTCCGCCCGCCACGTGCGCGCGGTGCAGGACGGCGAGGTGATCTTCTCGATGCTCGCGTCGTTCCACGAGCGCCGCGAGGCCGCAACCCTCGACGTCGTCGAGACCCTCGGCGGCGCGCCGCCGGACTCACTTCCGACGCGGCCGTCACCCTCACCCTCGCTCATCGAGGTGCGGGAGGTCACCCCCACGCGGATCATCGGCGGTCAGATCCGGCACTCGGACCGGCTCTGGGTGCGCGCTACGGCGCCGCTGCCCGACGACCCGTTGGTGCACGCCTGCGCGCTCACCTACGTCTCGGACCTCGGCTCCGGGTTCGGCCAGGTCGACGTGCCCGGCCTCGCGGCCGGAGGACCGAGCATCGACCACGGCCTGTGGTTCCACGAGGCCGTCCGGGCCGACGAGTGGATGCTGCTCGAGCTGCGGCCGATGAAGGCGGGAGGCGCGCGCGGCGTGTACAGCGGGTCGCTGCGCAGCCAGGACGGCCGGCTCGGAGTCCTGATCATGCAGGAGATGCTGCTGCGCAACTTCGCCATGGACGACTCGCAGCTGCGACGCGTCGCCGACTTCCTCGGCGTCACCGTCGAGGAGTGAGGCCCGCGAGCGTCGTCTGACCCTTCGGGTCAGGAGCCGTCCTTCATCCCGCCGATCCCGAGTGATCCTCCCGCCGGCACCGCGCTCGGCTCGTCGGCGGACACCATCGGCTCCACCCCGAGATCCGCGGCACGAGGTGGGTCGTCGAGGAGGTCCGCGGTCGGCACGAAGAACAGGGTGCCGGTGATCGCGGTCGAGAAGTCGAGGATCCGGTCGGTGGTGCCCGGAGGATCGCCGATGAACATGTTCTCGAGCATCTGCTCGATGACGGTCGGCGTCGAGGCGTAGCCGATGAAGTACGTGCCGAACTCCCCGCGGCCGATGGTGCCGAACGCCATGTTGTCGCGCAGGATCTGGCGTTGCTCCCCGTCGGGGCCGACGATCGTGTTCAGCGCGACGTGGGAGTCGTCGGCCTTCACGTCGTCGGCCAGCTCGACGTTCGACAGCTTCCGCCGGCCGATCACCCGCTCCTGGTCCTCGGTGCTCAGCGCGCTCCACGCCGCCATGTCGTGCAGGTACTTCTGGACGATCACGTAGCTGGAGCCCTCGAAGTCCGGATCCTCGCGACCGACGGTCACCGCGACCGCCGCGGCGGTGCCGGTCGGGTTCTCGGTGCCGTCGACGAACCCGAGCAGATCACGGTCGTCGAAGTACTTGAACCCGTGCACTTCGTCGACCACGGTGGCCGCGCCGTCGAGACGGTCCATGATCTGCGCCGCGAGCTCGAAGCAGACGTCCGCCTGCGACGCACGGATGTGGAAGAGCAGGTCGCCCGCGGTCGAGACCGCGTGATGCCGATCGCCCCGAAGCTCGCGGAACGGGTGCAGCCCGGCCGGTCGTGGTCCGGCGAACAACCGGTCCCACGCATCGGAGCCGATGCCCGTCACGAGCGCGAGCCCGGCGTCGGGAACCCGGAACCCGACGGTGCGCTCGAGGCCCGACAGGTCGGCGCAGAGGTCGCGGACCACGGGCTCGCCCCCCTCGTCGATCGTCACGACGAGGAACAACGACGCCGCGGTGAGCTGGGTGAGCACCGCTTGCGGCTCCTGCAGCCGAACCGGCGAGTCCGACGGGAGCGGTGCGACCACGGGCGCAATATACCGTCCGGTCCGCGCGGCTTTCTCTGTTCGCCGCTCAGTCCAGCGCCTGGCGAGAGAACGTCGGGGGCTCGCGGCCGGCGAGCAGCCAGCCGGCGAGCGTCGCGACCGCGGGCAACCCCACCGCGAGCAGCGCGAGATCGCCGAACGGGAGCGGGAGCAGCCTTCCGAGCTCGGAGTGGTACCCGGCGACCAGG
>DASXYP010000046.1:0-19386 GCA_036502405.1 Acidimicrobiia bacterium
TGGAGCCCCTGCGTCGGGCCGCTGCTCGGCGCGGCGCTGGTCGTCGCCGCGCACTCGGGTCGACCGGTACAGGGAGGTCTCCTCCTCACCAGCTACGCGCTGGGCATCGGAGTCCCGTTCATGGTCGCCTCGCTCGGTCTCGCCTCGTCGCCGGCCCTGAGCGACTGGCTCCGCCGGACCGGGCCGCGGCTGGAGCGGTTCGCCGGTGTCGTGCTGGTGATCCTCGGCGTCCTGCTCGCGACGGGGATCTACAAGTCGCTCACTTCCTACCTCGCCCGGTTCACGCCCGCGATCGGCGGCCTCTGAGCCGCGACCAGCTGCGGGTCGCGAGCGCGCGGCTCCGCCGTCACCGCGGGTAGACCGTCACGTCGGTCGCCTTGACCGCGGTCCAGAGCTCCGTGCCCGGTCGCAGGTCGAGCTCGTGCCGCGCGTCGGGCGTGATCTCGGCGATGAGCGGCACCGGCGCATCGATCCGCACGCGGGTGCGATCGCCGAGTGGCTCGATGCTCTCGACCACTCCGCGAGCGACGTTGCGCGGGCTGCCCTCGGGCCGGGTGCGGTGCAACGCGACCGCACGCGGGTGGATGACCGCCATCACCTCACCGGTTCCGGCGCCGGGGACGACGATCGCGCCGCCACTGGGCAGCTCCACCCGGTCTCCGTGCCCGATGCCCGTGAAGAGGTTGACCCCGACGAGCTCGGCGACGTAGCCCGACCGCGGTCGGGCCGAGACCTCGGCGAACGTGCCGGTCTGCACGACGTGGCCCGCCTCGAGGACCAGCAGCCGGTCGGCCAGCGCGGCTGCGTCGAGCGGGTCGTGTGTCACGAGGAGCCGGACGCCGGGAAACGTCGCAAGGTGCGCGCGGAGCTCGCGGCGGACCACGCCACGGGCACTCTGGTCGAGCGCGGCGAGCGGCTCGTCGAGCAGCAGCAGGCGCGGCTCGGTCGCGAGCGCCCGGGCGAGGGCGACCCGCTGGGCCTGGCCGCCGGACAGCTCCCGCGGCCTGCGACCGGCGAACGCCGCGAGCCCGACCGGCTCGAGCGCGGCCGCGGCGCGACGCCGCGCCGTGCGCCGGTTGACGCCCCGGCTCCGCAGGCCGAACGCGACGTTCTCGAGCGTGGAGAGGTGCGGGAACAGGAGGTAGTCCTGGAAGACCACGCCGACCGATCGCCGCTCGGGTGGGACGAACACGCGGGTGCCGTCGTCGAGTACCTCGCCGTCGAGCTCGATCCGGCCCTGATCGAGGGCCAGAAGGCCGGCGAGGCTCCGCAGCAGCGTGGTCTTGCCGGCCCCGTTCGGGCCGAGGATCGCCAGCGTCTCGCCCTCGCCGGCCTCCACCGCCGCGTCGAGGTCGAGCTCTCCGAGCGCCAGCCCGACGGTTGCGGCGAGGCTCACCCGACCCCCAGCCAGCGGTCGCGCAGCAGCGCGAGCACCGCGACGCACACCGCGAGCAGGACCACGCTCAACCCCACCGCGACGTCGGGCTTGCTCTCGAGCAGGAGGTACACCGCGAGCGGGACCGTCCGCGTGCGGCCCTGGATGTTGCCGGCGAACGTGATCGTCGCACCGAACTCCCCCAGCGCCCGCGCCCACGCGAGCGCCGCGCCCGCGAGCAGTCCGGGTGCGATCAGCGGCAGCGTGACCCGGCGCGCGACCGTGAGCCGACCCGCGCCCAGGGTCGCGGCCGCGTCCTCGTACCGCCGGTCCATCGAGCGCAGCGCGGCCTCCACCGTGATGACGAGGAACGGCATCGCGACGAACGTCTCGGCCATGACGACGCCCGCGGTCGAGAACGTGAGCTGGACGTCGAACCAGTCGTACAGGTACTGGCCGAGGATCCCGTTGCGCCCGAAGGCATAGAAGAGCCCGACGCCGCCGACGACCGGGGGCACGACCAACGGGAGCAGCACCAGGGCCCGCACGATCGCCCGACCGGGGAAGGTCACGCGCGCGAGCACGTAGGCGAGGGGCACGCCGAAGACGACGGACAGCGCGGTCGCCCACAACGAGCACACCACCGAGAGGCGCAGCGCCGAGGTGGCCTCCGGGTCCTTCAGGTTGGTCCACAGATCGCCCCAGGGGACCTGCTGGACCAGCCCGACCAGCGGGATCGCGATGAAGGCGAACCCCACGAGGGCGACAAGCACCGCGATCCATGGCACCCGCCGCCCCCGCCGGCTCACGACGGCGGGAGGAAGCCGAAGGACTCGAGGGTCGCCTGACCCTTCGACGACTTGACGTATTCGACGAACGCCTGCGAGGTCGCACCGCTGGCGGCCGACTTCAACGTCGCGATCGGGTAGGTCGCGATCGCGTTCTGCGCGTCCGGGATCGTCACCGCGGTGACGGAGCTGCCCGCGCTCTTCGCGTCGGTGATGTAGACGATCGCGGCGTCGGCGTCACCGGTCGTCACCGCGGCGAGCGTGCCCTTCACGTCGATCCCACGGGTGACCTTCGTCTCGGGGATGTTCACCCCTGCAGTCCGCAGGATCTGCGCCGCGTACCTGCCGCACGGCACGGTCAGCCCGCAGAGCGACACGACACCGGCCTTCGCGAGGTCGGCCAGCGTCTTGATGTCCTTCGGGTTCCCGGGCTTCGTGACGATCACCAGCTTGTTCTTCGCGAAGACCGTCGGCGTCCCGTCGATCAGGTTCGCGCGGGCGAGCTTGTTCATGTTGTCCTCGTCGGCGGACGCGAACGCGTCGACACCGGCGCCCGAGGTCTGCTGGATCTGGGTCTCGAGCGTGCCGGAGGACCCGAAGTTGAACGTGGTGCTCGCGCCGGGGTTGGCGGCCTTGAAGTCGGCCCCGATCTTCGTGAACGCCTCGGTCAGCGACGCCGCCGCGGACACGTCGATGTTCCCCGTGACCTTGGACGCGCCGGTGGTCGTCGTCGTGTTCCTGTCCGACGACGAGGACGACGAGCTGCCGCACCCGGTCGCGACCAACCCGACGACCAGGACGGTGGGCACCCAGAGCTTGATGAACCTGCGCACGCGTGGCTCCCTCTGTCACCGCGGTCAGCCGAACGGGGGCACCTCGATGATCACGTTGGTCGCCTTCACCACGGCGACGGCGAGGTCGCCCACGTCGACGCCGAGGTCGTCGGCGCCCTCGCGGGTGATGAGCGAAACGACCCGGTGGGGTCCGGCCTGCACCTCGACGATGGCGGTGAGCTTGTCCCGCTCGATCCGCGTCACGAGCCCGACGAACCGGTTCCGCGCCGACTGCACCATGAGGTCGGGCTCTGAGGGCTTCACGTGCTCGCTGAGGAAGCGGGCGAGGTCCTTGCCGTCGATCTGGCGGTGCCCGCCCTCGGTCTTGGTGGTCTTCAGCCGGCCCTCGTCGGCCCAGCGCCGGACGGTGTCGGGGCTGACGCCGAGCAGCTCGGCGGCCTGGCTGGGACGGAAGGACGGCACCTGCGGGAACTTAACCCCACTTGCACCGCAGATACAAAGTTTCTCGCCCTCGAAGCCCGCGGATACGGGATCAGAGCGGGCAGATCCTCCTCGGGCGCGGGGCTAGCCCTCGTTCGTCGTGTCCTCGGGGGTCTCGAGCTCCTGCTCGGCGGCGTCGACGGCTTCCTGGGTCACGCCCTCGCCGGCGACCGGCTCGTCTCCGGTCGGGCGCTCGCGCTCGTCGTCCATCGGGTCAGGGTACCGATCGCCGCGGGTCAGTGGCTCCCGAGCGCCCAGACCACGAGGACGAGCGGCGCGAGCACCAACGCGGTGACGAGCACCGCGACGATCACCAGCCGCACCGGTCGCGGCAGCGGCCCGAGCAGCCGCATGGCCAGCGTGGGCACCACGACCTCGGCCTCCTCCGGCGTGACCGGCCGAGCGTCCGGGTCCTCGTCCACCCCTCGAGGCTACCGACCCGCGACGCGCGCACGCCCGAGACGGGAGGAACAGGGAGCGCGACCATGGGGTTGTCGCTTCGGTCGGCGCGCTCCGCCGCCGGCCTTCCACTCAACGCATGGGGCACGCCATGGGCACGACGATCGACATCCGCCGCGCGGCCGACCGGTTCCACACCCGGATCGACTGGCTCGACTCGTGGCACTCGTTCAGCTTCGGCAACCACTACGACCCGAAGAACGTGAACCACGGGCTCCTGCTCGTGCACAACGAGGACCGGGTCACCGCGGGGAGCGGCTTCCCGAAGCACTCGCACCGCGACATGGAGATCGTGACCTGGGTCCTCGAAGGCGAGCTGCGCCACCAGGACTCGCAGGGCAGCGACGCGGTCATCTACCCCGGGCTCGCGCAGCGCATGAGCGCCGGAAGCGGCATCACCCACTCGGAGTTCAATGCGAGCCGCGACGAGCCGGTGCACTTCCTGCAGATGTGGGTGCTCCCCGACGTCGAAGGGGTCACGCCCGGCTACCAGGAGGTCGACGTGCAGCAGGAGCTCGCGACCGGCGCACTGGTGAAGGTTGCAGGTGGCGCAGGCGACGCAGCGCTCTCCATCAACCAGGCACACGCCGACCTCTGGATCGCCCGGGCGCACGCGAACGAGGCGCTGACCGTGCCCGACGCGCCGCACGTCCACGTCTTCGTCGCCAACGGTGACGCGACGCTCGACGGCACGGAGCCGCTCGGCCCCGGCGACGCGGCGCGGCTCACCGACGCCGGGAGCCGTACCCTGACCGTCGGACCGGACGGCGCCGAGGTCGTCATCTGGGCCACGGCCTGACGAACCGCCGACCGTCACCACCCGACGCCACGAAGGGAACCATGAGCAGCGACCAGGACATCATCCGGGAGATCGACGGGCTCGTCGACGAGGAGCACGCACTCGAGCAGCGCCACCACGACGACGCCGCCCCGCTCTCCGACGAGGAGAAGGCGCGGCTTCGCCAGCTCGAGGTGCACCTCGATCAGCTCTGGGACCTGCTGCGCCAGCGCCGGGCCCGTCGCAACGCAGGGTTGAACCCCGACGACGCCGCCGAGCGCGACCCGTCCGTCGTCGAGCACTACCGCCAGTAGCCCGACGCGGTCGCGCGGCGCGGATCAGGGCGGCGCGGATCAGGGCGCGCGGATCAGGGATGGCGCGGATCAGGGATGGGAAGGTGCGGGCGGCGCGCCCTCGACGTCGAAGAACAGGTCGTCCGCGTAGCACCACCACCAGTCCTCGCCGGGCTCGTACGAGCGGATCAGCGGATGCTCGGTCCCGTGCCAGTGCGCGGTGGCGTGGCGGTTCGGGGAGTTGTCGCAGCACCCGACGTGCCCGCATTCCATGCACATGCGCAGGTGCACCCACCGACCGCCGATGCGCAGGCAGTCCTCGCACCCGGTGCTCGACGGGGAGACGTCCGCGACCGTGTCGAGGTGCGTGCAGGTGTCGGCCATGTGGGTTCCTCTCGTCGGGTGGCGGGTGCGATCGTTGCCACCCGCCAGCCTAAGGAACCCGGTGGTGGTGCAACACCCCGAGGTGCCGGTCCGGCGTGATCAGCCGTGGGATCGTCGGCAGGGCGCCCGGCGGAGCCGTCCCGAGCGTCGGGATCGTGAGCGGGATCGTCGGAGTCGTCGGCACCACCGGCGGCACGGTGACCGAGGGGATCGACGGTGCGGTCGGCCCGCCCGGCACGACGGTGGTCGCGGCCGTTCCGCCCGCGGTCGTCGACGGTGTCGTCGTCGAGGTCCCGCCGTCGGGGTCGGTCGAGGCGCGAGGGTGGGAGCCGGATCGGGTGCCGTTCCCGCGATCGGCATGGCTCCGCGCGCCGCGGGGTCCGGAAGCCGGCGGCGCGGTCGGGCTCGGCGTTCCGGGGAGGTCGATCCCGAGGTGCGAGGTCGCATCCGCGGTCGCGCGCTGGATCGGACCGGGCAGCGCGCCCGCGGTGGCGAGGCCACCGAAGAGCGCCAGGCCACCGGCGAGCAGCGCGGCAACCGGCTTGAAGTGGTAGTGCACGCGCGGACCGGGCTCCGGCACGGTCGGCTTCGGCGTGGGACCCGACGCGGGGCGCAGCTCGCGCCGCCCGTCGAGCGTCGCGGCGAGGGTCGGGCGTGGCGTCGGCGCGGGCAGCGCGGCGAAGTCGGCGCGCATCTCGGCCAGGAAGGCGTCGACCTCGCCCAGATCGGCGCCCGCCTCGAGTGGATGCCCGTCGAGGAGGGCATCGCTGTCGCGACGGCGCTGCAGCAGGTGCTTCATGGCGTTGCCTCCTGGAGCCGGCGTCGCAGGGTGGCGACGGCTCGGTGTTGCAGGGACTTGACGGCGCCGCGGGTCTTGCCGAGCACCTCGGCGATCTGGTCGACGGTGAGGTCGCCGACGACGCGCAGCGTGAGGACCTCGCGCTGGTCGGGCACGAGCTCCGCGAGGACACTCGCGACGCGCCCGTCGTCGATGACCGCGATCGCCTCGGCTTCGGCGTTCCCGCCCGGCGCCGACTCGGTGACCGGGGCCGAGAGCTCGACGGTCTGCGGTCGCCGGCTGAAGTGTCGGTGCTCGTCGATCAGCAGCCGGTGCGCGATCGTGAACACCCACGAGCGGAACCCGGCTTCCTCGCCGGTGAAGTCGCGCAGGTGGTCGAACACCCGGAGGAAGACCTCGCTGGTGAGGTCCTCGGGTTCCCGGGCACCGTGAACGCGGAGGTAGCCGAAGACCCGACCGGCCAGTGACTCGTAGAGCCACCGGCACGCGGACGGCGATCCCTCCTGCGCCCGGGCGAGGGTGTCGGCGAAGTCGCCCGGCAGCCCCGGAACCTCGGCTCCGTGCGATGCGACCACTCCCGGATCTTCGACCCCGGAGTGGTCGCACCTGAGCCCCGAGGGGCGCAGCACGGTGGCGGTCGTCAATGGTCCGAGTTCACGTGACCGACGATGTGGAGCCCCGACATGTTCTCCGAGCGCCCGACGATCGTCGTGCCGGTGTGGGGCACGGTCGTGCCGGAGACGCTCGTCGGGTTGGTCGACTCACCCAGGTCCAGGAACGGGCGGTTGTTCGAGGAGCCCGACGAGGAGCCGGTGCCCGGCACCGACGGCACGCTCGGGAGGCCGGGCACGCTCGGAACGCCCGGCTCACCGGCGACTCCGGTGAGGGGGTTCCCCGGGCCGGAGCCGGCCGTGCCGTTCGATCCGCTGGTGTTCCCGGCCTGCGCCGCGGTCCCGTCGGCCGCGTTCGACGCGTCGGTCGCCGCGTTCCGGGCCGTGTTCGCCGCGTTCGAGGCGCCCGAGCCGGCCGATCCGGCGGGGACGCAGCTGGTGTCGGCGCCGGAGGCGCCCATGGTCATGCCGACGATGCCGACCGCGACTCCGGCGGCGGCGAGCAGGCTGAATCCGGTCTTGGTGTACATGGCGGGGGCTCCTTGAGGGCTCTGGCCTCCGGGGACTCCCGGCCGGCCTCGTTCCATCCGGCCTCCCAGCCGTGCTCACGCCCCTGTCAACGCCGCGGCCCGCGAACGGGGTACGGCCTCCGAGTGGATATCTCCGGCGATCTCGCGCGTGGCTAGCGCGTGCGGCGCAGGTGCGCGAGCGCGGCGCGGTCCCCCGGACCGTCGCGTCGCGCGAGGTGCTCGGCGACCGCGTCGCGGTGCGCCTGGTCCACGTTCCCGCCGTACTTGAACTTCGCCCGCACCGATCCGATGTCCATCCGGATCCCGCGGATCTGACGCAGGCGCGCCGCGTGCTCGCGCGGGTTGACGTAGACACCGCGCGGATCGAGCGCGTCGAGTTGGGTCACGAGCACCGACGCGATGCCCTCGGACTCGGCCTCGACCCGGCACTCCCCCGTGACCTGGACCGCGCCGTAGTACGTGGTCGGGATGCCGCGGGCCGGGTCCTCGTCCCCGATCGCCTTCCAGGCGCCGGGGATGAACGCCCAGTCGCCGGCCACGCTCAGGAGCGCGCGTGGGTTCTCGGCCAGCGCGTCGAACACCGGGTTGGTCGTGACCAGGTGCAGCACGACCTCGTCCTCGCTCACGACGAACTGGGTCGGCACGACGACCGGGACGTCGCGGCCACGACCCGAAGCGACCAAGTGGCCGAAGCCCTGGTCGGCGAGGAACGCCCGCCACCGGGCCGGGTCGTCGTCACGGTCCTGGTCACGGATGATCACGGCGACGTTGCTACCAGCCCTCCGGATCCCCTTCAACCGACTTTCCCCGGAGCGCGCCTGCCACGATTCCCGTGTGCTTCACATCGACGATGACGAGCGGCGTGCGCGGCTCGGGGTCCGCCACCACCTCGCGACCTCGGCGCGCGTCGCCGACGTGCGCACGGTCGCGGGTGATCTCGTCGGTGTCCACGGCACCGATCCCGCGACCGTCTACCTCTCGACCGCGGCGCGCATGAAGACCCCGCGCCGCGCGGTCGGCGCGCTCGAACGCGCGCTCTACGAGGACCACTCCCTCGTGCGGACGCTGTGCATGCGCCGCACCATGTTCGTCGTGCCCCTCGACCTCGTTCCCGTCGTCCAGGCTGCATGCACGGATGCGCTCGTCGCGGCGCAGCGCAAGCGGGTCGTCGGCTTGATCGAGTCCGGCGGCATCGCCCGGGACGGCCGCCGGTGGCTCCGCGAGGTCGAGGCGCAGACCGTCGCCGCCCTCGACGAGCTCGGCGAGGCAACCGCGGTCGAGCTCTCGAAGCTCGTCCCGAAGCTGCGCCTGCAGCTCACGGAAGGCGAAGGCAAGAAGTGGGGCGTCTCCGTCGGCGTCTCGACCCGTGTCCTCTTCCTCCTCTCGCTCGAACAACGCGTCGTGCGGGGCCGCCCCAAGGGCCAGTGGACGAGCAGCCAGCACCGTTGGGCGCCGATGGACACCTGGTTCCCCGACGGGATTCCGACGATGCCGGCCCCGGACGCGCGCGCCGAGCTCGCCCGCCGTTGGCTCGCCGCGTTCGGGCCCGCGACGACCGCGGACGTGCAGTGGTGGACCGGATGGCCGCTCGGCCAGACGCGCACGGCGCTGGGCGCGGTCGACGCGGTGGAGGTCGAGCTGGACGACGGGGAAGGTTGGGTGCTGCCCGACGATGTCGGCCGCACGCGCGCCCCGAAGCCATGGGTCGCGCTGCTGCCCGCGCTCGACTCCACGACGATGGGGTGGAAGGAACGGCGCTGGTACCTCGGCGAGCACGCCGGGGTGCTCTTCGACCGCAACGGCAATGCGGGGCCGACGGTGTGGGCCGATGGTCGCGTCGTCGGCGCATGGACGCAGCGCCCCGACGGTGAGGTCGTCTTCGAGCTGGTCGAGGACGTCGGGACCGAGACCGCCGCCGCGATCGCGCAGGACGCGGGCGCGCTCCAGGCGCGCCTCGGCGACGTCCGGGTCAAGCCCCGCTTCCCGACCCCGCTCCAGACGCACCTCCTGGCCTGACCGCTTCCCGTTTCGGTGTCGCTGGGGACCCGCGGAGGGTCCGAAGCGACGCCGAGATCGCGGCTGGGGCCGGCGTCGTCAGTCCGCCCAGGGCTCGAAGAGGCCCTCGAACTCGAGCTTGCCCCCGACGACCTTGCCGTACAGGAGCCAGTCGCCGCGGAACATCCCGTGCTCGTACGCGGAGCACGCGATGTGGGTCTGGCGTCCGCCGGTGGTGCTCGGCATGAACCGGATCGACTCGAGCCCGGCCTTGAGGCCCGGTCCGGAGAGGATCGGCGCGCGGAACAGCCCTTCGACGAGCACGCGCGCGGTGTCGTACGCGAGCACCGGGATCGCGTTCGGCCACAGCGGTGGCTCCTCGCCGTAGCGCGCGACGAAGCGCTCGTGGAACGCGTCGGTCAACGGGTTGCTCGGATCGAGCTGGTCGATGCCCACCCAACCCTCGAACTTGTCGAAGCCCATCAGGTAGAACATGAACGCGGTGCCCATGATGCGCGGCGGGTCCCAGTCGAGCTGGTCGAGCGCGGCGCGCAGCAGTCCCTTCGCGGCGAGCATCCCGTAGCCCATGTAGACGAGCGCGTCGGGATCGACCCGCCGCAACCCGGCCAGGTTCGCGGCGAGGTCGTCGGGGCTCTGGCTCACGGTCTCGACCGCCGCGATGCGGATCCCGCGCCGGCGGCACTCCTGGCGGAAGTAGCGGAAGTACTCCTCACCGTTCGGCGAGATCTCGCTCAGGACCGCGACGCGCTCGTGGCCGTTGCGCTTGAGCCAGGCGACGACCAGGGAGGCATCGCCGCCGCAGTCGCCGTTGCCGAGTCGGAAGCAGTAGTCCCCCTGCAGACGCTCGGTGCCGCACCAGCTGACGAGCGGGACCCGCAGCTCGTTCGCGAGCGGTCCGACGGTGATCGCGTTGTCCGAGCTGTACGCCCCCGCGACGCCGATGCACCCCTCGTCGACGAGGTACCGGAAGCCGTCGGTCGCGTTCTTGGCCGAGCCCTGGGGCAGCCCGTTCTCGGGATGGAGCACGAACTCGACCGGCCGATCGAGGAGGCCCTGCTCCTCGGCCTCGTCGAACGCCAACCGGTGGATCTTGTCGTAGCCCCCACCGGGCCCGTCGAGCGCCGAGCCGAGCCATCCGATCCTGATCGGTTCCACCCGTGACCTCCTCACCGCAGCCCGTCGGCCCGCGGCCCGGCATCTTGGTGACGGGCCGGCGGCCACGCAAGGCAAGATGGCGACCGACGAACGGAGAGGACCTCATGGACACGGACCGGGACCCGGACGAGGACGAGCTGAGCGACCTCATCGACGACGGGACGGCGTCGATCCCCGACAACGACCGCGACGAGGACGAACAGGAAGCCGCCGACGAGCTCGAGGTCGACCAGACCGAGCTGGAGGAGCTGGGGCTCGTCCTCGACGACCCACACCAGCCCGAGGACGAGTAGCCGCGCCCGGCGACTGCCCGCTCAGCCCCCGACGGCCAGCGCGGCGCGCTTGCGCTCGAGCAGCGCGTGCTCGGCGCGGTTGCCCGCCAGCGCGAGCGCCCGGTCGTAGGCCGACGCGGCATCCTCCGGACGCTCCAACCGCGCGAGGAGGTCGGCCCGCACCGCGTGGAACAGGTGGTAGTCGTCGAGCTCGTCCCCGAGAGCGTCGACCGCCGCCAGAGCGGGCGCGGGGCCCTGCAGCTCGGCGAGGGCCACGGCCCGGTTCAGCACCACGACCGGACTCGGTGCGACCACGAGGAGCTGGTCGTACAACGCCACGACCTGGCCCCAGTCGGTCGCGTCGGCCGTCGGCGCGTCCGCGTGCACCGCGTTGATCGCAGCCTGGATCTGGTACGGACCGGGCATGTCGGCGCGCAGGCACCGGCGGACGATGGCGTGGCCCTCGGCGACGAGCGCCGCGTCCCACCGGCTTCGGTCCTGGTCCGGGAGCAGCACCACCGAGCCGTCCGACGCGGTGCGGGCCGCGCGGCGTGACTCGATGAGCAGCAGGAGCGCGAGCAGCCCGAGCACCTCGAACTCGTCCGGCATCAGGTCGGCGAGGATGCGCGCGAGCCGGATCGCCTCGGTGCAGAGCTCCGCGCGCACGAGCTCGTCGCCCTCGGTCGCGGTGTATCCCTCGTTGAAGATGAGGTAGATCACCGCGAGCACGGAACGCAGGCGGGCCGGCAGCTCCGCATCGCCCGGCACCCGGTACGGGATCTTGGCGTCGCGGATCTTGCGCTTCGCCCGCACCAGGCGCTTGGCCATCGTCGGCTCGGGAACCAGGAACGCCCGGGCGATGTCCGGGGTGTCGAGGCCGCCGAGGAGACGGAGGGTGAGCGCGACCTGGGCGCTCGGCGCGAGGGCCGGATGGCAGCAGGTGAAGATCAATCGGAGACGGTCGTCGTTCACGACGGCCTCCGGGTCGGGTTCCGCCTGCTCTTGGAGCAGCGCGGCTTCGGCGTGGCGGTCATGGCGGGAAGCCTCACGACGCAGCCGGTCGATCGCGCGGTTCCGGGCGGTGGTCGTGAGCCACCCACCCGGGTTGGGTGGGAGCCCGTCCCTCGCCCAGCGCTCGGTCGCCACCGCGAACGCCTCCTGGGCCGCCTCTTCGGCGACGTCGATGTCGCCGAAGAGTCGGACCAGGGTGGCGATCACCCGTCCGGACTCCTCACGGAAGATCCGGTCGAGCTCGGTGGGGGCACCGGCCGGCACGTCCGGCTCAGGCCTCCGGCTCGGGCTGGAACGGCCGCACCTCGACCGGGCCCATGCAGGCGGCCGAGGCCCGGGCCGCGAGGTCGAGCGCGGCGTCGAGGTCGGGAGCCTCGATGACCCAGAACCCGCCGAGCTGCTCCTTGCTCTCGGCGAACGGGCCGTCGGTGACGATCGTCTCACCGGCCTCGGAGCGCACGACGGTGGCGATCTCGGGCGACTCGAGTCCGCCGCCGAACACCCAGGCGCCGGACTCCACGATCTCGGCGTTGAAGCGGTCGACCTGCTCGAAGGCCTGCTGCATCTGGTCGGGAGGCGGCGGCATGGCGTCGGGGCTGTGGTGCACGGCGAGCATGTACTGGGTCATGGCACTGGTCCTTTCGATCCGAGTGGGCAGGGTGTCAGTCGGAGAGCTTCGATGCGAGCGCGGGGATCACGATTGCGGCGGCGACGAGGTGCGTCAGCACCAGCACGAGCCGCGTCGCGGACGTGGCGTTCGCGGTGACGTCGGGGATCACCGACAGCGCCGTCAGCGCGACCGTCATTCCGACGAACGTGCGGCGGGGCCGGCTGGCCCAGCGGGACAGCACCACGGCGAGGACGATGCCGACGAGTGCGCCGACGAGGGTCAGCTGGGCGAACCCGGCGATCGGGATCGCCGTGCCGCCCACCGAGAGGGGCACGTCGGCGGCCCGGGCCACGGCCGCAACGGTCGTGGTCGCGACGGCTGCGCCCGCGCCGGCGATCGCGCCCGTCGTCCAGAGGCGACGACTCGATCGGGCCGGCGCCGCGGTCGTGGTCGTGGAGGTCGGGGTGGGGCTGAAGGTGCTGGTCGCAGTCATGGATCCGGTCCTTTCGCTCCGCCGGTCCGGTTGCCGGCGCTCACGATGACTACGAACGGCCGGACCCCCAGAGGACAGGTCACCGGAAATTTCTCCAGCGCCCCGGATCCGCACCGATTTCGGGTGCGCATCAGCCCTACGGACGCGTCACCTCGATCGAGGTCCCGGGCGCAGGCACCATGGCGCTCGACCAGCCCCGCCCGCTCGCGTACGAGCTCGACGGCTGACGGCCGCTCGCTGCCCTACGAGGAACCCGCGTCCTCTCGCGACGGTGTGCGAACGTCGAGATCGAACAGCTCGTCGAGACCGGTCAGCTCGAGCACGCGTCGCGGCTGCGCGGCGACGTCGCGCAACGTCAGCGTGATGCCGACCGTTTCGGCATCGGCCCGGGCCGCGATCAGGGCTTTGAGTCCCGAGCTGTCGATGAACGAGAGCTCGTTGAGATCGAGCGTGATCGTGTCGATCGGTGCGGTCATCAGATCGAGCAGGTAGCGCAGCAGCGTCGGCGCCGAGCCGACGTCGAGCTCTCCGCTCACCACCACGATCGAGGTGCTGTCCTCCTCGATCGTCATCGCCTTCACCCGGCCTCCGCCCGCGGGTGCGGACGAGGACCACCACGCTGCAAGGTCGGTCACCACGAGTCCTTTCGCCACCGGTCTTGAGCTGCCCTGACTCCGGCTCACTGCCGAACCGTTCGGGAGAGACTCGCGCTACGGAGCGTGGTCAAGCAAGTGCCATGCGTGGGGAGGCCCCCGGGGGGTTCCCGGGTCACATGCCGAAGTGCGCCCGCTCGACCGCCCCGATCGCGGCTTCCGGGCCGCGGACTTCCACGTCGGCCGCGTCCAGCCGCCCGAAGAGAAAGAGGAGCAGCTCGCCCGGCCGTCCGGTGACGCGAGCCGTCGGCTCGCCTCGTCGCGCACTCCGGGCGAGGGTCGTCCCGACCCAGTCGAGCTCGAGCCCGGCGCCGCGGAGCCGCCGGGCGAGGAACCGCGACGCGAAGCCGACGTTGCGCCACAGTGCTTGGTCCAGCGCGCCGGTATCCGTCCGTGGACCCATGCCGTTGGCTCGGCGGACATCCTCGTGGTGGACGAAGAACTCGTTGAGGTTCGCGACGCGCCGTACCCACCCGATGCGGAAGAACCCGCGCGGCGGTCCCGATCGAATCGTCGCGAGCAGGCTGGCGAACTCCCTCCGAGCGAGCTCCTGTCTCCGTCGTTCGGCAAAGCCGCTCCAAGCGCCGGGCACGACGAGCCCAGGTGCCGCGACGAGATCGTGCTCGCGCAGGAAGAGGTGCGCCGCGAGGTCGCGCGTCGTCCAGGGCTCGAGCAACGTCGGCGCCTCGGGTCCGAGCTCGCGCATGAAGTCGCAGAGCGCTTCGCGCTCGACTGCGTCCAAGGGAAGGTCGGTCATGTCTCGCCGTGACCGTACTGCTGGGCCGAGATCGAATCCGGTGCTCCGACGTCGATCGAATCGTCGGCGCTGCGAGAACGGATGAGAGCAGCCGCCTCCGGGCGTGGTCGCGGCGCGCCGAGGTTGACGGAGAGTGACGCGTCTCCGTGACCGTTTGAGGGCGCCTTCGCGCACGATGTCCGGGATGTCGCGCGAGCGGGGTGCGTTTGCCGGAAAGCTGCTTGCGCGCACGCCGACGGAAACGTGAGTCTCTGCGCCCAGAGGAGACGCGCCAACTCCTGAGACACCCCGAGCGCGCGCCACCTCGACCGGGCGGTCCGGGTCGACCCGTCGATCCCGAGCGACCTCGACATGCTGACGGAGAGACCCAGTGGCAGGTGTGCGCGCGAAGCGAATGGGATGCACCGTGGTCGCCGTCGTGGCGGTGCTCGTGCTGGCGGGTTGCGATTGGTCGCAGCTTGCGTACGGGCCCGAGCACGCGGGGTTCAGCTCCGATTCGACGATCAGCAAGTCTGCGGTGCAGTCCGGCAGCATGCTCAGCGATTGGACTGCGACCACCGGTGGCGCGGTCCTCTCCACGCCGGCGGTTGCGGGCGGGGTGGCGTATGTCGTCTCGACGGACGGCCGCCTCTCCGCGTTCGACGCCACGGGTGCGGTCGGGTGCGCCGGCACTCCGAAGACGTGCGCGCCGCTCTGGAAGTCCGTTGACCTCGGTGGGCCGGTGTCGTCGTCGCCGGCAGTGGCCGGTGGGCTCGTGTACGTCGCATCGGGCGACGCGCGCCTGCTGGCATTCGATGCCACCGGGTCCCGCGGGTGCTCCGGCACGCCCAAGACGTGTAGCCCCGTCTGGACCGCACCGTTGCCGGGGAGCGCCGCGGCATCCCCAACCGTGGTGGGGGGACGGGTGTTCGCCGTCTCCGCATCCGGAGGTGCGGACGCGCTCTCGGCATTCGACGCGACCAGCGGCGCGCCGCTCTGGGCCGCGACAGTGGTCGATCACTCGACCTCGGGCATGCACACGAGGTCGCCCGCCACCGTCGCCGCCGGGGTCGTCTACGCGGGCTTCGCCGGCGCCGGGGACAACCCGCCGGAGGCACCACAGGCCCGGGTGCTTGCGTTCGACGCCGCCGGAACCACCAATTGCTCGGGCTCGCCCGTGACGTGCCAGCCCCTGTGGGAGACGCGAACGGCCACCGATCAGGGCGAGATGGGCATGCCTGCGGTCGCCGGCGGCATCCTCTACGCCTCGGGGTTCGCCTTCGACGCTGCCGGCGCGAACGGATGCTCCGGTGTGCCGAAGCGCTGCGACCCGCTCTGGTCGATGACGGGTACCGGTGACACCGCGGTCTCGAATTCGGTCGCCATCCGCGGCGGTGCCGCGTTCGACAGCAAGGGCGTGACCAACTGCTCGGGCACCCCGAAGGTCTGCCTGCCGTTGTGGAGCGGCGCGACCGGGAGTGACACGACGTCCGCCGCCAGCATCGCGAACGGCGTCGTCTACGTGGAAGCCCGAGACTCGAGTGGCGGCACCGTCGGCACGCTGTCGACGTTCGACATCGCCGGCACGATCAACTGCTCGGGTACGCCGAAGGTGTGCCAGCCGTTGTGGTCGGTCGCCACCGGCGGTGCCGGGCTCCCGGCTCCTCCCATGCTCTCGGCGCCGGCGATCTCGAGCGGTCGCGTCTACGTCGGCGGTGAAGACGGCAAGCTCTCGGTGTTCGCCCTCGAGAGGACGCCTCCGACCGTGTCGCTGCTGGCACCCGCGAACGGTGACACGGTCTCGGAGACGACGGTCGTCGCGGCCAGCGCCGCGGACAACGTCGGGGTCAGCAGGGTCGAGTTCCGCCTGTCGGGCAACGGGGTCAATGACGCGCTCGTCGGCACGGCGACGTCCAACGAGACCGGCTGGATCTACAGCTGGAACACGAACGGCCTGGCCGACGCCGCCTACGCACTCAGCGCCGTCGCGTTCGACATCGCCGGCAACCAGACCCGCAGCGAGGCGGTCACGGTCAACGTGGACAACCACAAGCCGACCACGACGCCGGAGACGGTGTCAGCCGACTCGCTGCCGACGGTGCAGGTGACCGGCATCGTCTGGGCACAAGCACTGGTGGGGAACACGCTCTACGCAACCGGCAGCTTCACCAAGGCGCGACCGGCGGGTGCCGCGGCCGGGGCCAACGAAGTCACGCGCACCGACCTCCTCGCGTACGACATCACCACCGGTCAGCTCCTGCCCTTCAACCACACGCTGAACGGCGAGGGCCGAGCGATCACTGCGACACCGGACGGGAGCCGCATCTACGTCGGCGGGAGCTTCACGACCGTCGACGGTGTGGCGCACCCGCGGTTGGCGGCGTTCAACACCAACGACGGTTCGCTCGTCACCTCGTTCAGTGCCGGGGTCAACAACACCGTCCGTGCGGTGACGGCCACGAACACCGCGGTGTACGCGGGAGGCGCCTTCTCCGCCGCGAGCAGCGGATCGGCGCGTGGCCGGCTCGTGGCGTTCAACTCCGCGGGGGCGTTGCTCAGCTGGGCACCGTCGGCCGACCTCACGGTCTCGGCGATGGTGATGGCACCCGATCAGACGCGGGTGATCCTCGGCGGGTCCTTCGACACGATCAACGGCTCGACCTACCACGCCCTCGCGGCCGCGGACGCGACGACGGGCGCGCCGTTGCCGTGGGGAAGCCAGAGCGACGGCTACCTGATCCAGGACGACGGCGTGAACTCCGGCATCACCGGCCTCTCGACGAACGGCTCGAAGGTCTTCGTGACCGGCTTCAACTTCATGAACGTGGCGAAGCCGGGCGGTCTCGAAGGCCGCGCCTCCATCAGTCCGGTCGACGGCACGGTCAGCTGGATCAGCGACTGCCATGGCGACAGCTACGCGTCGGTCCCGATCGGCAACGTGCTCTACAGCGTGGGCCACGCCCACGACTGCCAACCGGCCGGTGCGTTTCCCGAGACCAATCCGCTCACCTGGCACCGTGCGTTGGCCGAGACCACCTTCGCCACCCACGTGAACGGACCGGGCACCAACGGGTACTGGGCGTTCGAGGGGGTTCCGGCACCGACCCAGCTCGACTGGTACCCCGAGGTGAACACCGGCAGCTTCTCGGGCTCGAACCAGGGCGGATGGTCGATCGTCGGCAACGCCGGCTACGTTGCGATGGGTGGCGACTACCTGCGGCGAAGGCGGGGATCGACGCGCTCGTCGACGTGGGCGTGCTCCCGGACGACGGCCCCGACTTCGTCCACGAGGTGCGGTTCCGCGCCCCGGTTCACCGTGACCATGACGGGGTGCGTCTCACGGTCCGGGGCGACCCGGCGGGTTAGCGCCTCGTCGCAGTCGTCGCAGAGCACCATCGGCGCGCCCATCCCGCTCCAGCACTGCACCCGGCCGCGGCGGATCCGCTTGCACGAGAGGCAGAGGCCGTGGATCCTCACTCGGGCTCGGTCTCCGTCTTCGCGATCGCGGCGGCGACCTCCGACGCGCGGAAGCGCCGGTGACCGCCGAGGGTGCGGATCGCTTGGATCCGTCCGTCGCGCGCCCATCGGCCGACCGTGCGGGGACTCACCTTGAATCGCTCGGCGACTTCGCCGGGTGTGAGAAGCGCGTTCGGGTCGTCATCCATGGATGGCATCCTCGCTCAGGCTAGAGCGCCGCGTTGCGGACCATGCGCTTGAGCGCGAGGAACGCGACCAGCGGGCCGACGATGAGGGCCCACGTACCGTCGGACAAGGTCCGACCGATGTCGTAGATGGTGTTCAAGAGGTCACCTCCTCCGCGATGCGATCGGGGTGGATCGTGACGCTCGTCGGCGGGTCGACTCGAACGAAGCCGCCGTCTTCGAGGGCGAGGTAGACGTTGAGTTCGCCGACGATGGCTGGAGCCGCGCTGATCTGCGGCGCGATCCTCGCCGCGGTGCGCGCGGTGAACGCGACGCTGCCCGTCCACCTGCCCGGCTGGTCACCCGGCGGTCAGGCCCTCGCCCCGGCCGCGTGTCAGACCTCGATCGACACGCGCCTCGCCGCGATGCACGACGCGCCGGGCGGGTTCACCGGGGCGGGTCACCACCCGTACTGTTTCAACGGGCCCCTCGCGTTCGGGATGCCGACACACAAGGACTGGAACCCGTTCCAGCAGACCCCCGACGTGTACGCCGCAGCGAAAGCCGCGGGGTGCGCCGGGCCGATGGCGCTCTCCGAGTACGGGTGCCCGTCGGCCGGGACCCAGGACGAGTACCCGCAGCAGACGTTCACTGAGGACATCCAGGAGTCGATCATCGTCGAGTACCTCGTCGGCTTCGCCGCGCAGATGAAGGCGGGGATCCCGATCGCGTACATGGGCCTGTCGACCGCGATCGACGGTGAGGCCTCGACCCGGCCGTTGGAGAACTCGATGGGCATGTTCCGTGCCAACGGGAGCGAGAAGCCCGCCGCGCAGCACATCCGCGCGCAGGCTCACCTCCCGTACCCGGTCGCCGCGTAGCCCGACCTTCGAGCGGGCCACCACGCGCGAGCGCCGCACCCCGGGTCCGGCCCGGACAAGGGGTGTTGGCGCGCCCCGGGTGGGTACGGTCCGGCCATGAACCCGTTGACGCTCGCGCGCATCGCGCTCTGCCTCCTCGCCGCGCTGATCCTGTTCCTCCTCGCCCTCCAGGCGATCGACACCGACGTCCTGCGCTGGGAGTGGGCCGCGCTCGGCTTCCTCGCCCTCGGCTCCGCACCGTGGGACCGGGGCACGCGTCACGTCGCGTAGAACCGGTGGATCGTCCCGCCGCCATGACCGGCGGCGGGATCCTTCGGGCGGGTCCGATCCTCGACGAGCCCGGCCCGCAGGAGCGAGATCGCCGTGTCCCAGAAGGCCGCAGGGTCCGCGAGGGGCGCGCCCTCCCAGATGTCGCGCGGCCCGGAGCCCGGGTGCTCGGTCACGTAGGCGAGCATCCGCTCGCGGTCGGTTGCGCTCACTGCGGGGCTCCGCACCGCGAGCAGATCGGGCGTGTCTCACCCGGGTCGAGAACGAGCGATTCCTCATCCTCGGGTGGTCCGTCGAAGCCGCACCGGCGGCAGGTCATGGGACTTCCGGCCCGTGCTCGAAACACACCCACGCGAGCCG
>DASXYP010000047.1:0-80073 GCA_036502405.1 Acidimicrobiia bacterium
CCTAGGGGAACCGCGACGCGTCAGGCGATCGACCAGGTCGACTTGGCGTCGCGCCCGACCACCTTGCCCTCGGCGCGCAGCTTGAGCAGGTGCGCGTGCACCTGCTTGCCGGCCACGTCGACCAGCGGCTCGGCGAGGTCCGGGTAGAGCGCGGCCACGATCTCGCGGATCTTCGCCGGGCCGGCCTTGAGGAGCTTCAAGATCTGCTTCTCGCGCGCGATCCGGTGCTGGAGGTACTCGTCGATGCGCGCCCGGGGCTCCTCGATCACGTCCCCGTGACCGGGGGCGATCTTCGCCAGGCGCATCTTGCGCAGCCGCTCGAGCGTCGCCATGTACTTGGCCATGTCGCCGCCGGTCTTCGGGGAGACGACCGAGTACATCCCGTCGAGGATCGTGTCGCCGGTGAAGAGCACCCGCTCCTCTTCGAGGAAGAAGCAGAGGTGGTTCGGCGCGTGACCCGGCGTGTGGAGCACCTCGAGCCGGAACTCGGTGCCGTCGATCGTGTCGCCCTCACCGATCGTGCGGTCGACCTTGAGGTCCGGGTCACGCTTGTTGAAGGCGAGCACCTCGGCGCCGGTCGCCTTGACCAGCTTCGCGGTCGCGGGCGAGTGGTCGGGATGCGTGTGCGTCAGCAGCACCCACCGGACCCGCTCGCGCATCGACGCGCCGACGATCGCGCTCACGTGCTTCGCGTCGTCCGGTCCGGGATCGATCACCGCGACCTCGTCGATGCCGACGAGGTACGTGTTCGTGCCCGGACCGGTCATGTGGCTCGGGTTCCCGGCGACGATGCGGCGCACGAGCGGTGAGAGCGCGCTCGGCACCTCCGGCGTCATGTCCGGCATCAGGCCGCTCCGACCGCGTCGTCCGGGTCACCGGGGAGGGCGATGCGGGTCCCTCCGGAGTCGTGGACGATCCGCGGCTGGGTCGCCGGCGGGACGTCCGTCGCCCGGGCCACCGCGTCGAGCAGGTCGCCGGCGCGGCGGAACCGGCCGAGGGCCTCGAGGTTCTTGCGGGTGGGGAAGATCAGCTCGAGCTCGTCCCGGTCGGCCGCGTCGAGCGCGTCCTGGGGGCGGGTCCAGATCGACGCGACGGTCTCACCCTCGTCGTGGGCGTACGCGTGCCCGTCGGGCGCGGCGGCGACGAAGAACCAGGTGTCGTACCGCCGGTGCATCCCCTCGGGGGTGATCCAGTGCGAGAAGACCTCCATCGCGCCGACGTCGAGGAGGAGGTCCTGGGCCTCGACGAAGTCACCGAAGGCGAGCGAGCCCGCGTTCATGGCGGCGCGGGACGGCTCGAGCCGGGGTCCGGTCGGGTCCACGAGCTCGCCGGTCGCTCCCGACCGCGCGAGCAGGACGCCCGCCTCCTCGAAGGTCTCGCGGATCCCCGCGACCCAGAACCCGAGGCCTCCGGCCGGGAGCCCGAGATGAGCGCTCGCATCGGCATCGTCCCGATCGGGGCAGCGCGCCGCGATGGCGACGCTGCGGTCGCCCGGATCGACGGCGCCGCCGGGGAACACGTACGCCCCACCGACCCAGTCGGCGTTGAGGTTCCGCCGGAGCATGAAGACCTCGAGGTCCGGATCGTCGCGCACGAGCATCACGGTCGAGGCCTCTCGCGGCGTCACCATGGGCCGCGCCGGTTCAGCACGGGCAGCACCGGCGGACGCGGTCGTGAACCACGACCGAAGTCTACCGATCGGCCGCGCCGGGCCTCTCCGGCTCGCCCGCGCCGGGAATCGGGTGCGGGGCGCTCAGCCGGCGCGCGGCGCGAGCAGCTCGCGGCGCTCGTGCTCGTTCAGCCCGCCCCAGATGCCGTGGGGTTCGCGGATGTCGAGCGCGTACTCGAGGCACGCGCGCTGCACCGGGCAATCGGAGCAGATGAGCTTCGCCTTTGCTTCCCGTGCCTCGCGCTCCTCTTTGCGCTCCGTCGCGGACGGCGGGAAGAACAACGTCGACGCCGGACCCCGGCACGCTGCGCGCAGCTGCCAGGTCTCGTTCACGGTCTGGATGCCCACGGTGGGCCCTCCTCGGGCTCGGCCGCCCCTCTCCAGGGCCGAACCTACTCTCGGACCGGAGCACCGACAAGAGTCGGGTTTGCGCAGGTCAGCGGCAAGATTCGCCCGTGTCCGGACCCAACGCGCGAGCGGCGCCGGACCGGCGCACTACCGGCAGGCTTCGGGCACCGAGGTCGCGCCGAGGGTCGCAACCGCGCAGTACGCGCGGCGGGTGACCAACCAGCGACTCCCCGTCCGAACCGCCCCACCGGGCAGATGGTCCAGGGCCACCGCATCGCCGAGAAGGATGGAGTACACGACGTCGACATGGCTCGCGTCCACCCCGCGCATCGAGTCGATCCGCACGCGGACCTGGTCGGCCAGCGGCTTGATCGCCGGGTCCTCGTAGCGGGCGACGAACGACTCGCGCAGCCGGTCGGCATCCTGCAGCGCGGACAGGCGAGCGTCGATGGTGGTGCCCGCTCCACCGTTGAAGACGGTCTCGTACGCCGTCGTGACCGCGCGCCGCGTCACCGTGCGGATCACCACGGCTCTCGTCGTGGTCGTGGTGGACCGGGACTTCACGGGTCGGGCGGCGGCGAGATCGGCCGCCGTCGTCAGGCACGAGATCTTCGCGCGCACGCCGGTGTGGTCGGATGCGAAGACCAGGCGATCGAGGGGAACGGACGAAGGCACCGCGGCGAAGAGCCCGGTCGGCGGCACGACCCGGCAGCGGCGCTTCGTCGCGAGGAAGACGTAGTCGATGCGCTCGGCCTGCCGCGCGCTCGGGTTCGTGAGGTCGGAGAGGTCCTTGTCCTCCCGCCCGCCGGTGCACCCGGTTCCGGTTGTCGGATCGCAGGGCGCGTTGCCGGCGGCCACGAAGGTGTCGAGGTCGCCGTGGCCCTCGATCGCCGCGATGGTGCTGTCGCCCGGCTCCGCGTTGAAGTCGCCCATCAGCACCCCGATCGTCCGCGGCGAGCGCCGCGCGTCGAGGAGCGTGGCCGCCTCGCGGCCCTGGCAGGTCTTCAGCGAGTCGTCCGCGCGACACGGCGGCCGGCAGGTGGCCCGATCACACGGGCGGTCGTCGCTCTCGCTCGCGAGATGGGTCGCGACCACGTCCAGCGCCCCGAGCGGCGCCTTCACCCGGACGTACAGCGCGTCGCGCAACGGCCCGGCCAGCCGCACCCGCTCGTGACCGAGGACGGGCAGCGTGGTGAGCACGACCTCGCGGTCGCTCGACGGGTCGCCGAGCCCCACGATCCGGTAGCGGCCGTTGCACAGCCGGGGTGCTCCGCCGGTCGGTGCTCGCACCGCGCGCTTCAGGTACCGGTCCATCACCGGGTCGGACTCCTCGACGGACACCACCTGCGGGCACCCGGCGTCCTGGAGCTGACGCGAGAACAGCTCCACCCGCTTCGCGAGCTCGCAGCGGTGCGTGGCCGGCGCGCACGCCAGCCCGTGCAGGAGGTTCTGGGCGACGACGGTCACGGTCGCGCGCTTCGGCGCGGTCGATCCGCTGGTCCTGACCGCGCTGGCCCCGCTGCCGCAGGCGGTCAGCGCGCCCGCGAGCAGCAGCACCGACAGCGCACTTGCCCCCCGACGCACGTCCGGACGGTACCCGTCGCTGCGGCGGCGCGCTCAGCCCTCGTCGGTGTCGGAGCCGGCGTCCACGTCGCCGGGTGTCCGCTTGGGCCGCCGATCGCGGTAGTCCCGCGCCCCACCCGACTCCGGCTCGACCTCGAGCACGAGACCGTCGACCTCGATCACGCGGACCCGGTCCCCGCTGCGAATCGGGGTGGCCCGGTTCGTCCGGGCGCGCCACCGCGCGCCGCGCACGACCACGACGCCGTCGGGCGCGACATCGACCGCCGCCTCACCGACCTCGCCGATGAGGCCTTCGCGCCCGATCGTCGGCGTCGAGAAGCGTGATCGGACTGCAACGGGCATCGCGCCCACCATGAACGCGATCGTCCCGAGGATGACGATCAGCAGCACCCACCAATGGACGTCGAGGCGCGATGAGCCACCGAAGAGGAACAGCGAGCCGATCACGAGCAGCACGGTCGCGATCGCGGTCCATGCCAACGGCCGACCCGCCTGCACGTCGACCGCGTACCCGATCATGGCGACGAGGATGAGTCCCAGCGCCCACCAGTGGACCGGGAGGTGGGAGAAGCCGACGAACGCGCCGATCAGCCCGACCGCGCCGGCTCCGCCGGCGAGCCCGACGCTGATCGTGAAGAACTCGAAGACGATCAGCGCCAGCCCGACGACGAGCAGCAGGTACGCGATCGACGAGCTGGTCAGCGTGTGGACAGCCTGACCCGCGAGGTCGAGCTTGCGGAACCGGATGACCTGGTTGGGCTGGCGCCGGCGGTCACGCCCGACGCCGATCACCTTCGCAGTCGACAGCTTCACCGCACCGCTCGCGGTGTGCACGGTGGTGCCGTCGAGGTTGACGATGAAGTCACCGAGCGTCGGGCAGCCCGGGACGGAGGGGCAGACCCGGTTGGTCGCGCCGAGTCGGACCGCGTCGCTCGGTGACAGCGCGCGGCGTGCCATCGCCCGTCCGCCCGCGGCGCTCCGCCGGTTCGCGGCGTTGAGCGTCGCCATCTCACGCGTGAGCGCGGTCACGTCGGTCGAGCTGGGCTCGTCGAGTCGCAGCGGCACCCCCGGCCCCACCGTCGACCCGTTGGAGACGCCCGCAACCGGCGCCGCGCTCACGAGCAGCGCGGCGATCCCCTTCGCCTTTCCTCCCGACGGGCCGACCCAGATCGCGATCGGGACCCGTGACGCGCGGATGGCGCGGACCAGCGGCTGGGGGCTCACGTCGAGCGCACCGCTCGACGCGAGGTTGATCACCAAGAGCGAGGTCGGCGTCCGGTTGGCGTCGCGGATGGAGTCGCGGATCAACGCCGCGTTCGGCGGGTCGATGATCCCGTCGACCTGGATGACCGCGATGCCGGCGCGCGAATTGGAGGGTTGCGCGCGCGGCTGCGCCCCCGCGGTCGCGCTCGGCACCAGCGTGAGCGCCACGAGCGCGCCCAAGACGACCGCCAGCGCCGCGCGTCGCGCGCGTCGCCGGGGCGTGCGCCCGGAGGAACCGAGCTGGTTGAGACGACGCATCGAGGCTCCCGTAGCATCGGGGCGATGGAGCTTGCGCAGTTCTGCTCCACCTCCCGGGTGATCATCGTGGCGGGCAAGGGTGGCGTGGGCAAGACGACGGTCACCGCGACGCTCGCGGTCGCGGCCGCCCGCACGGGCATGAGCGTGCTGATCGTGGAGGTCGAGGGCAAATCGGGGCTCGCGGCGGCGTTCGACAGCCCGGCGCTCGACTACGAGGAGCGCGATCTCGCTCCGAACGTCCGGGGCCGCACGCTCACACCGGACGCGGCGCTGGTCGACTGGCTGCAGAACAACGGGCTCAAGCGGGTCTCGAAGCGGTTGGTGCAGACCGGCGCGCTCGACGTGGTCGCGACTGCGGTGCCCGGGATGAAGGACATCCTGGTGCTCGGCAAGGTGAAGAGCCTCGACGTCCAGGGCGCGGCCGACCTCATCATCGTCGACGCGCCGGCCGCGGGCCACGCGATCACGTTCCTCACCTCGGCCCAGGGGCTGCTCGACGCGGTGAGCGTCGGGCCGGTGCGCAAGCAGGCCACCGACGTGGTCGAGCTGCTGAGCGACCCGGAGCGGTGCCGGGTCCTCCTCGTGACGATCCCCGAGGAGACGCCGGTCAGCGAGCTCGTCGACACCGCCTTCGCGATCGAGGACAAGACCGGTGTCAGCCTCGGTCCCGTCGTGGTCAACGGCTGCTACGACGACCTCGGGCTCGTCCCCGCGAATGTGGTGTCCGACGTGCACGCCGGCACGGACGCGACGACCGCGGCGAGCATCCAGCGAGACGCGGAGCTGCTCGACGTGTTCGTCTCAGACCGCGAAGCCCACGACCTCGCACGCGCGGCCGCGTTCCGGGCCGAGCGGTCGGCGATCCAGCGGCACCAGGCCGACCGCCTCGGCCGGCAGCTGCCCCTCCCGCAGATCCGGCTGCCGTTCCTCTTCACCGCCGACATCGGCCGCCACGAGATCGACCGGCTTGCCGACGCGTTCACCGCGAGCGTCGGGGAGCTGTGACCACCCGCACCCTCGCCGAGGTGGTCGAGGAGGGCCACGTCGTCGTGTGCTGCGGCAGTGGCGGGGTCGGCAAGACCACGAGCGCGGCGGTGCTCGCCATGGAAGGCGCGCGGCGCGGCCGGCGGGCGCTCGTCGTGACGATCGACCCGGCGAAGCGCCTGGCCAACGCGCTCGGCCTCGACGAGCTATCGAACGAGCCCCGCGAGATCGCGACCGACCGGTGGGACCCGAAGGGCGAACGGGCCGCGGGCGGTGCCCTCTCGGCAATGATGCTCGACACCAAGTCGACCTTCGACGGGTTGGTCACCCGGTACGCGTCGTCGCCGGAGCAGACGCAACGCATCCTCGACAACTCCTTCTACCGCAACATCTCCTCGGCGCTCTCGGGCACCCAGGAGTACATGGCGATGGAGAAGCTGCACGAGCTGCACGAGGAGGGTGGCTTCGACCTCATCGTCGTCGACACGCCCCCGAGCCGGCACGCGCTCGACTTCCTCGACGCGCCCCAGCGCCTCCTGCGGCTGCTCGACAACCGGATCTTCCGGTTGCTCATGGTCCCGACCCGCACCGGGATGCGCATCGCGGGCGCCGCGGTCCAGGCGTTCCTGCGCACGATCTCGCGCGTGGTCGGCTCCGAGGTCGTCAACGACATCGTTGCGTTCTTCCGCGCGTTCGAGGGCATGGAAGAGGGATTCCGGGAGCGGGCCACGAAGGTCGTCGAGCTCCTCGGAGAGCCGACGACGCGCTTCGTCCTGATCACATCGCCCCGCCGGGACGCGGTCGAGGAGGCACGGTTCTTCGCGGAGAAGATCGGGGACCACGACCTCGCGGTCGACGCGCTGATCGTGAACCGTGTCCACCCCCGATTCGGGACCGAGCACTCCTCCGGTCTGCGCGCCCGCGCCGGGTCGCTCGGCGAGCTGCGCCCCGGCAGCAAGGAGGCAACGGCCGCGCGCGATCGGCTCGCGGCTCGCTACGACAACCTGGCCGACTTCAACGAGATCGCGGAGCGCGAGCGCAGCCACCTCGAGACCGTGCGGGTCCGGGTGGGGTCGGCCGCGGTCGCGTTCGTCCCGTACCTCGCCCACGACGTCTACGACTTCGAGGCGCTCTCGTCGGTCGGCCGGATCCTCTTCGGCCCGGCCGGCGACCCCGATGCGTCGGACCCGCCCACCTCCTGAGTGGACGAGTAGCGTTCCCGCCCGTGCAGACCATCCTCGTCGCCGCCGAAGCCTCCTGGATCCGGGACCAGGTCAAGGTCGCGTTCGTCGAGCCCGGCCAGCGGGTCGTCGAGGTGCCGAGGGGCCAGGACGTGCGCGTCGCGGTGAGCGAGTACGAGCCCGATGTCGTCATCCTCGACATGCAGATCGGCAACATGGGCGGCATCGCGGTCGCACTCGACATGCGGCTCGAGCAGGGCGAGGGCCGCATGCCGGATGCGCCGATCCTGCTGCTGCTCGACCGTGAGGCGGACCGGTTCCTCGGCCGGCGCGCCGACGTGGACGCCATGCTCGTCAAGCCGATCGACGCGGGCCGGCTGCGGCGCGCGGTGAAGGACCTGCTGCGCCCGGTTGCCGCGGTCGCCGCGACTGCTCCCGAGGACGCCACTCGCGGCGACGAACGCCCGGTCCCGGTCGATCTCGCCCCGGAGTCCTAGGCCCCCTCCGACTACACTCCGTCGGCTCAACGGGATGTGGCGCAGTTTGGTTAGCGCGCAGCGTTCGGGACGCTGAGGCCCCGGGTTCAAATCCCGGCATCCCGACCACGAGGACGTTGTTCGAACCCTGGCGCCGTCAGGCGTCAGGGTTCTTTCGTTCTCCGGAAGTGCGTCCTGGGTGCGCTCGACGGGCGGGAAGTCCAGTTCGAGAGCCGGCCAGGTGGCGAGCTCCTCATCGCTCGGCAGCGCAGCAGGCGCGAGCGGTTTCCAGTTCTCTCCATCTGGGTAGATCTGGTCGAGCATGGCGCTGGGGTCGTGTCGTCGGCGTTGCTGTCATCGGCACGTGCGCTTGCAATCCCGCATCCTTCGGATCCGGGGGGACGTGTGGGGCCCTCGTCACGAGGCTCCACATCGAGGACAACAGGAGGCAACGTATGCACACAAGACGGATACTCGGGGCCGCGCTCGCCCTTTCAATGACTGGAGTCGCTCTGATGAGCGGGGGTCAGGCATGGGCGGCGAAGGGACCCAGGGGAAAGGCGGCCTGTACCACCATCACCGGGACCGCGACCGGCACCGTGACCATCAGTGGGTGCACCGGGACCGCCAACACCGGTGGAGCTTCCACCCCGCTGCCGGTCTCGACACTGGCTGCCGGCGGAACCGTCACCTGGGTCAGCGGGAAGACCACGACCTTCGCCGCGCCGACCCTCACCGCCACCAACGCCAAGAAGTGCCCCGGCTACGTGAAGGGCGCGAGCTCGAATCCTTCGGCGGACAAGTTCAAGGGTGCTGTGACCGCCGATACGAGCGGGATGAAGGTTCCCGGAAAGTTCCACGGTGCGGTGTGCATCAGCCCCTCGGGGGACATCACTGCGTTGAAGACGCTCAAGGTCAACTGACCCGGAAGCGCCTTCGACCGCGGAAGTCCGTCACAACGGTGACAACAGAGCGAACGGGAGGGCGGAAGCCCTCCCGTTCGCTGTCTCCGTCAACGGTGATGGGCGGGAAAGGCACGATCGGCGAAGCGGCACCTCCCTGAGGAACGTGCTCCGGGCGGGCAGCACCGGGTTCGGGGGAATGTCGGGTTTAGACGTATTTGCTCCTGGGTACAGCCCCGACAGGGCGCTGGGAGGCTCCGCGGATCGGAACCCCGACATGGGCCAGGCGCTGCACCGTCCGAAGGGGGCCGGTCCCGTCGCGACGACGGCCGGGCTCCTCATGTCCGCCTCGTGGCTCGGGGCCGCCGGCGTCGTGCTCGCCGCGCTCACGGCCTGCACCGCGCTCAGCCTCGCCGCCGGCGAGGCGACGCTCACGCCGAAGTACTGGTTCTTCTTCCCGATCATGCTGGCGGCGGCGCGCTTCCGGTGGCGCGGCGCCCTGGTCACCTCGCTCGCGGCGACCGTGCTGGCCGGGCCGGTCCTCCCCTCGACGGTCCCGGTCAGCAACGCACAGGAGCTCGCGTCCTGGCTCGCACGCGGCCTCTTCTTCGTGGTGATGGGCCAGGTGCTGGCGGCGCTGTTCGCAGTGGCACTGGCCGAGACGGTGCGCCAGCGCAACGCGCTGAAGGCGGCGAAGGCGCTCTCGCTCGCGCTGCTGCGCGACGAGTTCGTGGTCTGGTACCAGCCCGTCGTCGACCTCCACTCGGGGACCACGGTCGGCGCCGAGGCGCTCGTACGCTGGAACCACCCGACCGCGGGCCTGATCACGCCGGGCGACTTCATCGAGAGCGCGGAGGACTCCGGCATCATCATCCCGCTCGGCGCGCACGTGCTCGAGACCGCGTGCCGCCAGCTGGCGCTCTGGCGCGAGTCGTCGTTGCGTCACGCCGCGACCTTCAAGCTCGCCGTGAACATCTCCGCAGTGCAGCTCTCGACCCCGGACCTCGTCGGCCAGCTCGAGCAGCTGTTGCACGAGACCGGGATCCCGGCCGGCTGGCTGTGCCTCGAGATCACGGAGACCGCAGCGATCGCGGACCTCGAGCACATCGCACGCAAGGTCGAGCAGATCCGGGCGCTCGGGGTGCAGATCGCGATCGACGACTTCGGGATCGGCCACAACTCGTTGCAGCATCTGTCGCGCCTGCCCGTCGACGTGGTGAAGATCGACCAGAGCTTCGTGGCCGCGCTCGACTGGCAGCCCGGTTGGCGCGGCATGGCCGCCGCGGTCATCGCGCTCGCCCGCACGCTGGGCATGCGCACCGTGGCCGAAGGCGTCGAGACCGCGGAGCAGGCCGCGCGCCTGCGCGAGCTCGGGGCGGACCTGGCCCAGGGCTACTGGTACGGCAAGGCCCAGCCCGCGTCGGCGTTCACCCCGCTCCTCGAGCGCCAGCGCGACCTGCTGCCCAGGGTGCGGATGCTGCGCGTCGTGAACAGCGACGCGCCGATCCGCTCCTGAGAGGCGAGGTCAGCGAGCGAGCAGGAGCTCGGCCATCTGCACCGCGTTCAGCGCGGCGCCCTTGCGCAGGTTGTCACCCGTGACCCAGAGGTCGAGCGTGTTCGGCTGCGACGGGTCCTCGCGCAGGCGGCCGACGAGGACCGGGTCGATGCCGGCGCCCTCGAGCGGCGTCGGCGCGCCGTCGCCGTCGTCCACGAGCACGACACCCGGCGCCGCGGACAGCAGCTCGACGGCGCGCGCCTTCGTCATCGGGTCGCGGAACTCGACGTTCGCGCTCATCGCGTGGCCCACGTACACCGGGACCCGCACACACGTGCCCGTGACGCGCATCGCGTCGTCGTGGAGGATCTTGCGGCTCTCGTGGACGAGCTTCCACTCCTCCGAGGTGTACCCCGCGTCCTTCACCGAGCCGGCGAGCGGGATCACGTTGCCGGCGATCGGCTTGGACCAGACCGCGCCCGGCATGAGCAGCCCGTCCACCGTGGCGGCGCGTCGCAGCTGGTCGGTCGCACCGTCGAGCTTGGCCCACTGGCCCTCGAGCTCCTCGATCCCGGCCACGCCCGCCCCGGACACCGACTGGTAGGTCGAGACCACGAGCCGCTCGATGCCCGCGGCGTGATGGAGCGGCCCGAGCGCGGTCACCAGGACCATCGTGGTGCAGTTCGGGCACGACGCGATCCCCTTCGGGAGGTCGCGCATGTCCTCGGGGTTCACCTCGGCGACGACGAGCGGCACGTCCCGATCCATCCGGAACGCGGCGGAGTTGTCGATGACCTGCGCCCCGGCCGCGGCGGCGACGGGCGCCCACTCGAGCGCGATCGGGTCGTCGACGTCGACGATCACGAGGTCGAGCCCTTCGAAGCAGCCCGGCGCCAGCACCTCACAGGTCACTTCGCCACCGGCGAAGGGCAGGCGACGGCCCTCGGACCGGGCGGACGCGTACACCCGCAGACCGTCGAGCGGGAACGACCGCTCGGCGAGCAGGGTCAGCATCTCCTGGCCGACGAGACCCGTCGCGCCGATGACGCCGACGGCCACACTCATCGTTCCCACTCCGCCGTTCGGGGCCGCTGCGCCCTCCGCACTGCGTGCCCGCTCCGGTCTGCGCTCATGACGCGTGCTCGAGCTCGAAGGCGGAGTGCAGTGCCCGGACCGCAGCCTCGACGTCGGACTCCTGGACCACGCACGAGATCCGGATCGACGACGTGCTGATCATCTCGATGTTCACGCCCTCGTTCGACAGGACCTCGAACATCTTGGCGGCGACACCCGGGTTCGTCTTCATGCCCGCGCCGACCAGCGTGACCCGCGCGACCCCGGCGTCGTGCGTGACGCCGCTCGCCTCGATCTCGGCCGCGACCTTCTCCATCACGGTGAGGCCCCGGTGCAGGTCGTCGCGCGGGACCGTGAACGAGATGTCGGTGTGCCCGGCGGTCGAGACGTTCTGCACGATCATGTCGACGTTCACCGACTCGTCGGCCAGCGCGCGGAACAGCGCCGCCGCGACCCCGGGCCGGTCGGCGACCTGCGAGATCGTGATCTTCGCCTCGGAGATGTCGTGGGTGACACCGGAGATGATCGCCTCTTCCATGGTGGGGTCCTCCTCGACCACCCAGGTCCCGGGCTCCCAGGTGAAGCTCGAGCGCACGTGGACGGGCACGTTGTAGTTGCGGGCGAACTCGACCGAGCGCAGCGCGAGCACCTTGCCGCCGGTCGCGGCCATCTCGAGCATCTCGTTGAAGGAGACGCGCGCGAGCTTGCGGGCCTCGGGAACGACGCGCGGGTCAGCGGTGAACACGCCGGACACGTCGGTGTAGATCTCGCAGACCTCGGCCCCGAGGGTGGCTGCGAGCGCCACCGCGGTGGTGTCCGACCCGCCCCGGCCGAGGGTGGTGATGTCGCGGGCGGTCGAGATGCCCTGGAACCCGGCGACGACGGCGACCGCACCGGCCGCGATCGTCTCTCGGATCCGGTCGCCCTTGACCTCGAGGATCTTGGCCTTGCCGTGGACCGTGTCGGTGACGATCCCGGCCTGCGACCCGGTGAAGCTCACGGCGTGGACCCCCTGGTCCATGATCGCCATGCAGAGCAGGGCCATCGAGATGCGCTCGCCGGCGGTCAGGAGCATGTCGAGCTCGCGCCCGTGCGGGTCCTGGGCGACGTCGTGGGCGAGCCGGACGAGGTCGTCGGTCGTCTTGCCCATGGCCGAGACGACCACGATGACCTGGTTCCCCTGGCGGTGGGTCCGCACGATGTGCTCCGCGACCGCGCGGATGCGGTCCGGATCCGCGACCGACGTTCCGCCGAACTTCTGGACGACCACTGGCACGCGACAAGGGTAGGCGCGCCCCCTGGCCCGGCCCGCCGCTATTGGGCCTGCTGACGTCTGGCAGAATGCCCTGTCCGGTATTGGGGGGAGTGTTCAGAATGCGCCGTACGCAGCTGGCGGCGTCGGGTCTCGCCGTCATCCTCGGGCTCGCGCTCCTGCCCGCACCTGGCGCCGCCGCCGCCACTCGGGCCACGACCACGCCCACGGACATGACCGTCCGGGGCAGCGTCCACCAGGTCGACGTCATCCAGGCCCCGCCCGCCACCGGCGTCGACCTTCGCCGCCGGGGACGGGTGCTCCAGTCGGGGACGACCGACGAGCTGGGCGGCTACCTGTTCCGCAACGTCGACGCGGGCGACGGCTACACGGTCTCGCTGCGGACCGACGGCCACCCGACGTCGGCACCGGTCCAGGTGATGGCCGCGTCCGAGACCCCACCGCAGTCCCTCTACTCCGGTCAGCGGCTCGCGGTGGACAACCTGACTCCGACCAGCGGCTACGGCTACCTGAAGACCCGGGACGGCACGACGCTCTCGGTGCAGGTCGTGCTGCCGGGCCCGCCGGACAAGGGTCCGTACCCGAGCGTCGTCGAGTACTCGGGCTACGACCCGTCGAGCCCGACCACGTCCCAGCCCCAGTACAAGCTGCTCGCGCCCCTGCTCGGGATGGCGTGGGTAGGCGTGAACATCCGCGGCACCGGTTGCTCGGGCGGTGCGTACAACTTCTTCGAGAACCTGCAGTCGCTCGACGGCTACGACGCGATCGAGGCCGTCGCCGCGCAGCCGTGGTCGACCGGGCGCGTCGGCATGGTCGGCATCTCGTTCGCCGGGATCAGCCAGCTGTTCGTCGCCCGGTCGCGCCCGCCGCACCTCGACGCGATCACCCCGCTCTCGGTGATCGACGACACGTGGCGCGGAACGCTCTTCCCCGGCGGGATCTACAACGACGGCTTCGCGAAGGGCTGGGCGCAGGAGCGCCTCGACCAGAACAAGTGGCCCAACCCGAACGCGCCGGGCTGGGTGAAGACCCGCATCAGCGGCGGCGACACCGAGTGCGCGGACAACATGCTGCTGCGCGGCCAGAACGTCGACCTGCAGCAGCAGACCACACGGCACCCGTACGTCTCCGCGCTCGATCCCGAGTTCAAGTACGACTTCCCGAACGGCGCGGATTCGCTCGCCCCCGAGGCGTTCGTGAAGGACATCACCGCGCCGGTGTTCATCGCCGGGGCATGGCAGGACGAGCAGACCGGCGGCCACTGGGCGGACATGCTCAACCGCTTCGCCCCGACGACCAAGGTGCGCGCGGTGGGGCAGAACGGCGTCCACACGGAGTCGCTCGACCCTTCGGTCCTCGCCGAGATGCTCGAGTTCCTCGACTTCTACGTCGCGCAGAAGGTCCCGACGATCCCCGCGAGCGTGCGGGCCACCGCGCCGGCCATCTGGGCATCGATCACCGGCGTACCCGGCCTGACGATCCCCCCGGACCGCTTCTCGCCGTCGACCGACTTCGCGACCGCGCTCCACCAGTTCGAGTCCGATCCCCCGGTGCGCATCAACTGGGAGGTGGGCAACGCGCCCGGCGCGCCGGCGGGCGCGCCGGTCCCCAGCGCCGAGACGCGGTACCCGTCGTGGCCGATCCCCGACGTCACCCCGACGTCCTGGTACCTGCTGCCCGGTGGGGGTCTCGGCACGCAACCCGCGCGCGGGCACGACGCCGAGCGTGCTGACCGCTACCAGGGTGATCCGTCCGCGCGTCCCCGCACGAGCTACACCGGCTCGGGCGACGGCATCTGGGCCGCGAACCCGGCGTACAGCTGGGCCCCCGTGGTCGACGGGAAGTCGCTCTCGTACCTGTCGAGCGCACTCCCTCAGACCGTCTCGATGGCGGGCACGGGATCGGTCGACCTCTGGGTGAAGGCCAACCGCAGCGACGCGGACGTCCAGGTGACGCTGAGCGAGGTCCGGCCCGACGGCACCGAGCGCTACGTGCAGAACGGCTGGCTGCGGCTGAGCCACCGCGCGCTCGACCGGGCCCGCTCGACCGTGCTCGACCCGATCCACACCGACACCCGGGCCGACCTGCAGCGGGTCCCGCGCCACCGCTTCGTCAAGGCCCGGGTGCAGATCTTCCCGTTCGCCTACTCGTTCCGGGCCGGCAGCCGCATCCGCGTGACCGTCCAGGCGCCCGGCGGGGACCGCCCCCTCTGGACCTTCGACACGCCGACCGGCGACCGCGCCGCCGCGGTCTCGGTCGCGCACGACCGGGGCCACGCCTCGAAGGTCGTCCTCCCGGTCCTGCCCGTGAACCCCGCGCTCGCCGCGGCCCCGGCGCCGTGCCCGTCGCTGCGGGCCGAGCCGTGCCGCACCTACGTCGCGCCCTCCGCTGCTGCCGGGCACTGACCGGGTCCTAGACTCCGCCCTCGTGTCCAAGGCAGACAAGCGCGAACGGCAACGTCAGAACCGCGAGCTCGCACGGCAGGAGCGCGAGCGATTGATGAAGCGGGACCGGAGGATGCGCAGTGCGCGCGGCCTCCTGTTCGTGCTCGTCCCGATCATCGCGGTCATCGTGATCTACTCGCTCGTGAAGGGCGACGACTCGTCGAGCGCGGCGACGAAGCAGAACGGCTGCACCAAGGTGACCTCGTCGAAGCTGCCGACGAAGGACACGTCGCAGAAGGCGCCTGCGATGACCATCGACCCCAACAAGACCTACACGGCGAAGATCGCCACGAGCTGCGGGACGATGACGGTCGACCTCGACGCCAAGACCGCGCCCATCGCGACGAACAACTTCGTGTCGCTCGCGAAGGAGGGCTTCTATGACGGGCTGCCCTTCCACCGCGCGGCCAAGGACTTCGTGATCCAGGGCGGCGACCCGAAGGGCGACGGGTCGGGCGGTCCCGGGTACAGCGTGAAGGGCGAGGTCCCGACCGACCACTACCCGGTCGGGGCGCTCGCGGCGGCGAAGTCCGGTGGCGCCCCGGCCGGTGACTTCGGCTCGCAGTTCTTCATCGTGACCGGGGCGCAGGGGGCCACCCTGCCGAACGACTACGCGCGGTTCGGCAACGTGTCGAGCGGGATCAGCGTCGCGAAGAAGATCGGCTCGTTCGCCCCCTCGAACGGCGACGGCCCGCCGACCCAGAAGGTGCTGATCGACAAGATCACGATCTCCGAGTCGTAGACCCGCCCGGGACTACGGGAGGTCGACGCCGGTCGATCCGCTCGCGAGGTTCGTCGGCTCCGCGCCGGCGTAGAGCGTCACGCCACCGGCTCCGGCGACCGACCAGCTCGGCCCGGGCCGGCGCAGGAGCGCGGTCTCCTCGTCGATGCCGGCCAGGACCGCGGCGGCGGGGAGCAGGTCGATCGAGCGCTCGCGCAGGTGGTCGGCCGCGCTGCCGTGGTACGGGAACACCGCGACACCCACCACGACACCCAGACCGACGGTGTACGCGCCGCCGCGAGGATCGACCATCGGGTCGCAGAGCACGGTCGCACCGGCACCCGAGGCCGCGAGGACCGAGCCGCTGCGGTACGCGGCGAGCAGCGCCTCGAAGAGGCCCGACCCCTTGAGCACCGAGCGCAGGTGCAGGGGTGATCCGTCGGAGATGTAGACGAAGCGGGCGTCGCGCACCGTCTCCGCGATCTCCGCGCTCTCCGCCTCGGTGCGGTGCAGCACCGGCAGCTCGCGGACCTTCGCGCCGAGCTTGGCGAAGTGCGCGCCCGCGGCGTCGACGACCCGGTCCGGGTGCTCGTAGGCCGCCGCGGTCGGCAGGACCAGCACCTCGGTCCCGCCGCTCGCCTCCAGCAGTGCCGCGTCCAGGTCACGGGTGCCGTCGCGCCACTCGCCCCCGCCGACCAGCGCGAGCGTGCCGGCGACTTCGGTACCCGAGGAGGTCATCGCCGGGCACCTTATCCAGCGGTTCGCGGGCCCGGCTCGCCTGGCGACCCGTCCTTACCGGCCGGTAACCTCTCCGGTTCCACACCGGCCGCAGGGGGAAGTCACGATGAGCGTCAAGCGCTTGGGAGTCGTCGGTTCCGGCATCATGGGTTCCGGGATCGCAGAGGTCGCCGCGAAGGCAGGCATCGAGGTCGTCCTGCGGAGCCGGTCCCAGACCACCGCCGACGCGATGGTCGCGGGGCTCGAGAAGTCCCTCGCCAAGCAGGTCGAGCGGGGCAAGCTCGAAGCCGCGGAGCGCGACGCGGTGCTCGCCCGGGTGCGCGCGGTCAGCGACCTCGAGGAGCTCGCGGACTGCGATCTGGTGCTCGAGTCGATCGTCGAGGACCTCGCGGCGAAGAAGCACCTGTTCAGCGAGCTCGACCGGATCGTGGCGGAGGGTGCGATCCTGGCGACGAACACGTCGACCCTGCCGGTCGTCGAGATGGCGATGGAGACCGGACGGCCCGAGCGCGTCTGCGGCATCCACTTCTTCAACCCGGCGCCGATGATGCCGCTGGTCGAGGTGGTGCGGTCGATCACGACGAGCGACGAGACCGTCGCCGCGGCCCGGGCCTTCGCCGACGCGTGCGGCAAGAACCCGGTCGAGGTCAGGGACCAGGCCGGGTTCATCGTCAACGCGCTGCTGTTCCCCTACCTCAACAACGCGGTGAAGCTGCTCGACGCCGGCGTCGCGACCCGTGAGGACATCGACGCGGCGATGCAGGGCGGCTGCAACTTCCCGATGGGTCCGCTCGCCCTGCTCGACCTCGTGGGCCTCGACACGAGCCTCGCGATCCTCGAGGCGCTCTACGCCGAGTTCAAGGACCCGAACTACGCGCCCGCACCCCTCCTGCGGCGGATGGTCAGCGCAGAGCGGTTGGGCCGCAAGAGCGGCCAGGGCTTCTTCGACTACCGCAAGAAGTAATCGCCTTTCCGGTCACGCTCGCTGGGCTGCGGGGCAGAGAGCTTGCTCGTCCACTGCTCGCCGCTCCGCGAGCAGCCGCGGCTCGCACGTGCGTTGTGCATCGGGCGTGCCGCGGCGATTGTGGTTTCCTCACTCGCGCGGGGACAATGGTGACGTGACGCAACGCGACCGGCCCTGGGTCATCCGCACGTACTCCGGCCACTCGTCGGCGAAGGCCTCGAACGAGCTCTACCGCGCGAACCTGGCGAAGGGGCAGACCGGGCTGTCGGTTGCGTTCGACCTCCCGACCCAGACCGGGTACGACGCCGACCACGTGCTCGCCCGGGGCGAGGTCGGCAAGGTCGGCGTGCCGGTGCCGCACCTCGGTGAGATGCGGACGTTGTTCGACGGCATGCCGCTCGAGGACATGAACACGTCGATGACGATCAACGCGACCGCGATGTGGCTCCTCGCGCTCTACATCGCACTCGCCGAGGAGCGCGGCGTCGATCCTCACGTCCTCGCGGGCACGACGCAGAACGACATCGTGAAGGAGTTCCTCTCGCGCGGCACGTTCATCTTCGGCCCGGAGCCGAGCCGCCGGCTCACCGTCGACGTCATCACCCACACCGTGAAGCACCTGCCCCGCTGGAACCCGATCAACGTCTGCCCGTACCACCTGCAGGAGGCCGGCGCGACTCCGGTGCAGGAGCTCGCGTACGGGCTCGCGACGGCGGTCGGCGTCCTCGACGCGGTACGGGACTCGGGCCAGGTCGGCCCCGAGGACTTCCCCCAGGTGGTCGGCCGGATCTCGTTCTTCATCGACGCGGGGATCCGCTTCGTCGAGGAGATGTGCAAGATGCGCGCGTTCACCGCGCTGTGGGACCGCATCTGCCTCGAGCGCTACGGGGTGCAGGACGAGAAGCTCCGCCGCTTCCGCTACGGCGTGCAGGTCAACTCGCTCGGCCTCACCGAGGCTCAGCCCGAGAACAACGTCCAGCGGATCGTCCTCGAGATGCTCGGGGTGACCCTGTCGCGCGACGCGCGAGCCCGGGCCTTGCAGCTGCCGTGCTGGAACGAGGCGCTCGGGCTCCCCCGTTCGTGGGACCAGCAGTGGTCGCTGCGCATGCAGCAGGTGCTCGCGTACGAGACCGACCTGCTCGAGTACGGCGACCTGTTCGAGGGCTCGAAGGTCGTCGAGGCGAAGGTCGAGGAGCTCTCGACCGCCGCGTGGGAAGAGCTGCAGTGGGTGCTCGACGGTGGCGGCGCGTTCGAGATGATCGACGAGATCAAGGGCCGGCTCGTGCAGTCCAACGCGGAGCGGATCCGCCACATCGAGTCGGGCGCGACGACGGTGGTCGGCGTGAACTCCTTCACCGAGACCGAGGCGTCACCGCTCACCGCCGACCTCGAAGGCGAGTCGCACATCCTCGTGCTCGACCCGGCCGCCGAGGCCGAGCAGATCGCCCGCTTGGAGGAGTGGCGGCACGAACGTGACGCCGCGGCGGTGGACGTCGCGCTCAAGCGGCTGCGGGCGGCGGCCGCGACCGACGAGAACCTGATGGCGACGACCATCGAGCTGGCACGGGCCGGCGGCACGGTCGGCGAGTGGGCCGGCGCGCTGCGCGACGTGTTCGGGGAGTACCGCGCCCCGACCGGCGTCGGCGGCATCGCCGCGGGCGTGGCCGACGACATGCTGGCCGTGCGCACGCAGGTTCAGGCCGAGGCCAAGCAGCTCGGCGGCCCGCCCCGCATCCTCGTCGGCAAGCCCGGGCTCGACGGCCACTCCAACGGGGCCGAGCAGATCGCGGTCGCGGCGCGCGACGCGGGCATGGAGGTCGTCTACCAAGGCATCCGCCTTACTCCGCTCCAGATCGCGACCGCCGCACGCGACGAGGACGTCGACGTCGTCGGCCTCTCGATCCTGTCTGGCTCGCACCTCGAGCTCGTGCCCGAGATCATCCGCCTGCTGCGATCGATGGACGTCGACGCGCCGGTCGTGGTCGGCGGGATCATCCCCGAGCCGGACCAGGTCGTCCTGCGCAACGCCGGGGTCGCCGGGATCTACACGCCGAAGGACTACCGATTTGCGCAGATCATGCGGGATGTCGCGGCCCTCGGTCTGGAACATCGCCGAAACCGCACAAAGCACTCCACCGCGGCGCGCGGTGAGCCGATGGACTCCCCGTGATGGACCGCCGACTCGCGTTCTCGATCGGTGCCGGGTTCGCCTCGCTGGCGATCGGCATCGCAGTCGGAGTGCTGGGAATCCCCGAGCTCGCCGTGCTCAGTGGCTTGTTCGGGCTGCTCGCGGCCATCGCCGCGACCGCGCTGGGCGCCCGCACGCGAAGCGCCGAGGAGCAGCTCCACGAGATGAGCGTCGACCGGGCCCGGCTCCGCCGTGAGCTCGACGCGCTGGCGGCCATCTTCGCCGAGGAGGCGACCCGGCGGAGCTCCGCCGAGGAGTCCGCCGCCGAGCGCGCCGACTCGGAGCCGTTGGTCGATCCCATCTCGGGTCTGCTCGAGCAGCAGTTCTTCAAGGTCATCGTCCAGCAGCGGGTCGCGGCGGCCCGCCGCCAGCTCCAGCCGGTGTCCGTCGTCATCTTCGAGCTCGACGGCGTCGGCCGCTCGGACGCCGACACCCAGCACCAGGCGCTCGGCGTCCTCGGTGCGGTCGTGCGGCGCACGCTGCGCGAGTGCGACGCGGCCTGCCGCATCGGCGACACGATGGCCGCCGCGGTGCTCGAGGACACGGCCGAGGCCGGCGCGGTCTGGGCCGCCGAGCGCGTCCGCGGCACGTTGCACAGCAGCCCGGTCGGCGACTCCCTCACGATCTCGGCCGGCATCGCCTGCTACCCGAGCCACGCGCTCAACGCGCCCGAGCTCGTCGACCAGGCCGGCCGCGCCCTCGAGAGCGCCCGCGCCAGAGGCCGCGACCACGTAGAGATCGCCCAACCCGACTGACCTTCTCTTCAAGATCTCTCGAGCGCACCTCCAGACCCGACGTCGCAAAAGGCGCTCGAGCGGCCCTCCCGAAGATCTCTGGAGCGCACCTCCGCACCCGCGTCTCCCACGGCGCTCCAGCGGCCCTCCCGAAGATCTCTGGAGCGCACCTCCAGACCCGAAGTCGCAAAAGGCGCTCCAGCGGCCCCACTCTTCTCCAGAGCGGCGAAGAAGGCGCGGGAGCACACAAGAGGACGTCAGTCGCGACTCGCAGCCCAGGCCTCGTGCGGGGTCGTGGCCACCGAGCGAGTTCTGCGAGCGCCCCTCAGCTCGCAGACTGTCCGAGCGAATGGCCATGCGCCCCGCACGAGGCCGTGACCACTTGGGCAGGGACCGAGCTCACGCGTACAGAGACGAGATCTCCAGCGCATACTTCGCCGCAATCCCCCGGCGCTTCAACTTCATCGTCGGCGTCAGCTCCTCGGAGTCCGCGACCCACTCGTCGCAGAGGATCCTCACCTTCTTCACCCGCTCGGCCTGGTTGAACGACTCCATCGCGGCCGCGACCTCGCGGTCGACCTCGGCGACGACCTCGGGGTGGTCGGCGAGCTCGGCGATGCTGGTGGCGCGGATCCCGTGGCGGCTCGCCCACCCGGGCGCGACCTCGGGGTCGAGCACGACGAGCGCGGCGATGAACGGGCGGGCCTCGCCGATGACGCACGCCTGCCCGATGAGCTCCTGGGCCTTGAGCGCGGCCTCGAGGTTCGCGGGCGACACGTTCTTGCCGCCCGCGGTGATGATCAGCTCCTTCTTGCGGTCGACGATGCGCAGGTAGCCCTCGTCGTCGAACACCCCGATGTCACCCGAGTGCAGCCAGCCGTCGGCGTCGAGCGCGTCGGCGGTCTTCCCGGGGTCGTTCAGGTAGCCGCGGAAGACGTTGCCACCGCGCGCGATCACCTCGCCGTCCTCGGCGAGGCGCACCTCGCTGCCGGGGATCGCGGGACCGACGGAGCCGGCCTTGATCCGGAACGGCTCCCAGGTCATCGGGCCCGACGACTCGCTCATCCCGTAGATCTCGGAGATCGGCACCCCGAGGGCCCGGAAGAAGTCGAAGACCTCGACCGAGATCGGCGCGGCGCCGCTGATCGCGGCGATGCACTCGTCGAGCCCGACGATCGACCGGACGAGTGCGAGGGTGTCGCGCTCGGCGGCCTCCCACTCGGCCCGGAGGTCGTCGGGCAGCTCCTCGTCGCGGGCACGGCAGTCCGACGCCTTGAGCCCGACGCCGAGCGCGGCCTCGAGCTGCTCCCGGCGCGCGGCGTCGGCCGCGGCGATCGCCATGATCCCCGAGTGCATCTTCTCCCACACCCTCGGGACCGAGAAGAAGATCTCGGGCCGGACCTCGGGCAGGTACTGCGCGATCTGTCCGCCCTCCGGACACGTCGAGACCTCGTAGCCGAGCGCGACGCCCTGGTAGTGCGACGTCATCCGCTCCGCGATGTGTGCCATCGGGAGGTAGGACACGACGCGCCGCCCGGCCGTCGCGAGCTCGCCGAGGCAGAGCCGGAGGCTCTCGATCGTCCAGCAGATGTTCTCGTGGTCGAGCAGCACGCCCTTCGGGGGGCCGGTGGTCCCCGACGTGTAGATGACCGTCGCGATGTCGCTCGGCGCGGCGATCGCCGCGGCCTCGTCGAGGTCGAGCGGGACCGACTCGATCAGGTCACTCCACGCGAGGACGCCGGCCGGACGGGCCGCCTTCGCCTCGATGGTGACGACGTGCGCCAGCTGCGGCAGCGCGTCGCGCACCTCGAGGAAGCGGCCGAGGTACCCGTCGTCCTCCAGGATCGCGACCGTCGCCTCGCAATGGCCCACGAGGTACTGGACCTGCTCGGGCGCCGAGGAGTTGTAGATCGAGATCGGCGTCGCCCCGAGCAGGAGCACCGCCATGTCGGCCACGTGGAACTCGGGCCGGTTCCGCATCATGAGGACGACCCGGTCGCCGCGGGACACGCCGAGCCCGCGCAGGCTGGCGGCGAGTCGGGTCGCCCGCTCCGCGTAGTCGGTCCAGGTCCAGTGCCGCCACGAGTCGCCGTCCTTCCAGCGCAGGGCGACCGCGTCGGGCCGGGCGCGGACGGTGGCGACGAAGCAGGCGGGCACGGTCCGGCCTCGGACCGCCTCCAACAGCTCTCGGTTCGTGATCCGACTCACGAGGCCCCCTTGCCGGTCGATCGGCCACAATTCGTAGCGCATCCGACGCGTGGGGGAAACGTCGCCGTCCCCATGCCGTCCCCGCACCGTCCACCGTCTGGCGCCGCCCCCCTTGGGGTCGGAAACCCGGCATACGCTGCCTGAAACGATCAAACCGGACAAGAAATTCTCGGGCTTCTCCCCAGATGGGGGGTCTCGTCCACACCCTTGTCCACAGCAGGCTCTGGAAAACCTCGAGGTGGTGGTGCACAATGCCCGCAGCGACGTCCCGAGGAGCCGTTGGGGCCCCCGCCGCAAGGTGAGGTCTCTACTCCGACACTCCTCGGGGCGTCTCGCGTCCGGGCCCGGTTCCGGGCCCGTCACTGCGGTCGGCCCACAGGTCCTCGGCCACGACCTGGGTGTCCGCGCCGAGCGGGCGTCCCGCATGGCGCACCTGGCCGGGCGTGCGGGACATCCGGGCGAGGAGCCCGGGCATGCGGACCCCGTCGACGTCCACGATCGCGCCCCGGGCGGCGATGTGGGGATCGGCCAGGAGGTCGGCCATGGAGTAGACGGGCGCGATCGCGGCCTCGGCGGCCTCGAACGCCGCGAGCACGTCTTCCGAGGTGCGGGCGCCGACCCAGTCGGCGACGATCCGGTCCAGCTCCGCGCGGTGCTCCACCCGACCTTCGAAGCTGACGAAGCGCGGGTCGTCGCCCACCCCGAGCAAGGCCATCACGCGGTGCGCGACCGACTCGGCGGACGTCGAGATCGCGATCCAACGTCCGTCCGCGCACTGGTACGTGCCGCGCGGGACCGTGTACGGGATCCCGCTGCCGAGCCGCGGCTGGAGGTAGCCGAGGTGCGCGTGCGCGCTCGGCAGCGCGCCCATCAGCTGCAGCATCGTCTCGAGCAGGTTCACGTCGACGACCTGGCCCTCGCCGGTGCGGTCGCGGTGGCGCAGCGCGACCATGACCGCGAACGCGCCGGCGAGCGCGGTCACCTCGTCGGTCAGCGCGATCGGCGGGAGCAGCGGCGCGCCGTCCGGCTCGCCGTTGATCGCGGCGAACCCGCTCATCGCCTCGGCCATCGTGGCGAACCCGGGCCGGCCCGAGTACGGGCCCTCCTGGCCGAACCCCGTGATCCGGAGGACGACGAGGCCCGGATTCCGCGCCAGCAGGTCCTCCGGCGCCAACCCCAGACGCTCGAGCGTGCCGGGCCGGAAGTTCTCGACCAGCACGTCCGCGGTGGCGAGCAGGCGCCGCATCGTGTCGAGCCCCGCGTCGGTCTTGAGGTCGAGCACCGCGGCCCGCTTCCCCCGCCCGAGCAGCTTCCACATGAACGACTCGCCGTCGCGGGGGTCGATCCAGCCCATGCGGCGCGTGCCGTCGCCCTCGGGGCTCTCGACCTTGACCACGTCGGCGCCGAAGTCCGCCAGGTAGCGGGCCACCCCGGGCCCCGCCAACACGGTCGCCATGTCCACGACCCGGAGCCCCGCAAGTGCCTGCACTCCCGACAGGATAGAAAGCCCATCGCATGACCCCGCCGCCGGACCCCTCACCGTCGTTCCCGCACCTCTTCAGCCCGATGCGGATCGGGCCGGTCGAGGCGCGCAACCGGATCGTGGTGGGCGCGCACTTCACGCAGTTCACCGAGCCGACGACCCCGGGCGAGCCGGGGCACTACGGCGCCCGGTACGCGCGGTACCTCGGCGAGTTCGCGCGCGGTGGTGCCGGCACCGTGATCGGCGGCCAGGCCGCGGTGCACCCGACGACTGCGTACCAGATGCCGAACAACGCGAGCGCGTGGGATGCCGCCGCGGTGCCGGGTCTCACCGAGGTGGCCGACGCGGTCCACGCGCACGGCTCGCTCGTGTTCCTCCAGCTCGCGCACAACGGCGGGGTCAACGGGGGCGCCTGGTCGAAGCTCCCCGCGTGGTCGCCCTCGCTCGTCGCGAACTACATGGAGCCGCCGAAGCCGATCGAGCACCACGAGATCGCGGCGGTGGTCGACGGCTTCGCCCGTTCAGCCGCGAACTGCGCGGCCGCCGGGCTCGACGGCGTGGAGATCCACGCCGCCCACGGCTACCTGATCCACGAGTTCCTGTCTCCACACAGCAACCACCGCACCGACGAGTACGGCGGCGACCTCGACGGCCGGATGCGCTTCTGCATCGAGGTGCTCCGCGCGGTGCGCGCCGAGGTCGGCGACGCGATCGCGGTCGGCGTGCGGCTCGTCGGCGACGAGGAGACCCGCGACGGCTCGGGCCTGGGGCCTGAGGACGCAGCCGAGATCGCGGCGCGCCTCGAGGGCGCGGGTCTCGTCGACTTCGTGAACGTGAGCGTCGGCACCTCGGGGATGGGCATGGTCCGCCCGCTCTACTCACCGCACCTGCTGGGTGTCGCGGCGACCCGCACGGTGCGGGCCGCGCTCCAGGGCACCCCGGTCTTCGCGGTCCACCGGGTGCTCACGCCCGAGGAGGCCGAAGGGGTGATCGCCGAGGGCGCAGCCGACGCGGTCACGGTCGTGCGGGCGCTCATCGCCGACCCGTCGTGGCCGGACAAGGCCCGCACCGGTCGCGTCGACGAGATCCGGCACTGCACCGGGTGCAACCAGGGGTGCTACGGGAACCTCACCGCCGGGCTGCCGATCACCTGCGTCACGAACCCGGTCACCGGGCGCGAGTCGAGCCTCGGCGGGCCGCTCCCGCCGGCCGGGCGACGCAAGCGGGTCGTGGTCGTGGGCGGCGGACCCGGCGGGCTCGAGGCCGCGTGGGTCGCCGCGGCGCGCGGCCATGACGTGACGCTGCTCGAGCGCAACCACCGGCTCGGCGGCAAGATCCGCCTGGCGGCCGCGCTGCCGGGTCGGGAGGAGCTCGCGGACTTCGCCGACTGGCGCATGGCCGAGTGTGGTCGCCACGGCGTCGACATCCGGCTCGGAGTGGACGCGACGGGAGCCGCGGTGCTCGCGCTCGAGCCGGACGCGGTCGTCGTCGCGACCGGAGGACGCGCCACGACCGGCACCCCGAGCAAGTGGCACCCGTTGCCCGTCGCCGGCACGGACCAGCCCTGGGTCATCGACCACGAGCGCGCGCTGGCCGAAGTCCTCGCCGACCCGGGCGCGCTCGGCGAGCGGGTCGTGATGCTCGACGCGGTCGGCGACATCGCGGCGATCGGGATCGGCCACGCGCTGGCTCTCGCCGGCAAGCAGATCACGACGGTCACGCCCCTGCCGAGCCCAATCCTGATCGACAACGAGACGAACTCCCGCGCGCTGCCGCGGGCTGCGCGCGCCGGGATGGTGTGGCGACCGAACACCGCGATGGTCCAGATCGGTGACCACACCGTCACGGTCGCCGACGCGCTCACCTACGAGCTGTCGACGCTCGACGCCGACACCGTGGTGATCCGGACCCATGGAGAGCCGTGCGCCGACCTGTATTTCGCGCTGCAGGGCGCGGTCGACGACGTCGTGCGGATCGGGGACGCGGTCGCGGTGCGCTGGGCCGACCGGGCGATCTTCGACGGCCACACCGCCGCCCGCGCCCTCTAGAGCACGCCTTGGCGTCGCGTACCCCCCTCTACGGTGGGTAAGCGACGCCAAAGCGCCGGGGTGGGCCGGCTACCAGGTCTCGGTGAAGCAGCGGTGGTCGAGCCGGCCGAGCGCGTAGGCGCGGTAGAGGCCGGCGAACATCGGGCGCGTGCGCTCGGTCCACTCGAGTGCGGCCGGCGCGCTGATGCGCCGGACGACCTGCGTGAACCCGTGCTCGTACACCCGGTACTCGGCCCACACGCCGGGGTAGTCCTTGGTCGCGCTCACCTCGGTGAACGGGACGCGGCGAGCCCGCGCCGAGCGGCGGACGCGATTGCGGTGCGTGTGGCCGGCGAAGTAGCCGACGATGTTCTCGCGGGCGCAGACGACCGCGCCGAGCGCTTCGCTGTCGTCGGAGCTGATGCCGAAGTACTCCGTGCTGCGCTCCGCCGCGTCGAGGTCCCACGGGTGGTGGTGGCCGAAGACGAGCACCGGCCCGGTGACGGTCGCGGCCAGATCGTCGAGCCAGTGCAGCTGCTCGGGAGTCAGCTGCCCGCGGTCGATGCCCGGCTGCACGGTGTCGAGCACCGCGAGCGTGACGCCACCGACGTCCAGCGCGTACGGCGCGCCCTCGAGGGCCATCGACGCGTCGAGCATCGCGTCGTGGTTCCCGCGCACATGGTGCATCCGTCCGCCGAGCCGGCCGTACGCGGCGAGGAACGCGGCGTACTCCTCGTCGGTGCCGAGGTTCGTGAGGTCGCCCTTCACCAGGACGACGTCCGGGTCCAGCGCCTCCATCTCGGCGATCGCCGCCCGGTTCATCGTCTCGGGGTACGGCGGCTCGCCCGGGAGCGCCCGGAGCACCGGCCCGAGCTCCTCCTCCATCACACTGTCGATCCGGCCGCACTCGGTCTCGCCGAAGTGGACGTCGTTGACGGTCGCGATCGTGGCCAGCGGCCGTCCGGCCGGCACCTCGAGCGTGGTCACGGAGCCCGGGAGGAACTCGTCCGCCACCGCGCCCTCGACCGCCACGTCGTAGGTGGTGCCGGGCAGCAGGCCCTCGAAGCGCGCGACGTGGTGCGGTCCCTCCGTCACGACCTCGGTGTCGCCCACCCGCGACGTCACCGGCGCGTCCGGTTCGGTCACGAACGTGACCACGACCTCGTCGGGCCCGACGGTCATGACCTCCGCGTCGCGGACGGTCACGCGCGGCTGCGGCGGCCGAGGCGGCCGGACAGCCGCCACTCGCCGCGGGTGTAGGAGCCGCGCCGACCGGTGAGCCGGGCCGCCTGCACCCAGCGCGAGCTCTCGTCGTCCGGGCCGCCGACCGCCGCGACGCTGGACCCCGACGCCGTCGAGGCCGCGATCGCCGCGGTGATCGCCGCGACCTCCTCCGGCGTGGCGTCCGGCGAGATCGACCGCAGCCGGACCCGGCCCGGGCGTGCGGCCACTAGAGCGGCACGTTCCCGTGCTTGCGCTGGGGCAGCTGCTCCTTCTTCGAGCGGAGCATCTCGAGCGACTCGACCAGCACGCGACGGGTGTCACGCGGATCGATCACGTCGTCCACGTAGCCGCGCTCGCCCGCGTTGTACGGGTTGGCGAACCGTTCGGAGTACTGCTCGACGAGCTCCGCCTTCTTGGCGACGGGGTCCTCGGCAGCGTCGATCTCACGCCGGAAGATGATGTTGGCGGCGCCGTTCGCGTCCATCACCGCGATCTCGGCCGACGGCCAGGCGAACGCGAGGTCCGCGCCGATCGACTTGGAGTTCATGACGACGAACGCGCCGCCGTAGCCCTTGCGGGTGATGATCTGAACCCGCGGGACGGTCGCCTCGCAGTAGGCGTAGAGCAGCTTCGCCCCGTGCCGGATGATCCCGTCGTACTCCTGGTTGGTGCCGGGCAGGAACCCGGGGACGTCGACGAACGTGACCAGCGGGATGTTGAACGCGTCGCAGGTCCGCACGAAGCGCGCCGCCTTCTCGGACGCGTCGATGTCCAGGCAGCCCGCGAGCACCTGGGGCTGGTTGCCGACGACGCCCACGACGTGCCCGTCGACCCGGCCGAAGCCGCACACGATGTTCATCGCCCACAGCGCGTTGACCTCGAAGAACTCCCCGTCGTCGACGACCTCGGCGATGACCTTCTTCATGTCGTACGGCTTGTTCGGCGCGTCCGGGATGAGCTCCAGGATCCCGTCGCACCGACGGGCCGGATCGTCGTCCGGCTCGAAGTACGGGGCGTCCTCGAGGTTGTTGGACGGCAGGAACGAGAGCAGGTAGCGCACCTGCTCGAGGCACGTCTGCTCGTCGTCGAACACGAAGTGCGAGACGCCCGACTTGGTCGCGTGGGTCATCGCGCCGCCGAGCTCCTGCTGGGTGACGTCCTCGCCGGTGGCCGCCTTCACGACGTCCGGTCCGGTGATGAACATGTACGACGTGTCCTTCACCATGAAGATGAAGTCGGTCATCGCGGGTGAGTAGACCGCACCGCCGGCGCACGGGCCGAGCACGACGCTGATCTGCGGGATGACGCCCGACGCCCGGACGTTGCGGTAGAAGATCCCGCCGTACGACGCGAGCGAGACGACGCCCTCCTGGATGCGCGCGCCGGCGCCGTCGTTGAGGCCGATGAACGGCGCGCCGACGGACTCCGCGAGGTCCATCACCTTGTGGATCTTCTCGGCGAACACCTCGCCGAGCGCGCCGCCGAAGACGGTGAAGTCCTGGGCGAACACGAAGACCTTGCGACCGTCGATCGTGCCCCAGCCGGTGATCACGCCGTCGGTGAGCGGACGGCTGTTCTCGATGCCGAAGCCGTGGGCCCGGTGCCTCGCGAGCATGTCGAGCTCGACGAACGACTCCGGGTCGAGGAGCAGCTCGAGGCGCTCCCGCACCGTGAGCTTTCCCCGCTGGTGCTGGCGCTCGACCGCGGCCGGGCTCCCGGCGTGGAGGGCCTCTTCGCGCAGCTCGGCGAGGTGGGCGAGGCGCTCCTCGATCGGATGGGGAACCGGAGCGACGGGCGCGGCAGCGCCGGCGCCCTCGCCCTGGATGTGCTCCTCTTCGACGGCCATCCCGCCAGGCTACTGGTGCGTCCGGTGATGGACGGAGTGTGGCGCGGGGCCCGAGCGGCCCGGCGAGCAGTCGCCGGGCGCGTGAGTCAGGACGCCGGGATCAGCGACTCGGAGCGCAGAGCATGACCAGGCCGCCGCCGAAGGTCACGAGCACGCCGTAGTCCACGAGGTCCCACACGTTCAGCCCGGTGCCGAGGCCGCGGTCGCTCGTCGTCAGGAGGTCCTGGGTCTGCAGGACGTACACGACGCAGATGATCATCAGCGCGAGCCCGAGCACCCTGCGCACGATCCCGCCACCCGACACGAGGGACACGACCGCGCCCACCCCGGCGAGGATCACGATCAGCAGGCCGAGCTCGAACCCACCCTTGAGCGCGTGGTCCCAACCGCTCAGGACGTTGACCGCCAGGCCGAACGCGTCGACCTGGTCCAGCTTGCCGACCGTCTGCACCCACGGGAGCACGGTCCCGACGATCGCCAGGATCCCGGCGAGCGCGCCGAGCACCGGGCCGGTGCCGAGGCGCATCCGGCTCCGTTGCTTCTCGACGACCTTCGGAGCCGTGAGCGACGACGCGCCGGGCGACCCTTCGGGACCCGGGTGCGCCGCGACGGGCGCCGCGCCGACTGCGATCCCGGCCAGCTCCGTGCCGTCGACCCAGCCGTCGAGACCGTCGGCGGCTCGGATGTGGACCCACGGCGGGCGGCGACCGGCGACGCTGACCTCTTCTCCGGCCGTGAGCTCGCGGATCGGCGGACCGCGGCGGTCCGGTCGCTCGAAGACGAGGATCCCGCCGGCGGGGACGTGGTGGACCTCGACGTGCCGGGCGGGGACGGCGCCTTCGCCCTCGGGCGCTGCAGTGCTGGTGGGCTCCTCCGGCATGGAGAAGGTATCGGCAGCCCTCAGTGCTCCTGAACCAGCTCGATGAGCGTGCCGAACGCGGTCTTCGGATGGACGAATGCGACCGTCGTGCCCCGGCTCCCCGGCCGGGGCGCGTCGTCGATGACGCGATGGCCCTCGGCCTTGACCCGGGCCAGCGCCGCGGCGCAGTCGTCGACCCGGTAGCCCACGTGGTGGAGCCCCTCACCCTTGGTCGCGAGGTACTTGGCGACCGGCGAGTCGTCCCGGACGGGGGTGAGCAGCTGCACGTAGGAGTCGGCCACCGCGAGCAGCGCCTCCTCCACCCCGTCCTTCTCCACCACTTCCCGGTGGGCCACGGTGCAGTCGAAGGTCTTCGCGTAGTACTCGATGGCCGCATCCAGGTCGTTGACGGCGATCGCGATGTGGTCGATCTCGGTCAGCTCGCTCATCGCGCTCAGCGTAGGTCGGAGCGGGCCGCGTCGCTCAAGCCCGCCGCGGCCGGCGCCGACAACCCCCCGCATGGGAACGCCGGGATGCCGCCACTACCTCGTCGTGACGGTCGCGGGTGAGCACCGCGATCGCGGCGCGACCAGCCAGGAGATCGCCGACGCGTTCGAGACCGCGTGCACCGGGGTCACCGAGGTGCGCGAGATCAGGGTGGAGCGCAACCGGGTCTCCGGACCGGGACAGGCCGACCTGATCGTCGCCACCGCGTACGACACCGCCGAGGACCTCGTGCGCGTCCGGGGGACGGTGTTGCGCGAATGCATCGAGAAGCTGCGCCAGCAGGTCGCGGACTTCGAGATCCGCGAGCTCAGCGCGATGGCCTGACCCTCAGGCGTACTTCCTGAACAGCGTGATCTGCGGGAGCAGGCGCTCGCGCATCTCGCCGTCGGTCACGCCGAGTCCTTCCTCGGGCGCGAGGCAGAGGATGCCGAGCTTGCCCTCGTGCTGGTTGTGGTGCACCTGGTACGCGGCCTCGCCGGTGTCCTCGAGCGCGAACGTCTTCGAGATGGTCGGGAAGATCTTGCCCTCGGCGATGAGCCGGTTGGCCTCCCACGCCTCGCGGTAGTTCGCGAAGTGGCAGCCCTTCAGCGTCTTCAGGTTCATCCAGAGGTAGCGGTTGTCGTACTCGATCATGAAGCCGCTCGTCGCCGCGCAGGTGATGATCATCCCGCCGCGCTTCGCGACGAACACCGACGCGCCCATCGTCTGACGACCGGGATGCTCGAACACGATGTCGGGGTCGGTGCCGACGAGCTCCCGGATCTTCTTGCCGAAGCGCCGCCACTCGGCCGGGTCCTGCTGGCCCTCGTCGTTCCAGAACCGGTAGCCCTCGGCCTTGCGGTCGATGACTGCCTCGACGCCGAGCTCGTGCAGCAGCGCCGCGCGTTCGGGTGACGAGACGACACCGACCGGGGTGCCGCCGCCGTTCAGCACGTACTGGCACGCGTACGCGCCGATGCCGCCGCTCGCGCCCCAGATCAGGACCGTCTGACCCTGGGTCATCTGCGAGCCGTTCGGGCTCACGATCATGCGGTAGCTGGTGGAGTTGGTCAGGGCGTTGACCGCGGCCTCCTCCCACGTCAGGTGCGCCGGCTTGGGCATCAGCTGGTTGGCCCGCACGATGCTCAGGTCCGCGAGCCCGCCGAAGTTCGACTCGAAGCCCCAGATCCGCTGGTTCGCGGCGAGCATCGCGTCGTCGTGGCTCGACGGGTCCTGGTCGTCGACGTAGTTGCAGTGGACGGTCACCTCGTCGCCGGGCTTCCAGTTGCGCACCGCGGACCCGACCCGCAGCACGACCCCCGACGCGTCGCTGCCCATCACGTGGAACGGCTGGTCGTGGCGCGCGCCCCACACGCTCTCCTTGCCCAGCCGCCTGAGGAACCCGAAGGTCGGCAGTGGCTCGAAGATCGAGGTCCACACCGTGTTGAAGTTGATCGAGCTCGCCATCACCGCGATGACCGCCTCGTCGGGCGCGATCTCCGGGAGCGGGAAGTCCTCGACCCGCGTGGACTTGCGGGGGTCCTTCTCCTCCGACGGCAGCCCGTCGAACATGTTCTGGTCCTCGACCCGAACCAGCGCGCCCCGGGCCGACTCGGGCAGCGGGAGCGCGCCGAGCTCCTCGCCGGGCGCGCCTTCGAGGATCGCGGTGCGGATGGCGTCGATCGCAGTCGTCATGGGCGGCGACCGTAGCGAAGGGTGCGGCACCCTCGCACCCCGCCGCCGGCACCGCGGATCCGTCGCCACGGCCTGGACGGAAGGTCGGGGAGGAGGGCTACCATCCCAAGTGACCAGCGAGTAACCAGCCTTCGGGAGTCAGCCATGCCCGGTTCCGTGATCGTCTCCACCGCTCGCACGCCGATCGGGAAGCTCTCGGGTGCGTTCGCGTCCCTCAGCGCGATGGACCTCGGCGGCGTCGCCATCCGCGCTGCGCTCGAGCGCGGCGGGGTGGGGCCCGACCAGGTGGACTACGTGATCATGGGCCACGTCCTGCAGGCCGGGCAGGGCCAGATCACCGCGCGCCAGGCCGCGGTGAAGGGCGGGATCCCGATGACGGTCCCCGCGAACACGATCAACAAGGTGTGCCTCTCGGGCATCAACGCCCTCTACCTCGCCGACCAGATGGTGCAGTCCGGTGACGCCGAGGTCGTGGTGGCCGGCGGCATGGAGTCGATGACGAACGCGCCCTACCTGCTGCAGAACGCACGGTCGGGCTACCGGATGGGCAACGGCGAGCTGACCGACTCCCTGATCCACGACGGTCTGTGGTGCGCGTTCGACGCGATGCACATGGGTGAGGGCACCGACAAGTACACCGCGAGCTTCGGGGGGCTCACCCGCGAGCTGCAGGACGAGTTCGCGGCCCGCAGCCACGACCGCGCCGCCTCCGCGATGAAGGAGGGCCGCTTCGCCGACGAGATCGTCCCGGTGCCGGTCCCGCAGCGCAAGGGTGACCCGGTGCTGGTCGAGGAGGACGAGGGCGTGCGGCCCGGCACCACGGTCGAGTCGCTGGGCAAGCTCCGCCCGGCCTTCACGAAGGACGGCACCATCACCGCGGGCAACGCCTCCCAGATCTCGGATGGCGCGGCGGCGATGATCGTCACCAGCTCCGAGAAGGCGGCCGAGCTCGGGCTCACGCCGATCGCCGAGCTCGTCGGCTACGGGATGGTGGCCGGTCCGGACACGTCGCTGCTGACCCAGCCGTCACGCGCGATCAAGCAGGCGCTCGATGCCGCGAACCTCCCGCTCGCGTCGGTCGACCTGTTCGAGCTCAACGAGGCCTTCGCGGGCGTCGGGCTCGCGAGCGCACGGGACCTCGGCATCAGCGAGGACATCGTCAACGTCAACGGCGGCGCGATCGCGCTGGGCCACCCCGTCGGCATGTCCGGCTCGCGCGTCGTCCTGACGCTCATCAACGAGCTCAAGCGGCGTGGCGGCGGCATCGGCGCGGCGGCCCTCTGCGGCGGCGGCGGCCAGGGCGACGCGGCGATCCTCCGCACCCTGTAGCCCGCTCACCCCGGGCGGGGTGGCTCCCGGCTCCGAGAAGACCTCGAGGACGCGTCCGATCCGGCCGCATCCCTCGTCGAAGACGCCCTCAGCAGGGCGGCAGCGCCGACGAGGTCCGTGGGCGCGGGCCGCGGCCCTGCCGATAGCCCCTGAAGGATTGCCGCGTTCCGGCCGACAACCATCGCTAACGTCGATCAGTCCGCCGCTCTCCCTGAAAGGGGCGCACCCATGTCCCAGGCTCCGCCACCACCTCCGCCGCCGCCTCCCCCGCCCCCGCCCCCGCCGGCCGGCGGGATGCCCATGCAGGCCCCGGGCGGGGCGTCCCGGTTCAGCGTCGGCGACGCGGTCGGCTACGGGTGGAACGCGTACTGGAAGAACATCGGCCCCATGCTGGTCATCACGATCGTGGTGATCGCGGTCCAGGTGATCCTGAACCTGATCGGCTCGGCCACGGGCAACTTCTTCCTCAGCGTGATCCTCTCGATCATCGCCTTCATCGTCGCGATGATCCTGACCATGGGCCTGTTCCGGGCCTCCCTCGCGGTGGTCAAGGGCCAGACGCCCGAGGTCAGCATGCTGTTCGAGACCGAGGGCCTGGCCAACTTCGTCGTCGCCGCGATCCTCTTCGGCCTGATGGTCTGGGTCGGCCTGATCCTGTGCATCGTGCCCGGGATCATCCTGTTCATCGTGTTCATGTTCTACGGGTTCGTGATCGTGGAGAACCCGAACATCGGCGCGATCGACGCCCTGAAGAAGAGCCAGGAGATGACCAAGGGCCGCCTCGGCGAGCTGTTCGTGTTCGGCCTCGCCATCGTCGGCATCAACATCGTCGGGCTGCTGCTCTGCGGCATCGGGCTGCTGTTCACCTATGGCATCTCGTACATCGCGGTGGCCTACGCCTACCGGACCCTCCGGGGCGAGCCGGTGGCCCAGCTGGTCTGACCTGCGGGTTCGCGACCCTTCGCTGCACGGGAGCGGCCTGCGGGCCGCTCCCGTCGCGTCCGGGCCTAGGAGCCGGTACCCAGCCAGTTGAACGGGGCGATCGGCAGGTTGCGCACGACCCAGAACACCACCACCGTGACCAGCGCGACCCGGGTCCAGGTCGGTGAGAAGGAGAACGCCCGCCAGCGGGGCCCGCCGAGCATCGCTGTGAGCGATACGAAGAGGCCCCAGAGGATGAAGGGCATCGCCACGACCGCGAGCACGTTGTAGCTGAGCGCGGCGCCGAGATGCCCCGTGAGCAGCTGGTGGGCGGCCCGGGTGCCGCCGCAGCCCGGGCAGTCGAGGCCGGTCACCGCCTTGAACGGGCACACCGGCGGACCGTGGGTCGGGTCGACCAGCGCCAGCGTCACGCAGCCGCCGAGCAGCAGGCCGCCCGCGATCAACGGCGCCGCCCTCGAGCGCGCCGCCAAGGTGGTCGCCGTCACGGCGTGAACGCTAGCGCTCCGTCCGGGAGCGATGGCCACGTCCCGGCCGGCGGGAACGCGCCTGACATCGCCGGTCGGGCCACCCGACGCCGCTCAGACGTGCGTACCTCCGGTCGCTTCCCAGCGGGCGTTCATCGCGTTCTGGCACTTGACCACCCAGATGATCCATCCGACGATCGGGATCAGGTTCCAGAACCCCGTCAGTCCGGTCACGGGCTTCTCGAGCCCTTCCTGGGCGTACATGTTCCCGATCTCGGCCGGCAGCAGGAAGACGTTCACGATGCCGATGCAGAGTCCGAGGATCAGGCCCACGACGCCGCCGACCCCGTTGCCGGTGCGCAGCTTCAGGTCCTCGAACACCCGGTAGTACCAGAAGAGCCCGTAGATCCCGAGCGTCACGATGCTGAGCAGGATCACCGTGACCGGTGAGCGCATCTGTCCGGGCGGACCGACCGGGGACGTCACGCCCGAGGGCGTGGGCGCAACAGGGATGTTTGTCATGTCGGCATCATGGGGGTCGCGTCCTCGCGGGTCAACGACTCAAATCCGAGTTGACCAGTCGGGAATCGGCTCGTAGCGTCGCTGCGGGAGCCCGTCCCGTCGCCACGCCCACCGCGAGGAGCCCACCATGTCCGACTGGGGATTCGAGACCCGTCAGATCCACGCCGGCGCCGAGCCCGATCCCACGACGGGCGCGCGAGCGGTCCCGATCTACCAGACGACGTCGTTCGTGTTCCGCGACACCGAGCACGCGGCCAACCTCTTCGGGCTCGCCGAGCTCGGCAACATCTACACGCGCATCATGAACCCGACCCAGGCGGTGTTCGAGGATCGCCTCGCCGCGCTCGAGGGCGGCGTCGGTGCGCTCGGGACCGCGAGCGGTCAGGCCGCGCAGACGATCGCGTTGCTCAACCTCGCTGAGAACGGCGGCCACATCGTGGCGAGCGCGTCGCTCTACGGCGGCACGTACAACCAGCTGCACTACACGTTCCCGAAGCTCGGGGTCGAGGTCAGCTTCATCGACGACCCCGACGACCTCGACGCGTGGAAGCAGGCCATCCGGCCGAACACCCGCGCGTTCTACGGGGAGAGCATCGGCAACCCGAAGGGTGACATCCTCGACCTCGAAGGCATCGCGGCGGTCGCCCACGACGCCAAGATCCCCTTCGTGATCGACAACACGCTCGCCAGCCCGTACCTGCTGAACCCGCTGCAGTGGGGCGCCGACATCGTCGTGCACTCCGCCACGAAGTTCATCGGCGGCCACGGCACGTCGATCGGTGGGATCATCGTCGACGGCGGCAAGTTCGACTACGTCGCGAGCGGGCGGTTCGCCAATTTCACCGAGCCCGACCCGAGCTACCACGGGCTCGTGTTCTCGGAGCTCCCCGAGCCGCTGCGTCCCGCGCAGTACGTCCTCAAGGCGCGCCTGCAGTACCAGCGCGACATCGGTGCGGCGCTCTCGCCGTTCAACTCGTTCCTCTTCCTGCAGGGGCTCGAGACCCTGAGCCTGCGCATGGAGCGGCACTCGCAGAACGCGCTCGCCGTCGCGAAGTGGCTCGAGGCGCGCGACGAGGTCGAGTGGGTCGCGTACCCCGGGCTCACGTCGAGTCGATGGAACGACCGGGCGAAGAAGTACCTGCCGAAGGGTCAGGGTGCGATCGTCGCGTTCGGCATCAAGGGTGGGCTCGAAGCGGGCCAGAGCTTCATCAACGGTCTTGAGCTCATCAGCCACCTCGCCAACGTCGGTGACGTCCGCACGCTCGCGATCCACCCGGCCAGCACCACGCACCAGCAGCTGGAGGTGGCCGAGCAGTTCGCGGCCGGGGTCACACCGGACCTCGTACGGCTCTCGGTCGGCCTCGAGTCGCTCGAGGACATCCAGGCCGACCTGGAGGCGGGCTTCCGGGCCGCGAAGGGCGCCTGAGGAACGCGTCCGGCAATCACTGCGGGTGGGCACGGCGACTACCAGACGCATCACTAGCCTGATGGGCGCATGACGGCCGCGCCAGTCGTTCCGGTCACCGGCGCCTGGCGGGAGGGCGATCCGCCGGGACACCGGCAGTTCGCCACCCTGTTCGAGCCGCGGGGCCACGTCCTGGAGGCCGGCGGTCGGCTCGGACCGGTGACGGTCGCGTACGAGACCTGGGGGACGCTCAGCCCGGCTCGCGACAACGCCGTGCTCGTGCTCCACGCGCTCACCGGCGACAGCCACGCCGCCGGACCCGCGGGCCCCGGCCATCGGGAGACCGGCTGGTGGAGCGAGATCATCGGGCGCGGGAAGGCGATCGACCCCGACCGCCACTTCGTGATCTGTCCCAACGTGCTCGGCGGGTGCCAGGGCACGACCGGGCCTGCTTCCACGGATCCGGTCACCGGCCGGCCCTACGGGTCGCGGTTTCCGACGGTGACGATCCGGGACCAGGTGGTGGTGGAGGCCGCGCTCGCAAACCGGCTCGGCATCGAACGCTGGGCTGCGGTGGTCGGCGGCTCGATGGGCGGTCAGCGCGCGCTCGAGTGGGCGGTCTCGTTCCCCGACCGCGTCCCGCGCGTCGTCGTCATGGCGTGCGGCGCCCGCGCGACGGCCGAGGAGATCGCGCTGTGCTCGCTGCAGATCCGCGCGATCGAGTCCGACCCCCGCTTCGCCGGCGGCGACTACTACGACGCCGAGCCCGGCGAGGGCCCGTGGCGGGGCATGAGCCTCGCCCGCGGCATCGGGCAGGTCGGCTACCGCTCCGAGGAGGAGTTCGACGAGCGCTTCGGGCGCGGCCGCCAGGGCCACGAGGACCCGCTGTCCGGCGGGCGGTACGCGGTCGAGTCGTACCTCGAGTACCACGGCGAGAAGCTGGCCTGGCGCTTCGACGCGAACACCTACATCGTCCTGTCACGCGCGATGAACCATCACGACGTCGGCCGGGGTCGCGGCGGGATCGCGGCCGCGCTGGCGCGCATCACCGGCGAGGTGACGATCGCGGGCATCTCGTCGGACCGGCTCTACCCACTCCGGCTGCAGCACGAGCTCGCGGTGCGCATCCCCCGGAACTCGGGCGTCGAGGTGATCCAGTCGATCTCGGGTCACGACGGCTTCCTCACCGAGGCCGAGGCCGTCGGCAAGGTCGTCGCCCGCGCGCTCGCCGACGCCTGAGCGAACGCTCACGTTCGCTCAGCCGGGCTCGTCGACGGTGACGAACTCGGACACGATGAGCCGGCGCATGGCGGCGACCTCCGGGTGAACGGTTTCGGTGCGGTAGACCCGGCGCCGGCACGCAGCTCATCGGTCGCGGCGAGATCAGCCGTCGACGGCGCGCCGGCCTTCGAGAGCACGGCCGAGCGTGACCTCGTCGGCGTACTCGAGGTCGCCGCCGACCGGCAGGCCGCTCGCGATGCGGGTGACCTTCACGCCGAGCGGGGTCAGCACCTTGGCCAGGTACATCGCGGTGACCTCGCCGTCGGTGTTCGGGTTCGTCGCGAGGATCGTCTCCTCGACGCCCTCCGCGGGTATCCGCACGAGCAGCTCCTTGACCCGCAGCTGGTCGGGGCCGATGCCCTCGATCGGCGAGATCGTCCCCTGCAGGACGTGATAGCGGCCGCGGAACTCCTGGGTCCGCTCGATCGCCACGATGTCGCGCGGCTCCTCGACGACGCAGAGCAGCGTCGTGTCGCGGCGCGGGTCGCGACAGATGCTGCACTCCTCGCCCTCGGCGATGTTGAAGCACCGCCGGCACCACGAGATCTTCTCCTTGACCTCGACGATCGCGGCCGCGAGCCGGCGCGCGTCCTCGGGCGCGACCTTCAACAGGTAGTAGGCGATCCGCTGCGCGGACTTCGGCCCGATGCCCGGGAGCCGGCCGAGCTCGTCGACGAGCCGCTGGACCGGTCCCTCGTAGAAGGACGCCACCCGTCAGCGACTAGCCGAGGCCGAACGCGCTGAGGTCCAGGCCGCCGGTGACCGGGCCCATCTGCTCGGACTGCAGCTCCTGGGACGCGCGCATCGCCTCGGCGACTGCTGCGACGACGAGGTCCTCGAGCATCTCGATGTCGTCGGGGTCGACGACGTCCGCCGAGATCGACACCGAGCGCAGCTCCCCGGACCCGGTCACGACCGCCTTCACCATGCCGCCGCCCGCGCTGCCCTCGACCTCCATGGTCGCGAGCGCCTGCTGGGCCGCGAGCATGTCGGCCTGCATCTTCTGGACCTGCTTCATCATGTTGTTGTTCTGCGGCTTCTGCTTCGCCACGGCAGGCTCCTACGTGCGGGGGACTTCCTCGATGACGGTCGCGCCGAAGGCGTCCTCGAGGCGGGAGACCGAATCTACCGCCGCCCCCGCGCCCTTGGGTGCGTCGACGAGCTCGTTCGGGTCCACGAGGTCGATGATCGTGTCGTCCTCCGGTGGTGGCGGACCCGGGTCACCCGCGTCGACGTCAGCGGGCTCGAGCGTCGGACCGGTTCGCGGCGGACGGTCGCGACCGCCGTTCGTCCCGGTCCAGCTGTGCACCGTGAATTTGAACTTGGGCGGCGACCCGAGCTGCTCGATGAACTTCTCGCGGATCGCGTGGGCTTCCTTCTGGAAGCGCGGCTTCACGTTGTCGATCTGGGTCCGTGAGACGCCGAAGGTGATGACGTTGCCGTCGACCCGCAGCGGCTGCGCCTCCTGGATCGCGGAGCGCAGCGAGCGCGGCACCGCGTCGAGCACCGCGCTCCACGCGACGATCACGTCGTCGAGGTCCAGCACCACCTCGTCCGCCGGTGCGGGTGCGGCGGACGCGGATGGCGCCGGCTCCGCGTCGGGGGGCGCCGGGTCCGCAGACGCCGACGGCGGGTCGGCCTCCGCCGTGGACTCGGATTCGGGCGGGGTCGCGGGCTTGGGCGCCTGCTTGAACGCGCCGAGCGCGCGCTTCTTGGCCGGCGGCGCCGGCGGGTCGTCCGCGGCGGCCTTCGGAGCTTTGGACGCCGGTGCCGGTGCCGGTGCAACGCTCCCGCCGTCCGCGAGCCGTTGCTCGAGCCGGTCGACCCGGTCCGAGAGGACCTGCAGCGGACCGCCGGTGTCGCGCCGGCAGAGCCGGACGAGCGCGATCTCGAGCACGAGCCGTGGATCGGCCGCGTCGGTGCCGCGCATGTCGACGACCGCCTGCCCCAACGTCTCGAGGCCGCGTACGACGAGCGCGTTGCCGAGCACCTCGCCGACCGCGCTCAGCCGCTCGCGCTCGTCCTCGGGCGCGTCGACGTGCACCTGGCCGCGTCCCGCGGTCAGGAGGAACGCGTCGCGCAGCGAGCGCAGGAGGTCCTCGGCCACGCGCCGGGCATCGTGGCCCGACTCCAGCAGCCCCGCGAGCGCGGTGAGCCCGCCGGCCACGTCCTCCGCGGCGATCGCGTCCAGGATCGTGAGGCGGGCGTCGAACGGTGACCCGCCGAGCACCGACTCGACCCCGGCCGCGGTGAGCGTCCCGGTGGCGTGCGCCAGGGCCTGGTCGAGCAGCGATTCCGCATCCCGGGCCGACCCTCCCGCCGCGCGGGCGATCGACGTCAGCGCGTCGGGCTCGAACTCGACGCCCTCTCGTTCGAGCACCGACGCGAGCAGGCCGGTGATCTGCTCGATCGACAGCAGCGTGAGCTCGAAGTGCTGGGTCCGTGACCGGATCGTCGGCAGCACCCGCTCCGGATTGGTCGTCGCGAGCACGAACACGACGTGACCGGGCGGCTCCTCGAGCGTCTTCAGCAGCGCGTTCGAAGCCGCGTTGCTGAGCATGTGCACCTCGTCGATCAGGTACACCTTGACCTTGGAGGTCGCGCCGATGCCGAGGCTGACCCGCTCGACGAGGTCACGGATCGCATCGACGCCGTTGTTCGACGCGGCGTCCATCTCCACGAGGTCGTTGAAGGTACCGGCGGCGATGGCGACGCAGTTCTCGCAGGTGCCGTCGGGCTCGCCGTCCGCGCCGAGGTCGAGGCAGTTGAGCGCCTTGGCCAGGATGCGCCCGGTCGTCGTCTTTCCGGTGCCGCGCGGGCCGGAGAAGAGGTACGCGTGGCCGACCCGGCCCTCGCGCACGGCGTTGCGCAGCGCGGTCGTGACGTGCTCCTGGCCGACGAGCTCGTCGAAGCGCTGCGGTCGGTACTTCCGGTACAGGGACTGAAACGGCACCGCTCGACCTTAGCCAGCCGACACCCCCGACCGAGGAGGTGCGCCCGACGCGCAGGAGCGGAGGCCGGAGCGAGCACGGAGGCGGAGTGCAGGCGGAAGCGGGCACGCAGTGCGCCGCCGGAACGACCCGCAGTCGCGCAGGCCGCAGCGACCCGAAGAGAGATGCGGACCGTGCACCCGCTGTCGACCCGACACCGAAGGGCGCGCCGCTCGCTGCCGGCTCAGGCCAGGCGACCCTGCGGCACACGGGAGGGCCCGCTGAGAGCTGCTTCCTTCCGGACCTGACTCGTTTCACGAGATCCCGTTGCGCAGGACCCGACCATCTACACCACTGGCGAGTCGCCTTCCCAACGGCGGCTCGGGCCTCGAACGGGGATTCGGCCCCCCATGACGTGGATTTGGGGTACAGGGCACCACGGGCTCCCCGCTTAGCACGGTCCGCGTCGGCAGGGTAGCAGGGGCGTCACCGCTACGATCCACGGCTCGCGCGTCCGGCGGACACCGATGTCGGCCGCGCGTACGGAGGGATGCGAGAGCGGCCGAATCGGCACGCTTGGAAAGCGTGTGTGGGGCAACTCACCGTGGGTTCGAATCCCACTCCCTCCGCCAACCTCGGCTCCCGGGCTCACCGGTCGACCGACACCCGCAGGAACGTGGCCGGGATGTCGGTCGTGCCGGGGTCCGTGCTCGTGTTCTGGAGGTTGAAGAGCGCGTCCATCTCCGCCGCCAGCTCGGCGGTGCGCCCGCTCGCCTCGGCCGCGTCGAACGCGTTCATCGTCGGGCCGTAGTAGGCGCGGAACTCCGCCAGCAGCTCCGACGGGGGCGCCGGGTGCACGAAGTGATACGTGTCCCGGGCGAACGACACCCGGTCCCCCGGAACCCCCGCCGCGTCGAAGCGGTCCAGGACGTCGGATTCGATTCCCCAGCTCATCGGGCTGACGACGCCCTCGGGCGGCGGCGGCGAGTAGGCGCCGCTGATCCTCAGGATCTGCGCGACGAGCGTCGGATCGCCGGGGATCCAGTTGCCCATCACGATCCTCCCGCCGGGACGCGTAACGCGCACCATCTCCTTGGCGACGTCACACGGCTCGGGCGCGAACATCGCGCCGAAGACGCTCACGACGAGGTCGAACGACTCGTCGTCGAGCTCGTACAGATCGGACGCGTCGCCCTGCTGGAAGCGGCAGCGCGTCAGTCCCTCGGCCTCGGCCCGACGGCTGCCGGCCTCGACGAGGTTGGCCGCGATGTCGACGCCGGTGACGTCGGCGCCCAACCGCGCGGCAGGGAGCGCCGTCGTCCCGTCGCCGCACCCGAGGTCGAGGACCTCGAGCCCGTTGGTGATCCCGAGGGTCTTGACGATCTCCTCGCCGCTGCCGCGCATGCTCGCCGCGATGCGCGTGAAGTCGCCCTTCTCCCAGAGTGCGCGGTTCGCGTTCATCGTTGCCGTCCCTTTCGTTTGAGAGCTCGTGTCGTCGGTGGCTGCCGGTCGCTCACTGATCGGGGTGCTCCTTCCAGAACCCCGAGCAGAGCAACGAGATGTGGCGGACGCGGCCGGTCGGACCCGTCGACGCGAACGCGTGCTGCTCGACGACCATCGACGCGTCGTCGAACCGCGCGGCCTCGAGCCGGAAGCGCCAGCGCAGCTCGAGCAGCGAGCCGATGTGGCCCACCGACGCGTCGACGACCTCGAAGCGCCGGGCCTGGCCGAACCAGCGCTCGAATGCGGCGCCGATGTCCGGGGCGCCGCTCCACTCCCGGAACCCGCCGGGCAGCAGGGCCGACATCGTCGCGTCGGGGTCGAGCGCCGCCTCGAGCTGTCGGAAGTCGTGCGCCGTCAGCGCCTCGAGCAGCGCGCCGGCTGCCATGAAGTGCAGCGACTCGGGAGGAGCGTCGTGGTCCATGCCCGTGTTGTACGTCGGTCGGGCCCGCGCCACATCGGGCAGCTGCCCGATGTTTCGGCCGCCGGCCCGCGCGCACGCGGAGGACCCCGGGTCGCGAGATGTCAGAATCGCATGCGTGCAGACGTCGCCGGCCGTGAAGCTGTCGGAGCTGGTCGCGACCTTGTCGCTGCTGTCCGATCTCGGGATGGGGCGACCCGTCGAACGGGTGCTGCGCCAGACGGTGATCGCGATGCGCCTGGCCGACCTCGCGGAGGTCGGCGACGACGCCCGCGCTGCGACCTACTACACGTCGCTGCTGACCTGGGTCGGCTGCGCGACCGACACGAGCGACCTTGCGGCGCTGTTCGGCGACGAGATGGCTCTCTTCGCCGACACGCACGACGGCGACCTCGCCGGTGTGAGCCTCGCGACCTTCATGCTCCGTCACCTCGGGCGGGGCAGCACACCGGTACGCCGGCTCACGATGGCGAGCGAGTTCCTCGCGACGGGGGGCCGGTCGGTGCAGGCCACGATGGAGTCGCACTGTCAGTCGACCGGGGAGCTCGCGCACCGGCTGGGGCTCGGCGAAGACGTGTGTGCGCCGCTCGTCCAGGCGTTCGAGCGCTGGGACGGTCGCGGTGTCCCGGGCGCAGTCGGAGAGCACCGCCTCGCGATGGTCGCCCGCATCGTCCACCTCGCCGACTGCATCGAGTGGTTCAACGCGTCCGCAGGTGCGGATGCCGCGCTCGCGGTCGCCCGCGAGCGCAGTGGCACGCAGTTCGATCCCACCCTCGTCGAGCTCTTCGCCCGTCACTGCGACGAGGTGCTGGCCGGCATCGACGCGATCTCCGCGTGGGACGAGGTGATCGCGCTCGACCCGCGGCTCGGCGACGAGCTCGACGACGATGAGCTCGACCGCGCGCTCGAGGCCCTCGCGGACTTCACCGACCTGAAGTCACCGTGTCGGACCGGGCACTCCCGCGCCGTGGCGCACACCGCCGCGGCCGCGGGGACGACCCTCGGTATGCCGCCGGACGAGGTCCGGATGCTTCGCCGCGCCGCGCTCGTCCACGACGTCGGGATGATCGGCGTGCCGAGTGGAGTCTGGGAAGAGCCCAAGCCCTGGACGCTGAGCCAACGCGAGCGCGCCCGCACGCACCCGTATCTGCTCGAGCGCATGCTCACGCGTACGCCACTGCTCTCCCAGATCGCGCACTGTGCCGCACTGCACCACGAGCGCCTCGACGGGTCTGGCTATCCGCGCGGGCTGCGCGGCGACGCGATCCCCTTCCCGGCGCGCGTCCTCGCCGTCGCGGACGTCCACCAGGCACTCGGGCAAACCCGTCCCCACCGCGACGCGTTCGACCCGCCCGCGATCGCGGCCATGCTCCGCGACGAGGCCCGCGCCGGTCGCCTCGACGGTGAGGCGGTCAACGCGGTGCTTCGCGCGGGCGGGCAGCGCGTACGCCGGCGCGCCGACCTTCCCGGAGGGCTGACGAGGCGCGAAGTGGAGGTGCTCATGTGCCTCGCCCGCGGCCGATCCAACCCGGAGATCGCGGCCGACCTGTCGATCTCGCGCAAGACGGTGTCCTCGCACCTCGAGCACATCTACGCCAAGCTCCGCATCTCGACCCGCACCGAGGCGGCGCTGTTCGCCATGCGGAACGGGTTCACGGAGCTCGATCCTGCGAACTGACCGAAAGATCGGGCAGACGCCCGATTCGCCGGCGGCGTCGCGCGCCCGGACCGCACCGAAGAGCGGGAACGGTCGTCGCGGTCGTCGAAGGGGGGCTCAGTGGGGTCGGCGGGTGAGGGACTCGCGGAGGCGGCCGACCTGCCGCAGGCTCTCGCGCACAGTGCGACGCAGCTCGGGGCGGTCGAGGACGTACGCGCGCGCGGCGGCGATCGGCGCGTGCGCGGCCTGGAACGCGACGGCGCGTGCGGACGGGCGGGACACGACGCCGGTCGCGACCATCGCGTTCCCGGTCTTCAGCGAGTCCTTGTAGCCCTCGTCGCCGCGCGAGAGGTCCAGTGCGACCACCCCGAGGTCGAACGCGGCCTCGACGGTCCGCAGCGTGCGGATCGCACCCGGCGACACCCGGGACCACTCCGGGTCGTGGGCGGCGAACCAGCCCGCGAACACCGTCTCGGAAGTGAGGCTCAGGTCGGTGGCCACAAGCTGCCCGTCGATCCGCAGCGACGAGCCGACCGCGTCCAGACCGACCTCGGAGTTGGACGCAAGGACGTCGAGGAGCTCGGTCACGCCGCGACGCGCGAACGGGTCCGGCCACCCGCTGCGCCGGTACTGCTGGGACTTCCACGCCACCAGCTGCCGGAGCTGCGCGCAGTCCTTGGCCGGGCCGGACTCGAACAGCACGTCGTCGAACTCGCGTCTGAGCTTGCGCTCCTTGTACAGGGTGGTCTTGATGTTCTTGCTGGACTTCACCCGTGCCAGGTACTCGTCCCACCCGGGGGCGGTCTCGATGACCGGCGCGTGGAACTCCTCGAGCGACGCGCGGTCGTCCGACTGGAAGTCGACCAGGTCACTCACCTGGAGCACGTCCAGGCTCACCGTGTCGAGGAGCTGGGGCCACGACCAGGGCAGTCCGGGCTCGTGGACGAACCCCTGGCGGGTGTTGAGCTTGCGCCCGATCGCGGTGGCGATGCCGCGGACGCGCTCCTCGAACGGGAGGAAGCCGACCACGGTCGGGCCGTCCTCGAACACCGCCACCCGCGCCCGGTCGGACACCGCGTCGACGGCGCGCGCGAACCCGCCCGAAAGGAACGGGTGCTGCAGCTCGAGGCGTGCGGCCTGGAAGTCGCGCCAGCGCGAGAGCTCGGACTGGCCGAGCTCCCGGGGTCGCACGACCGAAGCCCTCACCGATGTCCACTCCTCCGTGACTCCCGGCGTCGCCGCCTTCGTCGCTCCTGCTCCGACGGTGTGCCGCCTCCACGGGCGCTCGGACCGTACCGATGGTGCTTGCGGAAAGGTTCCCGGTGACCACGCCCGCGAACCCTCGGACTTCGACGTCTCGACGGTGCCGGCGGGCCCTCGATCGCGCGGGGTCGGCCGTGACCCCCGATCGGCGCTCCTGGGTCAAGATGCGTGCTCCTCATTCGCGACGGGAGCATCGATGGATGACGGGCCCATCACCGAACGGGACCGGGAACGCACCGAGGGGCTGATGGCCGCCGCGCTCGACGAGGCGCGCGCCGCGCTCGGCCACGGCGACGTGCCGATCGGGGCCGTCGTCGCCCGCCTCGACACGGGCGAGGTCATCGCCCGCCGCCACAACGAGCGCGAGCTCCAGTCCGACCCGACCGCGCACGCGGAGGTGCTCGCGCTGCGGGACGCCGCCGCGACGCTGGGCCGGTGGCGCCTCGACGACTGCGCTCTGGTCGTCACGTTGGAGCCGTGCCCGATGTGCGCCGGCGCGGCGATCAACGGCCGGATCGGTCTCATCGTCTTCGGTGCCGCCGACCCGAAGGCCGGCGCGGCCGGGACGCTCTACAACCTCGCCGCCGACCCGAGGCTGAACCACGAGACGCCGGTCGTCGCGGGCGTGCAGTCCGAGGCGTCGGCGGCGCTGCTGCGCGCGTTCTTCGCCGAACGGCGCTGAGCCCGGCCGGCCGAGCGCGTACACTCACGCCCCGCTCGGCGTTGCTCTCCGGAGGAGCGCCTCGCGACCCTCGGAGGGGTGCGAGAGCGGCCGAATCGGATGGTCTCGAAAACCATTGTGGCGCAAGTCACCGTGGGTTCAAATCCCACCCCCTCCGCCAGATGCTCCACGAAGCAGGGCCGGGCCTCGCCCGGCCCTGATCGCGCTCGCGGCGCGCCGCGCCTATGGTTCGCCGACCTTGCATCCGACCGGGGGGTTGAGGATGGGAGTCCGCACGGGCAGGACGTCGACACCATGCCGGTGGTACGTCGCGGCACTGCTGACGGTGGTGGTGCTCGCCGGCCTCATGGCACCGGTCGCGCCGGCGGGCGCCGCAACCGGGGTCGGCGTGACCGCGAAGAAGGTCAAAGTCGGGATCGCGCTCGTCAACTACGACTGCATCAAGACCTTCACCGACTCGATCCGACTGCACCAGAACGCGGTGTACCAGGCGTTCATCGACGACCTCAACGCCAAGGGCGGCGTCAACGGGCGCAAGATCGAGCCCGTCTACGCCGACTACTGCCCGCTCGGCAGCGCGCCCGCGCTCGCGGCGTGCACCAAGCTCACCGACGACGACAAGGTCTTCGCGGTGATGGGCACGATGATCGACTTCTCGGGCGACGCGCAGGCCTGCGTCTCGAACCAGCACCACACGGTGCTGATGTCGTACAACCTCACTCAGGCGATCATGGACAAGGCGCCGCCCGGGCTCATGATCTATCCGGGCGCGACCGACGAACGCCGCGTGCGCGTGATGCTGGACCTGCTCCAGCAGCAGCACACGCTGAAGGGCCACAAGATCGCGGTGCTCGGCGGCAACAACGAGGCCGCCATGGTGCACAAGGTGATCGTGCCCGGCCTGAAGAAGGCGCACGTGCCGATGGGCTCGACCGCGGTGCTCTCGATCGACCCCACCGGTGACCTCACCGCCGCGCAGGCCCAGCTCGACAGCTTCCTCGAGAAGTGGAAGGGCGAGCACGTCGACGCGCTGTTCCTCTCTGGTGACGTCGTCTCCTCCAAGGCCTTCGTGACGAAGATCAGGCAGAAGCTGCCGCACACGCTGCTGCTCGTCGACACCCAGGACGTCAAGGACGCGGCGCATCAGATCACCGCGTCGGGCGAGAAGGACAACCCGTACGACGGGATCCTCACCGCGGGCGGAGTCACCGGGGCCGAGTACGCCAAGAGCAAGAACTGGAAGCACTGCACCGCGATCTACCGCAAGCAGACGGGCAAGCACGCGCCCGGTCCGCTCGAGGTGGTGCCGGGTCCGGACGGCAAGACGCTCGACACCTACGGCGCGATCACCGACGCCTGCCAGATCACGACGATGTTCCGCGACATCGCGGCGCGCGCGGGCAAGGACCTCAACACCAAGTCCTGGCTCGCGAGCGTCAACCACTATGGCCACATCGTCCCGCTCTCCTCCGGCCAGTTCGGCTCGCTCGGCAAAGGCAAGTACGACGCCGACGACGACTTCCGGCTCGTCGCGTGGGACTCGTCGATCGGCGCCGGCGGGGAGTGGCACGCGATCACCCCGGTGCGGAACCTGACCGGCTGAGCCCGCGGCCTCAGGTCGGCCGGCTCAGGTGGGCCGGGGGAGCACCAGGTCGACGATGCGGCCGAGAAGCGCGTCGTCCATCGGGAGGTTGTAGATCGCGTGGTGCCAGATGAAGGCACCGGGCGCCTCGGCGATGAGGTCCGCGTCGGAGTCGGCCGGGAGGTCACCACGCTGGATCGCGGACCGGACGAGATGCCGGATGTGCTCGCGCTTCTTGCCGATCACCGAGCGGTCGAACTCCTCGGCCAGCTCGGGCTCACGCAACCGCTCGACCGCGAACGTGATCAGCACCTTGGCGTCGTTACCCCGCAGCCGGTCGAGCAGCGGGCGCATCATGCTGATGAGGTCGGCCCGCAGATCCCCGGTGTCCGGGAGCCGGTCCTCCAGCTGCACACCGCAGCGCACCGCCTCGACGACCAGCTCGGCCTTGCTCGAGTACCGGCGGTAGATCGTGGCCTTGCCCACACCGGCGCGGGCGGCCACGCCGTCCATGCTGACGCCGCCGTATCCGTGCTCCGCGAAGAGATCGAGCGTGGCCTGGAGGATCGCCGCATCACACGCCGGGTCGCGCGGCCGTCCCGCGCGGACGCGGATGTCTTCCTCGGAGATCGCCATCAGACCGCTCCCACCGGCTCCGGCTCGGGCTCCGCGCCGACCGCGGGGACCGGCTCGTTGTCACGAGCGCGGGCGGGCAGGAACAGCGCCACGCCGATTGCGGCGAACACGGTGATGGCCGCCGCGACGAGGCCGATCTGGTGCAGGCCGCTGACGAAGGTGTCGTGGGCGGCGGTGATGATCGTGTTCGAGTACGGGCGCGCCGCCGGCGACTGCTTGGCGATGCCAACCGCGGTGCCGACGTTGTCCCGTACCTGGGCGAACAGCGAGCCGGGGACCCGCGACCCGATCTTGTGCTGGATCGTCGAGTGGAAGTGGCTGGCCATCAGCGAGCCGAACACCGCGACGCCCACCGCGCCACCCATCTGCCGGGTGGTGTCGTTCACCGCCGAGCCGACGCCTGCCTTCGCCCGCGGCAGCGATCCCATGATCGAGTCGGTGCAGGGTGCGAGGACGTTCGCCATCCCGAGGCCCATCAGCGCGGTCACCGCGATCACCGTGCCGACCCCCGTGCTCGCGTCCCAGGTGAGGAAGAGCACGAAGGACGCCGCGACGAGGAGCAGCCCGACCGCCACGACGAGCTTGTTCCCGAACTTCTGCACCCAGACGTTGGAGAGCGGGGCGAAGATCATGAGGATCGCGGCCTGGGGAAGCAGCACCGCGCCGGCCTCGACCGTCGAGTAGCCGAGCACCGACTGCAGGTACTGGGTGAGCAGGAACAGCGTCCCGAACAGCGACAGGAACACGAGGGTGATGGCACCGCTCGCCGCGCTGAAGCGCGGGTTCTCGAAGAAGCGCATGTCGAGCATCGGGTGGCTGGACCGCAGCTCCCACGTGAGGAAGATCCCGAGCACCACGAACCCGAAGACGAACCCGGCGATGATCTCCGGCGCGCCCCAACCATGTGCCGGCGCCTCGATGACGGCCCACAGGATCGAGCCGAGGGCAACGATCGACAACACAGCCCCGACGGGGTCGAGGGCGGAGTGCGACGGGTCGCTCGACTCGGGCACGAGCATGAAGCCGAGCACGAGACCGATGATCACGATCGGCACGTTCACGATGAAGATCGAACCCCACCAGAAGTGCTCGAGCAGGAACCCACCGGTGATCGGACCCAGGCCGATGCCGAGTGCGGAGACCCCGGCCCAGACGCCGATGGCCTTGCCCCGTTCCGCCGGGTTGGTGAAGACGTTGGTGATGATCGACAGCGTCGACGGCATGATGAACGCGGCGCCGATGCCCATCAGCGCACGGGTCCCGATCAGCGCGTTGGCCGACGGCGCGAACGCCGAGAGCAACGAGCCGATGCCGAAGATCGACAGGCCGATCGCGAGGAAGCGGTAGCGACCGAAGCGGTCGCCCAGGCTCCCTGCGGTGAGCAGGAGGCCGGCGAACACGAGCGTGTACGCGTCGACGATCCACTGGAGCTGGCTGGCCGTCGCACCGAGCCCGCCCTGGCTCTTGGTGTGCGCGAGCGTCGGGATCGCGACGTTGAGGATCGTGTTGTCGAGCGTGATCACGATCAGGCTGATGCAGAGGACGAGCAGCGTCAGCCACCGGCGCTGGTAGACGAGGTCAGGGTTCTTCAGGGCACTGCGCATGCCGGGGCAACCTAGACGGCTCCGTATCGAAACGCAACCGTGCCGTATGTCACGCCCAGGATCAGGCGCCCCGGTCGGCTCACGATTCCTTGATCGCGGTCTCATGGAAATCCCCGGTTGCCCACGCGAGGTTGTCCGACGTGCCGATGATCCCGACCTCACCCCGGGCCCGCGTCACCGCCCTCGCCCTCGCCGCCACGCTGGTCGTGAGCGCGTGCTCGGGCGGCGGGTCGAGCACCGCGACCCCGGCGACGACACGCACACCGCGCGCGCCGGTGCCGGGGACGACCTGGTCCACCACGAGCCCCGGCGCCGTCGGGCTGGACGCACAGAAGCTCGACGAGATCGGGCAGGTGGCCGAGCAGGGGAAGTCCAACTGCTTCGTGGTGGTACGAGACGGCAAGGTCGCGCACGAGCAGTACTTCCGGGGGACGAACGCCGCCAGCGCGCAGGACATCTACTCGGCGACGAAGTCGATCACCAGCACGCTCGTCGGGATCGCCGCCGACGACGGCAGGCTGCGGATCGACGACTCCGCGTCCAAGTGGATCCCGGAGTGGAAGGGAACGCCGGCGGCCGCGGTGACCGTCCGTGACCTGTTGAGCAACGACTCGGGTCGGGAGTGGAGCCCGACGATCGACTACGTGCAGCTGCTGCGCGCGAGTGACCGCACGGCCTTCGCGATCGGTCTGCCGCAGGCCCACCCGCCCGGCCAGGTCTGGGCGTACAACAACTCGGCGATCCAGACGCTGCAACGCGTCCTGCAGCAGGCCACCGGTACCGACGTCGTCACCTACGCCAAGCAGCGCCTGTTCGATCCGCTCGGCATGACCGACACGATGATGACCACCGACCGCGCCGGCAACGCGCAGACGTTCGAGGGAGTGCGGTCGACGTGTCGTGACCTCGCTCGCTTCGGCGTGATGATGCTCGATGGCGGCCGGTGGGGTGACCGCCGGATCGTCTCCACCCGCTGGGTGCACGAGGCGACCGGTCGGTCGTCCACCAAGCTGAACGCGGCGTACGGCTATCTGTGGTGGCTCAACCGCAAGGGCGTCATCGGGAGCCCGCTCGTCGCGACGGACGTGTCGGCCGCGGCGAACCCGACGACGACGCGGGGTCGCCTCGTGCCGGACGCGCCGCACGACATCTACTGGGCGCTGGGCCTCGGCAACCAGATCGTCCAGGTCGATCCCGGATCCCGGACGGTGGTGGTTCGGCTCGGGACGGGCGAGCCCCGTCCGAAGCCACCCACGTTCGGGCCGGCCGAGGCGAGCCGCGTCGTCACCGAGGCCGTCACCCGGTAGGGCGCGGCGCGACGGGGAGCTCGTCCCCGACCGGCTCCGCCCCGACCGGGGGCTCGGGGGCCTCGAGCGCGGCCAAGTCGATCACCCGGTCGTCCTCTGTCCCGGCGCGCGCGGTGCGGCGGCGCGCGAACCAGCGCGCGAGCGCGTCGATCGCCACCGCGGCGAGCAGCACGACCGCGACCTCCGCGGGTGAGCGGTAGCGCGTCTGGGCGAACGTGATCGCGACCGAGACGAAGACGATCGCGGGCAGCGCGAGGAGCGGCCAGACCGGCGTCGCGCGCCGGCGGAGCACGACCACCCCCGCGGCGGCGAGCACCGCGAAGATCCAGAAGCTCCAGACGATCGAGTACCCGACCGTCCACTCCTGCTGCAGCACCGCCTTGTCGTACCGGACCTCCTGGAAGGGCCGGTACACGCCCAGGATCCGGCCCCAGCGCGCCGCAACCACCACCGGGACGCGGCTCAGGTGCGCCTTGACGTATCTCTCGGCTTCGGTCTGCACCGCGGCGTCCTGTTGGGCCTCGTCCCGCTGGTTCCAACGCGGGTCGTGGCGTCGTGCCGTGTTCCACGCCCGCAAGGCGCAGCCGTAGTCCTTGAACCCGAGGAGATCGCCGGAGTAGGTGGACCGGCAGTTGGCGGCGGAGACCGTGCCGCCCGAGTTCGTCGACAGGTACACCGGCGTGTCGAAGCGGCTCATGTTGTACGCGACCCACGGCGTGATCACCACGAGCGCGACCGCACTCCCGGCCACCGCCCACCCGACCTTCGTGCGGGTCCCGATGCCGCGCGCGAGCACCACGACCGGCACGAGCACGAACGGGACCACGAGCAGCAGCTCCGAGCGAGCGAGTGCGGCCAGACCACACGCGACGCCGAGCCAGAGCAGGCGCGGCAGGGTCGGCCGATGCAGGAACCGGTAGGACAGCAGCAGGATCAGCGCGACCACGAAGATCGCCGCGGACTCGGCGCGCAGCATGCCGTCCTGCACCCAAAGGTTCGGGTAGACCGCGGCGAGCGCGGCTGCGATCAGCCCGACCCGGCGCCCGGCGATCTCACGCCCGGCGAGGCCGACGACCACCACGGTCCCCGTGCCGAGCACGCAGGTCCAGACCAGGTCGACGAGCTGGGTCGCCTGGTGGTTCCAGACCAGCGACGGGATCGCGAGCCACAGCAGGTAGAGCGGCGGGTGGCTCGCCGACTGGTGGAAGACCCCCAGCGCGACCGGCTTGACGAACCCGTGCCCGCCGGCGAGCAGGTCCGCACCGGTCGTGTAGTAGCCGGGGTCCCCGCCGAACGGGATGTGGGGCTCGCGCAGCACCAGCACGTAGGCGAGCCGGAGCAGGAAGCCGGCCAGCGCGACGAGCGCCAGCCACCCCCCGAAGCCGAACCCCCGCCGCTTCACTCATCGACGCTACCGGGACCGCGTCGGGCTCAAACCCCCGGAGCGGCCCGGCACGCGCCCGGCCCGGCGACGGGGCGGGGTCAGCTGGACGCGCCGACGAGCTCGGGCTCCTCGACCGGCTCCGGCTCGCCGGCCGGTGCACCCTCGAGATCGAGGTGGGGCAGCCAGCGCAGCCACCGGGGCAACCACCAGTTCGCGTCGCCGAGCAGCTCCATGGTCGCGGGCACGAGGACCAGGCGAATGATCGTCGCGTCGACGAAGACCGCGGTCGCGAGACCGAGCCCCATCATCTTCACCGTCGGCTCGTCGACCAGCACGAAGCTGAGGAACACGCAGATCATGATCAGCGCGGCCGAGGTGATGACCCGGGCGGTCGCGGCGAGCCCGGCCGGGACGCTCGCCCGCGCGTCGCCACTGCGCAGCCACTCCTCCCGGACCCGGGACAGGAGGAACACCTCGTAGTCCATCGAGAGCCCGAACAGGATCGCGAACATCATCATCGGGATGAAGCTGACGATCGGCAGGCTCTCCTGCACGCCGAACAGGCCGCGGAACCACCCCCACTGGAACACCGCCACGATGACGCCGTACGCCGCGCCGATCGAGAGCACGTTCATCACCGCGGCCTTGAGCGGCACGAGCACCGACCGGAACACGACCATCAGCAGCAGGAAGCTCAACGCGATCACCGAGCCGATGAACCAGGGCAGCCGCGACGCGATGCGGTCCGAGATGTCGATGAACGACGCGGTCGAGCCGCCGACCGAGACCTTCACGCCGGTGCCGGCGGTGGCGGCCGGAATCACGTCGCCGCGCAGGCGTGACACCAGATCGCTCGTCGCGGACGCCTGCGGCGACGACTTCGGCAGCACGCGGATCACCGCGGTGTTCCCGTCGGGGTTGACGCGCGGGACCCCCACCGCCGCGACGTCGGCGTCGCGGCCGATGGCCTCGACGACGGGCTGCAGCGTCGCGGCGCCGCCGGACGGCACGTCGGCCACGAGGAGCAACGGGCCGTTGAAGCCCTTGCCGAAGCCGGTCCCGAGCAGGTCGTACGCCCGGCGCTGCGTCGACGCGGTCGAGAGCGTGCCGGCGTCGGTCTGGCCCAGGCGCATCGAGAGCGCGGGCGCCGCCAACGCGAGCAGCACGACCAGGCTGGCGATCAGGTAGCGCCACGGACGGTCGGCGACGTGACGGGCCCAGCGGACCCACATCCCGTGCCTCACCTGGTCCGGGTGCATCTCCGCCTCGACCTGGCTGCGCTTGACCCAGGGCAGGCGCAGGCTGTTGATCTTCCTGCCGGCCAGCCCGAGCAGCGCGGGGAGCAGCGAGATCGCCGCGAGCACCGACACCGCGACCACGACCGCGGAGGCGAAGCCCATCGTGGTGACCGTCGGGATGCCGGCGACCACGAGGCCGCAGATCGCGATCACGACGGTCGTACCGGCGAAGACGACGGCCATGCCGGAGGTCCCATTGGCGTGGCCGGCCGAGTCGGCGACCGACATCCCCGTCGCGAGCTGCTCACGGTGCCGGGTGACGACGAACAGGGCGTAGTCGATGCCGACGCCGAGCCCGATCATCGTCGCGATCGTCGTGGCGATGGACGAGATGTCGAAGAAGTTCGTGAGGAAGGTGACCGTCGAGAGCCCGACGAGCAGGCCGACGAGTGCAGTGCCGATCGGCACGCCCATGGCGACGACCGATCCGAATGCGAAGAGGAGCACGATCATCGCGGCGATGAGCCCGTAGATCTCGGTGCTTCCGAGATCGGGTCGCTCGCCCGCGCGCGCGACCTCGCCGCCGAACTCGACCTGCAGACCCGCCGCGCGCGCGGGCTGCATCGCGGCAACAAGTCGGTCGAGGTCCTCGGGCTTGATCTGGTTCCCGGTCTTCTCGTAGTTGACGACCGCGTAGCCGATGTCACCTTGCTTCGAGATGCCGTTCGCGCCGGCCTCGGTCGGGCTGACGACGCCGGTGACGCCGGGCAGCTTCGCGACACCCGCGAGCGCCTTGTCGATCGCGGCCGCGTTCTCGGGGTTCGTGAGCGCGCCGGAACGGCTGTGCAGGACGACCTGCGCGGTCGCGCCGGCCTGGGCCGGGAACCTCTCCTTGAGCAGGTCGGTCGCGTGCTGGCTCTCGGTGCCGGGGATGGTGAAGTTGTCGCTGTAGCCCTTGGCGCTGCCGGCGAGGCCACCGACGACGATCGCGAGCAGGACCCAGGCGCCGATCGTGCGCCAGGGGTGGCGGGCGCACCAGCGCCCGAGTCGTTCCAGGAAGCCCGACATGTCCCGCTCCTTGTCCCCGGTGGTGTGCTCCGTGCGGAGCGTGGCGGCGGCCCCCCGATCCCCCACCGTGACCCTACCGAGAAGTGACACAGCATGCCAGATAGACATTGCGTGCCTCTTGTCACACTACGCCACCGGGGCCCGGTTCCATGGCACCCTGGGGACATGGCCGGTACCGTGCGCGCCGTGAGCCCTCCCCGTGTGCCGGTGAGGCGCGAGGCCGACGAGGTGGAGCACGCCCCGGCCGGCGCGACCCGGGGGCTGCGCGAACGCAACAAGCTGCGCACTCGCGAGGAGATCGCCTCGGCGACGATCCGACTGGCCGCCGACCGGGGACTCGAGCACGTGACGGTCGAGCAGATCGCGGCCGAGGCGGACGTCGCGCCGCGCACGTTCTTCCGCTACTTCGATTCCAAGGAGGAGGCGCTGTTCGCGGACCACCCCGAGCGGCTCCAGCTCCTCCGGGACAACCTCCGTCGCCGCCCGGCCTCCGAGGGCCCGCTCACCGCGGTGCGCGGCGCGATCCTCGACGTCGCCGGCGACCTCGAGGAGCACCGCGACGTCATGCTCTGCAAGATCCGTCTCATCGAGGACAACGCGACGTTGCGCGGTCGCAGCCTCGAGAAGATGGGCGACCTCGAGCGCATGATCGCGGAAGCGCTCGCCGAGCGCACCGGGGTGGACCTCGACACGGACTTCCGCCCGCTGGTCATCGCGGGGGCCGTCTGCACCGCGATGCGCGTGGCGATCGACCGTTGGGGCGCGACCGGCGGCGACGGCGACCTGATCTCGATGGTGGAGACCGCGCTGGACCTGCTCGACGGCGGACTCGACCACTCGATCTGAGCGCGCGGCTTCACGCGCGCCGACCTGCTCAGCTCACCGCGGCGCTCCCACCGTCGATCATCAAGGTCTGCCCGGTGACGAAGCGCGCGTCGTCGCCGAGCAGGAAGCGCACTGCCACCCCGATGTCGTCGGTCGCGTCGCCGAGGCGGCCGAGCGGGATGCGACGCATCACCCTCGCCTCCATCGTCGGGTCGGAGACGAACGCGCGCGCCATGGCCGGTGAGCCCGCGAGCGGCGCGACCGCGTTCACGCGTACCCCGGCCGGACCCCACTCCCGGGCCAGCACCGAGACCATCGCCCGCTGCTGGGCCTTGACCATCGCGTAGGCCGCGAGCAGGCGCTTCCCCTCGAGGGCTGCTTCGGACGTCGTCACGACCACCGAGCCACGGGCCGCGGCGAGGAGCGGGAACGCGGCCCGGGCGACCAGGTACAACCCGCGGGTCGCGACCCGGACATGGTCTTCGAGGTCGGCGACGGTCACGTCCGTGATCGGCCCCGACTGCGAGGACCGTCCACTCGTCGCGTTGTGCACCAGGCCGTCCAGGCGACCGGCGGCACCGGCGATCGCGTCGAGGAGCGCGCGCACCGATTCCTCGTCACCGACGTCGCACACGATGGCGCGGCCGCGGCCGCCCGCGGCAGTGACCTCGTCTGCGACCGCCGCACCCTCGACCTCGCGGCGCGCGGCGATCCAGACGTCCCAACCCGACGCGCCACACGCGAGTGCGATGCCGCGGCCGACGCCGCCCGACGCGCCCGTCACCAGCACGCAACGCCCGGTGGCGCTCACGGGTGTCCTCCGGTCGCGGGGAGCACGGTGCCGGTGAGGCCCGCACCGTCGTCGGAGAGCAGCATCCGGACCGCGCCCGCGATCTCGACGTCGACCCGACCGGGAGAGGTCGTCAGCGGCGTCGGCGAGCCCGCCAGGTCGCGTGGCGCGACCGGGCGCGCGCTGAGGACCGCGTTGACGCGCACACCCCGCCCGCCCTCGGTTGCGGCGAGCGACCGTACGAGATTGACCACGCCGTCGCCGACCGTCACCGCCGCGCCGTGCCCGGGCGCGTCGAGCGGCGCGGGTCGGTCGACGACCACCACGATCGCGCCTCCGTCCCGGCACCGACCGGTGGCGACCGCGAGGGTCGTGAACCACAGCGCGGTCGGCCATTCGACCTCGCGCCGCCACCGGACCGGACCGAGCTCGAGCAGCTCGACCCGCGGGGCCGGATCGGGCCACGTGCAGACGACCACCTGGTCGGCCGCGGGCAGCGCCGCGACCTCGCTCCGCCAGCCGGTCAGCAGCCCGCGCCAGTCCCAGTCCCACGTCGCGGCCGCCGGCGGCTCCGGGCTGGTGGCGGACGGCGCGGCGCCGAGCGCCAACGCCAGCGTCCCGGCGTCGGCCGAGCCGGTCCCGATGAACGTCGTGGGCACCGGCCCATTGAAGCCGACGGGGTCAGTCCGGTTCGTCCGGCGACGCAGCCTCGGGACGGCGGCCGATCTCGACCGGGCGGGGCTTCGGCGGCGCGACCGCGTTGCGCAGGAGCTTGCGGGCCTGCGTGACCTCGTCCGTGGCCGGACCGCCGGCGCCCGCGCCCAGATGCGCCGCGGCCGCATCCTCGACGACGCAGACGATCGCGTCCCAGTCCGCATCGGGCTCGCGGGTGACGGTGACGAAGTCGTTCACGCCGAAGACCGACGCGACGCCGTCGGCCGCCAGGACCTCTCGCGCGAACTCCGAGTCGGCGCCTTCGCCGCGCGTCGTGTCGATCCGCTCCTCGAGCGTCACGTCGAGCGTGAACTTCATCGCGTTCGGATTCGGCGTGGTGGACGGTCGCACGGTGGCCACGCCCCCGAGGCTACGCAGACGCTGCACGCTCCGCTGCCTCGGCGGCATGGGCAGCGAGACCGTCGACGCAGCGCTGCAGGAACCGGCTGAAGAACCGTCGGAGCACGCCGCCGGTCGCCGGGTACTTCGCGTGGAAGCGGCTCTGCCACCGGATCGTGGTCCCGCCGTCGTGCGGCTCGAGGTCGATGTCGGCGCGGTACCCGCGCATCGGCAGGCCGTGCAGGAGCGAGTAGCTGAAGCGGCGGTCCGGCACCAGCTCGACGATCTCCTCCCGGCTGGTGACCCGGCCGGTGTGGAAGAGCCGGATCGCGCCGAGGCCCTCCTCGCCGTCGGGCCCGGTGCGCTCGAGCTCGAACGAGTCGATCGGCGACCACGTCGGCCAGGTCACGCCCGACCGCAGGAGCCGGTAGACGAGGGCCGGCGGCGCCGGGGTCCACGCCGTGGCGACGATCTGCTGCTCTGCCATCACGCACCTCCGGGGAGCTCACGTACCAATCGGTACATGTACCAGATGGTACACTGGTCGCACGATGCGCGCCACCGCGAACCCGACCGACGAGGCGACCGACGACCCGCGCGCCCGGCTGCTGGACGCCGCCGTGGAGCACGTCCTGGCCCACGGGTTGAGCGACCTGAGCCTGCGCGAGCTCGCGACGGCCATCGGCACCAGCCACCGGATGCTCATCTACCACTTCGGCTCGAAGTCGGGCCTGATCGTCGCGGTCATCCGGAGGGTCGAGGAGGACCAGCGCCACGCCCTCGACGATCTCGACCCCGCGTCGCGCCCGCCGGCCGAGACCCTGCGGTTGATGTGGCGGCGGTTCACCTCGCCCGCGCTCGCGCCGCACGAGCGGCTGTTCTTCGAGATCTACGGCCAGGCGCTGCAAGGCCGTCCGGGCGCGGTGGACCTGCTCGACGGCATCATCGAGAGCTGGGTCGCGCCCAGCGCGCAGTACGCGATCGACCGCGGTGCGGATCCCGAGATCGCCCGCGCCGACGCGCGGCTCGGGGTCGCGGTCACCCGCGGGCTGCTGCTCGACTGGCTCGCCACCGGTGACCGGGCCGGCGTCGACGCCGCGTTCGAGCGCTACGTCACGCGTGTCGCGAGATGAGCCAGGTCGGAGTGGCCCTCCGCCCGGCGAAGGTCGACGAGGCGCCGGCGTTGAGCGAGCTCGCGCTCCGATCCAAGGCGCACTGGGGCTACGACGAGGCATTTCTCGAAGCATGTCGGGACGAGCTCACGGTCCGTCCCGAGCACGTCGCCGGGGGCCGGGTGGTCGTCGCCACGTCCGGGGCGCGCGTCGTCGGCTTCTCGATCCTCCTCGGCGGACCGCCCCGCGCGGAGCTCGAGATGCTCTTCGTCGAGCCCGACGCCATCGGCACCAGGGTGGGATCGGTCCTGCTCGCGCGCCTGCGAGCCGACTCGCTCGCCCTCGGCTGCCGCGCGCTGCGCATCGAAGCCGACCCGCACGCGGTCGGCTTCTACGAGCATCACGGGGCGGTGCGGGTCGGCGACGAGCCGTCCGCGACGTTCCCGGGCCGCACCCTGCCGATCCTCGAGCTCGACCTCCGCCCGGCGTAGCGGGCACCGTTACCGGCCGGCGTCGCCGTCCACCAGCTCGCGCAGGATGTCCGCGTGACCCGCGTGCCGGCCGGTCTCCTCGAGCAGGTGCATGAGCACCCAGCGGAGGTTCACCGGAGGCAGGTCGCCGACCTCCCGGCACTCGTCGTCGAGCTGCGCGGACGCGACGATCGCGTCGACGACCGGCCACGCCGCCCGGTACGCGTCGACCGCCGCCCCGATGGTGTCCGAGGGCTGCACCGAATCCGACGGGACGACATCGGCGGGCTCGCCGGCGAAGCGGTGGACGATCCAAAGGGACTCGGCGGTCGCCATGTGCTTCGCGAGCCAGAGCAGGGAGGTCCCGCTCGCCACCGGCGACGAGCGCGCCGCGGCGTCGTCGACGCCCTCGACCTTCCGAGCGAACGACTCGCGCTGGTATTGCAGCAGGGCGAGCAGCGTCGCGCGCTCATCGGCGACGAGCCTCGGCGGCTTGCGGTCGACCACGCTCAGCCCGAGAGCTCGGCCCGGGCCCGCGCGAAGAAGTCCAACGCGGCCCCGCGTTGGTCCGCGTGGTCGGCGAAGGCGGCAAGTCCCAGTGCCGCGAACGACCCCTCGTTCCAGAAGGTCTCCGAGTGCGGCGTCCACGGGGACACGTACACGTACGGCTCGGGGTGCTCCGCGTCTCCGGGTGACGCACCGTACGTGGCGCGTCGGCCGGCGGCTTCGTCGCCGAAGTCGAACGAGAGGTCGAAGTGCTCGGGCCAGAGCTGCACCCGCGCGGGACTCAGGTTCCCCGCGTCGGCGCGCAGGGCTTCGAGCACGGAGGCGGCGAACCCGAACCAGTCGGCGAGGAACCGCGCGGCCGCACCAACGACGAGCAGGGGAGCATCGGGCTCGAGGGGCGTCGTCGGGGTGTACACGTCGGTCGGCGCGCCGGTCTGGATTCCCAGCGCGTCGGCCGCGGCGCGGACGGTCGTGAGCGGGTGGAGCGTGGCCGCGCCCGCAACGACGTGGGTCAGGCCATCGACTCCGACGCGGACCTGCTCGTCGGCGCCGAAGAACGGCGTGCCGAACCCGCCGCGCGTGAAGCGCAGCCCGATCTTGCCGTTCGCCCGGTAGCGCGCCGGCGCGACGACGTGCTCGGCCAGCGTGTGCCACGAAGTTCGCGTCGCCACGAGCGCGTCACGGTCCGGGGGCAGCACCAGCGGCCGCCACGCGCCGAGCCACCGGTCCGCGCACCAGGGCGCGAGGTCCGGCTCGTCGTGAGCCAGGTCGTCCCACGTCGTTGCGGCGCCCACAACCGGCACCGGAGCAAGCACCGGGCGCTCGGAGCCGTCGGAGTCCTGGACGGGATCGTCGGCGAAGAGCGGTGGCGCGGTCGAGGCGGGTGGCGACGGCTCCAGCACCCGGACGTCGAAGCGGTCACCCGTTCGTTCCCGGGCCTCGCGCCGCGGGTCCACGGAGGAGCCGTCAGTGCTCATCGGCTGCCCACCCTACGACCGGCATCGGGCCGGGCCGCTCGCCGTGGCCCTCGCCCTTCGGTCCGTGAGGTTCACGATGATCTCGCCGATTGGGAATCCCCGGCGGCCGGTCGGCCGTTCCTCCCCGGGTGTGACGGACGCCCGGCATGGATAGCGTTCGTGGGCGATCGAAAGGAGCTCCCGTGCTACGACATGCGCTCTCTCATCACATCTACCTCGCCTCGATCCGCGACGAGGACTGGGTCGCCGCCCAGTTCGGCTACCGGTAGATGCCGACGCCGACGCAGGACCTCACCCTCGGCCACGCTCGACGCGTCGTCGCCGAGCACGGCTTTCTGACCTCCGCCCCCTCCCGCCCCGCCCCCACCTCCCCCGGCGCCGCCCGGCTCGGCATCGAGATCGAGTGGCACACGGTTCGCACCGACGACCCCGAACGCGCGGTGCCGTTCGACCGGCTCGAGTCGATCGCAAGGTCGATCCCCCTGCCGGGTCGCAGCCGCCTGACCTTCGAGCCCGGTGGCCAGGTCGAGCTGAGCTCGCAACCGCTCCCCCACTTCGACGCGTGTCGCGTGATCCGCTCCGACGCCGCCGCGCTCACGACCGGGCTCGCGGCGGAGGGCATCGGGCTCGTCGGCGTCGGGCTGCTGCCCGGGCCTCGCACGCGCGTGCTGCGATCACCGCGGTACGACGCGATGGAGGCGCATTTCGATGCGCTCGGTGACGCCGGGCGCACGATGATGCGCCAGACCGCGGCCGTCCAGGTGAACGTCGACCTTGGTCCGGACCAGCAGTCGCCGAGCCGGTGGCAGAGCGCGCACGCGCTCGGTCCGCTGCTCGCCGCGGTCTTCGCGAACTCGCCGTTCGCGGCGTCGGGGCCGTCGGGCTGGAGCTCGACCCGGCTCGCGGTCTGGCTGGCGCTCGAGGGCGGCCGCTCGGCCCCCGTCGGCACCAACGGCGGCGCCGGCTCCGCGTGGGCCGAGTACGCGCTGCGGGCGCCCGTGATGTGCATCCGGGTGTCGGACGACGAGTTCGTTCCCGTCTGCGAGCCGCTGACGTTCGCGGACTGGATCGTCGACGGCCACGAGCTCGGCTGGCCGACCGAGGACGACCTCACCTACCACCTCACGACGTTGTTCCCACCGATCCGGCCGCGCGGCTGGCTCGAGCTCCGGATGATCGATGCGCTCCCGTCCGAGTGGTTCACGGTGCCGGCGATCCTGACCGCCGCGCTCCTCGAGGATTCCGAGGCGTCCGTGCAGATCGCGCGCGGACTGGCCCCCCTCGCCGGCCGTTGGGCCGATGCCGCGCGCGACGGTCTGCGTGACGCCGACTTCGCCGCGGCGGCGAAGGACTGCTTCGGCGCGGCGCGCCGCGCGCTCGGACGCCTCGGCGCACGGCGCGACATCACCGACATCCTCGAGCTCTACCGCGAGCGGTACGTCGATCGCGGCCGTTGTCCGGCCGACGATCTCCTCGAGTCGTGGCAGACGACGGGCCGTCTGACCCCGATGCCGGAGAGCGCGCCCGCACCCGTCGACTGACCGGGGAGCCGGTCGTCGGCGCGCCCGCTCGACACCTCCACTCCGTCGCGGGCACTGTGGGCCGATGACAGCCGCGGTCGTGCTCGTCCACGGAGCCTGGCACGGGGCGTGGTGCTTCGAGCCGGTGCTCGAACGCCTCGCGGGCACGGGCGTCGAAGCCTTCGCGGTCGACCTCCCCGGCCACGGCGCCGACCGGGGCCCGCTCGGCGACCTGCACGCCGATGCGGCACGCGTGCGCGAGGTGCTGGACGGCATCGACCGGGACTGCGTGCTGCTCGGCCACTCGTACGGCGGCGCGGTGATCACCGAGGCGGGCATCCACCCTGCGGTGCGCCACCTGGTCTACCTGGCGGCGTTCGCGCTCGACGCCGGCGAGTCCTGCATGGCCGCCGCGATCGCCGAGTCGCAGGCGATGCAGCTCGCGTACGACGGGCCGAACCTCGCGGACGCCTTCGTCCCCCACGAGGACGGGACCATCACCGTCGAGCCCGGCGGCGCGGTGGAGCTCCTCTTCCAGGACTGCGATCCGGCGACCGCGGCATGGGCCGTCGATCGGCTCGGACCGCAGCCGAGCGTGACGCTCGGGGACGTCCCGACCGCAGTTGCCTGGCGCGAGCGGCCTTCGACCTACGTCGTGTGCACCGAGGACCGGGGCGTGCACCCCGACCTCCAGCGCGCGCTCGCACGCCGATGTGACGAGCAGGTGGAATGGCCGACGAGCCACTCGCCGTTCCTGTCCGCGCCGGATCGGGTGGCCGACCTCGTCGCGGGCATCGCGCGCTCGCTCCTGCCGCGGGGCTAGGGCGCGACCAGTCCCAGGTTCTCGTAGATCTGCCGGGTCGCGGTCGACCGGTTCAGCGTGTAGAAGTGCAAGCCCGGCGCGCCGCCGTCGATCAACGAACGCGCGAGGTTCGTGGCCTCCTCGACCCCGACCGCGAACACTGCGTCAGGGTCATCCGCGACTGCCTCGAGCTTGTCCGCGAGCCAGCGCGGGAACTCCGAGCCCTGGAGCTGGGACATGCGCTTGATGCTGCCGATCGTCGTCGCGGGCATGATGCCGGGGATCACCGGCTTGTCGACCCCGTGACTACGGAGGCTCTCGACGAGGTCGAAGTAGTGCTCGGCGTCGAAGAAGAACTGGGTGATCGCGAAGTCGGCAGCCGCGAGCTTGCGGGCGGTGTGGAGCCGGTCGCTCTCGCGGTTCGGCGAGCGCGGGTGCGGCTCCGGGTGCGCGGCGACCCCGACCGAGAAGTCGCCGATGCCGCGGACGAGGTGGACGAGGTCCACGGCGTGCTCGAGCTCCCCACGCGGCAGGTCGACGTCCGGCGGCGGGTCGCCACCGAGGGCGAGGATGTTCTCGATCCCGGAGTCGCCGTAGCGGGCGACGATCTCCTCGAGCTGCGCGCGCGTATGGCCGACGCAGGTGAGGTGCGCCATCGGCGTCATCTGCGTCTCGCGCAGGATCCCGGTGACGATCTCGTGGGTCTTCTCGCGCGTCGAGCCGCCCGCGCCGTAGGTCACCGACACGTACGACGGCCCGAGCGGCTCCAGCTCCTCGAGCGCGGCGGTCAGCGCGAGCTCGGCCGCCGGCGTCCGCGGCGGGAAGAACTCGAACGAGTAGCTCGGGCCACGAGCCAGGATGTCTGCGATCTTCATAAGTGACAAAAGGGTACGCGAGCGGTCGAGCCCCTTCGCCTACGTTCTCCGTCGACGTGGACTTCACCCTGACCCAGGATGTTCCGGCGACTGTCGATGCCGTGGATGCGGCGCTGGTGGACCCTGCCTTCCTGGTGCGCATGAGCGAGCTGCCGAAGCTCGGGTCGGCCGAGGTGGTCGCCGACGAGCGCGATGGTGACGTCGTCGCGCTCCAGGTGCGCTACCTCTTCCAGGCCGAGCTCTCGGCGGCGGTCACGCGCGTCGTGGACCCGAGCAAGCTCACCTGGGTCGAGGACTCGACCTGCGACCTCGCCGCGCACCATACGACGTGCGTCATCCGGCCCGACAACTACGCGAACCTGCTCGAGGGCAGCTACGAGGCGACGATCGTGGCCGCGGCGTCGGGGTGCACGCGGACGGTCACCGGTCGGATCAAGGTGCACGTGCCGTTGCTCGGGGGCAAGGTTGAGAAGGCGATCGTCGGCGGGCTCGCCGAGAACGCTTCGGCCCAGGTGGCTCTCTTGGCGGACTTCATCAGCTCGTAGCTGCCGCGCTTTCCGTCGGATCGTTGGCCGGTCGGGGCGGGCATGTGGCCATTCGCTCAGACAGTGGTCTCTGCGCTCGCTGGCGCTCGCTCCGCGACCACAACTCGCTCGGTGGCCACACGCCCGTCCCTTCCATGCCCGCGGTCGTTGATACGTCGGGCGCGGTTGTGTCTTGTGTCGGCACGGTGATCGATCGTCAGGGGTGGTGGGGGGTGAAGCGGCGGAGTCTGAGGGAGTTGGTGACGACGAAGACGCTGGAGAAGCCCATGGCGGCGGCGGCGATGATCGGGTTGAGGAGGCCGAGCGCGGCGAGGGGGATCGCCGCGACGTTGTAGGCGAAGGCCCAGAACAGGTTGCCGCGGATCGTCGTCAACGTCCGGCGGGAGAGCGCGATGGCGTCCGCCGCGGCGCGCAGGTCGCCCGACACGAGCGTGAGGTCGCTGGCCTCGATCGCGACGTCGGTCCCGGTCCCGATCGCGATGCCGAGATCGGACTGGGCGAGCGCGGGCGCGTCGTTCACGCCGTCGCCGACCACTGCGACGTCGTGCCCTGCGGCCTGGAGCTCGCGAACCACGTCGACCTTCTCGCCCGGCAGGACGTCCGCGACCACGCGGTCGACGCCGACCGCGATCGCCACGGCCTCGGCGGTCGCCCGGCGGTCGCCGGTGACCATCACCGTCTCGATCCCGAGCCCGTGCAGGGCCGCGACCGCGTCCCGCGACGTCGGCTTGATGGTGTCCGCGACCACGAACGCGGCACGGACCTGTCCGGCCCACCCGGCGAAGACCGTGGTGCGTCCGACCCGGGCCGCGGCGTCGGCCACCGCGCGCAGTGCGTCGGGGACCGGTTCGTCGGCCGGGGCCGCCCAGTCGAGCCGGCCCACCCGGACCTCGACGCCGTCGACCACCGCGCCGACACCCCGGCCCGGCTCGTTCGTGAAGTGCGCCGGTGGCGTCGGTGCCACGCCCCGGGTCCGGAGTCCGTCGGCGACCGCACGCGCGATCGGGTGCTCGGAGGCGTCCTCGGCGGACGCGGCGAGAACGAGCGTGCGTGCTTCGTCCTCACCCGGCGCGACGGCGACTTCCACCAGCTCCATCCGGCCCGAGGTGATGGTCCCCGTCTTGTCGAGCACCGCGGTGTCGACCCGACGCGTCGCCTCCAGCACTTCGCCACCCTTGATGACGATGCCGAGCTGGGCGCCGCGCCCCGTGCCGACCATGATCGCGGTCGGCGTCGCCAGCCCGAGCGCGCACGGGCAGGCGATGATCAGCACCGCGACCGCGGCCGTGAACGCTTCGTTCGCCGAGTGCCCGGTCAGGAGCCAGATCGCGAGCGTGCCGAGCGCGATCGCGATCACGACCGGCACGAAGATGCTCGAGATCCGGTCGGCGAGTCGTTGCACCGGCGCCTTCGAGCCCTGGGCCTCGGCGACCAGACGGCCGATCTGCGCGAGAGCGGTCTCACTGCCGACGTGCGTCGCGCGCACGACCAGCCGACCGGAGGTGTTGATCGTCGCGCCGAAGACGGTGTCGCCCACCCCGACGTCGACCGGCACCGGTTCACCGGTGAGCATCGAGACGTCGACCGCCGACGCGCCGTCGACGACATTCCCATCCGTCGCGATCTTCTCGCCCGGCCGCACGACGAACCGGTCGCCGACCGCGAGCTGCTCGATCGGGACCTCCTCGCCGGTCTCGAGCCGGGCCGACTTCACGCCGAGCTCGAGGAGCGCGTGCATCGCGTCGCCCGAGCGGCGTCGCGCCCGGGCCTCGAAGTACTTCCCGAGCAGCAGCAGGGTGATGATCGCGGCCGCGGTCTCGAAGTAGACGTGCGCATCGTTGTCACCACTCATGGCCGACGACGCCGCATCCAGGAACACGAGGGCGACCACGGACCAGAGCCACGCCGCGGTGGTGCCGAGCGACACGAGCGTGTCCATCGTGACCGCGCCGTGGCGCAGGTTCACGAGCGTCGCCCGGTGGAACTGCCACCCGGCCCAGAAGATGACGGGGGTGGAGAGCACGAGGGCGATCCACTGCCAGCCGTCGACCATCAACGCCGGCACCATCGAGACGAGGAGCACCGGCACGGTGAGGACCGCCGCGACGATCAGCCGCGCCAGGACGGTCCGCTCGTCCCCGTGGTCGTGCCCGTGCGCACTGCCGGGCTCGGGCACCGAGTAGCCGAGGTCCGCGACCTTCGCCTTGAAGTGGTCGGGTCCCGTGACCGATTCGTCGTAGAGGACGGTCGCGGTCTCCGTGGCCAGGTTGACCCGGCATTCGCGAACACCGTCCAGCCCTCCGAGTGCGTGCTCGACCCGGCCCACGCAGGATGCGCAGGTCATGCCGGCCACCGGGAGATCGATGCGACGTGTCTCCTCGGGCGCGGGCGCCTGCCGGTCGGTCGATTCGGCGCCTGCGTGCGTTCGGGTCGTCATCGCTTGCTCCTCGGCTCCCTGCTCGGTAGCATACCCCCCTACCCTATCTACGACAACTGCGGAGCATTCCCGTGCGCGGCTACTCGATGCACAAGGACGACTACCGACGGCGCCTGGCCCGGATCGAAGGTCAGGTGCGCGGGTTGGCCCGCATGATCGACGAGGACCAGTACTGCATCGACGTGCTGACCCAGATCGCGTCGGTGACGCGGGCGCTGCAGGGGGTCGGGCTCGGGCTGCTCGACGAGCACCTCGGCCACTGCGTGCGGGAGGCGACCGAGCGCGACCCGGACGAGGGCGACGCGAAGATCACCGAGGCGATGGCCGCGGTCGAGCGCCTGCTCCGAGCCTGAGGGGCTGGTGGTGCGTCTGGTGATCGACGGGGTGGGCACGGCGAGGTGGGCGGTGCTCGCCAGGACGCAGGACGAAGGCGCCGTGGGCTTCTGCGTCGAGGACGAGGACGCCACGAGCGCCGTCACCGACCGGCCTGACCCCCGGCAGTGATTGCCGGACGTACCACTAGGCGACGAGCGAGCGCACCATCGAGCTCGACGACGAGTCGTTCGCCACGAGCGCGATCGCGGCGCCGATCATGATCAGGGTGAACAGCACGATGTGGATCCAGGCGATGATCTGGGCCGCGCGCACGAGGCCGGTGCCGCTGAGCCGACCCCCGGACGCATCGATCTTGTTGCCCGCGACGTGCGCGAGGACGAGTGCGACCACCGCCGCGACGATCGGGCAGAGCACCCAGGACACGATCGACAGCACGAGCGCGGCCACCGCGGTCCCGTCCGTGCGAGGCGCAACGTAGGCCCCGGCGCCGGGCGCGGCCGGGGGTCCCCAGCCCGGGGCCGGCTGCGGGGGCGGAGGCGGAGGAGGCGGGGCGTAGGACATCGTCGACTCCTAATTCATCGCGACGTAGGCGGCGATGAAGATGAGGTTCAGCGCGATCGCGACGACCGCGATCACCCGGGCCGCGGTGACCATCCCGGTGCCGGTCAGCCGGCCGCCCGATTCCGCGATCTTGCGCTGGGCCTGGCTCGCGAGGACCAGCGCGACGATCCCGGCAAAGACCCCACAGACGAAGACGCCGACGATCGCGACGACCAGCGCCGCTACCGCGAGGCCCTCGGAGCGCGGGCCGTCGAAGCCGTACCCGGGCGCGGCGTACCCCGGTGCGCCGTACCCCGGCGCACCGTAGGCAGGCGGTGACGGGGGCGGGGGCGCGTACCCCGGTGACGTCGCCGGAGGTGGCGCGTACCCGGGCGGAGGAGGCGGGGGCGGTGGCGTCGCGGCCGGCGGCGTCGCGGCCGGCGGCGTCGCGGCCGGCGGTTCCGGCGGCTGCGCCGGGACGTCGTCGTCCATCGCGCCAATGTAGGCCGGTGAGCCGCCGCGCCCGCGCTCTCTTCGCCCCTTGCGCGGCCTCGTGACAGACTCGTCGGATGCCGCCCGAGAAGCTCTCCTGGAAGCACCTCTACGACGAGGTGGTCACGTCTGGGCTGTGCACGGGATGCGCCGGTTGCGTCATCGCGTGCCCGCACGACGTCCTGTCGTACAAGGACACCGAGGGCACCTACAAGCCGTTCCAGATCGAGGACTACGGCGGGCCCGGGGACTGCTCCCACGGCGACAAGAACTGCACGTCCTGCACCCGCGCGTGCCCGAGGTTCCGGGCCTGGGAGCCCGACGTGGACGAGTTCCTCTTCGGCCGCGTCCGCGAGCCCGACGAGCTCTCGGGGATCTACAAGGACATCGTGCTCGCCAAGGCCTCGGACCCGGTGCTGCACGAGGTCGGCCAGGACGGCGGGCTCGTCTCCGCGATCCTCCTGTACTGCCTCGAGCAGAACATCATCGACGCCGCCCTGGTCTCGTACCTCGAGGGCGACGGTTCGACGTGGAAGGCGATCCCCGGTGTCGCCCGGACCAAGGAGGACATCATCGCCTCGGCCGGCAGCCGCTACACGTACTCCGCGAACCCGATGGCGTACGCCGAAGCCGTCGAGGCGGGCGCCGAGCGCATCGCGCTGGTGGGCATGAGCTGCCAGAGCTCGATGCCGCCGGTGATGAAGCAGCGCAAGGCCGGCAAGGTCGCCCGGCGTCTCTCGCTGAACATCGGCCTGCTGTGCTCGAAGACCTTCGACGACGCGATCTTCGAGGAGCTGTTCGAGGCGAAGTACGGGCTCCACAAGGCCGACATCAAGAAGATGAACATCAAGGGCGTGTTCCAGATCTGGATGCACAACGGCGACTACCACGAGGTGCCGCTGAAGGAGTGCCACGCGTGGACCCGGGAAGGCTGCAAGTCCTGCCCGGACTTCGCGGCCGAGCACGCCGACATCTCCACCGGCGGCATCGGCAAGTTCAACGACTGGACGCTGACGATCGTCCGCACCGACCTCGGCCGCGAGATCATGGCCGGGCTCCAGTCGGAGGGGTGGATCGACGTCCGGCCGGGCGACGACGACCCTGACGCGATCGAGCTGATGCACAAGCTCTCGAAGCGCTCGCGCAAGCGCTGGCCCGAGTTCGCCATCCCCGAGCCCCGGCTGATCGGCACCTGAGGGACATCGCCCGCCCGACAGAAGAGGTCCCTGATGCAACCGAACGCCAACGTGCTGAAGGCCCTGGAGGACGTGCTCCAGGCAGAGATCGCGGCGATCAACAGCTACTTCATCCACGCCAAGCTGCTCGGCAACTGGGGCTACACGAAGCTCTCGACCAAGGCCTACGACGAGTCGATGGACGAGATGCGCCACACCGAGCAGCTCGTGGACCGGATCGTCTACTTCGACGCCATCCCCAACCTGAACAAGATCGGCCGGGTCCGGGTGGGAAAGACCGTCCGCGAGCAGTTCGAGCTCGCGCTGGAGCTCGAGACCGCGCAGGTCGCCCGGATCAACGCCGCCATCGTGACCTGCAACGGTGCGAAGGACGACGGGACCCGTCTGGTGCTGGAGCCGATGGTCACTGCGGGGGAAGCCTCGATCGACTGGCTCGAGACCCAGCTCGCCGCGCTCGACGCGCTCGGCGACAGCGCGTACCTGGCGCAGCAGCTCGACTGAGCTGCCGCCCTTCGATCGGGCCGCCCCGTCGACCCCACGCCGATCGACACGCGATACCGGTGGGCAGAACCCCCGAATTGGTGCGCGTGAGCGCGTAACCTCCTCGCATCCCCCGGAGGTCGAACCCACCGATGCCTGACGCCCTTTCCACCCTCGTCCCGCGCCTCGAGGCCGCCGCGCAGCGCAAGCGCGCGATCACCTTCGTCACCGGCGACACGGACAGCGCCGCCTACAGCACCGAGCCGGTCGAGTGGGCCCGGATCCATGACGACGCCCGGGCCATGGCCGCCGAGCTCCAGGCCCGCGGGGTCGAGCCCGGCCACTCGGTGTCGGTCATCGGACCGACCTCCCGGGACCTCGTCACGGCCATCCAGGCGGTCTGGCTCGCCGGCGGCTGCCTGGTGATGCTCCCGCTGCCGATGCGGATGGGCTCGATCGAGGAGTTCGTCGAGCAGACCCGGGCCCGGATCTCGAATGCCGAGAGCCGGATCGTGATCGCCGACGGGCAGCTGCTCGCGTTCATGACGCCCGAGCCGACCGACCCGCCGATGATCACGCTCGACGAGCTCCGCGCCGCCGTCGCGACGCGTGGGAGCGACGCCTACCTCCGGGTCCCCGACGATCCGAACGCACTCGCGATCCTGCAGTTCACCAGCGGGAGCACCGCGGATCCCAAGGGCGTCATGCTGCCGCAACGGTGCGTGACCGCGAACATCGACGCGATCGACGAGGCGCTGGTCATCGACTACGACCTCGACCGCGCCGCGTCGTGGCTGCCGCTCTACCACGACATGGGGCTCATCGGCATGCTGACCATCCCGATGACCACCGGCACGGACCTCGTGCTCGCCGGCCCGCAGGACTTCCTCGCCGCGCCGGCTCGCTGGGCCCAGTGGATCTCGGACTTCCACTGCAGCATCACCGCCGGGCCGAACTTCTCGTACGCGCTCTCCGCCCGGGCCATGCGCCGCGGCGGCGACCTGGATCTGAGCCAATGGCGCGTCGCGCTCAACGGCGCGGAGCCCATCGAGCCGAGCGCGGTCGAGGACTGGCTGGCGGCCGGCGCACGGCACGGCCTCCGCGTGGGTACCGCGTTCTGCGCCTACGGCATGGCCGAGTCCACGGTGGGCATCACCTTCCCGGAGCCGGGCAAGGGCATGTTCGTCGACGCGGTCGACGCCCGGGTCCTCGAGACCGACCGCTACGCGGCGCCGCTCGACCACTCCGCGCCCGGCGCCCGCCGCCTCCCCTGCCTGGGCCGGGCGATACGCGGCCTGGAGCTGCGCGTGGTCGACCCCGAGACCGGCGTCCCGCTTCGCGACCGCGAGGCAGGCGAGCTCGAGGTGCGCGGCACCTCGGTCACGCCGGGCTACTTCCGCAACGAGCGCGCGACCGCCGAGGTGTTCCACGACGACTGGCTGCGCACGGGCGACCTCGGGTACCTGTTCGACGGCGAGCTGGTGATCTGTGGCCGGCTCAAGGACGTGATCATCGTCGGCGGCCGCAACGTGTTCCCCGAGGACATCGAGCGCGCCGCGGCCGGCGTCGAGGGAGTGCGCGCGGGCAACGTCATCGCGTTCGGCAGCCCCGGGAGACGCGGCCGCGAGTCCGTCGTGGTCGTGGCCGAGACCCGTGCGGACGACGCCACCACCGTGCGCGACGCAGTTGCCGCGTCCGTGACCGACGCGGTCGGGGTCGCCGCGGAGGTCGTGCTCGTCCGTCCGGGGTCGCTGCCCAAGACGTCCTCGGGCAAGCTCCAACGTTCCCTCTGCAAGACGCGCTACCTCGACGACATCCTCGAACCGGTCGCGCAGTAGCACGCGCGTGCGCGTGCTCCTGGTCTCGGATCTGCACTACGTCCTCCCGCAGCTCGACTGGGTCGTGTCCGTCGCGTCCGACTACGACCTCGTCGTCGTCGCCGGCGACCATCTCGACATCAGCTCGCTCGTGGAGCCCGACGCACAGATCGCGGTCGTGCTCGAATACCTCTCGTTGCTGGCGACGAAGACGACGGTCGTGGCCTGCTCCGGGAACCACGACCTCGACTCCCGCAACGCGGACGGCGAGCGCAGCGCGACCTGGCTGGAAGACGCGCGTGGTTCGGGTGTCCTCACCGACGGGATGCACCTGGAGACCGACGACCTGATGGTCACCGTGTGCCCCTGGTGGGACGGGCCCCTCACCCGCGAGGTCGTCGAGGTGCAGCTCGCGGACGCCGCAGGCCGGGTCGGCGACCGCCGGTGGATCTGGGCGCACCACGCGCCGCCCGCGGACTCGCCGACCAGCTGGACCGGACGGCGCCACTACGGCGACGAGGAGCTCGTGCGCTGGATCGAGCGCTTCCGCCCCGACCTCGTGCTGTCCGGCCACGTGCACCCGTCGCCCTTCGTGCCCGCCGGGGCGTGGATCGACCGCATCGGCTCGACGCTCGTGCTCAACCCCGGCCGCCAGCCGGGACCCGTCCCGAGCCACATCGAGATCGACACCGGGACGGATCTCGCGCGCTGGATCTCCTACGAGGGCGTCGCCGAGCTCACGCTCGCCGAGGTCTCCTGAGGGTCAGTACTCGGGATCGGGATCCCGGTCCGACCCGAGCTGCCGGCGCGGTCCGGGACTCGCGGACAGCGTGGAGAGCACGGTGTCGATCATCCCGAGTCCACCCTCGTGGCCTGCGTACTGCCGCTTGAGGTCGGCGAGGTAGGTCGTCATCACCTGCAGCCGGCGCGCCAGCATCTGCGCGAGCGCGAGGGGCAGGTCGGGGCCGCGTTCGAGCATCGCGCCGGCATCGGCGATCACCGCGAGCGTCGACCGCTCGGTGACCACGACGTCCGCGGTCGCGGCCACCCCGAGCAGGATCGACATCTCGCCGACGCACGTCCCGGGGTCGGTGACCGTCGCGATCGGCACCCCGCCCTTCTCGACCCGGAGCGCGCCGTCGACCAGGACGAAGAGCGAATCGACCACTTCGCCGTCGGTCAGCAGCACCTCGCCCCGTTCGACCGTCCGCCGCGGCGCGCCGTCGGCCAGCGTGAGGAGGTCGACCACCGGCGCAGTCTCGCACGGTGCACCCGGATGCCCACGGAGCGGTCAGGTGTCCGACAGGCTCAGCGGTCGGTACGGTCGAGCAGCTTGTCGGCGGACACCGGCACCCAGCGCTCGAGCGCATCGAGCAGCGCGTCGGGGTCCGGCTCGACGATCACCAGCCCGCGATGCGCCGGACGGATGAAGCCCTCGTGCGCTGCGTGCCCGAGCAGCGCGGCGAGTGCGTCGTAGAAGCCGTCGACGTTGAGCACGCCGCACGCCTTGGTGTGGATGCCGAGCTGCGTCCACGTGACCGCCTCGAAGAACTCGTCCAGCGTCCCGTAGCCACCCGGCAGCATGACGAACGCGTCGGCCCGTTCGGACATCCTCGCCTTGCGCTCGTGCATCGTCTCGACGACTTGGAGCGAGGTCAGGCGTTCGTGCGCGACCTCGCGCTCGGCGAGGGTCCGGGTGATGACACCGTGCGCCTCGCCGCCGGCCGCGAGGACCGCGTCCGCAAGCACGCCCATCAGCCCGACGTGGCCGCCGCCGTAGACGAGCCCGATGCCGCGCGCCACGAGCACCCGACCCAGCGCCGAGGCGGCGTCCGCGAACGCCGGGTCGTCCCCGGTGCTCGAGCCGCAGTAGACGCAGAGCGTCGACAACCGCGCCGGGACCACGCGCTACACCAGGGGCCAGGGCACGGAGTGGTAGCCCTCGTCCGGCACGGGGTACCGGCCCCGGCGCAGGAGGGTGCGCGCCCGGTCGCCGACCGCCGCGACCTCCGACGGGGCGAGGAGCTCGCCGAGCCGGTGGCCGAACGGGCCGTCGAGGTCCTCGAGGACGCACTCGACGGTCGCGAGGATCGGCGGGGGCACCGGCTCACCGGCGAAGTCCCAGATCACGGTGCGCAGCTTGTCGGCCACGTGGAACGTGAGGCCGTGGTCGATGCCCCACACGTGCCCGTCGGCCAGCCCGGCCAGGCAGTGGCCACCCTTGCGGTCGGCGTTGTTCGCGAGCACGTCGAACACCGCGAAGCGCTTGAAGTCGTCGGGGTGCGCCTCGAGCAGCGTGAAGTAGTGCTCCTCGGGGTCGTGGTCCACGAAGCGCTGCACCATGCCGAGCCCGTACGGACCGTCGCGCAGCACCGTCTCCGGGACGATCGCCCACCCCAGCGCCTCCGACAGCTCGTAGGCCGCGACCTCGCGCTTGCACAACGACCCCTCGGGGAAGTCCCACAGCGGTCGCTCGCCCCGCTGGGGCTTGTACACCCCGGGGACCTCGGCGTCGTCGAGCGACGCGTTCACGAGGAACGTCGCGTTCGAGGACCACGCCATCCGGCCGAGCAGGTCGAGCTCGCCCTTGCGCAGCGCGTCCGACGCGCGCGCGGGGTCTAGTTCCACCGCGGGCAGATGTGACCGGCCGGGTCCATCGGGAAGTTGCACAGCTGGCACAGCGGCCGCCCGCCCGACACCGCCTCCGCGCCGCGAGCGGCCATCGCCCGCACCTGGGCCCGGGTGGCGAAGATGCGCGCCACGTAGCCCTCGTCGTCCAGCGCGGTCTCCTCGGCCGGTTCGTCCTCGTCCTCGTCCTCGGCGCGCTCCCGGAGCTCGAGCAGGACGAGACGGCGGTCGGGCTCGAACCCGAGCCCGATCATCCGCGCTCGGAACAACGGCACCGCGGGCTCGGTGACCTGCGCCGCGCTCGGGTGCAGCGTCGACGACTCGCCCGGCTCCTCCGGGTACTCCTCACCGATCCGGTCGAGGAAGGCCACAGCTTCCGCGGCGAGCAGCGCGACCTGCTCCTTCTCGACGACGACCGTGAGCCGAGCGTCGGCCTTGTCCGCCTGGATGTAGAAGACGCGCTCACCGGGGTCGCCGATCGCGCCGGCGCCGAGGGCGTCCACCGTGTCGAGCTCGATGACGTTGTCCATCACGTCGCATCCTCCGCCCGTTGCTTCGCATCGCCGGATCGTCCGTCCGGGTTCGAATCCGTACCCGCTTCGGACGGCTTCGGCACCAGCTCGTCCAGGCTCCCGGTGTCGTTGCACTTCACGAGCGCCGCGCCGTGCGGACCGAGCTCGAAGACGGTGACCGACGCCGGCGAAACGATCACCCGCTGGAAGAGGTCGAGGTGCACTCCGGTGAAGTGCGCGATCGCCGCCTTGATCGGATCGGCGTGCGACACGACGACGACGATCTCGCCCGGGTGGTCGGCGACCACCTGCTCGAGTGCGGTGACCATTCGGCCCTGCATCTCGGAGATCGACTCACCGCCGGGGAAGCGGGCGCGTGAAGGCACCACCTGGACCGTCTTCCACAGGTCGGTCTTCACCAGGTCGGCGATCTTCCCGCCGGTCCACTCGCCGTAGTCGGCCTCGAGCACGCCGGGGAGCTCGCGTACGACCAGCCCGTGGTGTGCGGCGATGTGCTCGGCGGTCTGGCGCGTCCGCTCGATCGGGCTCGCGTACACGGCACGGATCGGGAGCACCGCGAGCCGCTCACCGACGTGGCGCGCCTGCTCGACGCCGCGCTCGGACAGATCGATCCCCGGCGCCCGACCCGAGAGGAGCGGCCCGGTCTGCGCGGTGACCGCGTGGCGCACGAGCACGAGCGTCATCGACCGGGGCGCGGTCGGCTGTTCGCCGTTGCTCGCGGGAGTGGTGGGGCTGGTCACACCGGCGATGGTACCGGTGCGGCCCGGCGTCCCCACCCGCGACCCTGACGTCCACGTCACGGGAGCCACTCCGGACTGCCGATAGATTGCGCGCGTGGCCGATCGACCGATAGGCATCCATCGCGGTGGTCCCCCCGAGACCGTGCTGCCCGACCCGCCGGCCGAGGTGGCGGCGGCACTCGCCGACGCGTGGGCGGAGACGGAACCCGTGCAACGGCGCGAGGCGGTACGCGACATCGCGGCGCGGGCACCGCGCTTCATCGACGCCTGGGCCCGCCTCGGTGAGCTCGCGACGGACCCGGTCGATGCGTACGCGTACTTCCGCGTCGGCTACCACCGCGGATTGGACCAGCTGCGCCAGGCGGGCTGGCGCGGCAGCGGCTATGTGCGGTGGTCGCACGAGACGAACCGCGGCTTCCTTCGTGCCCTCGACGGGCTCCGGCGCAGTGCGGCCGCGATCGGCGAGACCGACGAGGAAGCCCGCTGCGCCGAATTTCTGATCCAGCTCGACCCCTCGGAAGATTGGCGGGCAGGGGTAACCTGACCCACTCCACACCGTCGAGAGGGTCGGCATGAAGCGTGCGCTCATCACCGGGATCACGGGCCAGGACGGTCGCTACCTCAGCCAGCTCCTGAGCGAGCAGGGGTACCAGGTCTTCGGCCTGATCCGGGGCCAGGCGAACCCCAAGGCCCAGCTCGTGCTGGACGAGAACCCCGGCGTCGAGCTCGTCGACGGCGACCTGCGCGACCTCTCGTCGCTGATCGCGGTGATGGAGCAGGTCCAGCCGGACGAGGTCTACAACCTCGCGGCGATGTCGTTCGTGCAGCTCTCGTTCAAGCAGGCCGAGCTGACGTCGGAGATCACCGGGCTCGGGGTGCTGCGCATGCTCGAAGCGGTGCGGATCGTCGGCGGGGTCAAGGACAACCCGATCCGCTTCTACCAGGCGTCGAGCTCCGAGATGTTCGGCAAGGTGCGCGAGACCCCGCAGAGCGAGAAGACGCCGTTCCACCCTCGCTCGCCGTACGGCGTGGCGAAGGTCTTCGGTCACGACATGACGGTCAACTACCGCGAGGCGTACGACCTGCATGCCAGCTCGGGCATCCTCTTCAACCACGAGTCCGAGCGGCGGGGCATGGAGTTCGTCACCCGCAAGATCACGAACTCGCTCGCCCGCATCAAGCTCGGGCTCCAGGAGCGGATCAGCCTCGGCAACCTGGACTCGGCGCGGGACTGGGGCTTCGCCGGCGATTACGTCAAGGCGATGTGGATGATGCTCCAGCAGCCCGATCCCGACGACTACGTGATCGCCACGGGTGAGACGCACACCATCCGGGAGTTCCTCGACACCGCGTTCCACATCGCCGGCTACGACAGCTGGGAGCCGTTCGTCACGCACGACACCCGCTTCGACCGGCCGGCCGAGGTCGACCTGCTGATGGGCGACGCGACGAAGGCCGAGGAGAAGCTCGGCTGGACGCCGACGGTCACGTTCGACGAGCTCGTGCGGCGGATGTACCAGTCGGACCTGAAGTCGGAGCAGGCCCAGCTCGAATCGGGCCGGCGCTGAGGAGAGCCGCTCAGCTCTCGGTCTCGGCCGCGGCGACGCGGGCTGCGACGAGGACCGGGTCCCACACGGGCGAGAACGGCGGGGCGTAACCGAGGTCGAGCGAGATGACCTCCTCGGCGGTCATCTCGTTCCAGATGCACGTGGCGAGGACGTCGATGCGCTTGGCCGCGCCCTCCCGCCCGACGATCTGGGCGCCGAGCACCCGCCCGGTGGCCATCTCGGTGACCAGCTTCACGCGCACGGGAGCGGAGTCCGGGTAGTACCCGGCCCGGCTGGTCGCGTCGATGACGGTCGGGAAGGCCTTGAACCCCGCGTCGATCGCCTCGCGCTCGGAGAGCCCGGTGCGGGCGACCTCGTACTTGCAGACCTTCGAGACCGCGGTGCCGATCACCCCGGGAAAGGTCAGGTCGCCCCCCGTCGCGTTGACCCCGACGACCCGACCCTGCTTGTTCGCGTGCGTCCCGAGCGCGATCGCGACCGGCCGGCCCGAGACCCGGTGGTGGGTCTCGATGCAGTCGCCCGCGGCGAAGACGTGCGGGGCCGACGTGCGCTGGTGGTCGTCGGTCGCGATGCCTCCGGTCGGCCCGATCGTGATGCCCGCCTTCCGGGCGAGTGCGACGTTCGGTCGCGCGCCGATGCCCAAGATCACGAGGTCGGTCGGAAAGGTCCCCCGCCGCGTCTCGACCCCGCGGACCCGGCCGTCCTCGGTGTCGAAGCCGAGGGCGGGCTCTCCGAGGTGCAGGTCGATGCCCAGGCCCCGCATCGCTTCGGCGATGAGCTCACCCATGTCCGGGTCGAACGTCGCCATCGGCGTCGCGCCGGCCGCGAGGCACGTCACCGCGATGTCGCGGTGCAGGAGCGCCTCGGCCAGCTCGATGCCGATGTAGCCGGCGCCCACGACGACCGCCCGCTTCGGATGCTGCGCATCGACCGCGTGGCGCACCGCGATGCCGTCCTCGATGGTCTGCACGCCGTAGACACCTCCGGCGTCGATGCCCGGGATCGACGGACGTTCGGGCATCGCGCCGGTCGCGACGACAAGCTGGTCGTAGCTCACATCGGTCTCGGTGTCCGCGTCGAGGTCGCGGACGGTGACAGTGCGGGCGTCGGTGTCGATCGCGACGACCTCGTGGCGCATCCGCACGTCGATCCCCTGCGCGCGGTGCTGCTCCGGCGAGCGCGCGACCAGCGCATCGACCGACTCGACCTCGCCACCGACGAGGTACGGGATCCCGCAGGCCGAGAACGACGTGTAGCTGCCCCGCTCGAACGCCACGATCTCGAGCTCGTCCTCGCCGCGCCGGCGGCGCGCGCCGGACGCGGCGCTCATGCCGGCGGCGTCACCCCCGATCACGACGAGCCGCTCGGTCACGAGGCGTGGATGGTGGCGAGCCGGTCGAGCGCGGCGTCCGCCTCGGCCACGAAGGCGCGCACGATGTCGCCGGCCGGGGTCAGCTCGTGGATCGCACCGACGCCCTGGCCGGACGGGTAGCACTCACGATCCGGGTCGACGCCGGGGGTGCTCTCGCTGGCACCGAGGTGCATCCATCCACCTTCGATGCCCGCCATGAGCTGGTCCGGGAACTTCTTCAGCTCCTCGGGGTGCTCCTCGAAGTAGCGGCTGGTCTGGTTCGCGACGACGCGCATCGTCTTGCCGCTGAAGGCCCGGCTGATCACCGTGCCGTCCTCCGGGGTGCGCAGCAGCGCGTCCTTGTAGCCCGGCGCGGCACGCGCCTCGGGCGTCGCGATGAACCGGGTCCCGACCCACACGCCGTCGGCGCCGAGCGCCAGGGCCGCGGCGAGCCCCCGCCCGTCGAAGATCCCGCCCGCCGCGACGACGGGCACGCGGTCGCCCACCGCGTCGACGATCTGCGGGACCAGCGGCAACGTCGCGATCTGGCCGGTGTGGCCGCCGGCCTCGGTGCCCTGCGCGACCACGATGTCGCAGCCGGCCTCGATCGCGTTGATCGCGTGGCGCACCTTCCCGCACATCGAGAGCACCAGCACCGAGTGCTCGTGGCACAGCGTGATCACATCACGGGGCACGCCGAGGCCCGCGGCGAAGACCGACGCGCCCTCCTTGATCAGGAGCTCGACGTCGGTCAACAGCCGGTCCGGCAGCGCGGTGAGCAGGTCGACGCCGAGCGGCTTGTCGGTGAGCGCCTTGGCCGCCCGGATCTCGGCGACCATCTCGTCGGAGCTCATCGTCGACGCGCCGAAGCAGCCGAAGCCGCCCGCCTCGGACACCGCCGCGACGAGGGGGCTGTACGACACACCTCCCATCCCGGCGAGCATCACGGGGTGCTCGATGCCGAGCACGTCGGTCAGACGAGTCCTCATGTTGGCGGAGCGTAGGTCGGAGCGGGCACGAAGTGCGGAGACCCGGAGCGACCCGACATCACGAGCGTAGGTCGGAGCGGGCACGAAGTGCGGAGACCCGGAGCGACCCGACATGACGAGCGTAGGTCGGAGCGGGCACGAAGTGCGGAGA
>DASXYP010000048.1:0-29250 GCA_036502405.1 Acidimicrobiia bacterium
AGACCTTCCACGGCGCGGTCGGCCGGTGCTGCACGTACGCGCGCACCACCGAAGCCGTGCCCTCCGGACGCAGCGCGAGCGTGCGCCCACCCTTGTCCTGGAACTCGTACATCTCCTTGCTGACGACGTCCGTGTGCTCCCCGACCCGCTGGAACACCTCGATGTGCTCGAACACCGGTGAGACGATCAGCCCGTAGCCCGAGCGGGCGGCCCGGTCGGCGAAGCGTGCGACGAGCTCGGCCCAGGTCCCCGACTCGGGCGGCAGGACGTCGTGCACCCCCTTCGGGGCACGAAACGCTTCACTCGGGACGCGGGGCATCCGCTCGATGCTACCGGCCGGTCTCTCCGGGGCCCCGGCCAAAGGCCCGGCGCGGGGCGACCGCGACCCGCGGCTACAGGCCGGCCGGGACCTTGATCTCCCGCCACACCGCGATCCCCCAGGCCGAGGCGATCGGGTCGAGGAACTTCGGCGGTGACAGGTACTTGAGGCGCTGGTCGTAGGAGTAGCTCTTGGCGTAGCCCGTGAGGACGCTGCCGCCGCTGTTCGTGCCGACGGGTCCGCGGAAGCGCTGCGCGATCGCGCCGGTCACCGACAGCGTCCCGAGCGTGTTCCCCCGCTGCCAGTACGGGATCGTGAAGCTGTGGTTCACCGCGAGGATCGCGGCGTTGATCGTCGGGTTGCTCTGCGCGCCGGTCAGGTTCTTGGAGCAGATCGTCTGCACGTACTTCCCCGCGGAGTTCTGCACCGTGTCGGTGCGGTCCCAGGTGGGCGGGGTCGTGCACGCCTTCGCAGTGTTCTGCGCCGCATACGTCTGCGTCTGGAGCTGGACCGGGTGGCGCACCTGCACGAAGTTGTTCGCCACCAGCCCGAGCAGCGACGTGCCGGTCGTCCCCCCGTTGTAGGTGAGGTTCCCCGTGATGTTCACGTTGTTGGCCGCGGCAATGGTGAGCTGGCCCTTGAGCTGACCCTGGACGAAGACGTCGCCGTCCCGGCAGCCGTACTGGGTCGCGTCGTTGGTGACGACCATCGTCGGCAGTGGGTAGGCCGGGTTCGAGTACGGGCAGCCGCTCGTGTAGTTCGGGTCTCCCACGGTCGACGGGACGCTCTGCACGTAGACGACGCCGTCCGCCGGCAGCGAGCCCGTGCCGTTCGCGACGCATCCGCCGTTCACCTGCTTGGAGAACGGACTCGTCGACGTCATCGTGCCGTCCGAATTCAGGGTGATCATCGTCGGCCCGGTGTAGAGGCACCCGCCCTTGCCGGCCGCGGTCTCCGCCTTGATCGACGAATTGCTCGGAGGCATCGCCAGGTTCGAGAGGTACTTCGGGTCGCCGGGCGTCGCGAAGACGGGGTTGTTGCCCGAGCACGTCGAGTTCGTCCGGTAGCGCGGCTGGGTCGACTTGTTCCAGCTCGTCGACGTGTTGCCGTTGAAGTGCGGCGAGCCGCAGACCAGGAACGAGTCGTTGGTGTGCAAGGGCCCGTTGACCGTGTCCGCGCTGATGAAGTTGATCTCGGTGCACAGGGAGCCGCGCGTCGGCGTCGCGTAGGCGTACGTCGTGCAGTTCGTGGTGGCCTGCGTGGGCGTGTACGTCGAGTCGCCGGTGAACAGCGGACCGGTGTAGAGCGCCGGGTCGAGCGTCTCGTAGTCGGTGTAATAGAGGTAGTCGATGAACGTGCGGCGCCGGAGCGTCGCCTGGACGGTCCGGCGCGTGGTGCCGACGTTGCCCGTCGAGGTGATCAGGATCGTCCCGTCGATCGAGATCTTCGACGTGTCGGTCGAGTAGCGGAACTGCGAGGTCGTGTTGCCGCCCGGCACCGGGACGTACTGGACGAACGCCTTGTTCCCGTCCGGTGGCGCGTTCGTCGCGCTGTACTGGAAGTAGTTCGAGTTCTCGTTGAGCCGGAACACGAAGTCGTCGATCCCGGCTTCGGCCGCGGAGAGGGAGGCGTTCCAGCTCTGGTCGCGCCGCGAGAGCGTCTGGGAGCCGACGCCGTACTCGACCGCTGCGGCCGAGAGCGCAAGGAGCGCGGTCAACGCGAGCATCACGGTGATCAGGGCGATTCCCTGCTCGCCGCGCGACCGCCGGTCGATGGGCTTCCCCGCGGGGCTCATCCGCCGAACGTGTTCTGGTAGTCGACGTTGGGCAGGCGGACCGTGTTCAGGAGCGTGGTGTTCGCGACCTTCAGGGTCGTGGACTTCCGGATCGAGAGCATGATCTGCACCGAGTCCACCCCGAGCCGGGCGGTCGCCGAGAGGGGCTCGGGCGTGAGCTCGTTGCCGTTCGAGTCGAAGTACCGGAAGATCGGGTTGCTCGCGGTGTTCGCGATGAAGCGCCCGACGAACCGGTTCGTCGCGGCGCCGTTGTAGGTGTACGCCGGAGGCACCGAGGCGGCATCCGGTTTCGTGACCTGCTCGATGAGCTGCGAGCTCGCGTCCACGTAGATCCGCACCTTGCGCGGCCCGTTGGCCACGACCGTGCTCCCGGACCCGTCGTTGTTGAGGTTGGCGTAGAAGACGACCTCCCGGGAGTCGGCGAGGACGAACGGTGACGTCCCAGGCTGGAGCCGGGTGGCGGTGCGCAGATCCTTGGTCGTGACCGCCATCAGGACGCGCGCCTCGTCGAGGTTCGCGAGCCGCTTCTCGGTCCCGGTGATTGCGTTGGTCGCGGAGTCGATCCCCTTGTAGACCATCGTCATGACCAGCGACAGCAGCGCGACGACCACCACGACCTCGAACAGGGTCTGGCCCCGGGCGCCGCGTGCGCGTCGGATCCGGGTCACAGCGAGCCCAGGTTCACGATCGTGTTGCCGCTCACGCGCGGATCGAGCGCGACGGTCGGCCAGCCGGCCGGATCCGCTCCCGAGACCTGGAACGTCCATGTGCCGTACGGCAGCGCGACGAGGACCGGGCCGAGGGCGCTGAACGTCCCGAGCGAGTACTGCAGCCCGGTCGGACAGCCGTTGTCAGCCGCGTGGGACGCGACGATGGTGTGCGGACCGCTCGTCGCCCAGGAGACGTCGAGGTCCAGCTCGACCGTGGGCATGTTCACCGTGCCCGTGGCGGTCCCTCCCGGGGCGGAGTCGAACCCGGTGGCACGGGTCGCGCCGGGCCAGAACGCGAGGCCGTTGCCGTCCTTGCCCTCGGGGTCGGCATCGGCGCAGCTCCCCGCCCAGGCGTCGTAGCCGTCCGGATACGGGAACAGGTTGCCGACGGTCCGGATCGCGCCGACGCCGGTGAACTCCTTCGAACCGGTCGGGAGCAGCGCGGTGTTGCCGACGTCGACGGACAGGCCCGACGGGAAGGACCCGCCCCCGGTCGAGCCCAGGGTGAGCGCCAGCGTGGCGGCGTGGTCGTAGTCGAACGCGACCGAGCTGACCGCGCCGGACGTGACCCCGGTGACCTGCGCGGGCCCGAGGTTGCCCTGCCGGTCGACGTACCCGACGGCGCCGAGCGAGACGGTGTAGCTGGCCGGAGGTACGAAGGCGAAGAACGCGCAGCCGTCCGACGTCGTGGTGAGGTTGCGGTTGAAGCCGGACGCGGTGACCGTGACCGGGACCCCCGCGAGCGGGTTGGCGGTGCCGCCGAGCACCTTGACCGCGATGTGGCCGTTGTTCGGGTCGTAGGACCCGACGGGCGGGCTCAAGATCGTCGACGACTTCACGGGTGGGACACCGCGCATGTCGGACCAGAAGACGCTGACCGTGACCCGCAGCACCTGGGGGGTCGAGGAGCCCGCGTCGCAGGGCCCCTTCGTCGAGTCGTTGTCGACCCACTCGGACTCGCGCCGCACGGTGTAGGGCACCCCGTCGACCGACTGCGGACGGTCCACCAGGCCGAGCGGCAGGGTCGTGAAGCTCGCCTGGCGGATGTCGTCCATCTCCTGGCTCGCCAGGTTCGCGGCGACGCTGCGGTTCCGGTTGTTGCGGGCCAGGTTGAGCCCACCCTCGATCGTCAGCGCGAGCCCGCCCGCCAGGATCGCGAACACGCTCACCGCGACCACGAGCTCGATCATCGTGAGCCCGCGCTCGTCCGGCCTGGCTCCCCGGCCAGCTCCGCCTCCGGCTCGTGTTCGGACGCTCATTCCCGGTCGGTCTCCTCGCTGCCGCCGTGTATCGGCAGCCGCGAGCGGGGGCCTTGAGCAACTTAGGCGTATATGGGCGACTCAGCCGGGGAGTGAACGACGCGGCTCACTGCCACCGTCGCGAGGCCCCGACGCCGAACCGGGTGCCGAAGCTCCTGACGCCCTCCCCGGCTCCGACGGTCTCAGCCTGCGAGCGGGCGCGGAGGTCGCAGCGGGCACGAAGTGCGGAGACCGGAGCGACTCGGGAGATCAGACGTTGGCGTGGCCGGGGAGGACCCGGGAGACCTCGTAGATCGAGTCGACCCGCTTGATCGCGGCGATGATCGACTCCAGGTGGCCGGGGTCCGCGAGCTCGAAGTCGAAGCGGAACCGGGCGACCCGGTCGGTCGAGGTCTGGCTGGTGCAGGCCAGGATGTTCACGTGGTGGTCGGCCAGCGTGTTGGCGACGTCACGGAGCAGCCGGGACCGGTCCAGGGCCTCGACCTCGAGCGACACGACGTAGGTCGCGGGCGAGTCGTGGTCCCACTCCACCTCGATCAACCGCTCCGAATGGGTCACCAGCCCGCCCGCGTTGGCGCAGTCGGAGCGGTGCACGGACACGCCGCGGCCCCGGGTGACGAAGCCGATGATCTCGTCGCCGGGCACCGGGGTGCAGCAGCGCGAGAGCCGGACCAGGACGTCGTCGAGGCCCTCGACGTGGACCCCGGCGGTGCGCCGCCGGGCGTTGCTCCGGGCCGGCCGCCGAGCGGTGATCGGGATCTGCTCCTCGCCACCGGCCATGTCGCGGCGCAGCCGCTGCGCGACCGCCTTGCCCGAGACGTGGCCCTCCCCGATCGCGGCCTGGAGCGCCTCGATGTCCGCGTAGTGCAGGGTCTCCGCGATCTCCGGCAGCCGCGCCGAGGCGACCGCGATCGGCAGGCCCTCCTTGCGCAGTGCCTTGACCAGCTCGTCGCGCCCCGTGTCGATCGCGTCGACCCGGCGCTCACGGGAGAACCAGTGCCGGATCTTCGTACGGGCGCGCGGCGTGCGCGCGAACTGCAGCCAGTCGCGGCTCGGGCCGGCGCCTTCGACCTTGCTGGTGAAGATCTCGACGGTGTCGCCGGAGGCGAGCGTCGAGTCGAGCGGCACCAGTCGCCCGTTGACGCGGGCGCCGATGCACCGGTGGCCGACCTCGGTGTGGATCGCGTACGCGAAGTCGACCGGGTTCGCGCCGGTCGGCATCGTCACCACCCGGCCCTTCGGCGTGAAGACGAACACCTCGTCCTGCTCGAGGTCGATCTTCAGCGACTGCATGAACTCGGCCGGGTCCTCGGTCTCCTGCTGCCAGTCGACCAGGCGCTGGAGCCAGACCAGGTCGTCGGCCTTGGCCGACTCGTCGCGCTCCTTGTAGCCCCAGTGCGCCGCGATCCCGTACTCGGCCCGGCGGTGCATCTCCGTCGTCCGGATCTGGACCTCGACCAGCCGACCGCCCGGACCGATCACGGTCGTGTGCAGTGCCTGGTACAGGTTGAACTTGGGCATCGCGATGTAGTCCTTGAACCGGCCCTGCACCGGACGCCACCACGAGTGGATCGAGCCGAGCGCGGCGTAGCAGTCCTTCACCGTCTCGACGACGACGCGGATCCCGACGAGGTCCTGGACCTCGTCGAACTCCTTGTTCTTGACCACCATCTTCTCGTAGATCGACCAGTAGTGCTTCGGGCGGCCGCGCACGTCTGCGTCGATCTTCAGCTCGGTGAGGCGGTCGTGCAGCTCGACGAGCAGACCGTCGAGGTACTCCTGGCGCTCCGGCGTCTGCGTGTACACGAGCTGCTCGATCTCGGCGTAGCGCTTCGGGTGCACGACTGCGAACGCGAGGTCCTCGAGCTGCCACTTCACCTCGCCGATGCCCAGCCGGTGCGCGAGCGGCGCGTAGATGTCGAGCGTCTCCTGCGCGATCCGCTGCTGCTTCGCCTCGGGCAGCGACGCGATCGTCCGCATGTTGTGGAGGCGGTCCGCGAGCTTGATGAGCAGGACCCGGATGTCCTTGGCCATCGCCACGAGCATCTTGCGCAGGGTCGCGGCCTGCTGCGCCTCCTTGGAGTTGAACTGCAGCCGGTCCAGCTTGGTGACCCCGTCCACGATGGCGGCGACGTCAGGGCCGAAGTCCCGCTCGATCTCGTCGTGGGTGACGGAGGTGTCCTCCACGGCGTCGTGGAGGAGCGCGGCCGCGATGGTGACGTCGTCGAGGCCGAGGTCGGCGAGGATCATCGCGACGCCGACCGGGTGGGAGATGTACGGCTCGCCCGAGCGGCGGACCTGCTCGGCGTGGGCCCGCCAGGCGACCCGGTAGGCCCGCTCGATCAGGGCGGTGTCGGCCTTGCGGTGACGGCCGAGGTAGGTGTCGATGAGCGGCGCCACGGCCACGTCGACGTAGTGGCGCCGCCACGGGAGGACGGAGCGCCGGTCGACGGCCCGGGTCTCGGTGCGGGGGGGCTCGGTGATGGCCATGGGTACGGACCATTGTCGCGCACGGGTCGCGGGGAACCCGACGCACTACTTGCGCTTGCGACCCCGTTGCTGTCGGGGGCGCGGGGTGATGGCGGCGCCGGCCGGCGCCGAGCTCGGCGCGGGGCGCGGTGCCGGGGACGGTGCCGGCGCGCCCGTCGCGGCGGCGGCCCCCGCGCCCGCGGTGACCGGCTCGGGCTGGGCCTCGGGCCCGGCCACCCCGGCGCGCTGTGCCTTGGTCTCGACCCGGGCCGCGACCGCGCGGTGCTTGGGCTCGCGCTCCTTGAGCCAGGCCAGGATCGGCGTGGCCACGAAGATCGACGAGTAGGCACCGGTGAGGAGGCCGACGAAGAGCGCGAGCCCGAAGTCCCGCAACGCGAGGGCCCCGTAGATCCAGACGCCCACCACGAGCAGCGAGGCCACCGGGAGCAGGGCGACGAACGAGGTGTTGAGCGAGCGCATCAGCACCTGGTTCAGGGACATGTTCGCCATGTCCGTGTACGTCATGTTGTTGGTGGTGACGAGCCGCTCGTTCTCCTTGATCTTGTCGAACACGACGACGGTGTCGTACAGCGAGAACCCGAGGATGGTGAGGAAGGCGATGACCGTCGCGGGCGTCACCTCGAACCCGGTGATCGCGTAGACCCCGACGGTGATCGCGATGTCGTGCACCACCGCGATGATCGCTGCGACCGCCATCTTGATCGTGAACCGCAGCGACAGGTAGAGCGCGATCACGAGGAAGAAGATGATGAGCGCGCGCAGGGCCTTGCTGCTGACCGTGTTCCCCCAGGTCGGCCCCACGTCGCTGACGCTGACGTCCTGGCGGGTGACGCCGCCGTACTTGGCGAGCGCCTCGGTGATCTTCGTCTGCTTGGCGGTCGGGAGGTCCTGGCCCTGGACGCGGACCCCCTTGCTGCCGACGATCACGATCTTGGGGTCCTTGACCCCGAGCGGCTCGACCAGCGAACGCAGCTCCCCGGTCGACGGGGTCTGCTTCGTCGTCAGCTCCCACACCGTGCCGCCGGTGAAGTCGATGCCGAGGTTGAGGCCGTTGGCAGCGAACGCGATCAGCCCTACCAGCAGGACGACGCCCGAGAGCAGCGCCCAACGCCACCTCCGGTGCAGGAAGTCGAACGTGGTCCGCTCGTGGTACAGGTCCTTGAAGGTGTGGTGCTTGCCGTCGGCGCGCATCAGGCCGTGACCCCGACCGCGTCGAGCCCCGCCGCGATGCCGACCTTCTTGGCCCGCACGAGCGCACCCCGCTGGACCATGAAGTACACCAGCGGGTGCATGAAGAAGTAGGAGATGAGGAGGTCGAGCACGACCGAGATGCCGAGGAAGAACGCGAACCCGCGCACCGAGCCGATGGCCAGCGCGTAGAGCACGACCGCGCCGATGAGCGAGACGAAGTCGGCGGCCAGGATGGTCCGGAAGGACTTCTCGAACGCCCGGTCCACCGACGAGCGCACCGAGCGGCCGGTGCGCACCTCGTCCTTCAACTTCTCGAAGTAGACGACGTACGAGTCCACGGTGACGCCGACGGACACGATGAGCCCGGTGACGCCGGCCAGGGTCAGGGTCAGGCCGATCGAGGACCCGAGGTAGGAGATGATCGCGTAGATCGCCATCGCGGAGAGCAGGAGGCCGCTGATCACGACGAGACCGAGGATCCGGTAGAAGACGAGCATGTAGAGCGCCACGAGCGCGAGCCCGATGACCCCGGCCGCGATCCCGGCGTGGAGCTGGTCGGTCCCGAGCGTCGGCGACACGCTCTCGGTGGTGAGCTCCTTCAGCTGGACCGGGAGCGCGCCGTACTGCAGGACGGTCGCGAGGTCCTTGGCGTCGCTCTCGCTGAAGTTGCCCGAGATCGAGACGTCACCGTCGAAATTGCTGGTCTGGAACGCCGGCGCGGACTGGACGACGCCGTCGAGCACGATCGCGACCGCGTTCTGGGGCGGCTGCTTCGGGAACGACGTCTTCGCGAGCTGGTTGAACAGGGCCTGGCCGCTGCTCTTGAGCGAGAGGTCGACCGTCCAACCCTGGCCCGAGCCCGGGTTGTAGACCGCCTTCGCCCCGCTCACGTCCTTGCCGGTGAGGGCGGCCGGTCCGAGCTGGTACCGGATCGCTTGGTTGCCGGTGCCGCGCCCGGGCAGGATGACGGTGGCGCCGGCAGTGTCCTCCGCGGCCGTCGAGGACTTCGGGTTGCTCGGGTCCGTGGTCGTGGTCGTCGAAGCCGTGCTCGACGACGTCGCGCCGGCCGCCCCGGTCGTCTGCGACGTCGCCTTCTTGGTCGTGGGCGTCGTGCTCTTGTACGGCGGGAGCTGCGCCAACACCGGCCGGAACCGCAGCTCGGCGGTCTTGCCGACGATGCGGCGGGCCTTGTCGCGGTCCTTCACCCCTGGTAGGTCGATGATCACCGTGTGGCCCTGGCGGCTGATCTCCGGCTCCGCGACACCGAGCGCGTCGACGCGGTTGCGGATGATGTCGACGGCCTTGTTCAGGGACGCCTCGCTGCGGACCTTCCCGACCGGCGCGAGTACCACCGAGATGCCGCCCTGCAGGTCGAGCCCGAGGATCGGCCGGTTGTCCGAGAGCAGGGTGGCGACGAACGCGCCGACGATCAGGACGACGGTGACGGTCAGGAACCAGAGGTTGCGCCGCATCAGCCGTCCTCGTCGGGACGTTCGCCCGGCGCGATCGGATCGGCCTCTTCGTCGTCCGACCTGAGCGCCGGCACATCGGGGGCGGCATCGCGCACGGCGTCGGCCGGCGGGGCGGGACGCGAGCTGACCGCCTCGCGGGCCACCGTGAGCACGATCCCGGGCGCGACCTCGACTTCGAGGCTGATGTCCGACATCTCCAGGATCGTGCCGTAGATCCCACCGGCCGTGATGACCTCGTCACCGACCTCGAGGCTGGCGATCAGGGCCCGGCGAGCCGCCATCTGCCGCCGCTGCGGGCGGACGATCAGGATGAAGAACGCGACCGCGAGGAGGGCGAGGTAGAGGACGATGATGGCCATGGAAGAGAACGACTTCGAGGGAGGGAACCGACGGAGGACTGTAGCGCGAGGGCCGTCGGATCGGCCGTCACTCCCCCGGGTCGAACAACCCCCGCGCGCCCGGAACCGGGCCCGGCTCCGAGGCCGGTGCGGCCACCCCGAGGTGCGCGTACCCGGCGGAAGTGGCGATCCGTCCGCGCGGCGTCCGCATCAGGAGGCCCTGCTTGAGGAGGAAGGGCTCGTAGACCTCCTCCACCGTGTCGGGCTGCTCGCTGACCGCCACCGCCAACGTCGAGAGACCGACCGGCTGGCCCGCGAACGTGACGCAGAGCGCGCGCAGCAGCGCCCGGTCCACCTTGTCGAGCCCGAGCTCGTCCACCTCGAACACCGCGAGGGCCCGCCGGGCGGTGTCACCGTCCACCGTCCCGTCCCCCCGGACCTCGGCGTAGTCCCGCACCCGCTTCAGCAACCGGTTCGCGATGCGGGGCGTGCCCCGGGCGCGAAACGCGATCTCGCGGGCGCCGTCCGCCTCGAGCGGCACACCGAGGATGCGCGCCGCGCGCAGCAGGATCATCTCGAGGTCCTCGGGCTCGTAGTAGTCGAGCCGCGCTACGAAGCCGAACCGGTCGCGCAACGGGCTGGTGATGAGCCCGGTGCGGGTGGTCGCCCCGACCAGCGTGAACCGCGGGAGGTCCAGACGGATCGAGCGCGCCGACGGGCCCTTGCCGATCACGATGTCGAGCTGGAAGTCCTCCATCGCCGGGTAGAGCACCTCTTCGACGGCACGCGGCAGGCGGTGGATCTCGTCGACGAAGAGGACGTCACCGTCTTCGAGGTTGGTCAGGATCGCCGCGAGGTCGCCCGCGCGCTCGAGCGCAGGACCGCTCGTGATCCGCAGCGCGACCTCCATCTCGGCCGCGACGATGCCCGCGAGGCTCGTCTTGCCGGTGCCGGGCGGACCCGCGAACAGCAGGTGGTCGACCGCCTGCGCGCGCTGGCGCGCCGCGCCGAGCAGGATCTCGAGGTGCTCCTTCAGCCGGGGCTGGCCGACGAACTCGTCGAGCCGGCGCGGCCGCAGCGTCGTCTCCTCGGCCGCCTCAACCGGGTCCGTGCCCGCCCGCATCAGCTCGTCCCTCATCGTTTCCGCGCTCGGCCCTGCGGGCCGGGGCGCTCGGCCCACGCTCCGCTCGTCGGTCGACCGGGGCCGCGTGCCTCGCCCGCTCCGTTCTCGTCGCGGGTGCAGCACCAGGTGGACGGAGTTCGATTCACGTCCGGACCGCCAGGCGCTTGAGCGCGGCGCGCAGGAGGTCGCCGATCGTGCCGTCATCGTCCAGGTCGGCGAGCGCGACCCGGATCTCGTCGGTGCTGTACCCGAGCTCGGTGAGCGCGGCGCGCACCTCGGCCCGCGCGGTCGGCGCGCGCTCGCCGCTCGGCTCGACCAGGTCGAGGTCCGGGACCCCCAGGCGACTCTTCAGCTCGATCATCAGCTTCTGCGCGGTGCGCCTGCCCACGCCGGGCACCAGGCAGAGCGCGTCGAGATCGTCGTCCGCCACGCAGCGCCGCAAGGACGCCGGCGGGTGCACCGAGAGCATCGCGATCCCCAGCTTGGGACCGACGCCGCTCGCGCTGATCAGCACCTCGAAGGTGTCGCGCTCGTCGCGGGTGGGGAACCCGTAGAGCGTCATCGCGTCCTCGCGCACGTGCAGGTGGGTGAACAGGAAGGCGGGACCCGCGGGCGCGAGGGCCGGGATCGCACCGATCGGCACCAGGCACCGGTAGCCCACGCCGCCGACCTCGATCAGCACCTCGCCCGAGGCGCTGCGCTCGAGCACCGTGCCCCGCACCGAGCCGATCACCGGGACCCCGCATCCTTCGCGATCGCGGCCGCGACAGCCTGCTCGTAGCCGCGGTTCGGACCGCGTGCGGCCTCGCGGGTCGGGTGGAGCTTCGCGCCCCACGCGTGGCAGAGCGCCAGCGCGAGCGCGTCCGCGGCGTCGGGAGATCCGGGCGGTCCGGGCAGGTCGAGGAGCCGCACCACCATCGTCTGGACCGCCGCCTTCTCCGCGTTGCCGTACCCGGCCACCGCGAGCTTGACCTCGTTCGGGCTGTACTGCGCGACGGGGATGCCCGCACGGGCCGCGATCGCGAGTGCGAGCCCGCTGGCCTGACCCACCGACATCGCGGTCCGGACGTTGACCTGGAACAGCACCCGCTCGACGGCGACCGCGGACGGTCGCAGCTGCGCGATCAGCGCCTCGAGCTCCTCGTGGAGCCGACCGAGGCGCTCGGGGAGCGCGAGCTCGGGGTCGGTGCGGATGACGCCGAACGACACCGCGCGCCAGCCCGAGCCCCGCGTCCCGCCGGCCCGGCCCGCGACGGCGCCGTAGCCACAGCGCGACAGTCCCGGGTCGATCCCGAGCACCGGTCCCGTCGGATCGAACACGGGTTCGATCCTAGAGCTCCCCGGCATCCCCCGGTGGGACCCGCGAGAGGGCGGATCTGAGCGGCGGCAACGCGGGTCGCCGGAGCAGCGGCCCGGTGCCGCGGTCAAGGCTCGACGCAATCCGACCCGGGCCGCTCAGAATTTTGCCGGTCCCGCTCGGCTCAGCTCCTCCTCCTGCGCCGGAGACGTCGGAGCAGGACGAGGACGACGACGATCCCGAGGAGGGGGGCGAGCCGGCGCAGGACCGGGGTGCCGCCGACCTCGAGCAGGTCGACGGGCTCGGCCTCGGCCGAGTCGACCCGGCGGACCGCGGCCCCATTGCCGGACGGCGACGCGGCGGGCTCGGCTCCTGAGGCGACCGCCTCGGCGACGAGCTCGTCGGACCCTTCGGACTCGTCGGCCTCGGCACCGGCCGCCGCCTCGCCCGGCTCCGGCGAGGTCAGATCGACGACGTCGGGCCGGAGCACGTCGCGCTCGAGGTTGTCCACGAACTGGGCGAGCAGCTTCGTCGACACGTCGGCCATGACGCCCCGGCCGAACTGCGCGACCTTGCCGGTGATGGAGAGGTCGGTGTCGACGTCGACGCGGGTGCCCGTCCCGTCGGGGGTGAGGGAGAGCTTGATCGTCGCGGACGCGTTGCCCTGCCCGCGCGTGTCACGTCCCGAACCGACCAGGATCGCGGTGTGCGCGGCGTCGTCGACCGACTCGAGCTTCGCCGCACCCTTGTACTGCGCGGTGATCGGCCCCACCTTCACCTTGACCACCCCGCGGTACTCGTCGCCCTCGATCTCCTGGAGCTGCGCGCCGGGCAGGCATGGCGCGATCCGCTCGATGTCGAGGAGGATCCGCCACGCCTCGTCCACCGGGACGTCGACCCGGAACGTATCGTCGATCTGCATCTAGCTCTCCCTCTCGCGTCCCAGCGTGTCCTCGATCATGCGCAGGTCGTCGAGCGTGTCGACGTCCTGCGGGTCGCCGGTGTCGTCGCAGGCGACCTCGACCACCGGGAGCGTCCGCATCAGCGCCCGGGCGCCCTCGTCACCGTCGAGCTCGCGTGCGGCGGGCCACAGGCTTCGGGCCAGCAGCACCGGGTTGGCGCGCACCCCGCCGTAGGTCGCGACCGCGAATGTCGCGCCGTCGTCGTACGCGGCGGCGAGCCGGCGGTAGGCCTCGGCCCCGATCCGCGGCTGATCGGCCAGCCCGATGCACGCTGCGCCGACCTGCGCCCAGCCCTCGAACGCGTCGAGCGCGGCCCGCATGCTGCGCGCGATCCCCGACCGCCAACCGCGCGCCCGCACCACCGAGACGCCCTGGGGGACGACGCGCCCGACCTTCGACCCCTGGTGCCCGACGACGAGCACGACGGGACGCAACCCCGAGTCCATCGCCGCGTCCAGGGCCCAGCTCACGAGCGGACGGCCGCCGAGCTCCAGCAAGGGCTTCGGCGTGTCCCCCGCCCCCACGACGCGCGAGCCGCGGCCCGCCGCGAGGACGGCCACCGCGGTCCCGGTCAAGCGCCTGCGGCCTCGAGCGCCCGCCGGGTCAGCACTCGGGAAAGGTGCTCGCGGTAGTCGACGCCGGCGTTCAGGTCACTGGACGGTTCGGTGCCCTCGGCGGCGTGCGCCGCGGCTTCGGTCACCGACGCACCGGCGGCGAGTGCGTCCTCGACCGCGGTGGCCCGCAGGGGGGTGGGCCCCATGTTGACGAGCGCGACGCGTGGCGCTCCCTGCACCTGCACCGCGAGTGCGCCGACGATCGCCCAGTCCTGGGCCCTCCGGTTGAACTTCTGGTACGAGAACCCGTTGGGCCCGGTCTTCGGCACCCGGATCTCGGTCAGCAGCTCGTCGGCGCCGAGTGCGGTCTCCAGGAAGCCGGTGAAGAGCTGGGCCGCAGCAATCTCGCGCGCGCCGGCCGGGCCACGGGCGACGAACGTGGCATCGAGTGCGAGCAGTGCAGCGGGCAGGTCCGACGCAGGATCGCCGTGCGCGACCGATCCGCCGATCGTGCCCCGATGCCGCACCTGGTTGTCCCCCACCTCGGCGGCCACGGCCCGCAGCATCCCGCACTCCGTCCCGAGGAGCGCGCTCGTCTCGAGGTCGCGGTGGCGCGTGAGCGCGCCGATCGCCACATGGTCCCCGCCGTCACGGATGTAGGACAGGTCTTCGACCCGGCCGACGTCGATGAGCACCGTCGGCACCGCGAGCCGCAGCTTCATCAGCGGGAGCAGCGACATCCCACCCGCGATGAGCTTCGCCTCGTCGCCGTGCTCGGCGAGCAGTGCCAGCGCGGCATCGGCGGAATCGGCGCGCTCGTACTCGAACGGGGCCGGGATCACGGAGTGCTCTGGGCTGCGGCGAGCACCGCGCGCACGATGTTGTGGTAGCCCGTGCAGCGACAGAGGTTGCCCTCCAGCCCGAGCCGGACGTCTCGCTCGTTCGGGTGCGGGTTCTCCTCCAGCAGCGAGACCGCCGCCATGACCATGCCGGGGGTGCAGAAGCCACACTGCAGGCCGTGGTGCTCGTGGAACGCCGCCTGCACGGCGTGCAGCTCGCCGTCCCGGGCCAGGCCCTCGATCGTGGTGACCGAGGCTCCGTCGGCCTGGGCCGCGAGCATCGTGCAGGACTTCACGGACTCCCCGTCCACCAGGACGGTGCACGCCCCGCAGCTCGACGTGTCGCAGCCGACCTTCGTGCCGGGCAGGCCACAGGCCTCCCGCACGTAGTGCACGAGCAGGGTGCGCGGCTCGACCTCATGGTCCTGGGCGGCACCGTTCAGCGTCATGCCTACGCGCATGGGCGCATCTTGTCAGAGTCGTCGTCGGCCGAGGCAGTCGGCTCGCGCCGACCGCGTGGACCCGACAGGAGCTCAGACCGGAGGGGGTACGACCTCGGGCAGCGTCTCGGTCACCGGTTGCGGTCCGGCGAAGGACGGGTCGCCCGGAACATCGGTCTCCCGGTTCTGGCGGCGGGCCCGCTTCTCGGCTTGCTTCTCGAGGCGGGCGCGTTCCTTCTGGGTCTTGAGAAAGGTGGTGCGGCGCTTCTTCGCCATTGGTTCCCTTCAGATGAAACCGTCGATCGGAGACTTCCGGTCGACGGACGACCCGGACCGTGCGCCCGAGCCGCCCGTCAAGCGGGACTTCTCAGATGGCGCGGACGTTCTGCGCCTCTTCACCCTTCCGACCGGGGGCCACGTCGAACTCGACGCGCTGACCCTCTTCGAGCGAGCGGTAGCCGTCGCCCTGAATCGCGGAGAAGTGAACGAAGACGTCGTCGCCGCCCTCACGCGAGATGAAGCCGAAACCCTTGTCGGCGTTGAACCACTTGACGGTGCCGGTTGTCACGATGTGCTCCTTGTGAGTGTTGCTGTCTATCCGTGCCGTTCCCGGCGCGGTGGGTGGCGCGACACGAGGTACGGCGCGCAAATCTTGGAAAGCGAGGAAATGGTGCGGGGCCGGCTCCTGGAGGTGCGGCACGACTGGTGCGGTGCGTTCCCGTCATCCAGCGGGCACGGGGGCAGGTAAATCGGGTCGGAACCCGGGCCCGGGCGCTCGGCTCTGCCAGGTGCCCGGTGCGGTACCGAACCAGCATAGCCCCTGGGTCCGGTCCGCGGGAATGCGCCCTATCCGCTGACGTTCGGGCCGGCGCGCTCGGGCCGCACCCGGATCACCACGCGCTGGTCGCGCGTCATCGCGGCGCGGTAGTCGTCCCAGTCCGGGTGCTCCCCCGACAGCGCGCGGTAGTAGTCGACGAGCGGCTCCATCGCGTCGGGGAGCGACAGGATCGTCGCCGGACCCTCGATCTGCATCCACTCGCCGTAGAAGCCGTCGTTCACGACGCACAGGCTCGCGTACGGGTCACGGCGCAGGTTCTTCACCTTCACCGCGGTCTCGCGGCTGCTGATGGCGACGAGCCCTTCGGCGTCCACGGTCGCGACGACCGGCGACAGCTGCGGGCGCCCGTCCCGGCGCGTCGTCGCGAGGATGACGTGCGGGTGCCCGCGCAGGAACGCGAGCGCGGTCTCGGTGTCGATCTGCATGCCCGGCCTAGACCCCGGCCACGATCTTGGCCAGCACGCCGGGCTTGTCCCAGCTGACTCCGAGCGAGGCGCTGCGCCGGTGCCGGATGATCCCTTCGGCGTCGATCACGAACGTCGAGCGCTTCACCGCGATCGGGCCGAACCCGCGCACGCCGTAGGCGTCGATCACCTTCTTCTCGGTGTCGGCGAGCAGCGGGAACGGGAAGTCGCGCTTCGCGATCCACTTCTCGTGGGAGTCGACGTCCTGGGGCGAGATCCCGAGCAGCACCGCCTCAACCCCCTGGAACTCCTCGAAGCTGTCGCGGTACTGGCACATCTGCTTGGTGCATCCGGGCGTGAAGTCACCCGGGTAGAACGCGAGCACGACCTTGCGGCCGCGGTACTCCGAGAGCGTGTAGTCCCGCCGCTCGGTCCCCTGCACGCCCGGCAGGGTGAAGTCCGGCGCAGCATCTCCGACATCGACGGTTCCAGCACCGCTCATCGTTCCCGCTCCTGGCCCAGCGGCGCCCGCGACACCGCGTCACCTTCGCACCGCCCCGCTCCGCTGGTCTTTCGGCGGCAGGTGCTGCTCGGTCCCGCTCCGCTCATGGCTCTGCTCCTCTAGGCGACGACGGCGGAGAGTACGTCGTCGGGGATGTCGAAGTTTGCGTAGACGTTCTGGACGTCGTCGTGCTCCTCGAGCGCGTCGATCACCCGCAGCACCGACTTCGCCGCCGAGGCGTCGGTCAGCGGGACCGTCTGGGACGGCAGCATCGTCAGATCCGTGCTGGTGAAGGGGATGCCGCCCTCCTCGAGCGCGGTGCGGACCGCGTGGAGGTCGGTCGGTGGGGTCGTGACCTGCCAGGAGTCACCTTCGTCCTCGATGTCCTCGGCCCCGGCCTCGAGCGCCGCCAGCATCAGGTCGTCCTCGGACGCCGCCGACTTGTCGAGCTGGATCACGCCCTTGCGCTCGAACTGCCAGCTGACCGCACCGGGCTCGGCGAGCGAGCCGCCGTTGCGGGTGAAGGCGTTCTTCACCTCGGCGCCGGTCCGGTTGCGGTTGTCCGTCAGCGTCTCGACGTAGACCGCGACACCGTGCGGCGCGTATCCCTCGTAGCTCACCTGCTCGTACGTGACACCTTCGAGCTCACCGGTCCCCCGCTTGATCGCGCGCTCGATGTTGTCCTTGGGCATCGAGGCGTCGCGCGCCTTCTGCACCATCGTGCGCAGGGTCGGGTTGCCCTCGATGTCGCCGCCGCCCTGCCGGGCCGCGACCTCGATCTGGCGGGCCAGCCGGGCGAAGAGCTTCCCCCGGGCCGCGTCCGCCGCGCCCTTGGCGTGCTTGATCGAATGCCACTTGGAATGGCCACTCACGAGATTGCCTCCTGCAAGAAGCGTTGGTGGAGCCGGAGGTCGCCGGACAGCTCGGGGTGGAACGTCGCGGCCCACGCCCGACCCTGTCGGACGAGCACCGGCGCGCCGTCATGCGTCGCCAGGACCTCGACGCCCTGCGCAACCGACTCGACCACCGGCGCGCGGATGAACACACCGGGGAACGTACCCTCGATCCCCCGGATGCGCAGCGGGGCCTCGAACGAGTCGAGCTGGGTCCCGTAGCCGTTGCGCAGGACCGTCACGTCCAGGACGCCGAAGAGCGGCTCGTCGACCGCACCGTGCTGGTCGCGCTGATCGGAGGCGAGCACGATGAGCCCGGCGCAGGTGCCGAACACCGGCAGGCCGTCGGCCAGCGCAGCGCGCAGCGGCTCGACCAGACCCGAGGAGTGCAACAGCTTCGTGATCGTCGTCGACTCCCCGCCGGGGAGGAACAGCGCGTCGATCCCGCTCAGCTGCTCCGGGGTGCGCACCTCGACCGCGTCGACGCCCAGCGCGTCGAGCACCTCACGATGCTCGCGGAACGCCCCCTGCAGCGCGAGCACGCCCGGCTTGATTCCGAAGATCTCCGGAGGGCGACCGCCGGACCGCGACCGATCAACGCCCTCCGGCGGCATTCCAAGCGTCGCGCTCACCTGGGGGGCGGCTGATCAGCATCACCAGCCGCGTCCGGCGAGCTTCACGTCGAGGTCCTCGATGCTCTGGCCCCGCATCGCCTCGCCGAGCCCCCGCGAGACCTTCGCCACGATCTCCGGGTCCGCGTAGTGCGTGGTCGCCTCGACGATCGCCTTGGCCCGCGTGGCGGGCTCGTCGCTCTTGAAGATCCCGGAGCCGACGAACACCGCCTGCGCGCCGAGCTGCATCACGAGCGACGCGTCGGCCGGCGTGGCGATACCGCCGGCGCAGAACAGCGGCACCGGGAGCTCGCCGCGCTCGGCGATCTCCTGCACCAGGTCCGCCGGCGCGAGGAGCTCCTTCGCCCACGCGTAGAGCTCCTCGTCCTCGGCCACGGTCAGCTTCTTGATGTCGCCCAGGATCGTGCGGAGGTGCCGGACGGCCTCGACGATGTTGCCGGTGCCCGCCTCGCCCTTCGAGCGGATCATGCACGCGCCCTCGGCGATGCGCCGCAGGGCCTCGCCGAGGTTCGTCGCGCCGCAGACGAAGGGGGCGGTGAACGCCCACTTGTCGACGTGGTGCGCCTCGTCGGCCGGGGTCAGCACCTCGGACTCGTCGATGTAGTCGACGCCGAGCGACTCGAGCACCTGGGCCTCGGCGAAGTGGCCGATCCGGCACTTGGCCATCACCGGGATCGTCACCGAGGCCTGGATCTCCTCGATCATCGCCGGGTCGGACATCCGGGCGACGCCGCCGTCGCGCCGGATGTCGGCAGGGACCCGCTCGAGGGCCATCACCGCGGTCGCGCCGGCGTCCTCGGCGATCCGGGCCTGCTCGGCGTTGACCACGTCCATGATCACGCCGCCGCGCAGCATCTCGGCGAGGCCACGCTTGACCCGGGCGGTACCGGTGGAACGGGGATCAGACATGGCAACCATGTTACCGGCCGACCCCGCGCGGCTCCGCACGCAATTGCGGTGCGCTACGGGGCCGGAGTCGCCGCAGGGGTGACCATCACCGGGTAGGAGACATCAGGCAGCTCGACCCACGTCGTGCCGGGCACGAGGCGGAGCGGCGCGCCCGAGAGGGTCGTCAGCACCATCGGCTCCGTCTTGTCGGGCCGCGTCCAGTGCGCCGGGATCGCCACACCGCCACTGAGCACCGTCGCGTCGCCGCGGCCGATGAGCTGGGCCACGGATCCCTCCCGGCCGACGCCGCCCTGGTACGTCACCGGGAGGATGACCACGTTCTGGGTCGCGATCTGCTCGCCGGAGCGGGACATGAACGGCCGGCCGGCGGTCGAGCGCAGCCACCGACCGGTCGCGCCGTCCCACGTGTAGCCGACCGCGTAGTCGCCCCGGAACGCGATCGAGACCGATGCCGCGGGCGTGCCGGCGGGCTTCTTCCCGGCCGCGAGGTACCCGAACAGCGGCGGCGGGGGTGCCGGGGTGCCACCGAAGGCCCAGAGCGCGTCGGGATGCCCGAACAGGTTGTGCGGCGCCCGCTTGGAGGTGTCGCGGAACATGGCGGTCTTCGCGGTGTTCTCGTCGATCACCTTGACCGGCGCCGCATTGATCGCGGCCACGATCGTCGGGGCGCCGCCCGAGAACGCGAAGATCCCGCCGACCGGCCAGACGATCAGCGGGTCGGTCAGCCGCACCGAGCGGATCGGGCCGACGGTGTCCGCCGACTTCGACTGGAACATCGCGAGCAGCCGCGTGATCTGGCCCTCGACGACCTCGTCCCACACGACGTCCGCGTCCTCGAGCCCCGACTGCGGTCGCGCCTCAGGTGTGTTCTCGACCTTGACGCTCAGCACCGGCCGGTGCGCCGCGCTGCCGTCGGGCTCGGGCAGACCGGTCAACGGTGCGACCGGTGGTGCCGCCGGGCGGCTCGTGGGGGACGCCGCGGGCTTCGCCGTGGTGTTGCCGCCACCGCCGCACGCGGCCGCGAGGAGCCCGACGGCGAGGACGGCCGCGACAGCGGCCCGGCTCACATGGCCTTGAGCGCGGCGATCCGCTCCTCGAGTGGCGGATGGGTGTCGAACGCGCGGTTGAGCCACGAACCCTTCGTCCCCTTCTTCTCCTGGTCTCGGTCGAGCGGCTGCTCGATCCACATCTGCGCGGTGGCCCGCGTCGCGTGGTGCACGACCGCCTGGTCCGCCTGCAGCTTCTCGAGCGCCGAGATCAGCCCCGGCGGGTACCGCGTCAGCTGGACCCCGGAGGCGTCGGCGAGCAGCTCGCGGCGACGGCTCATCGCGAACTGCATGAGCTGCGCCGCGAACGGGGCGAGGAGCAGCAGCGCGAACGCGAGGATCACCAGGATGAGCCCGATGGGCCCCGAGTCGTTGTTGTCCCGGCGTCCGGCACGACCGCCGAACCAGAGGAAGCGCATGCCGAGGTCGGCCATCAGCGCGACCGCGCCGACGGCGGTGACCGCGACCGTCGAGACGAGGATGTCGTAGTTCTTCACGTGGCTCAGCTCGTGCGCGATCACGCCCTCGAGCTCGACCCGGTTCATCTGCTGGAGCAACCCGGTCGTCACCGCCAGCGCGGCGTGCTTGGGGTTCCGACCGGTGGCGAACGCGTTCGGCGCCGGGTCGTCGACGACGTACAGGCGCGGCTTGGGCAGGCCCGCGGCGATGATCAGCCCCTCGACCAGGTTGTGGTACCTCCGGTACTCGGGGCCGTCGGCCGGCACCGCGCGGCTCGAGGCCAGGGCGATCTTGTCCGAGTAGAAGTACGACCCCCACGCCAGCCCGATGGCCAGCACGATCGCGATCGGGACGATCGCGATGCCGGCCTGGAACAGGTATCCGAGCGCGACCGCGACCAGCGCGATCAGCAGCACGAACGCCGCGAGCATGATGAAGGTGCGGCGCTTGTTGCGCGCGATCTGTTCGTACATCCCCATGACAGTGCCCTACGGACCCGAAGGTCCTAGAACTGGACCTTGACCGGGCCCGTTGCCTCGGGATCGCCCTCGAAGTACTCCCGCTTCGAGAAGTGGAACGCGCCGGCGAGGATGCTCGACGGGAACGACTGGATCCGGTTGTTGTAGCCCAGGACGCTGTCGTTGTAGAACTGCCGCGCGTACGCGATCCGGTCCTCGGTCGAGGTCAGCTCCTCCTGGAGGTTCAGGAAGTTCTGGTTCGCCTTCAGGTCCGGGTACTGCTCGGCCACCGCGAACAGGGACTTCAGCGTGCCGCTCAGCGCGTTCTCGGCCTGGGCCTGCTGGGCCGGAGAGCCGCCTTCCTGCGCCTGGATCGCGTTGGCGCGCGCCGCGGTCACGGCTTCGAACGTGGACTTCTCGTGGGCGGCGTAGCCCTTCACCGTCTCGACGAGGTTCGGGATCAGGTCGTAGCGGCGCTTGAGCTGGACGTCGATCTGCGAGTGGGCGTTGTCGATCTGGTTCCTGGTCCGGACGAGCTTGTTGTAGGCGAGGATCAGGTACAAGAGGAACAGCACCACGATCACGACGATGATGATGATGGCCAACACGTTGGGGGCTCCTGGTTGGGAGGTCTCCGGGCCATCGTAGGCCCGGGGCACCTCACGTCGGGGTCAGTCTTGTTGCTGAGCGGCCGGGGTTCCGCGTGGAACGGGCGGGAAGCAACCGCACCGGGCCGGTGCGTCCACCGCGAGACTGAAGCCGCTCAGTTCTGTCGTGCTGCAGCGAACCACGAGCCGAGATGAGTCATTCCCCGGTGCAGCGCGTCGAGCAGGGCGTGGTGGAGCTCGGGCGAGGCCGCGGCGAGGACCGCGAGGCCCTCGGCCCGCCCGGATCCCACCGCCGGGTGCGACGCGAGGGGCCGCCCGTCCGCGTGGGTGATCACGCCGCCCGCCTCCGAGAGGATCAGCGCGGCCGCGGCGACGTCGTACGGGAAATTGGTGCAGACGTTCCCGTCGCCGACCGCGAGGAACGCAGCCTCGGTCTCGGGGAACTCGTCCAGGACCCGCCGGCCGACGTCGACGTACGCGTCGAGCTGGCCGGTCACGATCCGGGTGATGTTGAACGTCGCCGAGCCGAGGTCGAAGTACCCGCCCCGCATGCCGGACCGGTCGACGAGCTCCTCGAGCACGACGGTCATCGGCAGGGACGGCCGACCACGAAGCCCCGCGGTCCAGAACAGCGCGTCGAGATCGGTGTTCGCCGAGAGCGCGACCGGGACCGGCGTCCCGTCCTCCCCCGTCGCCTGCACGCCGGCACCCCGCTCGGCGACGAACCGCTGGCCCGTCTTCAGCTCCTCGATCACCCCGAACGAGATGTCGCCCAGCGTCGCGGCCTCGTCGGGCGGGGCCACCGCCACCGAGACGCAGCACGACTCGAGGCCGGCCGCGGCGGGCCGGGTCCCGTCGACCGGGTCGATGACGAGGATGGCCCGCGGCGAGCCGAACCGCACCAGCCCGCGGTCCTCCGAATAGAACGCGACGTCACCCTCGGCGGCGAGGCACTCCTCGACCACGGTCTCCGCGACCTCGTCGATCGCGAGGGTCGCGTCGCCACCCGGCGCGTCGCCGACCTTCACCCGGGCCTCGGACGTCCCGAGGTGGGGTGCGACGGCGTCGCGGACGCGCGCCGCGACCTCGAGCGCCAGCTCGTGGGGGTGCATCGCGCTCAGGTGCCGACCGCGATCGCGGTCTCGTAGACCGGGATGTAGCGCTCGGCGAGCCGGGTGAGCGCGAACTCCGGCACCCGTTGCTCCCCCGCGACGACGAGGTCGTGGCGGAGCCCGTCCGCGTCGAGGAGCCGCCGCAGCCCGGCGCGCAGCGCCTCGGGATCCCCGGGCGCGACCAGCAGCGCTTCCAGATCGGCCCGCGCGACGTTCGCGTACCCCGGGATGTCCGACGCGAGCACTGCGGTCCCCGCGGCCATCGCCTCGAGCAGGACGATGCCGAACGACTCCTGCCCCAACGCCGGGGCGCAGAAGATCGTCGCCCCCTTGAGCCGGGCCGCCTTCTGCTCGTCCGTGATCCGCCCGATCCATTCGACGTTGGGCGTGCGCCGGTCGCGGAGGGCCCTGGTCTCCGGCCCGTCGCTCGCGACCCAGAGGACCGCGTCGCGGTCGAGGCCCGCCCACGCGTCGAGGAGGACGGCGAGGCCCTTGCGGGGTTCGTGGCGGCCGAGGAAGAGGACCGCCGGGCGCCGGGTCGGGGTCGGCGCGGCCTTGGCGAACAGGTCGAGGTCCACCCCGTTCGGGAGGACGATGTACGAGCCACCGAGCGCCTCCTCGGCCATCCGGCGCGCGTCGGCCGAGACCGCGGTGCGGATCGTCAGCTGGCGCGCCGCGCTCACCGCGACCTTCTTCAACGCACGGTACGCCGGGTGCCCCTCCTCACCGGCGGCGTGGAACGTGCCGACCTTGGCCGCCTCCGCGCCGAGGAGTGCGGTGCTCGTCGGGCCGGGCACGAGCGGCTCGTGCAGGTGCACGACATCGGGCCGGAACGTGCGCAGCGCCTCGAGCGTCCGCTCCGAGGCGAGCTTCTGGGCCTGCGCCATCGGCGAGATCGAGCCGTTGCTGACGTAGCGGACGCTCGGTCCGATCGACGTGACCCCCGGCTCGGGCGGCGGGCCGTCACAGGGCCCGATCACCCTGGCGTCGACCCCCAGCGTCCGCAGCGCGCGTGCGAGCCCGAGCACCTGGCCCTGGACCCCACCGGGCGCCGACAGCGAGTACGGCGAGATGATCGAGACCTTCACGCCCGCTCCCCCAGGCGATCGGACGGCCAGTTCGGCTGCATCAGGTGCCACTGCTCGGGGGCCATCACGCCGGGCCCCCGAGCACCGGCGCGCGATCGGACGGCCAGTTCGGCTGCATCAGGTGCCACTGCTCGGGGGCCATGCGGATGAGCTCCTCGAACCGAAGGGCGAGCGCCTGGGTGAGGCGGTGCACATCGTCGCGCAGCCGGCCCTCGCGTTGCACCGGCACCGGCGGCCCGATCCGGGCGAAGTGCCCGCCGTGGGGCCGGAAGTACACGCCCGCCGGCACCAGCGGCGCGCCGGTGCGGAGCGCGAGCGTCGCCGGGCCGCCCGGCATGGTCGTGCGCTCGCCGAAGAACTCGACCTCGACCCCGTCCCCCGTCAGGTCGCGGTCGCTCAGGAGGCACACGACCCGGTTCGCCTTGAGGGCCCGGAGGATCGCGCCGCCGGCGTCCGGACCGAGCGGCACCACCTCCATGCCGATCGACTCGCGCACTCCCGCGAACCACTCGTAGAGCTCGGGCGGCTCGACCGGCTCGACGACCACGGTCGGAGCCACCCCGCGCTCGGCGAGCCACGCCGCGGCGAAGTCGAATCCTCCGAGGTGCGGCAGGGCGAGGATGAGGCCGTTGCCCGCGTCCATCGCGTCGGCGATGTGCTCCCAGCCCTCCGAGTCGAAGCGCGGCTCGGTCGAGCGCCGCGCGTCCTGCGGGAGGCGGAACAGCTCGAGCCAGTAGCGGCCGTAGGACGCGAACGTGTCGGACACGGCTCGGCGCAGGGCGTGGTCGTCGAGCCGGCCGTCAGTCGCGCGGCCGAGGTTGCGGGCGACGATCCGGCGGCGCGCCGGCAGCATCGGGGCCAGCGCGCGCCCGACCCCCTCGGCGAGCGGCATCGCCATCCGCTCGGGGATCGCGTTGGCGACCGCGGCTGCACCCCGGTACGCCAGGAACGACGCTCGGGCCTTCACATCGGCCCGCGCGCTGGGCGCGGCGGTCAGGGTCGGCTGCGGCGCGCGGCGCGGGCCTGGCGGCGCGCTTCACGGCGCGCCTCGGGGCTGCGCTGCTCGCGCCAGCGCGCCAGCACCGGAACGCGGCCCTCGGTGTCGGGCCCCGCGCCGTTCGTCCGCCGGTGGCGGGCCGCGAACAGCTTCGGCCGCGCCGGGAGGTCCGATGCCTGGCGCCACACCTTGACGAAGCGCTGGATCGCGGTGAGCGCGGTCAGGGCGATCATCACCCAGAGGACCGGGACGAGCAGGTCGAAGAAGAGGCCGAACCCGAGCAGGACCATGCGCTCGGCCCGCTCCATGAGCCCACCCTTGGCGTCGTAGCCGAGGCCCTCGGCGCGAGCCCGCTCGTAGGACACGAGCATCGAGAGCGCCGCGGCCGCGAACGCCAGCATCGAGAGGTACGGGCTCTCGCCCGCCAGGTACCAGGCCACGCCGCCGAGCACGACCGCGTCCGAGACCCGGTCCGTGACCGAGTCGAAGAACGCGCCGCGGGGGCTCGCCTGGCCGGTGCGACGCGCGACCGCGCCGTCGAGCAGGTCGACGAAGCCACTCGCGATCAGACCGACCACGGCCCATCGCAGGTTGCCGTTCGCGATGAGCAGCGCGGTGACGACCGAGAAGACGAGGCCGACCACCGTGAGGAGGTTGGCGCTGATCCCGGCGCGCTCGAGACCCTTGCCGATGGGAGCGAGACCCTGCGAGACGCGGGACCGCAGGCGCTTGTCCAGCATGCCGGTCGGGCTCCTTCTCGTCCGGTCCCGGAATCACTGACGGGACCGGGTCTTCGCGGTCGGGGACGATGCAGAAACTGCCTTCGCGACCGCGTTCCGCGCGCTCGCGACTGTTGAACAAACGTACCACGCACCCCTCCGGTTCCCGGGCCACCGGCATCCGGCGAGGCGTCCCTGGTGGTACCCGGCGACCCGCTCGTACAATCACGGGGCCGTCAGCGCGGCCCCCGAAACGGCCGTCCGAGCGGACCAGACACCGGGGGGTCGCGAGTGAAGACGTTTCCGACCGCGAAGATCCGCAACGTCGCCCTGGTGGGCCACGGCGGGGCCGGCAAGACGACCCTCGCGGAGGCGCTGCTGTTCGCGTCCGGTGCGATCCCGCGGGTCGGGAAGGTCGAGGACGGCACCACCGTCTGCGACTTCGACCCCGAGGAGGCCCGGCGCCGGATCTCGGTGTCTCTCGCGCTCGCACCGTTCGAGGTGGACGGCCACAAGGTCAACCTCGTCGACACCCCGGGATACGCGGACTTCGTCGGTGACGTCGCCGCGGCACTGCGCGCGGTCGACCTCGTCGTGTGCGTGGTCTCCGCGGTCGAGGGCGTCGAGGTGCAGACCGAGGTCGCGTGGCGGATGGCGGCCGAGCGCGGCATCCCGCGGGTGATCTTCGTCAACAAGCTGGACCGGGAACGGGCGTCGTTCGACCGAACGCTGGACCAGCTCAAGGACCGGTTCGGCGCGGGGGTGGCGCCACTCGAGCTCCCCATCGGCGAGGAGGGCGACTTCCGCGGGGTGATCGACCTGCTCACGGACACCGCGATGCTCTACGACGGCACGTCGCCCGTGGGCACGCAGGGACCGGTGCCGGCCGAGCTCGCGGACGTCGAGCACTCCGTCCATGACGCGCTCATCGAGGGGATCGTGGTCGCGGACGACGATCTCATGGAGCGCTACCTCGCGGACGAGAGCATCGACACCACGGAGCTCGCGCACGCGCTCGCCACGGGCATCGACGAAGCCACGGTGTTCCCGGTCCTCTGTGGGAGCGCGGCGAAGCTGATCGGCGTGGACCGGCTCGCCCGCTTCATCGTCGAGGAGGGTCCCGAGCCGCACGTCAGCGCGGGTGAGGCGCCGGCCGCGGCGTTCGTGTTCAAGACGCTCGTCGACCCGTACGTCGGGCGGGTCAACCTCTTCCGGGTGCTGCAGGGGACGGTGAAGTCCGACGCTTCGCTGCTCAACGGCCGCACGGTGACGGACGAGCGGCTCCACCAGATCACGACGATGCGGGGCAAGGAGCAGGAAGCGGTGAGCGAGGTGCCGGCCGGCGACATCGCCGCGGTTGCGAAGCTCGGTGACACCACGACCGGCGACGTCCTCGCGGTGCGCGGCACGCCGATCGAGGTCGAGCCGCTGGCGACGCCGACGCCGGTGCTGTCCACCGCGATCAACGCCAGGTCCAAGGCCGACGAGGACAAGCTCGCGAACGCGCTGCACCGGCTCGAGGACGAGGACCCTGTGCTCCGGGTGGTGCGGGATCCGGAGACCCACCAGACCCTGCTCTCGGGCATGGGCGAGACGCACCTGTCGATCGCGATCGAGCGGCTGGCGCGCAAGTTCGGCGTACAGGTCGAGACCGAGGCGGTGAAGGTCCCCTACCGCGAGACGATCACGGGATCCGCCGAGGCCGAGGGCAAGCTCAAGAAGCAGACCGGCGGCCACGGTCAGTTCGCGATCGCGTTCCTCCGGGTCGAGCCGACCGAGCGCGGCTCGGGCTTCGAGTTCATCGACGCGATCGTGGGCGGAGTGATACCCCGCCAGTACATCCCCGCGGTCGAGAAGGGCGTCCACGAGACGCTCGAGCGCGGCGGCGCGCTCGGCTACCCGGTGGTCGACGTGAAGGTCACGGTCTTCGACGGCAAGCATCATCCCGTCGACAGCTCGGAGATGGCGTTCAAGACGGCCGCGTCGCACGGCTTCAAGGACGCGCTCGCGGCCGCCGGGCCGATCCTGCTCGAGCCGATCAGCGAGCTCGTCGTCACAGTCCCCGAGACCAGCCAGGGCGACATCATGGGGGACCTCAACGCCAAGCGCGGGCGGATCCAGGGCAGCGCGTCCGTGGGCGACGGCAACGTCGAGATCGTCGCGATGGTGCCGACCTCGGAGATCCTGCGCTACGCGATCGACCTGCGGTCGATGACGCACGGACGTGGGACGTTCGTCGTGACCCATTCGCACTACGACCCGGTGCCCGCGCACGTCACCGAGAAGATCACCGCAGGCGCGAGTGCCTGACGCGGCCCTTCGAGCGGTCGCCTAGGTCTCGGCGCCCGCGTCGAGTCCGAACTCGGACCAGTCCTCGGGATTCGCCTCGGTGTACTCGCCGATCACGTGACCGTCGACCCCGTCGCACTCGACGAGACCGCGCAGGCTCGGAGGCTCGTCCGCGCTGTAGAGGAGGATGCGCCAGGCCGGCCGGCTGCGCAGCCCGTACCACGCGAGCTGGGCCGAGGCGTGACCGACAGGGAACCCGACCGTGCGCGTCGCGATGACGAGCGCCTCGGTCTCGTCGACCTTCAGCTGCCAGCCGGCGAGGAAGTGGTAGCCACCGATGACCGCGAGCAGGACCCCGACTGCGAGCACGCCCCGGTTCGAGCTCTGCGTCCACTGCGCGATGCAGGTGACCGCGAGCACCAGGTAGATCGTCCCGGCCACGCGGCGCTTCGCGACGTCCGGGAACACGGTCGGGCCGACGAAGCTGGCGGCGTCGAGGTCCTCGGGCAGCTCGTCGGTGTGCGGTGCCACCGGCTCCCCTGCCGCGCCCTCGGTCTCCTCGCTCACGAGTGCGACCCTAGACGGGCCAGGCCGCACGCAGCTTGTCGTAGCTGGCCCGGAGGCCCTCGGGCAGCACCCGCGCGTCGGCGACCGCGGTCATGAAGTTGGTGTCGCCGTCCCATCGGGGCAGGGCGTGCACGTGCACGTGGCCCGGCACCCCGGCTCCCGCAGCCCGACCGACGTTGGCGCCGATGTTGACCCCTCCGGGGTGGTACGCCGCGTCGAGCGCCCGGTTCGCGCGCCGGATCGCCCCCATCAGGTCCGCGGCCTCCGGCTCGCCGAGCCCGACGAGGGTCGACTCGTGCCGCAGCGGGGCGACGAGCATGTGCCCGGACGTGTACGGGAAGGCGTTCATCACCGTGAACGTCGTCGCGCTGCGCTCGAGGATCATCGCCTCGGTGTCGTCGAGCTCCTGGAGCGCGCAGAAGAAGCAGGCGTCCGACGGCGGCGGCTTCGCGGTGACGCCCGCGATGTACTCGGAGCGCCATCCGGCCCAGAGGTGGTCGAGACCGGTCACGCGCGACGGGTCACACGCGCTCGGCGGCTTCGACGCGGAGCCGTTCGATCAGGTCGTCCACCTTGACCCCGCGCTCGGGGCGCTCGGCGCCGCGGGCGTTCACGCCGACGGTGCCGTCGTCCGCGTCCTCGTCCCCGACGACGAGCACGTACGGGACCTTGTCGGTCTTGGCCCGCCGGACGCGATTGCCGAGGGTGTCGTTGTGCGCGTCGAGCATCTCCGCCCGGAAGCCCTCGGCCTTCAACCGGTCGAGCAGCCGGAACGCGTACGCGTGGTGGCGGTCCGCGACCGGGAGCACGCTGACCTGCACCGGCGCGAGCCAGAGCGGGAACGCCCCGGCGTAGTGCTCGAGCAGCACCGCGAAGAAGCGCTCGATCGACCCGAAGAGCGCCCGGTGGATCATGATCGGGCGGTGGCGCGCGTTGTCGG
>DASXYP010000049.1:0-142190 GCA_036502405.1 Acidimicrobiia bacterium
AGTTCCCGGCCGACTGGTGGGTGATCGACGAGGAGCGCGGCTGGGTCGTGTGCGCGGTCTGGAACCGCATGCAGGACATCGGCGACGGCCGACAGCACCAGGCGATCAACTGGTCCCTGCTGAAGTACGCGGGCGACGACCGGTGGTCCTACGAAGAGGACATCTACAACGTCGGCGAGTTCGCCACCATGGTCAAGGCCTACCTCGCGGCACGTCCTCAGGCCTGAACGCCGGCTCGCGCAGGCCCTGACCCACCTGAGCGGCCGCAACCGCGCGCGCCGCAAGGCAGGTTCGTGCCGATGCTTCCCGCGGGCCGCAGGCGAACGTCAGGGCCGCTCAGAACATCACGAAGTGATGTCCTTACGATGGAACCACCACCACGCGATGCCGCAGAACACGATGACGTAGGGGATCTGCAGCAGCACGCTGCGCCACATGTCGTCGGTGAAGGTGTTGCGGACGAACAAGTCGGACCACGAGTCGTAGTAGTGCACGGGGAGCCCGTAGCGGATCGCGCCGAGCGACGTGATCTCGCCGAGGATCAGCGAGACGATGTACAGCCCGACCGCGCCGAAGATCGCACCCGCGGCCGAGTCCGTCATCGTCGAGAGCATGAACGCGAAGGCGATGATCCCGGCGAGACCCCAGGTGATGAGGAGCGTGGCGAGGCCGAGATGGCCGAGGATCTGGCTCGGCGACTGGGACAGCCCGATGAACGGGATCGTGACCGAGTGCCAGCCGAACGCGATGACGCCGGCGACCAGCCCGGAGAGCGCGACGAGCGCGGTCGCGACGACGGCGAAGATCGCGGCGACGATGAGCTTGGCGGTGAGCAGCCGTCCCCGGCCGACGGGCCGCATCAGCAGGTAGCGCAGATTGCCCCAGCCCGCCTCACTCGCGATCGCGTCACCGGCGAACATGCAGATGATGACGACGAGGAAGAAGGCGCTCGTGACCCGCAGCGCGGCCACGGGCAGGAACAGCCCGCTCTGTGTGGCCAGGTAGAAGTACCGGGGCCCCTCCCCGTTGCCCGAGAGGTCGGGCGGGTTCAGCTTCAGCGCCACCGCGATGATGACGGGCACGATCACGAGGAAGCCGAGCGCGACCCACGTCCGCGGCCGCAGCACCTGCTTGGTCATCTCCGTGCGGATCAGCCGCAGCATCAGGCGCCCTTCCCCACGTGGCGTTCGGTGTGGCGCCCGACCAGGCCGAGGAACGCGTCCTCGAGCTGGTGGCGCGCGGTGACGGTCTCGACCGCGACACCCGCCTGCACCAGGCTCACGACGAGCGCCGCGCGCGTCGTGCCGTCCAGCTCGACCGACAGGCCGCGGGTCTCGTCCGTGACCCGCACGACCCCGGGGGCGGCGGTGAGCACGCGGCGGGCGGTCTCGACGTCGTCCACCTCGAAGTATGCAGACGTGTTGACCGAGAGCAGGTCGCTCACGGTGCCGGCCGTCACGAGCTGGCCCTTGTCCATCACGACCACGTGACTGCAGATCTGCTCGATCTCCGCGAGGAGGTGGCTCGAGAGCAGCACGGTGGCGCCGTGGTCCGAGAGGCGCCGGAGCAGCTCCCGCACCGCTCGCATCTCCTGGGGGTCGAGTCCGTTGGTGGGCTCGTCGAGCAGCAGCAGCTCGGGCCGGCCGAGCAGCACCCGCGCGAGCCCGAGCCGCTGGCGCATGCCCTGTGAATACGTCTTGACCCGACGCTCGATCGCGGAGCCGAGCCCGGCGACCGCGAGCGCACCGTCGAGATCGGCCTCCGCCCACGGGGCACCCCCGGCCTCCCAGTAGAGCCGGAGGTTCCGCAGGCCCGAGAGGTGCGGGACGAACGCCGCCTGCTCGATCATCGCGCCGACCCGGGCCAGCTCCGGCGCGCCGGGTCGGACCTCTCGGTCGAAGAGCCGGGCCTCCCCCGCGGTCGGCCGGATCAGCCCTACGAGCATGCGCAGCGCCGTCGTCTTGCCGGCACCGTTCGGGCCGAGCAGCCCGCACACTTCGCCGCGGTGCACCTCGAAGTCGAGGCCGGCGACGGCCTGGACGCGCCCGTAGCGCTTCGTGAGGGCGCGCACCGCGACCACCGCGTCTCCGGACATGGCCCGACCCTACGCCGGGTCCCCCGCGCGGTTCGGTGCGGGGACGATGAGAATCCTGTGATGGCCACGGCCGGTAGCGTCGGCCCAGTGGACGAGAGCCGCGAGACCGAGCAGGCGCGATTCGTGCGGTGGGCCCAGTCGAACCAGGGTGGCGAGGCGGTTCCGATCGTGGCCGCCGCGACGGTCGTGCTGCTGCGGGACGCGCCCGACGGCCTCGAGACGCTGATGCTGCGTCGCGACTCCCGGCTCGCGTTCGCGGGCGGGATGTGGGTGTTCCCGGGCGGGCGGGTGGACGCCGGAGACTGGCCCGTCGGCACCGACGCCTCGGACCCCGCGGCGGTCGCCGTGGCGGGGCGCAACGCGGCGGTGCGCGAGGCCGCCGAGGAAGCCGGGCTCGCCGTGGATTCGGCATCGCTCGTCCCGTTCGCGCACTGGACCCCGCCTCCGGAGGCACCGAAGCGGTTCTCGACCCAATTCTTCGTCGCGCCCGCACCCGCGGGGCGGGTCACCATCGACGACGGCGAGATCCGCGACCACATGTGGGTGGCGCCGGCCGACGCGCTGCGTCGCCGTGATGCGCTCGAGATCGAGCTCGCACCACCCACGTGGGTGACCCTGCACACGCTGGCCGCGCACGCGACCGTCGACGACGCGATCGCCGCGACACGGGCGACCGAACCCGAGCACTTCACCACGAAGGCGGCGATGACCGACGAGGGCATCGTGGTGCTCTGGCACGGCGACGCCGGCTACGGCGACGGCGACGCGAACCGTCCGGGCGCGCGCCACCGGCTCTGGATGGTCGACACCGGTTGGCGCTATGAGCGTTCGGACCGCCCGGCCTGAACGCGGGTGATCACGCGCGGTCGCCGTACGCCTCGAGGATCGTGTCCGCCTGCGGGTTGGGGAGGCACGACCCCCCGTCGACGACGATGTTCTGGCCGGTGATGTAGGACGAGAGCGGCGAGGCGAGGAACACGACGAGGTTGGCCACGTCCTCGGCGGCGCCGAGCCGCCCGAGCGGGGTCACCTGCTCGACCGCGGCCCGCAGGGCCGGGTCGCCGAGCGCCCGCGCGGTCAGCGCGGTCTCGACCAGCCCGGGCGACACGCAGTTCACCCGGATCGACGGCGCGTACTCGAGTGCCGCATCCATCGTGAGCGAGATCACCCCGGCCTTCGCGGCGGAGTACGGGCCCTCGTACCGGGTCGGGCGGATGCCGCTGACCGACGCGTGGTTCACGATGCTGCCGCCGCGCTCGCGCATCAACGGGATGGCGGCCCGGATCCCGTGGAAGGTGCCGGTGAGGTTCACGTCGAGCATCCGGCGCCACAGGCGGTCCGAGGAGCGGTGCAGCGGCTTCGCCGCGCCCACGCCCGCGTTGTTGAACAGCACCGTGAGGCCGCCGAGCGCGCCGGCCGCAGCCTCGATCGCCGCGGCGCACGCCTCGGAATCGCTGACGTCGGCGACGAAGGACGGGATCCCGGACTCGGCGGTGACGGCCTTCGCCGCGGCCTCGTCGACGTCGACGATCGCGACGGTCGCGCCTTCGCCGGCCATGCGCCGTGCGGTCGCCAGCCCGATGCCGGAGGCTCCGCCGGTGACGATGGCCATCTCACCCTCGAGCAGTCCCATGGCGGCATCTTGACGCGATGCGGGGAGGCCGTGTGGCCTCCCCGCATCCAGCTCTCGGTGGCGCCCGGGGGCGCCGGTGGTTGCTACCGCTTGCCGCCGAGCACCGCGTCCTTGAAGCCCTTCAGCGGCGTGATCTTCGCCGCCTTCTTGGCCGGGATCTTGATGGGCTCACCGGTCGCGGGGTTCCGGCCCATGCGGGCGGTCGTCTCGCGTCGGTAGAACTTGGCGAAGCCGGTGATCGCCACCGGGTCGCCCGCCGCCACCGTCTCGGTGACGACCTCGGTGAAAGCGGCGAGGAACGCATCGGCGGACTTCTTGTCGGACTCGGTGCGCTCGGCGATCGCCGTGACCAGATCTCTGCGGTTCACTGAGACTCCTTCGAGGAACGGACTGGGTTGATGGGGCTCAGCCTTGCACGACGGGACTCGGAAACGGCGGATTTTCCTGGGGTTTTCGCGCGATCGGCTCGGCATTTCCTCCGATTTCCGGGATTTGGGCGCCCCCGGCGCCGTCACCGCCCGATCACGGGCGCCACCTAGCCTGCCGGGAGTGAGCACGCCGGATGTCACGGGTACCACAGCAACCCCAAGAGCCACATCCGCCCCACAAAACCGGGGTCTGGACGCGCCGACGGTCCTCCGAGCCGCGGTGCGCGCGCTCGGTGGCGACGACCGGCCGGGTCAGCTGCGGCTCGCGGACGCGGTCGCGGCCGCGCTCGCCGGCGGGCACCACCTCGTGGCCGAGGCGCCGACGGGCTCGGGCAAGGGCCTCGCGTACCTCGCACCCGCGGTCACGTCCGGCCGCAAGGTGGTGGTGTCGACCGCGACGCTCACCCTCCAGGACCAGCTCTGGCACAAGGACCTCCCCCACCTGCGCGAGCACGGCGGGGTGCCGTTCCGGGCCGCGCTGCTGAAGGGCCGCTCGCAGTACGTGTGCCGGGCCAAGCTCCGGGTCGCGCTCGACGGCGCCCCGCTGCTCGAGGAGCGCCCCGGACCCACCTTGGCGCGCGACCTCGAACGCCTCGAGCAGTTCGTCGCCGACTCCGCCACCGGCGACCTGGCCGACGTGGACATCGCCGACGCGTCACGGAGGGCCGCCAGCTGCGCCCCACGCGAGTGTCCGGGCGCGGGCAAGTGCATCGACGGTGAGACGTGCTTCGCCGAGAAGGCCCGCGAGCGGGCGACGACTGCGGACATCCTCGTCGTCAACCACGCGCTGTACTGCGCGCACCTCGCATCTGCGGGCAACGTGCTCCCGGAGCACGACGTCGTGGTGTTCGACGAGGCCCACGCGCTCCCCGACGTCGCCACCGGCGCGTTCGGCATCGACGTCACGGCGATGGGCCTCCGCCAGCTGGCGTCGCGGCTCAACGGTGTCGGGGTCGGCCGCGGCGACACGGATCTCGTCGCGGCGGCCGCGGACGCGCTCGAGCGCGCGCTCGACGCGCTCGACGGCCGCGTCGACCCGACCGACGGCGCCCTCGCGGACGCCCTGGGCGCCGCTGCCGAACGCCTCGCCACCGCGAACGCGGCGATCGACGCGTCGGAGGACGCCACCGCCGCCGCGCAGGTCGCGCAGCTCGGTGCCTCCCGGCTCGACGCGCTGCGCCGCCTGCGGGCCCCGCGCGCCGACGAGGTCGCGTGGCGAGAAGGACCGGTGCTGCACCTCGCGCCGATCAGCGTCGCGGAGGCGCTCGCCGACCGCCTGTTCCGCCGGCTCCCGGTCGTCCTCGTCTCGGCCACCCTCGGCGGCGGGGCGCGGTTCGCGCCGTTCGCCCGGCGGGTCGGGCTCGACCCCACTGCGGAGCTCGGGCCGGTGCGCGTCCCGGACGGGCCCGACGCCGCAGCTGGTGACGCCGACGACGACCTCGGACCCGGCTTCGGCTACGAGGACCTCGAGGTCGAGTCGCCGTTCGACTTCCGCGAGCAGGCGATGCTCTACGTCGCGCGGCACCTGCCCGAGCCCCGGGACCCGGCCTGGGCGGACGCGGCGGCCCAGGAGGTGCGCGGGCTCGTGGGCGCGGCCGGCGGTCGCGCGCTCGTGCTGTGCACCTCGCGCGCCGCGGTCACGCGCGTCAGCCTCGTGCTGCGGGCCGAGACGGACCACCCGATCCTCGTGCAGGGAGAGGGATCGCGCTCGGTCCTCCTGCAGCAGTTCGGCGCCGACGAGAGCTCCTGCCTCGTGGCCACCCGCAGCTTCTGGATGGGGGTCGACGTCCCGGGCCCGAGCTGTGTGCTCGTCGTGATCGACCGGCTCCCGTTCAACCGCCCCGACGACCCGCTCGCCCAGGCCCGGCGGGAGGCGGCGGAGCGCGGCGGCGGCTCGGGCTTCCGCGACGTCGACCTCCCGGCCGCCGCGCTCGTCCTCGCGCAGGGTGCCGGGCGGCTGGTCCGCAGTCGCCTGGACCGTGGGGTGGTCGCGGTGCTCGACCGCCGACTCGCCACCGCGGCGTACCGCGACACCCTGCTCGACGCCCTCCCGCCGATGCGCAGGGTCGTGGACCCCGCGACCGTCCACGCGTTCCTCGCCGACGTGACCGCCGCGCCCGGCGGAGCCGGAACGGGAGGATCCGGACCGAGCTAGACCAGGTAGCGCGACACGGTGTCGACGACCGCGGCCGGCTTCTCCGAGCCCTCCAGCTCGACGGTGATCCGCACCACCGCCTGTACCCCGCCCGCCACCTCCGTCACCGCGACGACCTCACCCCGGCCGCGCACGCGTGCGCCCGCCGGGACGGGCGCGATGAACCGGGCCCGGTCGATGCCGTAATTGATGCCCATCGAGATCCCCGAGACGCTCGCGAGCTGACCGAGGAAGAAGGCGCAGAGCGACAGGGTGAGGTAGCCGTGCGCGATCGTGCCGCCGAACGGCCCCGACTTGGCCCGCTCCACGTCGACGTGGATCCACTGGTGGTCCTCGGTCGCGTCGGCGAACCGGTCGATCCGGTCCTGGCCGATCACGATCCAGTCCGTCGTGCCGAGCTCGCGTCCCGCCGCGCCGAGCAGCTCCTGGACCGATGCGAAGGAGGTCGTCATGGACGGCGTTCTAGCACCCGGCGGTCGGCGTAACCTCCCCAGGTCGTCGACCAGGGGGAATCGTGCGGAGCCGATCGATCGTGGTGGCGGGGGCGGCGCTCGCGCTGCTGGTCGCGGGATGCAGCAGCGACTCGAAGGACTCTGGCGCGAAGACCTCGACGACGACGGCGAAGGCGGCCGCCCGGGAGCTGAACATCCTCGTCTCCAACGACGACGGGTACTCGGCCGACGGCATCGACGCGCTGGTGCAGGCCCTGCGCGCGCTCCCGGACGTCCAGGTCACGGTCTCGGCCCCCGCCGACAACAAGAGCGGGACCGGCAGTGCGACCACCCCGGGCGCCCTCACCGCGACGCAGGCGACGACCAAGAGCGGCTACCCGGCGACCGCGGTGAAGGGCTATCCCGCCGACTCGGTCAACTACGCGCTCCAGCACGTCGTGAAGCAGAAGCCCGACGTCGTGCTCACCGGCGTGAACGAGGGCGCGAACCTCGGCCCGGTGACGACGCTCTCGGGCACGGTCGGAGCCGCGAAGGCGGGCGCGGCAGCCGGGATCCCGGCCCTGGCGTCGAGCGCCGGGGGCGTCAGCCCGCTCGACTACGCGGGCGGCGCCAAGCTCGTCGTGGACTGGGTCAAGGCCCACCGGTCCCAGCTGCTGGCTCACACCGCGACCGTGGGCGTCGTGAACCTGAACATCCCGACCTGCTCCGCCGGAAAGCTGCGGGGGGTCGAGCAGGAGCCGCTCAGCCCCCAACCGTCGATCACCGCGGCGATCGAGGGCAGTGCCGACTGCACCTCCACCGCAACCAGCTTCACCGGTGACGTCGACGCGTTCCGAGCCGGCTTCGCCACCGTCACGCAGCTGACGCCGGCCCTCGAGACGGTGACGACGAGCACGACCTGGCCCGCGGGCTGAGCCCGCCACTGCCCATGCCCGACCATCCGCTCGTCGTGCTCATGGGGGTCGCCGGTTGCGGGAAGTCCACCGTCGGGCCGCGCGTGGCCGCGCGGCTCGGGGTCCCCTTCGTTGATGGTGACGACGTGCACAGCGAGACGGCGAGGTCGCGCATGGCTGCCGGGGTGCCGCTCGACGATGCCGAGCGCGGGCCGTGGCTCGACCGCCTGCACACGATTCTCGTCGACCACGCAGCATCGGGAATCGTCCTCGCGTGCTCCGCGCTCAAGGCCGGCTACCGGAAGCAGCTCGCGGGTGGGCGCCACGACATCCGGTTCGTCGCGCTCGTTGCGCCCCCGGCGGTGCTGGCGGCGCGGCTCGCGGCCCGCACCGACCACTTCGCCGGTCCCGAGCTGCTGCCGTCACAGCTCGAGAGCCTGGAGCTCGGACCCGACGTCACGGTCGTCGACAGCGCCGGTCCGCTCGACGCGGTCACCGAAGCCGTGACGACCGCGGCCGGCTCGACGGGCCGGAGCTAACGCGCCTCGACCGCTTCGCGCCCGAGCAGGGCGTCGTTGAACCGCCCGAGCAGCACCCCGAACATCCGCTGGTCCTCGGCGGGCCATCCCGAGACGAGATCACCGATGCGGCGCTCCCGGGTGGCCTGGACCTCCTCCATGCTCCGCTCGCCCCGCGTCGTGAGGTCGATCAGCGACACCCGTCCGTCGTCGGGGTCCTTGCGCCGGACCACCAGTCCCGCCGCCTCCATCGTCGCGACCTGGCGGGTGACGGTCGTCGCGTCGAGGCCCAGGCCGGCGGCGAGGCGGCCGATGCTGGTGGCCCCGTCCGCCGACAGCGTGCGGGCGATGAGGTAGCTCGCCCGGTCCAGGTCACGGTGGATCGCGGACCGCCGGCTCAGGCCCTCGAGCGTTCGGGCGAGCACCGCAAGCTCGGTCTCGAGCCGCGAGAGTGATTTCGGTGGGCGCGTCATCGGGTGTATCGTACATCCAAGTTATCTGTATGGCACAGGTTTTCCCCCCAACCGCGCACGATTGCAGCAGGAGGTTGCGGTGACGGCCACCACCACGGCACCCGCCCCGGACGTCGGGGGCTCCGACCGGTACAAGTGGACCGCGCTCTCGAACACGACGCTCGGCGTGTTCATGGCGTCGCTCGACTCGTCGATCGTCCTGATCTCGCTCCCCGCGATCTTCCGCGGCATCCACCTCGATCCGCTGCAGCCCTCGAACATCAGCTACCTGCTGTGGATGCTGATGGGCTACCTCGTGGTCACCGCGGTGCTCGTCGTCACGTTCGGGCGCCTCGGCGACATGTACGGGCGCGTCCGCATGTACAACGCGGGGTTCGCAGTCTTCAGTGTCGCGTCGCTCGCGCTCTCCCTCTGTCCGTGGACCGGGTCGCAGGGCGCGTTGTGGCTCATCGCGTGGCGCGTCGTGCAGGGCGTCGGCGGCGCGCTGCTGATGGCCAACTCCGCAGCGATCCTCACCGACGCGTTCAAGGCGAACCAACGCGGGTTCGCGATCGGCGTCAGCGTGATCGCAGGCATGGCCGGCGCGTTCATCGGGCTGGTCGCGGGCGGCATCCTGGCTGACATCGACTGGCGGGCCGTCTTCTGGATCAACGTCCCGATCGGCGCCTTCGGCACGATCTGGGCCTACACGAAGCTGCGCGAGGTCGGCACGACCAGGAAGGCGAGGATCGACTGGTGGGGCAACGTCACGTTCGGGGCCGGCCTCGTGCTCGTCCTCATCGGCCTCACCTACGGTCTCCTGCCCCACAACGGCGCATCGATGGGTTGGACCGGCCCCTGGGTGCTGCTCGAGCTCCTGGGCGGCGCGGCGCTGCTCGCGGCGTTCTGCGTGATCGAGACCCGGGTCGAGGACCCGATGTTCAACCTCCAGCTGTTCAAGATCCGCGCGTTCGCGGCCGGGAACATCGCCGGGCTGCTCGCCGCGGTCGGTCGGGGCGGCCTGCGGTTCGTCCTCATCATCTGGCTGCCGGGCATCTGGCTCCCACTTCACGGTTACAGCTTCGAGCGCACGCCGCTCTGGGCGGGCATCTACATGCTCCCGCTGACCGGCGGCTTCCTGCTCGCCGGACCGGTGTGCGGCTGGCTCTCGGATCGTTATGGCGCGCGGTGGTTCACGACCGGCGGCATGCTCATCGCAGCCGCATCGTTCGGCTTGCTCATGACGCTGCCGACGAACTTCGGCTTCCCCGTGTTCGGCGCGCTCCTCCTGCTCAACGGCATCGGGACCGGCATGTTCTCGGCTCCCAACATGACCGGCATCATGAACAGCGCGCCACCGGACCAGCGCGGCGCGGCATCGGGCATGCGCGCGACGTTCCAGAACACCGGCATGGTGCTCTCGATCGGTGTGTTCTTCTCGCTGATGATCGTCGGCCTGTCGTCGTCGCTGCCCGGCCGCATGGCTGCCCAGCTCAAGGCCAACTCGGTGCCGGCGGCGACCGCCGAGCGCATCGCACACCTGCCCGCGGTCGGGAGCCTCTTCGCGGCCTTCCTCGGGTACAACCCAATGCAGAAGCTGCTCAGCGCGCCGGGCGCGCACGGAGGCCCGAGCGTCCTGTCGCAGCTGCCCAAGGCGAAGGCCGCGCACCTCACCGGCAAGGAATTCTTCCCCCACCTGATCTCGGGACCGTTCAAGGACGGGCTGATCATCGCGTTCTCGGTCGCGATGCTCATGTGCCTGATCGCGGCAGCCGCTTCGTGGATGCGGGGCGGGAAGTACGTGCACGGGCAGCCTTCCGGCGAAGGCGACGAGACCGGTCCCTTCGGTGCGCCGCAGGAGCCCGAGCCCGCGCTCGCGGAGTCGCCCGAGCCCGAGGAGTGGGTGCCCGCCTAGCCCCGCCCTGCCCCGTCCGGTCGCACCCCGGTTGGTACCGTCGGGTCGATGGGGCGCACGCGATGGCTCGTCGTCGCGGTAGCCGCGGCCCTGCTCCTGCCCCTCGCGGTCCTCGCGGTGCACGTGATCGTGTACCCGCAGCGGTTCGGCGGGGACCTGGCATTGCTCGAGCTGCGGGTGAGCGACGTCTTCGGCCGCCACACGCCGCTCGTCGGCTCGTACCAGCGGTTCGGCTGGAACCAGCCCGGACCCGCGTACCTCTACCTGCTCGCGATCCCGTACCGGCTGCTCGGCTCCGACGCCACCGCGCTCCAGCTCGGCGCCGTCCTCTTCAATGCGCTCGCGATCGTCGGCGTGCTGCTCGTCGCGTTCCGGCGCGGCGGGCTGGCGCTGTACCTCTGGACCGCGGCCCTGCTCGCGGTGGTCATGCACGCGATGGGCCCGTCGATGCTGGCGAGCTTCTGGGAACCGGACATGAGCGTGCTCGCGCTCGTCCTGCTGGTGTTCGTCGCGCTCGACGTCGCGATGGGCCGGGCCTGGACGATCCCGGTCCTCGTGGTGCTGACCGTGGTGCTCGTCCAGGCCTGGGCGACCACCGCGCCCCTGGCGCTCGCCCTGCTGGTCTGGGCGCTCGTCGCGTTCGGGTTCGGGTGGTTCCGCACCCCGGACGAGGGTGAGGGTGAGGAGGAGCCGCGGCCCCGGCGCCGGTGGGTCTGGCCCGCGCTCGTCTCCGTCGGTGCGCTCGTCGTGCTCTGGATCCCTCCCGCGCTCGAGCAGGTCCGCCGGGGCACCGGCAACGTCACCCGGATGGTCGACTTCTTCGAGGCCCGCCACCACGTGCTCGGCATCTCGGACGCGTACAAGCTGACCTCGCTGCAGCTCGGCACGCGGGCACCGTGGGCCGGCGCACCGCTGCCGCTGCGGGCGTTCGAGCCGGTCGTCTCCACCCACTCCTCGCCCGCGATCCCCGTCCTGCTCGTGCTCCTCGTGGTCGCGACCATCGTGGCCGCGTGGCGCCGGGACCGATCGGTCGCGTTGGCCTCGATCGTGCTCGTCGCCATCGCGGCCGAGATCGTCTCGCTCTCCCGGTTGATCGGCTCCGTCTTCGTCGAGATCATGCAACCGACGTGGGTGTGCGGGTTCGGCGCCGCGCTCGCGACCGGCTGGTGCGCGTACTCGTGCCTGCGCGGCGGCACCGCCCGCGCGGTCGCCCGCGTGGCCGGTCCGGTCCTGGCGCTCGTGATCCTCGGGTTCGGATGCGCGAACGTCGTCCAGGCGGTGCACGGGCCGGACGCACCGCCGCCCCAGGACCGCCTCCTGGCCCGCGCGGCCGACCGCGCGGTTCCCGTAGCGGGGGCCGCGCGGGGGCCCGTGCTCGTGCAATCCGACAGCAAGGACCCCGCCGGGTCCCACAACAGCCTGCAGCCCGAGCTGCTCGCCGACACGCTCGTGCAGGCCGGCGTCCCGGTCGTGGTCGAGCCCGACCTCTTCAACCGGTACGGCGAGTTCCGGGCCCACCCCGACCGCGCCGTCCTGGAGCTGCGCCTGTCCCTCGCGTCGGCCCGACCGACCGGCGACGGGTGGCGCGCCGTCACCACGATCGACCCCCTCGACGCCGCGGACCGGGCGCGCCGTGACCGGCTCAAGCAGGAGCTCGACGCGCGCGGGGGTGTGACGACCTCGCGGGCGGAGCTGCTCGACCGCATCGCCGAGCATCCCGAGCTGCGCGGGCTCGCCGCCCGCTACACCGCGCTCGCAGACCGTGCCGCGATCGTCCTGTCGGCCCGCCCGACCACCCCACCGCGTCCGTAGCCGCGTCAGGTCACCGGGGCTGCGATCTCGCCGCCGGTCGCTCGGCGCGCAACCTGGCGGAGCCGGTAGGTCGTGTGCGCGTACCCGAGCGCGCCCATTGCGACGGTCACGACGATCATGGCGCCGCGATCCACCGACGCGCCGAGCAGCCCGGTCGGGAGCTTGAAGCCGAGCGCGAGCGCGGCACCCGCGATCGCCGCTTCCCGGATCCCGATCGCGCCGGGGGTGAACGCCAGGATCGTCGACACCGACGCGACCGGTGCGAGGACGAGGTAGAGCACGAACGGCTCGTGCACGCCGAGCACGCTGAAGGCAACCGCGAGCCGGGCGGCCGACAGGACCATCCGCACCAGCTCGAGCGCGAGCACCTCGAGTGCGCTGCGCGGCCGCTTGCGGACCAGCTCCCATCCGGTGTGGAAGTCCCGCCACCAGTGCTTCAGCTTCCCGGGGAGCCAGTGGCCATGGGGCAGCGGGACGAACGCGAAGACCACCGCACCGACGAGCATCCCGCCGGTGACCGCGAACATGACCCAGGAGAACGAGTGGCCGCTGTACAGCGCGGTCGCGCAGACGCCGATCAACCCGCACACCCCACCGGCGCCGATCGTGATGACGACGTTCTGCGCGTACGTCGTCAGGCTGCGCGGGTACGACACCCCGTAGGTCTGCTTGATGAAGTGGATCCGGTAGACGCTGCCGGCCTGGAGCGGCGCGAAGTTGCCGAGCTGCGAGGCGTTGAACGACGAGAAGTTGTCCATCCACCCGATGTTCGATCCGCCCGCCCGGTACAGCATCCAGAACTCGGTGGCGTTCGCGACCTGCCCGACCGCGCTCAGGAGGAGGAGCAGGACGAGGTTCTCCCAGGACGTCTGGAACGCGCGGGACAGCTCGTCACGCTGGTCCCACAGGAACAGGCAGAGCAGCACCACCGTGACGACGGTGGCGACCCAGGCGAAGACCCGGCGCGACGTCTTCTGCCGCGCGGGCGCGCGCGGGAGGACCTCAGGATCTCCGGAGGCGTCGTTCCGGGGTTCGGACGGCGTCACAGCGATCGAGCGTAGAGGGTCGGGTAGCGCCCGAACCGCCGCTGCGCGCGGGCGACCGGCGCCCGCTCGGAGGACCCCCGAAGCGCACGGCGTAGAGTCGGTCGCCCCATCGAGCCCGGCCCGCCGGCCGGAACCGAGACCGAGGAGCCCGTGGACTACAACCTGGCCGACCTGTTCGAGTACGCCGTCGACCGGTTCCCGGCGCGGGAGTACCTCGTCGCCGAGGGCAAGCGACGGACCTACGCCGAGATGGAGGAGCGGGCCAACCGCCTCGCCCACCACCTCGCCGCGCAGGGCATCGGCCCCGGCGACCACGTCGGCATCTACGGCTACAACTCGGTCGAGTGGGTCGAGGCGCTCTGGGCGATCTTCAAGCTCCGCGCGGTCTGGATCAACATCAACTACCGCTACGTGGCCGAGGAGCTCGAGTACCTCGTCGGCAACGCGGATCTCGTCGCCCTGCTCCATCAGGCCGAGTTCGCGGACCGCGTCGAGCAGGTCCGTCATGCCCTTCCGATGCTGCGCCACACCCTCGTCATGGACGCGCCCGAGTACGAGGCCGCGCTCGGCGCCGCGTCGCCGGAGCGGGACTTCGAGGCGCGCTCGGGCGACGACCGCTACATCCTCTACACCGGCGGCACGACCGGGATGCCCAAGGGCGTCGTGTGGCGCCACGAGGACGTCTTCTACGCGCTCGGCGGCGGCATCGACCCGCAGACGCGGCTCCGGGTCGAGCAGCCGACCGACATCGCCGACCGCGCCGCCGCGTCCGACTTCCAGGTCACGTTCTTCCCCATCGCGCCCCTCATGCACGGGGCCACGCAGTGGGCCGTCATGGGCCAGAGCTTCAGCGGCAACAAGGTCGTGCTGTGCGCCAAGTTCGACCCGGCCGAGGTGTGGCGGACCGTCCAGACCGAGCAGGTCAACTCGATCATGATCACCGGCGACGCGATGGGGCGGCCGCTCATCGAGGCGCTCGAGACGATGGGCGACGACGTGGACGTGAGCTCCCTGTTCGCACTCTCGTCGTCGGCGGCCACCTTCTCGCCGTCGGTCAAGGACCAGTTCTTCGAGCGCTTCCCGAACCTGATCATGATCGACGCGATCGGCTCGTCCGAGAGCGGCAACAACGGCATGATCCACGTCCAGGCCGGCCAGACCGCGATGGAGGGTGGCCCGACGGTCACCCCGATGGGCGGGTCGGTCGTGCTCGACGAGGACCGGCGCCCGGTGGATCCGGGCTCGGGGCTCATCGGCAAGGTCGCCCGCTTCGGTGACATCCCGATCGGCTACTACAAGGACCCCGTGAAGACGGCCGAGACGTTCTTCGAGATCGACGGGGTCCGCCACGTCATGCCCGGCGACTTCGCCAAGGTCGAGGCCGACGGCTCGATCACGCTCCTCGGGCGGGGGTCCGTGTCGATCAACTCCGGCGGCGAGAAGATCCACCCGGAGGAAGTCGAGTCCGCGTGCAAGTCCCACCCCGCGGTGTGGGACGCGACGGTGGTCGGCGTCCCCGACGAGCGCTGGGGCCAGACGGTCGCCGCGGTGGTCGCGCTGCGGGAGAACACCGAGCTCACCCTCGAGGACCTGCAGACCCACTGCCGGACCAAGATCGCCGGCTACAAGGTCCCCCGCCAGCTCACGCTCGTGACCCAGGTGGAGCGGTCGCCGTCGGGCAAGCCCGACTACCGCTGGGCCGTGGAGGTCGCGACGAGCGCGAGCGACCGCAGCTCCTAGCGCGCCTCCGGGACGCATCCGTCAGGGTCGCATGAGGACCTTGATGCACTCGGGATCGCGAGCGGCCACCGCGGCGTAGGCGTCGGCCGCGTCGGCAAGCGCGAATTCGTGGGTGAAGATGCCGTCGGTCCGCAGGCGGCCGTTGACGACGAGCGGCACGAGGTCCTTCCAGGTCTGGTGGACCGGCGCGGTGCTCATCGCCAGCGTGACGCTTCGAAACAGCGAGAGCAGGATCGGCAGCGGGTACGGCTCGAGCGAGTGGACCCCCACGACCGAGACGGTGCCGCCCGCGCGGACGCAGGCCAGCGCGTCGGTGAGCGACGCGTCGAGCGCGACCGCGTCGATCACTGCGTCGGCGCCGCGGCCGCCGGTCGCCTCGAGCACGGCCTCCACCGTCGGTCCGTCCACCGGCGTCGCGCCGGAGTCGGCGGCACGCGCCCTCCGGCCCGCGACCGGATCGACGGCCAGCACACGACCCGCACCGAGCTGGAACGCGGCCCGCACCGCGCACAGGCCCACCGCACCGAGCCCCAGGACCGCGACCGTGCCGCCGGGCGGGATGTTCGCCTTCTTGGCCGCGATCCAACCGGTGCCGAGGTTGTCGGTGAGGAGCAGCCCCGCGTGGTCGTCGATCTCGGGCGGGAGCGCGAGGAGCTGGAAGTCGGCCGAGTGCACCGCGACCGCGCTCGCCTGGCCGCCGCCGAGCTCGCCCGAGCCGAACACCTTCGGTCCGTGGATGCAGGTGACGGGGTCGCCGGTCGCGCAGCCCTCGCAGTGCCCGCACCCGGTCACCGATGCGGCGAGCACACGGTCGCCGACCCGGAACCGGCGCACGTCGGGACCCACCTCGGCGACCGTCCCGAGGAACTCGTGGCCGATGGGGAAGCCGTCGCCCACCGGGAGCTCGCCGTCGTAGAAGTGGAGGTCCGAGCCACAGATCGACGCAGCATCGACCGCGACGACCGCGCCGTCGGCGCCGGGCACCACGGGCTCGGGGGCGTTGCGCACCGCGACCCGTCGCGGACCCTCGATCACGACGTGCTGCATGCGATGTTCCTTCGGAGTCCGACGGGAGCCGCGCCAGTCTGGCTCAGAACCCGACGACGCTCGTGCCGCACGACGGGGGTCAGCCGGCGGCGCGCTCGGCCTCGTCCGCCGCGCGGCGGATGGTCGCGCGAGCCCGGATCCGGAGCGTCCGGAGGGCGTGCGGGCCGACGTCGACGCGCGCGGTTCCCTCGACGAGGGTCACCGCGCCGCCGTCGGGGGTCTCGTCGAGGCGCACGCTCGTGACGTCGGCGATCGGCACGGCGAACCGGACGGCGGTGTCGACGATCCGTGCGTCGGTGGGGTTGAGCACGCGCAGGATCATCCCGTCGCCGTCCTCCGCCGGCTTGAGCGCCACCAGCTCGAGCACCCGGGTCTCGAGCGTCACGAGCGGGGTGTCGGACGTCAGGATCGGGTCGGCCCCGGCCGGCACCGCGCGCAGCCCGAGCTCAGCGGCCCACGCGGCCGCGCCGTCTCCCCCGCCCTCGTGCGCCGGCGCGAGCGTGAGGTCGGCGTGGATCCCCTCCGGGCACTGCGCGCCGGGCGCCTCGAGCCCCGGCCCCGCCGGGATCGGGCGCGAGACGAGGTCGAGGCGGGCGAGCCAACCGACCGCGCGGAGCAGCGTGACCGCGATGACGCCGTCCGGGGTGACCTCCGCCTCGGGCAGGCCCGGCGCGCCGACCCGGAGCCCGTTCGCCGCGATCCAGCCCTGCTGCGGGAACGTGCTCGGCGCCGGGTGCTCCCAGCCCGCGTCGTCGACCGGGTCCGTGGTCCGCGCCGCGGTGTCGAACGTCGTCGCGGCGCGGAACGTCCGCACGGGCGCGCCCGTCGGGAAGCGGAGCCGGAGCCGATGGTCGCGCGCCGGGTTCGTGACCTCGACGTGCACGTCGACGCGCTCGACGCCGGGCGCGACCCGCGCCTCGGTCCGGACCCGGACGGTCACCGTCCCGTCGGTGCGCTCGGACCGGTCGGCCGCCAGGGCGGCCGGGACCGCGAGCTCCCGGTCGACCGTCAGTCGCTCGATCCCCGACTCGTGCCGGGCCCGGCTCACCGTCACCGAGGTGACCCGCGCGCGATCGGTGTCGCCGATCGGGTCGAAGTCGTAGGTGTCGCCCCGGTCGCCCTCGTCCTCGAGCGCACCGAGGCCACCGTAGGAGCGGTCGCCGAACCGGACCGTGAACGTGCCGTCGTCCGCCGCAAGGACCTGCACCGACCCCGTCGAGATGTCACGGCCGTCGTCCATGACCTCGGGCGACGCGGGCCCGGGCGCGAGGTGCACCCGGCGCCAACCGAACGGAGGGATGTCGGCGACGACGAGCTCGACGTCGAGCGCGGGAAGCTCGTTCAGCATCCGCGCCCGTCCCGGGTCCGTCGACCGCGACAGCCGCGCCGGGCTCCCGTCCGCGGTGTACCCCTCGGCGCCTCCGAACGTGAGCGGGTGGATGTCCTGGGTCACGTCCGAGATCCGGTAGACGGGAAATCCGTCGAGCGCGACGGTGACGACGTCGGTGCGGGTGAAGGGCGACGGGTTGTACACCGCGACGTCGAGCTCGGTCGACCACGGCACCCGGCGCTCGGCGCCGAGCCCGGCGAGGCGCTCCAGCACCCTCGCGGTCGTCTGGTCCGCCAGCTCCTCCGCGGTGTCGAAGCGCGCGGCCATCTGCTCGTGGACGCGATCCTGGGAGCAGCCACAGATCGAGTCGTGGGCCTGGTTCTCCAGGAGCGCTCGCCACGCCCGGCGCACCGACGGCTGCTCGGAGGGCAGTCCGAAGGCGCGTCCGAGCGCGGTCCAGGGCTCGGCCCAACCGACGAGCGCGCGCTCCGCGGCGCGGTTGGCGAGCTTGAGGCCGAGGCGCGCCGACCACACGCCGGGCAGCAGGTTCGCGACCTTGCCCCCTACCAGCGCGCCGCGGTGCTCCTCCCGGCCGTCGGGATCGATCGCGTCGCGCAGGTCGTCGAGCAGACCGCGGGTGACCCGCGCGCCGGTGCGCGCCTCGAGCGCCGCGGCCACCGCGGCGGTGTTGGTGTCCGGGAGCATGTGGTCGATGCCGTTCATCAGCACCTTCGGGGCCCGCTGCACCCCGGCCATCCGGTCGAGCACGCCGGCCAGACCCTCGGCCGCGACCTCCGGGTCGTCGGGCAGGCACGCGGCCGAGAAGTACCCGCGGGCGAGGTGGTAGGCCAGCACCTCGCTCCCGTCGGGTGCGCACCAGCGGTAGATCGGACCCAGGCGTTCGAGCTCGTTGCCGTTCCCGCGCCAGTACACGAACGGGCCGAGGCCGAACCCGGCGAAGAGCTGCGGGAGCTGCGCCGGGTGCCCGAAGGAGTCCGGCGTGTACGCGACCTGCGACACCGCACCGAGCGCGGACGCGACCCGACGGCCCTCGAGCAGGTTCCGGACGTGGGTCTCGCCGCCCGGCAGGAGCGAGTCGGGCTGGACGTACCAGGGGCCGACGCCGAGACGACCGCTGCGCACGGCCGCCTCGAGGTCGCCGCGCCGGTCGGGGCGCACGGCGAGGTAGTCCTCGATGACGATGGACTGGCCGTCGAGCAGGAACTTCCACCCGGGGTCGATCGCCAGCAGCTCGAGCACCCGGTCCACCGTGTCGATCAACCGGGCCCGGAAGGCCTCGAAGGTGCGGTACCACTCGCGGTCCCAGTGCGTGTGGGAGACGAGCAGGACGTCGGCCGGGCTCACGACCCCGCCGGGCGCGCGAACGCACGGGTGGCGAAGTCGACGACGCGAGCCTCGACGTCAGCCCGCTCGTAGTCGAGCGTGGCGACGTGGTAGCTCCGGGCGAGGACCATCTGCTCGACCGGGCCGCGCACCCGGGCCGCGAAGCGTGCGCTCGTCTCGGGCGGGACCACGTGGTCCTGGTCGCTCACGATCACGAGCACCGGGCACCGGATCTCGTCGACCCGGCGCTGGAGGAGCTCGACGCCGTCGAGCAGCGAGAGGAGCTGCGCGACCGGCACCTCGGGGTACGCCTGCTCGGTCTGGCCGGGCTGGGCGATGTCGTTGCCGATGGCCGGGATGCGCGTCACGCCCCCGGCCAGCGCGCCATCGAGCCCGGAGCGCACCGCCGGGTCCAGTGGGGCCAGCGCGCCGTTGATCACCGCGAGCCCGCGGATCTCGGGATGGTGCGCGGCGAGGCCGGCGGCCAGCGTCGCGCCCATCGAGAGCCCGGCCACGACCACCTGGTCGCAGCGCGCCGCGAGGTCGTCGTACGCCCGCTCGGCTTCCTCGGACCAGTCGGCGAACGTCGTGGTCGCCATGTCCGCGACCGACGTCCCGTGCCCGGGCAGCCGCGGGAGCTCCACCGTGAACCCGGCGGCGCCGAGCGCGGACGCCAGGCCGCGCATCGACTGGGGCGACCCGGTGAAGCCGTGGAGCACGAGAACACCGTGGGCTCCACCGCGTATCGACATCGGCTCCGCACCTTCGAGCACGGCCACGGTGTTGGGGTTCTCAGGCATGAGGACCATGATGCCCGGTCTTCGGCCTCCGCTCCCGCGCCGCCGCGTCGCGTGGCCCGCTCAGCGGAAGAGCAGGAAGTTCACGACGGGGGTCGCGGCCGGGAACACCTCGGTCACCCCCGCGCTGAAGTACCCCGAGTCGGTCACCAGGGTCTGGCCGGTGATCGCCACCGCGGCGTCGCTGCACAGGAACACGAGCGGGTAGGCCTGCTCCAGCGGCGTCGCCGCCTCGACGCCGACCTCGTCCCGGTAGTCGGAGCCGAAGCCGAGCCACATCTCCTCGTTGGCCTGCGCGAGCGGGGTGTCCGTCGGGCCGGGGCAGATCGCGTTGATCCGGATCCCCTGCTTGAGCAGCGGCATCGCCTCACGTGCGACGTACGCGCAGATCGCCTGCTTGCTCGACATGTAGTCGGCCTTGTTGTGCTCCTGGGCCCATTGTGCGGCCTCGTCGAAGTCGGTGATGTCCAGGTACTCGTTCAGGACCGGGAGGTTCGGCTCCCAGCCGAGGCCCGCCGCCGACGAGATGAACCCGATCGACGCGCCGCGGCCGAGGTGACCGCGCTCGATCAGCCGGTCGATCAGGTAGCGGTGCCCGATGAAGTTGATCTTCTCGAGGTTCGGGGTGCCGTCGGCGACCCCGGCGCACGAGAACACTGCGTGGACGGGCCCGCCGCACTCTTCGAGCGCGGCGTCGATCGACGCCTGCTCGCCGAGGTTGACGTGGATCGCCTTCGCGCCCGCGAGGTTGACCTCGGCGAAGTCCATGACCACGACCTCGGCCCCGGCGTCCTGCACCAGCTCCGCGACCGCCGCACCCATCCCCGTGGCACCACCGACGACGAGGACCCGCTTGCCGTCGTACCGAAAGGCGCTGAACAGTGTCATGTCGTCATCTCCTTGTGGCCGGAAACCGAAACTAGTCTCACCTCATGGACCGGGGCACAACCACGGCGGAGGGCTACGACGCGGTCACCGCCGAGGTCATCCGGTCGCGGATGGAGACGGTCTGCTTCGAGATGGCGACGTTCGTCTCGCGCACCGCGACCACGCCGATCCTGAACCAGTCGAACGAGCGCAACGCGACGATCCTCGACGGCCGGGGACGCCTCGCCGCCCTCTCCGTTGGCATCCCGCAGTTCATGCTCTCGTCGACCTTGCCGGTGCGGTTCTGCCTGGAGTTCCTCGAGGGCGAGCTGTACCCCGGCGACGTGCTCGTCGCGAACGACCCCTACACCGGTGGCGGCCACCTCCCGGACTTCAACGTCTTCTCGCCGGTCTTCTCCCCCGACGGCGAGGTGCTGCTCGTCGCCTCGATCCAGTGCCACCACGGGGACACCGGCGGCGCGCTGGCGGGCGGCTACAACGTCCACGCGAAGGACATCTGGTCCGAAGGCACGCGCTACCCGTTGCTGAAGATCGTCGAGCGCGGCCGCGAGCGACGCGACGTCATCCTGACGATGCGGGCCAACAACCGCCTCGCCGGGTTCGTCGGCGACCTGCGGGCACAGGTCGGCGCCGCGCAGCTCGGTGCGCAGCACCTCGACGAGCTGGTGGCGGCGTACGGCGCCGACGCGGTCCGAGACGCGGTCGACACCACGATCGAGGACACGCGGCGGCGGTTCCGCGCCGAGATCGCCGAGTGGCCGGACGGCACCTACGAGGCGGACGTGTACGTCGACTCGGATCCGGCCGGGAACACCGACATCCACGTCCACGTCGCGATCACGGTGGCGGGCGACCAGATCGTCGTCGACTTCGCCGGCTCGGACGAGCGTCCGGAGCTGAACGCCTGGTCGACGTTCGGCAACACCCGGGGCTACACCATCGCCCAGCTCGCGAGCCTGGTGGACCCGAGCATCCCGAAGAACGAAGGCTTCTTCGACTGCATCGACCTCCGCATCCCCGAGGGCAGCTGCCTGAACCCGACCGTCGGGAAGCCGGTCAGCGCCGGCACCCACCATCCCGGGGTCGAGGTCGCGGACGCGATCGCCATCGCGATGAGCCGGATCATCCCGGACCGCTGCGCGCCGCAGACGTACAAGTACGGCAGCCCCCGTCAGATGTGGGGCGCGAAGGACCCGCGCAGCGGGAAGTCGTTCTTCGACCACGGCGGCGAGGTCAACGCCGGGTGGGTGAACGCCGTGCGCGACGTCGACGGTTGGGGGGCGCTGGTCGCGTCCAACGGCAACCTCATCAAGGCGTCGGCCGAGATCAACGAGGCGCTCTTCCCCCACATCCTCCGGGGCCGGGACTACCGCACGGACTCGGGCGGTGCAGGCGAGTGGCGCGGCGGGTGCGGCAGCCACTTCGTGAAGGAGGTGCGCACCCCCACCGACGTGAACCAGTACGTCGTGAACCAGCGCCACCTCCACCCGGGCATCGCCGGCGGGCGCGACGGCGCACCCGATCGCTGCATCATCAGCGAGGGTACGGACCGGGCCCGGGTCGTCGCCCCCTCGGTGACCGAGGTGCGGATGGAGACCGGCGACCGCCTGGTCTACGACTTCGGGGGAGGTGGCGGGTGGGGCGACCCGCTCGACCGGGACCCGCAGTCCGTGCTCGAGGACGTCTGGGACGAGTACGTCTCGGTCGAGGCGGCGCACGACGACTACGGCGTCGTGATCACAGGTTCGCTCGAGGCGATGACGCTCGCGCTCGACCAGGGTGCGACGGAGGTCCGCCGCGCCGAACGTCGCGCCACCCCATGACCGGGGTGAAGGCCGAACCCTCCTCCCTCACCTACCGGATCGGCGTTGACGTGGGCGGGACCTTCACCGACGTCGTGGCGATCCGCTCCGACGGCGTGATCGTCCTCGAGAAGACCCCCACGACGCCGGCTGACCAGTCGGACGGCGTGCTCGACGGCATCGCGCGCATCGCCGCGGCCGAGGGCTTGGGCTCGACCGAGGCGGTGCTCGCCCTGACCACGTCGATCGTGCACGGGACGACGACCGGCGACAACACGATGATCCAGATGACCGGCGCGCCGACGGGGCTGCTCGTCACCACGGGGTTCCGGGACGAGATCGAGATGCGCCGTTGCTACAAGGAGGACATCTGGGACCCGGGGCTCGGGCCGCCGGAGCCGATCGCGAAGCGTCGGGTCCGCCTCGAGATCGACGAGCGGATGACGGCCGAAGGCGAGGTCGACACCCCGCTCGACGAGGACGGTGTGCGCGCCGCGGCGCGCCGTCTGCGCGCGTTCGGCGTCACCTCGATCGCGATCGTGTTCCTCCACTCGTACCTGAACCCGATCCACGAGCTGCGAGCCCGCGAGCTGGTGCTCGAAGAGCACCCCGACGTCGAGCTCGTCTCGCTCTCGCACGAGGTGTACCCGAAGCCGCCCGAGTTCGAGCGGACGTCGACCACCCTCGTGAACGCGTACGTCGGGCCGCCGATCGTCCGCTACCTCGGCCGGCTGGAACAGCGGCTGCGCGACGCGGGCTACCAGCACGAGCTCCTCGTCGCGACGTCGGCCGGCGGGGTGGCCACACCCGACGCGATCGGGAGGCTCGCGGTCGCGACGATCGGGTCGGGACCGACCGGTGGCGTCGTGGCCGCGGGCCGGGCCAGCGTCGACGCGGGGCTCGATGACGTCGTGAGCGTCGACATGGGCGGCACCAGCTACGACGTGTGCCTGATCCGGGGTGGTCGCCCCGAGCTCAACAGCGACTGGAACTGGCGCCACCGCTACTGCATCGCGCTGCCGATGGTGGACATCCATGCCGTCGGCGCCGGTGGGGGGTCCATCGTCCACGCCGACGGCACCCGGCTGCTCGTCGGGCCCCAGTCGGCCGGCTCGGAGCCGGGACCCGCCTGCTACGACCGGGGTGGGACCGCGGCGACCGTGACGGACGCGGACCTGGTGCTCGGGCGCCTCGACCCGGAGCGCTTCTGGGGCGGCCGCGCCGCGCTCGACGTGTCCAGGGCGCGCGCCGCGCTGGAAGCGGTCGGGCGGCCGCTCGGGCTCGACGCCGACGAGACCGCGGTCGCGGCCACGCGAGTCGTCGACGCGTTCATGACCGACGCGGTTCGCCGAGTCCTCTCCTTGGCCGGGGTCGACCCGCGCCGCGTCGACCTGTGCGCGTTCGGCGGGATGGGCGCACTGCACGCGACGGCGCAGGCCGCCGCGCTCGGGGTGCAGCGCGTGCTCGTCCCGCGCGCCGCGCCGGGCTTCTCCGCGCTCGGACTGGTCTCCGCCGACCACCTCGTCGACCTCACGCGCGGCCTCATCGCCGACTGGCGCGAGATCGACGTCGACCAGCTGCACGCGCTCGGCTGCGAGCTCGAAGCGACCGCGCGGGTCCAGCTCGACCGCGCCGACGTCCCGCGCGACCGGCAGGTCCTCGACTTCGCGCTCAACCTCGTCTACCCGGGGCAGACGTTCGACCATCCGATGCCGCTCTCGTTCTCGTCGGACGAACCGTTGACCCGTGCCGACGTCGAGGCGTGCGTCGAGGCGTTCCACCGCGAGAACGAGGCCGCCCGGCTCATCGAGGCGCGGGCCCAGGAGCCCATGGTGCGAGGCATCCGCCTCACCGCGACCGGGCTCGTCGACCGCCCCGCCGAAGCGCAGCTCACGGCCGTCGGCGAGCACGCGCCGCGGGCGCGGCGGCGCGTGCACACCGGTGACGCGTGGCACGACGACGTACCCGTCCACGATGGGAGTGGGCTCGCACCCGGTCCGGCGATCGACGGCCCCGCGCTGGTCGAGTACCCGTTCACCACCCTGCTGCTGCGCGCCGGCGACTCGGCCACGGTCCTTCCCAACGGCGACGTGCTGGTGACCGTCGCGTGAAGCGGTGGGTTGCGCTCATCCTGGGCGCGTCATTGCTGGCCGCCGCGTGCCAGTCCGGGAGCTCCGGCGACGCCACATCAAGAACGTCCGCGCGCGACGCTCGGGCGACCGTCCCCACCGCGCCCGCCGGCGCTCCGCCCGAGGTCGCGAAGGCGCAGCGCGACTGGCCCCTCCCCGGCCACGACTACTCGAACAGCCGGGCGACCACGACGTCGCGGATCACGAAGGCGAACGTCGGCAGCCTGAAGGTCGCCTGGCGCGCGCAACCCCAGGGCCTCGGGTCCCTGACCACGTCGCCCCTCGTGCTCGGCGACACGGTGTACCTCGAAGACGGCGCCGGAGCGGTCTTCGCGCTCGATCGGGCGACGGGTGACGTCCGCTGGAAGAGCAAGTCGACGGGGTTCAACATCGGCCCGTTCGGCGTGGCCGTGGGTGCCGGGCGGGTGTACGCCGTGCGCGGGTCCGACGGAGTCGTCGCGCTCGACGAGCGCACCGGCGAGCAGGTCTGGGAGCGCACGCTGTCGCCGGACAAGACCACCGGCATCGACATCCAGCCGCAGGTCTTCGGCGGCCAGGTCTTCGTGTCCACGGTGCCGATCAGCGTCGGTGGCATCTACATCGGCGGTGATCACGGCGTCGTGTACGCGCTCGACGCGCGGACGGGCAAGGTGCACTGGACGTTCGACACCGTCGACTCGGCCGACCAGTGGGGCAATCCTGCGGTGAACTCCGGCGGGGGCGCCTGGTACCCGCTGGCGATCGACGCCAAGCGCGGCGTCACGTACGCCGGGATCGCGAACCCGGCGCCGTTCCCCGGCACCCCCGAGTTCCCCAACGGGTCCAGCCGGCCGGGCCCGAACCTCTACACCGACTCGATCGTCGCGCTCGATCTCGCCACCGGGAAGCTCCGCTGGTTCCAGCAGGTGACCCAGCACGACATCTTCGACCGCGACCAGGTGCACGCCATGGTCGCCCACCTGGCCGACGGCACCGACGTCGTCGTGAGCGCCGGCAAGTCGGGGGTGGTGCTCGGCATCGAGCCCGACACCGGCAAGGTGCTGTGGCGCACACCCGTCGGTCACCACGAGAACGACACGCTGACGACGCTCGCGGGCCCGACCGAGGTCGCGCCGGGAACCTACGGCGGAGTGCTCACGCCGCCCGCGAACATCGACGGCACGGTCTACCTCCCCGTCGTGAACGCACCGGTGACCCTGAAGCCGAACGCGACCGCGTACTTCGGAGCCGACGTCTCGACGGGCAACGGCGAGATCGATGCCGTCGATGCGCGCACCGGCCACGTGCAGTGGACCCGGACGCTGCCGGGCAACCCGCTCGGGGGGACGACCGTCGTCAACGACCTCGTGCTCACGGCGCTGGTCGACGGGACGATGGTGGCGCTCGACCGCCGGAACGGGCACGTGGTGTGGAAGTACCAGGCCGGCGGGAGCATCAACGGTTGGATGTCGGTGGCCGGCGACACGATCGTCGTCCCGGTCGGTGGCACCAAGCCGCCGTCCGTGCTCGCCCTCTCGCTCCCGGGCTCGGGGTAGCCGGCGCATGACTGACGAGCTCTTCGGCTGGGGACCGGCGCTCGAGGAGATCGCGCGCCGCAAGCTCGAAGTCCGGAGCATGGGCGGCGAGGCGCGCCTGGTCCGGCAGCACGAGCGCGGCCGGCTCAACGCGCGGGAACGGCTCGCCGAGCTCTTCGATCCCGGGACGTTCTCCGAGATCGGCGCCCTCGTCGGCACGACGGACGAGCCTCCGGTGCCGGGCGACGCGCTCGTCGCCGGCTCCGGTCGCATCCACGGTCGGCCCGCAGTCGCGGGGGCCGAGGACGTCACCGTGCTCGGCGGGTCCATCGGCAGCGGCGCGGCCGACAAGCGCTACCGCCTGTGCCAGCTCGCGCAGCAGGAACGGGTGCCGTTGGTGATGATGCTCGAGGGCGCGGGACACCGGGTGACCGAGAACGCGTCGGGACGCCGGCCCGGCGACCTGATGGGGCTGGCCGAGCTGTCCGGCTCGGTGCCGATGGTGTGCCTCGTGCTCGGCGCGTCCGCGGGGCACGGCGCGCTGACCGCGCCGCTCTGCGACTTCGTGGTCATGACCGAGTCCGCGTCGATCTTCGCCGCCGGCCCGCCGCTGGTGAGGTCCTCCACCGGCGAGGACGTCACCAAGGAGGTCCTCGGCGGTCCGCAGGTCGCTGCGGCCACCGCGGGCGTGGTGCACAACGTGGTGGCCGACGACGGTGCGGCCATCGCCCTCGCGCGCCGCTACCTCGACCACTTCCCGCTCAACACCCGGAGCGCGGCCCCGCGGCGCGACGGCACCGACGTCGGTCCCCGCCGCGTCGATCAGCTGCTCGAGCTCATCCCGCCGGACCCCCGGCGCCCCTACCCGATCCGCCCCGTCCTCGAATCGGTCGTGGACGGCGGCGAGCTCCTCGAGGTCCAGCCCGGCTTCGGTCGCTCGATCGTCACCGCGCTCGCCCACCTCGGCGGGCGGAGCGTGGCGGTCGTCGCCAACGACCCGAGCGTCCGGGCCGGCGCCATCGACAGCAACGCGGCCGACAAGGCCGCCCACTTCCTCGACGTCGCCGGTGCGTTCGGGCTCCCGTGCGTCTTCCTCGCCGACAACCCGGGCGTGCTCGCCGGCACGCTCGCGGAGCAGCAGGGCATCCTGCGCCACGCGGCCCGGATGTTCGCGGTGCAGCACCGCCTCCAGGTGCCGAAGCTCCACGTCACCCTGCGCAAGGCGTTCGGGTTCGGGTCGTCGATCATGGCGATGAACCCGTTCGACGGGCAGACCGTCACCCTCGCGTTCCCGTCGATCACGCTCGGCGCGCTGCCCGCGTCGTCACCCGGCAGCGCGATCGAGGACCCGGTGGAACGAGCGCGCGTGGCCGCGGAGCAGGCCGCCGCGTCGATCACGGCCGGCGCGCGCCTCTCCTACGACGACGTCATCGACCCTCGCGAGCTCCGCAACGCGCTGCTCGCCGGGCTCAGCCTGGCCGAAGGCCGCGAGCGGGCGCCCCGGTCACGACGGCCGCATGGCATCCTTCCCTGACTGCTTCACCGCGACGACCGCCACTGCCGGGCGCCGGCCCGCGTCCGACCGAACGACCCGGACGTCCGAGAAGCCCGCGCTCCGCAGGGTGCTCGCGAACGCCTCGGCACGCTCAGGGGTCCACCCGTGGCTCGCGTGCCGGGTCGCGCCCGGCTCGGCCTGATGCTCGATGGCCACGAAGCGACCGCCCGACCCCAGCACCCGCCACACCTCGGAGATCGCGGTCGGGAGATCCGGCCAGTGGTGCACGGAGGCGATGGACCACACGACGGTCGCGCTGCCGTCGGGCACGGGCAGCGCCTCCGCAGCCCCGGACCGGTAGGTCACCCGTGCGCCGCCACGGAGCCCGCGCGCGACGCGGAGCATGACCGGTGCCGGATCGACACCGATCACGTGCGCCCGGGTGCGGGCCGCGCGCCGCACCGCGGCCCCCGTTCCGCAACCGATGTCGACGAGGTGGTCGGTTGCGTCCAGCTCGGCCAGCTCGACAGCCAGGGCGGCATCGCCCTGACGGCCGACGGTCATGCTCGCCGCGCCGATCAGGCCGTACAGCCCGCGGAAGGCCGGGTGGTGGGCGTGATGGTTCGGAGCCTCGGACTCGTTCGGGATGGGTCTCATCCCTCGACCTTGACAGTTGAACCCGAGTTCAAGTCAAGTGACCTCATGACCGACGCCGCACCACTCACGATCGGGGCCGTGGCGCATCGCGCCGGGGTCGCCACCTCCGCGGTCCGCTACTACGAACGACGCGGTCTGCTCGTCGCCGACGAACGCCGCTCCGGCCAACGTCGCTACCACGACGGCACCCTGCGGCGCCTGGTGTTCATCCGCATGCGGCAGGACGCGGGCTTGTCGCTCGACGAGATCGCGGGGATCCTCGATGCGAACGACGTGGCGGGCTGGAAGGCGATCGCGGCCGCGCGCCTCGAGGTGCTCGACGAGGAGATCGAGCGCCTGCAGCAGGCTCGGGAGTACCTCCGCGGCGCGCTGATGTGCCGGTTCGACCATCCCGCGACCGACTGCCGGGTCATGGGTTACGAGATCGACCGGCGGCTGGCAGAGACCGCGTAGCTCCGGCGATGACGTTGTTGGCCGACCTGGTGGAGACCTCGGCGACGCTCAGCGCGACGTCGTCGCGGCGTGCGAAGGTCGCGGCGCTGGCCGACCTGCTCCGCGTGCTCGATCCGGACGAGATCGTCTTCGCGGTCGCGTGGCTCACCGGCGCGCCGCGCCAGGGTCGGATCGGTGTCGCGTGGGCTCGGGCGTCGACCCTGACCGGCCTGGCCGGCACGGCCGGGCTTGCGATCGGCGACCTCGACGACGCGCTCACCCGACTCGAGGCGTGCACCGGGCCCGGTTCGGAGGCCCGGCGTGCCGCGATCATCGACGACCTCGGTGGCAGCCTCACGGCGGAGGAGGCGGCGTTCGTCCGGGCGCTGCTGACCGGCGAGCTGCGCCAGGGCGCGCTCGCGGGCCTGATGTCGGACGCCATCGCGGCTGCCGCGGACGTGCCCACCGAGCTCGTGCGGCGCGCCGCGATGCTGAGCGGCGACCTCCCGGAGACCGCTCGGCGCGCGTTGACCGGTGGGGCCACGGCACTCGAGCAGGTGCACCTCGCCGTCGGCGTCGGCATCCAGCCGATGCTGGCCGCCACGGCGACCGACGTCGCCGACGCGCTGAGCTCGACCGGCCCCGCGTCGGTCGAGTGGAAGCTCGACGGCGTGCGGATCCAGGCGCACCGTCTCGGCGACCTGGTCCACCTCTACACGCGCAACCTGAACGACGTGACCGATCGGATGCCGTCAGTGGTCGCCGAGCTGCGTGCGCTTCCGGTCGAGTCCGTCGTCCTCGACGGCGAGGTCATCGGCGTGAGCGAGCAAGGCCTACCGGAGGCGTTCCAGGACTCGGCGAGCACCTTCGGGCGGCGCACGGGTCCCGGACCGGTCACGCTGGATGCGTCGTGGTTCGACATCGTCCACCTCGACGGCCGCGATCTCATCGACGAACCGTTGGAGACGCGACTCGCCGCCATGGACACGATCCCCACGCTGCGCCGGATCCCCTCGGTGCGCACCGACGACGCCGGCGCGGCACAGCGCCTGCTCGACGTCGCGCTCACGACGGGCCACGAGGGCGTGATGGTGAAGTCGCTCGCGTCGCCCTACGCCGCGGGACGGCGAGGCCGCGCCTGGCGCAAGGTCAAGCCCGTCCACACGCTCGACCTCGTGGTCCTCGCCGTCGAATGGGGATCCGGGCGGCGGCGGGGACTGCTGTCCAACCTCCACCTCGGCGCGCTCGGAGCAGACGGCCTGCCCGTGATGGTCGGCAAGACGTTCAAGGGGCTCACCGACGAGCTGCTCGCGTGGCAGACGGATCGGTTCCTCGGACTCGAGACGCACCGTGACGGACACGTCGTGTTCGTGCGGCCGGAGCAGGTGGTCGAGATCGCGCTCGACGGCGCCCAGGTCTCGACCCGGTATCCCGGTGGCGTGGCGCTGCGCTTCGCCCGGGTGCGGCGCTACCGGGACGACAAGGCGGCCGCCGAAGCCGACACGCTCGACGCGGTGCGGGAGCTGCTCCCCCGGGCGCGCCGCTGAGGCGCGCCGGTCGGATCAGCCGGCGGTCGGAGCGCCGGCGGACGGGAGGTGGTCGAGGATGCGACGGAAGATGTCGTCGAGCTGCGCGACCTCGGCCTCGGAGAGCTGGTCGAAGAAGTACCGCCGGATCGCGGCCGAGTGCTCGGGCGCGGCGTCATCGACCGCGCCGCGCCCCGCCGCGGTCAGCCGCACCATCGAGCCACGCGCGTCCTCCGCGCACTCCTCGCGGACGACGAGCCCGCGCTTCTCCATGCGAGTGACCAGGTGTGACAGGCGGCTGCGGTCCCACGCCAGCTCGTGGCCGAGCTCCCGGGCCCGCTGCACGCCGTCGGGCGCGTGCGACAGCTCGGCGAGCAGCGCGTACTCGGAGCCCGAGAGGTCGGCGTCGCGGAGCAGCTGGGCCTGGAGCGCGGTGGCGAGCCCGTTGAACACGTCGCGATAGGTCTTCCACAGCACGCGTTGGTCCTCGTCGAGTCGCCGGGGCCGCGCCATCCGGCCATCGTAGGCCGATTTTTGCTTGACGCGTCAGCATTCGGCGAGCGCTCAGCCGGCTCTCACTGACCCCGCGTGGATCGATGAAGGACCCGATCTCATCTGCCGACCGTCACCGCCCACGAGGCACGGGTCGCGAAGGCGGTGACGTACGACCCGCCGCCGGCGCCGGACGAGCTCACGCGCAGGTGGGTCAAGCCCTGCGCCGCGAGCGTCCGGATCCGCCGCACCGGCGCCGGGTACCAGGCGATGAGCGCGGTCCCCGGGCGGGCGTTCGCACCCGCGCCGTGCAGCACCCCGCTCGCCGGATCGAACGTCGAGGCGACGAGCCGACCGGGTGCTGCCCGGAGATAGCCCCGGTCGAGCTGGTCGAGAAGCGACTGGCGGAGGCCCGTGATCCGGTTGGTCCGGCAGTCGACGTCGAACTCGCCCCAGACGTAGGGCAGCTGTCCGGCCCGCGCGTCGCCGGCCTTGTGCGGGTCTCCGCACGACTCGTGCCAGGTCCACAGCGACGCGCCGAAGTGGAACTCGTCCTGGAGCGCCTGGTGCTCCCGGAAGTACACGTCGGCCGGGTCGTCGGCCCGGGAGGGCGCGCTCCCCCACTCGCCGACGAACACGGGGACGCCGCCGAACGTCGCGGCGTCGGCGCGGGCGCGGTCGAAGTCGCTGCGCTGGATCGGGCCGCTCGTGATCCCGCCCCGGTAGATGTGCGGCGCGAAGACGACGTTCGCGTCGTGTGGGAACGGCGGCTGTGGTCCACCGCCGAGATCGGACCAGGTCGCCGACGGCTCGAAGAACACCAGGTGCGGGAACCCGGCGCGCGACCGCTCGCCGGCGCGTATCGCCGCCACCGCGTCCCCGGTGAGCCGGCCGAGCGCGGCGACCTCGGTCGTGCCGAATGCGTTGGGCTCGTTCATGACGTCGTATCCGGCGACCGCGGGCACGTGGGCGAAGCGCGCCGCGACCTGGCCGAGCATGCGCGTGTACCGGGTCCGGATGCCGACGCCGCCGGGGCCCGGCGCGTCGTTCCAGAACGCGGTGAACGCGGCCCGCACCGCCGGGCTCAGCTCCCGGATGCCGGCCGGGAAGCAGCGCGACGCGCCGCCGTCCAGCGTCGCCCAACCGGGCGCGCCGTCCCAACCGAACGCGGGCTCGGCGCCCGCGGGACAGGTCTGGCCCGCGGGCGCGGCGAGCGTCGCGCCCCAGGCGTCCTGGTGGAAGTCGATGATGGAGTAGACGCCGCGGCGTTCGAACATCTGCACCGCGCGCGCGACCTGGTCCAGGTACTGCTCGTCGTAGACCCCGGGGCTCGGCTCCACCCGGGACCACGAGACCAGGAGCCGCACCGTGTTCCAACCGGCCGCGGAGATCAGGTCCGCGTCGTTGTCGGTCAGCGGGAACGTGGTCGGGAACGAACCGTACCGCCAGTACTCGACGAGCGCGTTCAGGTTCACGCCCCGCAGCAGCACCTCGCGACCCGACGCGTCGACGACGCGCCCGCCCGACACGGGGTCCGGCTCCGCGTGGAGGGCCGGGAGCAGCGGCCGCCAGCCGTGCGACCCCGGGACACCGCCCCCGCGCGGCACGAGCGTGCAGGCGGACAGCGCCACCACGAGGCCCATGACGCCGAGCGCCATGAACCAGGTGCGTCCTCGCGACCGACCGGTGCTCCCTGGACCCATCTCGCGCTCCCCCCGCCGGACCTGGGTCCGGCGCCTCCGTGAACGGGTGAGCCTCCCACGACGAGCCCCGAATCGCAGGTCGGTCGGCCGGCCGCGCCGGGGTCAGCGGATGGTGCCGAACCCGGGGATGAGCGGGAGGTCGAGCGCGGTGACCCAGCCGGGTGGCAGGTCGTTGACTGCGGGCACCGCGTTGAGGGCCCTGAGCCCGGTCGCCAGGCATCCGGCCGCCGCGGCGTCGCGACCGCTGCCGTCGGTGAACCGGAACGCGGTCTCTTGGAAGATCGAAGGCGTGCCCTCGATCTCGACCCGGTAGACGTCGTCCTGATGACCGCGGGGCCAGTCGGGCGCGGCATCGGTGCCGACCCGGTTCACGTGCTCGAGCTGGATGCGGGTCTCACCGCGGTAGATGCCGTTGATCGTGAAGTTGATGGCCGCGACGTTGCCCGGCTCGATGACGCCCTTGGCGGTCCTGATCGGGGTGTCCGTCACCCACTTGTCCCAGGTGGTCGTGATCGTGTCGAGATCGATGCCGACCGCCTGCGCCATCATCGGCACCGTCGCGCCCCACGCCATCGTGAGGACGTCGGGGTGCTCGAGCATCGGTCGGTAGTCGGGCGGTCGCCCGATGCCCATCTCGTCCTCGTAGTCACCCTCATAGTTGATGTAGTCGAGGATCTCGAGCGCGCGCACCAGGCGCACCTCGGAGCACAGGCCCATGAGGGTCATCGGGAAGAGGTCGTTGCCGAAGCCGGGGTCGATGCCGGTCGTGAAGCACGAAGCGCCGCCTTCCTCGCACGCCTCGGTGATCGGGGTGATCCAGCTCGGCGGGTTCTGCGGCATGGCCGGCCACACCCACGGCGTCATCGCCGTCGAGCAGACGTCGACACCGGCGCGGAGGAACGCCCCGATGTCGCGGATGTTGTCCATCGGATGCGCGGCGGTCGGGCCGTAGTGGACCAGCGCGTCCGGCCCGAGGGCGACGAGCGCGTCGAGGTCGTCGGTCGCCGCCAGCCCGATCGGCGCGGTGCCGCAGAGCTCCCCGACGTCGCGGCCGACCTTGTCCGGGTTGCTCACCCCGACGCCGACCAGCTCGAACTCCGGATGGCGCACGATCTCGGGGATCACCATCTTGCCGACGACCCCGGTCCCCCACACGACGACTCGCTTGGTCACGACACCTTCGCTTTCTGCTCGGCCGGCTCGGAGTGCTCGGTGCCCGTGGCAGGGCGCTCGGTCAGCGCATCATCTCGCCCGAGTTCACCATGAGGTGCTGCCCGGTGACGGCCTTGGCGTGGTCGGACGCGAAGAACATGGCGACGTCCGCGACCTCGCCGTCCTCGGTCATCCGCCCGAGCGGGAAGTCCCCGACGAGGTCCTGGAGCGCCTGCTCGACCGGGATGTCCTTGTGCTTGGCCGTGCCCTCGACGTACATCTGGACCGGTGGTCCCCACATCCAGGACGGCACGACCATGTTGCAGCGGATGTTGTCCGCTCCGAGCTCGTCGGCGAGGTAGTACATCGTGCTCAACAGCGCGCCCTTGGACGCCGCGTAGCCGGCCTGGGGCAGCGACGGCTTGAACATCGACTGCGAGCCGATCAGCACGATCGCACCCCCGCCGCTGTCCTTCATGGCCCCGGCGACCGGCCGGAGCACGGTCATGGCGCCGAGCACGTTGGTCTCGAAGGCCGTGCGCCAGTCGTCGAGGTTCGTGTCCTGCAGACCACCGAACACGTACTCGAACGCCGCGACCTGGACGAGCGCGTCGAGCGACCCGAACCGCTCGGTCGCTCGGGTGACCAGCGCGACGCAGTCGTCCGCGTCGGTGATGTCGGTCGGCACCGCCTCGACCCGCGCACCGGACGGGTCGAGCTCCGCCGCCGTCGCCTCCAGCGTCTCCCGGGTGCGGGCCGCCATCACGACGTTCGCGCCCTCGCGCAGCGCGCTCGTGACGCACTCCCGGCCCAGGCCGCTGCCCACACCGGTCACCAACACCGTCTTCCCCGCAAGCATCATCCGACCTGCTTAGCGCAGGTGGCCCACCCCGTGACGCTCCGGGCCCCGCGTCAGCCCGCGGAAGAGGCCTCGGGCCGGCCCTCGAGGATCACGCTCTTGGTCTCCAGGAAGGGCAGCAGCCCTTCCTTGCCGGCGCACTCAGTCCGTACGGAGCAACGAGGCGGGCTCCTCGCGACCTACCGCTCGGCCGGGAACGGCCGCGAGCGCGTTGGCCAAGAGCAGGGCCACCGCCGCGATGATCACCAGCGACGCAGCCGGCACCGTGGCGTCGGGCGGGATGCCGAGGGTCGTCGTGAACGCGACCCACGCGAGCCGGCCGGCAACGATCCCGACCGGGATCCCGATGAGCAGCGCCAGTGCGGTGATCGTGGTCGCCTGCCACGCGACAGTGCTCGAGACCTGCCGTCGGGTGAAGCCGAGCGTCTTGTAGATCGCGAAGTCATGTCGACGGGACCGGAGCGACGTGATCAGGAGGTAGGAGAGCACGAGGAAGGCGAGGAACGCGAGGACGACGGCGAGCACGACCGGCGTCGTCTGCACCCGTGCGTAGTTGAGGATGTCGACCGGTCTGGAGGTGGTCGTGACCTGGCATTGGTTGTCGAGACCACACAGATCGCTCCGCACGAGGTCATGGGCGATGCGGGCCACCGACGCGTCGTGGCCGGCTCCGGGCGCCACTCGGATGAGGACGAAGGTGGCGCCGGCGAGACGAGTCGAGCTTCGGCCGGTCTGCGCACCGATCCCCAGACCGGTCGGCGTGAAGCTGCCCTGCCCGAAGAAGGGGAACACGCTGCTGCCGACGACCCTCATCCGTCGTGGGTGGGAACGGCTGTCTGCTGAGGCCACGGCGATCCGGTCACCGACGTGTGCATGGATCGCGTCGAGCGTCTTGGAGCCGAGGGCGACCTCATGTGCCGTGCGCGCGGCCCGACCTTCGACACCCGTCGGTGCCAGCAGCTCACCCTGACGTCGGACCAGCTCCACGGACGACACTCGATGGTGGTCGATCTCGAGGTCACCGTGCATGCCGAAGGTCCAGGCCACCGCGCCCGGCTCCCGCCGCAGCCGGCGATCGATGCGTCGGCTCGGGATCGGGCTGAACTGCGCGTCGGCGGTGATGTCCCAGGTCTGCCCGTACCGGCGGGGAGTGTGCACGAGGTCGCCGAGGTTGGTCCCGAAGGTCAACGCGCCGCTGATGGCCGCGACGGCGATGGCGAGGCCCGCAATCGCGCTGCGGAGCGGTACGGAGCGTCGCGCACGTCCCGTGTCCAGGGCCTGGCCGATCCCCATTGCCGCGCTCGCGGGCAATCCCGCGCGCAGCGCGGAGCCCGCGACGTGCGATCGACGCCCGGTACGGGCGTCTGCGAGCTGACCGGACTCGGTCGGCGTCGCCCGCCATGCCGGCCATGCCGCGCCGGCGACGGTGAGCGCCACGATGGCGACGAAGCCGCCCCCGAGCACGAGCCAGTCCCAGTCCACGCCGGGATGCGGCTCGGCGATGCGGGCCGGACCGATCGGCATCCATGAAGACGCACCGACCGACAGCCCGATCGCGACCAGCGCTCCGACCGTCGCCGCGATCCCGACGACCATCAGCCGCGCTCGGACGACCTGCCGGCGCGTCATGCCCAGCGCGCGCAGCTTTGCGTTGTCGTCGGCCGACGCCGCGACCTGGCGGCTGACCACCTGGCCCACGGCGAAGATCGCGGTGACCGCGGCGAGCAGCGCGAACGCGCCGAGCGCCACTGCCTGCGGTCGAATCGCGTGCTGCACCTTGGAGGCCTGCTCGGCCTCGTCGGCGACGAACAGGCCGCCTCCCGTCTCGGAGAGCCCGCGGGCGATCCGCTGCGCGCGAGCCGAGAAGGCGGCGGTCGACGCCCCCGGTCGCAGATCGACCTCGGCGCCGTCGAACGCGTAGAAGCGCGGCCCGAACCGGTGGGAGAACCCGGGCCCGGCGAACAGCGTCGGCGCGGACGCCAGCGCGTTGTCCGGCACGACGTTGTCGCGGGTCACCCCGATGCCGACGACGAGGAGCGTCACCACCGGATCGTGCGCTCGATCCGGCAGCTCCTCGTCTCGACCGGCGATGACCATGTGGAGCCTGCTGCCCGGGTGCAGGTGGAGCTCCCGCGCCGCCGTCAGGTCGGCGACGACCTCGTCGGGCCGGCGAGGTGCGAGCATGCGGCCCGCGGTGATCTTCGGGCGTTCGACCCGGAACCCGAACGCCCGGTCCGTGCCGGCCTGGATCAAGACCGGTGTCCGAGGCCGGCCGATCAGGGCGCCGCCGTACCCGATCACCGGCGCGACCAGCGCGACGCCTCGCGTGCGAGCCAAGGCGGGATACAGGTGCGGGAAGCCGGTCGCATTCGGTGACACCAGCACGTCGGCCCCGTGACCGGCGGCGAGGTACCGGGAGTAGGCCGAGCTCGTGCGCCGCGCGCCGGCGGCTGTCGTGAGGACGACCGCGGCGGCGAGGCCGAGCACGAGCGCGGCCGCCCCCCACGAGAGCCATCGCTCCCGGAGCTCCGAGCGCGCGCACATCCAGGTCGTGCCCACAGCAACACTCTGATCAGTGACGTCCGGGACCGCCACCGGGCTATCACCCGGTCGGAGGGAGGGTCAGCCCCCTTCCGGTACCCCGTGGGAGCGCAGGGCAACTTGCCCCGGCGCCCCGGGAGAGTACGTCGTCAGGCGTCGACTCAGTGTCCGGGCGCGCGGCTCCGCGGAGGTGCGGCGTATCGACGCGATGCCCGGGCAGCGGCGACGCGCGTGGCACTGGCGTTCACACGCTCGAGCGCACTCGTCAGGTCGTCGGAGGAACGCAGCACGCGGACGGCACTCGTACGCGAGTCGAACGACATGGGTTGGTACAGGCTCGCTTCGGCCCGAAGGCGCTGGTCGGGCCGACGACGCCATCGCCGCACCGACATGACGCCGAGCGGCACCGTGGCGAAGAGCAGGAGACTGGCAAGCAGGGTCATGACCTGTCCTTTCGTCAGACTCCGACGCCGCTGAGCGGCCGCGATTCAGGACCCGCGACCAGCGAAGACACGAGCTGGGCACGGGAGGTGATGGCGAGCTTCACGAACACCTTGTGCAGGTGGTATTCGACGGTCCGGGCACTGATGAACAACCTCGCCGCGATCTGCGGGTTCGAGCTCCCGTCCCGTGCGAGCCGTGCGATCTCCGCTTCCTGAGGCGTGAGCTCGCGAGTGGTCTCGACCGAGCGCTTGCGCGTGCGCTCGCCGGTGGCGAGCAGCTCTCGCTGCGCTCGCGCGGTGAACGCCCGGGCATCCATGGCCGAGAACAGATCGCGGGCGATGCGCAGCTGCTCGCGTGCATCGACTCGGCGGCGCTCACGGCGGAGCCATTCCCCGTACACGAGGTGGGCCCGGGCGCGATGGGCCGAGGCCCGACAGTCCCCGAGCCGTTCGATGGCGTCCCTGTACAGCGATTCGGCGGAGCTGCCCGCCGTGAGCAGCGCGAGTGACCGGGACCGGATGCCCAGCGCCAGCTCGGTGCCACAGGCCCGTGTCCGCTCGTCCAGGCGCTCGGCGGTCGAGCCCGCGAGCTCCGATCGCCCACACCGAGCCGCCGCCTCGACGAGCTCGGGGAGGACCCAGCTCGAGAAGAGCTCTTCGCGTTCGCACGCGGGCTGCAACGCGTCGATCGCATCGTGGTACCGGCCGAGACCGTTGTAGAGCACCGCAGCCGCATACTTCGTGTGCGCGATCTGTCGCCCGTCGCTCCGCTCCACCGCGTCGAGCCGCTGCGCTTCGATGAGCTCGGCCGCTTCGGCTTCGGAGCCACGCCACGCGGCGAGCACCAACGCACCGAAACCGACGTGACCCTGACCGATCATCTCCGCGATCGCCTGCGCGTCTTCGACGAGACGGGCCGCAGGACGGAGCTCGCCCGCGTGCACCTGGACCGCGGCGAGGTAGTCGAGCGCGCTCGGCAGCTCCGCCAGGGCCCCCGTCTCGCGAGTGCGGCGGATCCAGCGGCTGGCGAGGTCGAGCGTCGCGTCGGAGTCCCAGGTCTCCGCCGCCGTGCGGCACGCAAGCCCCAGCCAACGCGTGTCGCTCTGGCGCCGCGACGCCTGCACCGCGTGCTGCAGGATCGGCGCAGCCGCCGTATAGCCGTCCGTGAAGAGGATCGCCAAGCCATCGAGCAGCAGGTCGGCGGCGCGCAAGATCTTCGCCGGAGCGGCGGCCCGCGCGGCGCGTGCCGCGTCCGCCAGGTTGCCCGGAGCGTCATGGCAACCGGTGGTCAACGCCGTGTCGAGCGCCTGGAGGTACGTGTCGCGCGCGTCCTGGACATCGAAGCGCTCGAGCGTCTGCGCCGACTCGAGCAATGATGCCGACACGTCGTCGCCGCGCCGCAACGCGGCGCTGAGGTTCGCGCGCAGCCGTTCGACCTGGGCGTGCTGGTACTCATCGAGGTCGCCGTCGGCCGCGAGGCTCAGCAGCTGCGCGGCTGCCTCCAACGCGCCCGCTTCGAACTTGGCGTTGGCTGCCGCGAGCGCACGCTCCGCCCGCCGCTCGGCGTCGGGCGTGAGGACGGCAGATCGTTCGAGGAACGCGGACGCCGCGGCCAGACCGCCCCGCATTCGCGCGTGCCCGACGGAACGTTCGAGGGCCCCCGCGATCTCCTCGTCGGCTCCGAGCGTCGCATGGCTCGCGTGCCACGAGCAGCGATCCGGGGCCAGGTCCGCTCCACTCATGTCCGCCAATGCCTGGTGCACGAGGCGGCGTTCGCCGGAGGAGGCGTGGTGATACGCGACCGAGCGCATCGTCGGGTCGCGGAACGTGACCCGGACGCCGAGCTCCAGCAAGCCGAGGGACACCGCTTCGTCGACGGTCGCCGGCTGGATGCCCAGCGCCGCCATCACCCGCCAGAACAGCGCGAGGTCACCTTCGGGCTCCGACGCCGCGACGACTAGGAGGCGCTCGGTGTCCGGCGCAAGTCGTTCGAGCTGCTCGTACAGGGCATCGATCGACGGGTCGGTCCTCGAGACCGGGCGCGGAAGACCGAAGCCGCCGGCGCGATGCTCCGGAGACAGGCCGTCAGCAAACGCATAGAGCGCGCCGAGGTTCCCTCGGGACTCGGCCACGATGCGGTCGCGCACCCGAGCGTGGAGGGGGCCCGGGAAGATCGAGCCGACCAGGGCGTGCGCCTCCGCGTACGAGAGGCCGGGGATGCTCAGCTCGGGCAGACCTTGGAGCCCCCTGACCGGCGTTCGCGTCGAGAACACCAGTGAGACGCCTTCGGATGGGAGCCGACGGCCGACGAACGCCAGCACGGCCATCGACGCGGGATCGAGCCAATGCGCATCGTCGATGACGCAGATCAGCGGGCGGCTCGCACTCGCTTCGGCCAGCAGGCCGATGACGGCCAACCCGACGAAGAGTCGATTGACGCTGCCGGGTCCGACCCCGAGCGCGGCGACGAGCGCGTCGCGGCGCGGCCCGGGCAACCGGTCGATCTGATCCAACATGGGTGCGCACAGCCGCTGCAACGCGGCGTACTCGAGGTCGCATTCGGACTCCTCGCCGCGGATCCTGACGATCCGAAGGTCCGGGGTGGATCCGACCGCGTCCTCGATCAAGGTCGTCTTCCCGGCTCCCGCCTCCCCCAGCACGACCAGGGCCTGACCCTGGCCGCCGCGCGCCCGTCGAACGAGGAGCTCCAGCGCCTCGCGCTCCTTGGAGAAGGTCGAACCCGCGCCGGTGGTCTTCGCCTCCTCGGGCGAGAGCTCGTACGACGTCGACACCATTGGGGCTCGCCTCCAGCTGACCCGCCTGCGGGTCCACGACGAACATCGCGCCGGATGGGCCGCACGTCTCTGAGGGCCGCCCCAGTCTTCGGTTTCCGGCCAGCGGCACGGCGGCCTTCTGGCTGGCTTCAATGTGCCGGGCACCCCCGGTCGGGATACTGGTTCGGTGGATGCCGGGACCGGATTGCGCGTTCTCATCGTCGACGACAACCACGACTTCCTCGCGGCGGCCAGTCAGGTGCTCGAGCAGGACGGCCTCGTCGTCGTCGGAACGGCGTCGAACGGTCGCCAGGCGCTCCGGGCGGCGGCCGAGCTGGAGCCGGACGCCATACTCGTGGACGTCGACCTCGGTGAGGAGAGCGGCATCGATCTGGTGCACCAGCTCGCGGCCGCCGACGGGACCTCGACCGTGCTCATCTCGGTCTATGCCGAATCAGAGCTCTCCGAGCTCCTCGCAGCGAGCCCGGCGGTCGGATTCGTGCCCAAGGCCGAGCTGTCGGGACCCCGGGTCTCGAACCTGCTCGGGCGGGCCCGCGACGACGGGGCGCCCGACCGCTAGCGCGCTTCGAGGAAGGCAATCACCGCGAGCACGCGCCGATGGTCGTCCGGCGACTCCGGGAGATCCAGCTTCGTGAGGATGCTGTTCATGTGCTTCTCCACGGTCCCCTCGGTGACGGAGAGCCGGCGACCGATGCCGGCGTTCGAACACCCTTCCGCCATCAGCGCGAGCACCTCCCGCTCGCGAGGGGTGAGTGCGCCGAGCGGGTCGCTCCGTCGCCGTGCGTTCACCAGCTCCTGCACCAGGCTCGGATCGACGACGGAGCCGCCCCGGCCGATGCGCTCGAGCGATTCGATGAACTCGGCCACGTCGGTGACCCGGCTCTTGAGCAGGTATCCGGTGCGGTCGCCGCCGGCGAGCAGCTCCATCGCCTCGTCGACCTCGACGTGGGCCGAGAGCACCAGGATCCCGATCGAGGGGAATTCCTCGCGGATCACGCGCGCGGCGTCCAAGCCCTCGGTCGAGTGCGTGGGTGGCATGCGGATGTCGACGATCACGAGCTCCGGCTCGTCGGCGCGAACCAGCTCCAACAGCTCCGTTCCGTCTCCGGCTTGTCCGACGACGTCGAACCCGGACCGCTCGAGCAGGCTCGCCAGCCCCTCGCGCAGCAGGACGTCGTCGTCGGCCACCGCTACCCGCACCCCTGCTCCCCTCTCCCCTCGGTACGACGGTACGAAGGCCGTGGCCACCGGTCAACCGAACGTGACCCGCCGCGCCCGCGCAGGAACGACCCGGGGCCGCGGCCGGGGACCCACGGATGCGACGGCCCGGCCCGGAGGGTGACGCTTCGGACCGATGCGCCGACGCTCGGTCAGCCTCGGGAGGTGCAATGGACAAGGTCATGCTCGGTCGGAGCGGCCTGAAGGTGTCGCCGATCTGCTTCGGAACGTGGGAGCTGGGCGGCGAGTGGGGCGTGTACGACGACAAGGCCGCGACCGCGGCGATCCAGCGCGCGCGTGAGCTCGACGTCAACTTCTTCGACACCGCGCAGGGCTACGGCTTCGGTGAGTCCGAGCAGGTGCTGGGTCGCGCGTTGGCTGCCGAGACGCACACCAATCGCGAGGAGGTCGTGATCGCGACCAAAGGCGGGTTGCGACAGCGCGACGGTCACCTCGTGCGCGACTCGAGCCGCGACTGGCTGCGCGCGGGCGTCGATGCCAGCCTGGAAGCGCTGAACGTCGACTTCATCGATCTCTACCAGGTGCACTGGCCGGACCCGACGACATCCTTCGACGAGACGGGCGAGGCGCTGGCCGAGCTCGTGGAGAGCGGGAAGGTCCGGCACGTGGGAGTGTCCAACTTCGACCCGCAGCAGATGGCGGCCCTCGCCGAGCACTGCCCGGTCGAGACGCTCCAGCCGCCGTACGACATGTTCCGGCGCCGCGTCGAGAGCACGCAGCTCCCGTACTGCGCGGCGAACGACATCGGGGTTCTCGTGTACGGCCCGCTCGCGCACGGCCTCCTGACCGGTGGGATGCGGCATTCCACCGTGTTCTCCGCGGATGACTGGCGGAGTCACAGCCCCGACTTCCTCGGGCAGACCTTCGATCAGAACCTTGCGGTCGTGCGTCGCTTGCAGGCGCTCGCCACGGATCGCGACGTGTCCCTTCCCGCGATGGCGGTGGCGTGGACGCTGGCGAACCCCGCCGTGGACGCGGCGATCGTCGGCACCCGGAACCCCGATCATCTGCAGGACATCGTGGGGGCCGTCGACGTGGCGCTGACCGCAGCCGACCTCGAGGCGATCGACGCGATCCTCGCCGACTCCACCCCCATGCACGGGCCGGCGCCCGAGGGCATGTGACCCGGACCAACGAACGAAAGGAAAGAGACGATGACCGACACGCGCCCCGCAACGATTCGGAACGCAGGGACCCCGGCCCTGAGCATGACGCGGCCCATCGACCCGAGAACCCGCATCACGGCGTCCGTGGCGGGATCGGTCGCTGAGCTCGACCGGGTCTACGTCCTCGACGAGCTCGGCAAGCTCTTCGCGAGCTCGACCCGGGAGGTCTGCCGGGCTCACGCGCGCCTGTTCGCGGACCCCGACACCCACGCGCGGCCGGTAGCGATCGCGGTCTGCGTGATCGCGACCGGCGACAAGAAGATCGTGATCGCCGGTGCGCTCGGCGACACGGTCGGTCGAGCAGTTGACGACCTGATGGTGCGGCTCCGACCCGGATTCCGCGGGCCCGGCGGGCCGGCGCCGATGAGCACCCACACCCCAGCAAGGAGGAGCAATGCCGACCACGGCTGAACCCATTGGATTTCTCGGCATCGGCGCGATGGGGCACGGAATGGCCACGAGCGCCATGCGCGCCGGCATCCCCACGATCGTCTGGAATCGCGAGCCCGAGACGACCCGAGATCTCGCCGAGCTCGGCGCCGACGTGGCAACGACCGCGGCCGAGGCGGCGGGGCGAGCAACCGTCGTCGTGACGATGGTGACCAACGCCGACGCCGTCATCTCGATCGCGAGCGACCAGGGCATGCTCGCGGCGCTTCCCACCAACGCGATCTGGGTGCAGATGAGCACCATCGGCGTGGACGGGATCGAACAGGTCGCCGCCCTCGTGCGCGCCGAGCGACCAGACGTGACGCTCGTCGACGCGCCCGTGTCGGGGAGCAAGGACCCGGCCGCGAACGGTGAGCTCACGATCTTCGCATCGGGACCTGACGAGGCCCGTGACCGGGTCACACCCCTCTTCGACGCGCTCGGTCGCCGAACGGTCTGGCTCGGCGCGCTCGGGAACGGTTCGCGCATGAAGGTCGTCAACAACACCTGGTTGGCGTTCGGAGCCGAGGCGGTGGCGGCGTCGGTAGCCCTCGCGCAACGTCTCGGACTCGACGCCGAGACGGTGGCCGACACCCTCGGCGACGGACCGCTGGTGTCTGCGTGGCAGGCGGCCAAGCTCGAGCGGATCGCCGCGGACGAGTTCTCGGCCCAGTTCGCGCTGGCCCTCGCGCTCAAGGACGTGCGCCTCGCCCTGCAGGCGGCCGATGGCGAGCGGTTCACGGCCCTCGCCAGCTTGGCCCGCGAGTGGCAACGGGCCATCGACCATGGGCTCGGCGACCAGGACGTCACGGTCATCACGCGCGAGCTCGAGCCGCCCGGAGGCGCGACCGGCGCGGGCATGGAAGCCAGCGTGAAGTCGGGATAGCCGCAGACCGGGGACCGAAGACGGCGGCTGGCCGGGAAGACACCGGGCACACGGGTCGCGATCGTTGTTCCATGACGATCGTTCCCGCAGTCGACGACCCGCAGGGTCTCGGACCGGGACCTGCGTGTGCGTCAGCTCCACCGCTGCTCCACCGTGCTGGACCCGTCACCCTCCCGGGTCTGGGCACTGCGCTCGTGCACGAGGGGGAGCGTCGGGTCGGCGCGCCGACGGTGATCCTCCTGCATGGACTCGGCGCGACCGCGGCCCTCAACTGGTACACCTCGTTCCCGGCGCTCGCCGCGAGATACCACGTCGTCGCGCCCGACCTGCGCGGGCACGGACGGGGCATTCGCGCCCGGATTCCCTTCACGCTGGAAGACGCGGCGGATGACGTCGCTGCCCTCGCAGACTCGCTGGAGATCGAGCGGTTCGTGCCCGTCGGGTATTCGATGGGCGGTCCGATTGCACAGCTGTTGTGGAGACGTCATCGCGATCGGGTCGCCGGGCTCGTGCTCTGCGCCACCGCGTCCACCTTCCGCGCCACGCCACGCGAGCACGTGATGTTCGCGGCGCTGCCGGCGCTCGGTCAGATGAACCGCATCGTGCCGGACGCGTTCTCGCGCCGCCTCATCGCTCAGATCTCGCGCTCCTACCTCGCGGCCACCGGCTTCCGTGATTGGGCCCAGAGCGAGCTGTTGCGACGTGATCCGCGAGCGGTGCTCCAGGCCGCGATCGAGCTCGGGAAGTACTCGGGGAAGGACTGGGTCGGTGAGATCGACGTGCCCACGTCCGTCGTCATCCACGCGCGTGATCAGATCGTTCCGGCTCGCCGCCAGCTCGCGCTCGCGTCATCAGTGCCCGGCGCGACGACCCACGTCGTCGACGCCGACCACTTCGCCGTCATCCGCGAACGCGAACGATTCGTCGATACCCTCGTACGCGCGGTCGACCAGGTCGTGCTCCATCCCGGGACTGCTTCGAGGCACGCGGCTTAGGGTCCGGGCTCCGCGCCGCTCGCTTGCTGATCGGGGGACGGCGGCACGGGGAACACAGCCTGCAACGCCGTGCCCACGCCCGCTCGGCTGTCGACGACCAACGTCCCTCCCATGGCTTCGACCCGATCCAGAAGCCCGATCAACCCGGACCCTCGAGTCGGGTCGGCGCCGCCCGTCCCGTCGTCTCGGATCTCGAGCCGGAGAAGGCCGGTCACGCTCTTCGACGACGACGTGCACCTCCGACGCGCGCGTGTGCTTGACCACGTTCGTCAGCGCCTCCGAGACCACGTAGTACGCGGCGATCTCGATCGAATCGGGCAGGGTCCGATCGATGCGCACCTCCAGCTCGACGGGAACGGCCGCGCGACGGCGGAGGTTCCTGAGCGCCCCTGCTCTGCCTGCTGACCTCCATGTGCCTACCGGCGCAACCCTCCGCGACCTTCACGCGAAACGCCCTTGCGGGCACTTGAAGGAGCATCGGGCCGGCGCACCTGAAGGTGCGCTGAACGGGTGCGCTTCACGAGCCCGGACGCGTGGGCTGTACTGCACCGACCATGGATTCGCATCGCAGCCGGCTCGGCCGGCGCATGACCACGCGCGGGCGGCTGCGGGTCCCGGAGGTCGCCGCCTCGTTCTGGATCGTCAAGGGACTCTCGACCGCGATGGGTGAGTCGACGTCCGACTATCTGGTCCATCGCATCGACCCCGTTCCCGCCGTCCTGTTGGGCTTCGTCGGATTCGTGATCGCGCTCGCGTTGCAGCTCCGCATGAGGCGCTATCTCGCCACGACCTACTGGTTCGCCGTGGTCATGGTCGGCGTCTTCGGAACGATGTGTGCCGACGTGCTGCACGTGGGGTTCGGCATCCCCTATGCGGCGTCGACGACGCTGTGCGTGCTCGGCCTCGCGCTGGTGTTCGGATCGTGGCAGCGCACCGAAGGAACGCTCTCGATCCACAGCATCGACACCGAGCGCCGCGAGCTCTTCTACTGGGCCGCGGTCGTGCTCACGTTCGCGCTCGGGACCGGGCTCGGAGATCTCATGGCGGTGACGTTCAACCTCGGGTACTTCGCGTCGGCGGTGCTCTTTGCCGCGATCCTGCTGGTGCCCGTGGTCGGGTACGCGCGGCTGCACTGGAACCCCGTCTTCTCGTTCTGGTTCGCGTACGTGCTCACCCGTCCCCTCGGCGCATCGATCGCCGACTGGCTCGGCAAGCCGCAGGACGCCGGCGGCCTGGGCTGGGGATCGGGATGGGTGAGCCTCGGCCTGACCGCGCTGATCGTCGGAGCCGTCGCCTACCTCGCCGTGACCCGCTCGGATGTCCAGCGCACCGGCGGCGAACCCGCGCGGCGACCAGCGGCCGAGGCCTGAACCGGGGCTGAACCGGCGCGCTGTCGGACGCGCCCGCGGCGCCGTAGCGTCACCGGCATGCCATCAGGAGCGGGCTCCGCACCCGGGCTCGGGCGGGCAACGGGCTTGCTGGCGCTCGTCGTGGCGTTGGTCATCGCCGCCTGCGGTTGCTCGGCGACCGGAGGTGGACGCGCCGGCGCCGAGCGTCGCAAGCCGCCGTCGACTTCGTCGACCTCGACGACGACGACCGCTCCGGTCGCGGATCCGAACCCGCTGACCGGCGCCGGCCCTGGTGTCGACGTCTACCAGCACACCCGAGCCGGGATGCTCAGCCCCGCGGTGCTCGGCGTGCCGGCGCGGGTCTACGTGCCGAACAGCCTCTCGAACACGGTCGACGTGATCGACCCGACGACGTTTCGAGTCGTGGAACACTTCGCGGTCGGCGCGAAGCCCCAGCACGTCGTGCCGTCGTACGATCTCTCGACGCTTTACGTGAACAACAACGCCGGGAACTCGCTCACACCGATCAACCCGCGGACGGCGGCGCCCGGTCCGCCGATCACGGTGCCGGACCCGTACAACCTGTATTACACACCGGACGGCAGCCGCGCGATCGTGATGGCGGAACGCAACGGTGAGATCGACGTGCGGGACCCGCACACGTGGGCGCTCGTCGAGGCGATCCGCGTCCCGCACGCCGGGGTCAACCACGCCGACTTCACGCCGAACGGTCGCGTCATGATCGTCAGCTGCGAGTTCTCCGGCTGGCTCGTGCGCATCGACCTGACGACGCTGACGATCACCGGCGAGCTCCACGTCGGTGGCGCCCCGATCGACGTGCGGTCCTCTCCGGACGGGAGCGTCATGTACGTTGCGAACCAGGAGCGCTCCGGCGTCTCGGTGATCGACCCGGCGACGATGCGCGAGCTGTCGTTCATCCCGACGGGGAGGGGAGCCCACGGTCTCTACCCGAGCCGCGACGGGACGAAGCTGTACGTGAGCAACCGGATGGCCGGCTCCGTCTCCGTGATCGACTTCGCCACCCAGGCGGTCGTGGCGACCTGGCCGATCGGCGGGACGCCCGACATGGGTGGCGTCTCGGCCGACGGCGGCCAGCTCTGGCTGACCGGTCGCTACAGCAACGCGGTCTACGTGATCGACACCGCGACCGGCCGGCTGCTCCACACCGTCCCGGTCGGTCTCGGCCCCCACGGGCTGTGCTTCTTCCCCCAGCCGGGCCGGTTCAGCCTCGGGCACACGGCCAACTACCGGTGAGCGTCGACAACCGCGCGGCAATGGCGGCCCTCGGGCTGGCGCTGCTCGTGCTGTCGAGCGCCTGCGGAGGCGGAGGCGGAGGCCCGAGCAGGGCGCGCGGTCCGGCCTCGACCGCGACCAGGCCGGCTCCGCAACCCGTCGCACCCGTGACCACCACGCCACCCGCGACGGCGCCGACGCAGCGGATGGAGCCCGCGCTCCCGGCGGCGGTGCAGGAGTCGGGCGGCACGAGCGCCGACGGCCGGATGTACGTCGTCGGCGGCTACGACGCTTCCCGGTCGAGCACCGCGACGGTCTGGGTGTTCGACGGCCGCACGTGGCAGGCCGGGCCGGCGCTCCCGCTCCGGTTGAACCACCCTGGGGTCGCCGCACTCGCGGGCGACGTCTACGTGGCCGGCGGGTTCACCCCGGACGGGCAGGCGTCGACCCGGGTGTTCGTGCTGCGGCGCGGCACGCTCCAATGGACGGAGCTGCCCGCGATGCACCGGCCGCGTGGTGCGCTCGCGCTCGTCGCCGTGTCCGGTGCGCTCCTGGCGATCGGCGGACGGGCCGGCACGCAGCAGATCGGCGTCGGAGAGCGCTTCGACCCGGCGACGCGCGTGTGGTCCGACCTCCCGGCAATGCCGAGCCCGCGCAACCACCTCGCGGGTTACGTCGAGGGTGGCCGGGCCTGCGTCGCGGGCGGCCGCACGCCGGCGACGACGGGTGGGGTGGACTGCTACGACCCCATCACCAACGGGTGGATCGCCGTGCCTCCGCTGGCGGTGCCGACCTCCGGCGCGGGTGCGGCCGTGCTCCCCGACGAGCCGGTGGTCATGGGTGGCGAGACGGCAAACGAGACGTCGATCCTCGGGATCGTCCAGTGGCTCGCGGGTTCCGCGTGGAGCCAGACGCCGATGCTCGTCCCCCGCCACGGGGTGGCCGCCGCGGTCTTCGAGGGCCGGGTATGGGCGTGCGGAGGTGCGACGGCGCCCGGGTTCCACGCGGTCGCGGACTGCACCTCCCTCGGCCGCTGAAGAACCGGCGCCGGGCGTCTCAGCCGCGGTTCAGCCCACGTTCAGGATGCGGCGCGACGATGGGAGCCCACCGCGAAGAGGACCCCGCATGCGAGTGCTCATCGTCGAGGACGAGAAGAAGATCGCCGCGGCCCTGCGGCGTGGGCTCGAAGCCGAAGGATTCGCGGTCGACGTCGCGCTCGACGGCACCGACGGCCTGTGGATGGCAACCGAGCACGCGTACGACGTCATCGTGCTCGACATCATGTTGCCGGGCATGAACGGCTTCAAGGTGTGCGAGAGCCTCCGCGAAGCGCGGAACTGGACACCGATTCTGATGCTCACTGCGAAGGACGGCGAATACGACCAGGCCGAGGCGCTCGACACCGGGGCGGACGACTACCTCACGAAGCCGTTCTCCTTCGTCGTGCTGCTCGCCCGCATCCGCGCGCTGCTGCGGCGCAGCGGGCGGTCCGAGCCGGTCGTCTACAGGGCCGGCGACCTGACCGTCGACCCGGTCACGCACCACTGCAGGCGGGCAGACGTGTCGATCCCACTCACCGCACGCGAGTTCGCGGTCCTCGAGTTCCTCATGCGGCGAGCGGGCGAGGTCGTGTCGAAGTCCGAGATCCTCGACAACGTCTGGGACTTCGCGTTCGAGGGTGATCCGAACATCGTCGAGGTGTACGTGCGCCACCTGCGCCGCAAGCTGGACGAGCCGTTCGGCCGCCAGCTGATCGACACCATTCGCGGTGCGGGGTACCGGCTCAATCCGACGGGCGGCTGAAGCCGCGTGCGGCACTTCGCGACCGTTCGGATCCGGGTCACCATCGCGTCGGTCATCGTCGTCGGCATCTCGCTGGCGCTCGGGAGCCTGTGGCTGTTGAACGCGCACCGGAGCGCGCTGACCCAGGGGATCGAGACGAACGCTCGCCTCCGATCGCGCGACATCGCCGCGACCGTGGCCGACGGGGCGTTCCCTGCGACGCTCGCGGTGCCACGGGGCGACGACAACCTGGTCCAGGTCGTCGACGCCGCCGGACACGTCGTCGCGTCGTCGGAGAACATCCGGAACGAGCAGCGGTTCAGCCGGCTGCAGCCGGATGACGACGGGTACGCGGCGCGCAGCGTGAGCGACCTGGACGGCGAAGGCCCGTTCCGCGTCGTCGCCCGGCGGGTCCGGACCAAGGCCGGGGTCCTCACCGTGTACGTGGCGGGCAGCCTGGCGCCCGTCGACTCGAGCGAGGACAGCCTCGAGCGGCTCCTCCTGCTCGGCTTGCCGATGCTGCTGCTGCTCGTCGGCGCCACCACCTGGGTCGTCACCGGTCGTGCGCTGCACCCAGTCGAGGACATCCGACGGGAGGTCGAGGCGATCGGCGGCGAGGATCTCCACCGCCGCGTCCCGGAGCCCGGGACTGCGGACGAGATCGGGCGTCTCGCGCGCACGATGAACGCGATGCTCGGGCGGCTCGAGCACGCCACCGATCGCCAGCAGCGGTTCGTGGCGGACGCGAGCCACGAGCTGCGCAGCCCCCTCACGGGCATCCGGGCACAGCTCGAGGTCGACCTGGCCCACCCCGAGCGCGCGGACTGGGAGAGCACCGAACGGGACGTGCTCGTGGACACGATCCGGTTGCAGCGGCTGGTCGAGGACCTCCTCGCGCTGGCCACCGCCGACGCGAGGCCGAATGACGCCGCGCACCGGGAGACCGTCGACCTCGACGAGATCGTCCTCTCCGAGGCGCGGCGCCTGCGGAGCCGGAGCCCCCATGAGGTCGACAGCTCGGCGGTCTCGGGGGCGCAGCTGCTCGGCAACCCGGACCAGCTGACCCGGGCGGTCAGGAACCTCCTCGACAACGCGGACCGCCACGCCGGCACGACGGTGACGGTCGCGCTGATCGAACACGACGACACGGTGCGGCTCACGGTCGTCGACGACGGGCCGGGCATCCCGGTGGAAGAGCAGTCGCGGATCTTCGAGCGGTTCACCCGGCTCGACGACGCGCGGGCCCGCGACAACGGTGGGAGCGGGCTCGGGCTCGCGATCACGCGGGAGGTCGTCACCGCACACGGTGGGACGATCGCGATCGACAACGCGCCGGGCGCCCGGTTCACGGTCGCGCTCCCCCGCCAGCCGGGGGCCTAGGCGCGGAACGCGACCGCGCGCGGTCGTGGGCTTCAGCGGCTGTTCAGCCACCTGAGCTCAGAGTCGCACCATGCACCGGGCCCAGGTCGTCCGCACCACCGTCGTGGCGCTGCTGCTCGGAGTCGCGTTCGTGGCCCTGGCCTCGTGGATCGCGGCCTCCAGCGCCCCGTCGGCGACCGACCGGACACTCGGACTTGCGTTGCTCGCGGCCCCGTCGACGTGGGGCTTCCGCGCCGCAACCGCAGTGAGCTTCCTCGGGTCGCCCGTGATCGTCACCGCGCTCAGCGTCCTCGCCGGACTGGTGTGCTGGCGGCGCGGCGGCGACGTCCGGCTCGCGGCGCTGTGCGTTGGAGCGCCCGCGGTCGCCGCCCTGGTCGAGGTCGTCACCAAACAGGTCGTGGCGCGGCCACGGCCGCCGACCCGCGTCCTCACCGGTGCATCGGGATTCGGCTTCCCGTCCGGCCACACCACCGGCGCGGCCGCCTTGGCCGTCGTCGCCATGGTCGCCGCGCAGCTGCTGATCACGGACCGCCGGCTCCGGCGCCGGGTGTGCATGGTGGCCGTGACGTATGCGGTCACGGTGGGGATCAGCCGGGTCGTCGTCGGCGCCCACTACCCGTCCGACGTCGTCGGCGGTCTGCTCGTCGGAACGGCCGCCGCGCTCGGCTGCGCGCTGGTGCTGACCCGGCACCGGCGCGCGCCGCAGGCCGCGGCGCCTGCGCCGGACCCGCGTGCGCTCTCACGATCGTCCGGCCTCGCCGCGTGACCGCGTTGCGCACCGAACCCCCCGCCGTCGTTCCCGCGCGCTCGCCGATCATCCACGACCGCCGACGGGCGTGGATGATCGCGGGCGCGACGGGTATCACCCTCGTCGCGGCGCTCCTGCTCCAGCTCGCGTTCGTCGGCCACCACGGCCACAACTCGCTGAGCGATCTGCCCCGCGTGTTCGCGCACCGCCGGGTCGGAACGGGTGGTTTGCCCTACGTCGACCGGATGATCGAATACCCGGTCGTCGCCGGCGAGCTGCTCTACCTTGCGGCAACCGTCTGGCCGACGCCGACCGGCGTCCTCGTCGTCACCGCCGCGGCCGCGAGCGTCGTCGGCGTGATACTCGCGCTCGTCCTCGAACGCCGGGTCGGCGCACGGGCGTGGCGCTGGGCGGTCGGCACGCCACTGCTGCTGTACGCGTTCCAGAACTGGGACGTCTTCGCGATCGCGGCGCTCGTCGCCGGCCTCGTCGCGTTCGAACGCAAGCGCAACGGGTGGTCCGGCGTCGCCCTGGGCCTCGGCGCCGCGATCAAGCTGTTCCCGGCGGTCGCGGTGCCGCCGCTGGTCGCGATCCGGCTCGCCCGGGGGGACCGGCGCGGCGCCGTGCGGCTCGCGGGCGCGGCCATCGCCACCTTCGCCGCGCTCAACCTGCCGTTCGCGGTAGCGCGCCCGTCCGGATGGTGGTGGCCGTTCGCGTTCCAGGGGCGACGCAACGCAACCTGGGGAAGCGCCTGGTTCTACGCGCTCCGCCTCGTCGGCGCGCCCGTGCACGGCACGGCCGGCGCGCACCTGGCGAACGCCGTCTCGCTCGTCGCTCTCACCCTCGCGATCGCCGTCCTGGTGCTCGTGACCGTGAGGAACCGGCTGTCCGCATGGCCTGCAGTGGCCGCCGCGGTCGCCCTCTTCATCCTCGCGAACAAGGTCTACTCCCCCGCCTACGACCTCTGGCTCGTCGTGTTCTTCGTGATGCTGCCGGTGAGCCGCCGGCTCTGGCTCGGCTTCTGCGCGGTGGACCTGGCGATGTACCTCACGGTCTTCGGGCACTTCCACGGCTACGACTCGCCCTACCTCACCCACAACCTGCTGCCTGCGCTCGTCGTGATCCGCACCTGCCTGCTCGTGACGTTCGTGCTCGTCGCGGTTCGGCAACGCGTCACCGCCGACCCCGTAGCCCGAGCCACGACCCCGGCCCCGACGAGCCGGCAGCAGCCCGCCGCGACCATGCCGGAGCTCGTCTCGTCCCGGGGACGCCGATGACCACGTTGCTCGGAGGCTCGCGGCTGCGGTCGAGAGGCCCGGACCAGACCGCAGAGCCGCGTCCCCTCGCACCCCCTGAGCGACCGGTCGACGTCCGGCGCTCCGGGAGGGCCACGGCATGGTGTCTCGTCGCCCTCGTGGCCGCCGCGGCCGGGCTCCGCCTGTGGGGTCTCGGCGCGTCCCGCCTGAGCTACGACGAATCCTTCACCGCCATGGCGGGCCGGCTCCCGCTCGGCTCGCTCTTCGCGTATCTCACGCAGCACGACTCCCACCCACCGCTCGACTACCTCCTCCACCTACCGCTCGCCCGCGCGGGGGTGAGCGAGCTGTGGTTCCGCGTGCCGTCGGTGCTGTGCTCGGTCGCGGCAGTCGGTCTCTTCGCGTGGTGGCTCCGCGCCCGGGGACGCCTCGCGGTCCTGGCGACCGCGCTGCTCGCGGTCAACACGTTCCAGGTCGTGCACGGTCGCCAGGCCCGCATGTACGCCGAGCTCGAGCTCCTCGGCGTGGGAATCGCGGTCTTGGCGAGTGCGTGGCTGGTGCGTCCGCGCCGCGTGCACGCGGTGCTGCTCGGTGTGCTCGTGTTCGCGGGCCTCATGACCCACACGTCCATGTTCCTGCTCGGCGCCGGTCTGCTCGTGCTCCCGGGCGTCCGGTCCGATCGCGCCGCGTGGCAGTGGCGCAGTGCGCTCCTTCTCGCGGTGGCGAGTTGGGCCGCGCTCTGGGGCGCCGCGTTCGTCACCCAGGCCGGCGGTGGGCACTCCGCGTGGATCCCGCGGACGACACCGGCGACCCTGGTGACCGCGCTCGGATCCCTCCTCGGCGCCCCGCCCGACTTCGCGATTCCGGCGCTCGTGCTGATGCTGCTCGGCGCGGTCGTGCTCCTCCGCCGCCGTGACGGACTGGGCCGGGTCTGGATCTGCTGTTTCGCCGTGCCCGTCGCCCTGGCCGCGGTCGCGGGCCTCTTCGCCCCGGTCGTGCTCGACCGCACCTTCACCCTGATGGCATGGGCCCCCGTGCTCGCGGTCGCGTGCCTCCTCGATGCGCTGATCGCGCGCCGCGCGTGGCTCGGTGCACCCGCGGCCGCGCTGGTGCTGGTTTTCGCCCTCGCACCGACGATCGGCGCCCTCACGAGCGCGACCGGTCCGAACGCGCCGTTCCGCTACCTCGCGGCGCAGGTCCGACCCGGCGATGTCGTCGCGGTGCGTCCGGCGACCAAGGCACCCGAGCTCCAGTGGTCGTTGGGCGTGTCCACCGGCTCGTCGACCGGTCGCGTGCCGGTGCCGACGTTCTCGCCCAGCTTCGGCATCCGGATCGGTCACGCGACACCCACCGGGCGCCTCTGGACGTTCGACTGGCACGCGCGCGGCACGAGCTCCTTCCCGGCGAGCAACGCGTGCCACCGACACTGGACCTGGGGTCACGTCCAGATCCACTGTGTGGACATCGCAGCTTCGACGGTCTCGGCCTCGCCGGTCCGGACAGGCACGTGAGTCCGCGAGGCGCGCGAGCTGTGGTCCCCGCCGGGCCGTGAACCTCGCGCCCGCGCTGCGCCCGAGGTCACGCGTCGGAAGCTGGTACGCGGCGCCGGTGGTCGCAGTCATCGTCGCGGGCCTTGCGATGCAGCTCGGCTGGCACGGCGTCGACTGGCCGGCGCAGCTCTACCGGGTGCACCTGTTCCGAACGAACGGGTGGGTCGGGTACGACACCGGCTGGTACGGCGGCAACGTCCCGCTCGCGTACAGCACCTTGTACCCGCCGCTCGCCGCGGCCCTCGGCGTGCAGCTCGTCGCGATCGGCAGCGTCGCGGTGTCGGCGTGGGCCTTCGACCGCCTCGTCCGCGCCGGGTTCGGCAGCGCGGCGCGGGTCGGCTCCGTGTGCTTCGCCGCGGGCCTGGTGGTGCAGGTCGTGATCGGACAGCTCTCGTTCCTGCTCGGGCTCGCCCTGGGGCTCACGGCGCTCCTCGCGCTGCGGAACCGGCGGACCCGGGTCGGCGCGGTCCTTGCGATCGCGTGCTCGCTCGCCAGCTTCGTCGCCGGCCTCTTCCTGTTCCTCGGGACGGTCGCGGCGTGGTGCACCGCACGGCCGGAAGATCGGCGCACGGCGGCGATCCTCACCGCGGCCGCCGCGGCACCGATCCTCCTGATCGCCGTCGCCTACCACCAGGCCGGCCGCTTCCCGTTCCCCCTGAGCACCCTGGGCGCACTGCTCGTCGCGTGCGCCGGCCTGCTGGTCGCGCTCCCGGCCTCCCGGCGGACCCTTCGCCTCGCGGTGTGGCTGTACGCAGCGAGCGCGGTCGCGCTCTTCATCGTCCCGACTCCGGTCGGAGCGAACGTCGCGCGCGCCGCGACGGTGGCTGCGGCCCCACTGCTGCTCTGCGTCGCTCGGCGGCGCGCCGTCGTCGCGGTGTTCGTGACGTTTCTCGTCGTCTGGCAGCTCGCGCCGGCACTCAGGACGGTCACGGCCGACCCGGCCGCGTCGACCACGCGTGCGTTCTACGTCCCGCTGCTCGCCGAGCTCGCGCGCGTCGCTCCGGCGCCGTCCCGGCTCGAGATCCCGTTGACCCTCGAGCACTGGGAGGCAGCCTGGGTCGCACCCACGATCCCGCTCGCTCGCGGATGGGAACGCCAGCTCGACATCGTCGACAACCCGCTCTTCTACCGCGACGGTCCCCTGACACCGTCGGCCTACCGCGCCTGGCTCGCGAAGAACGGCATCGGATGGGTCGCGCTGCCCCGAGCGCCGCTCGACTACTCCGCCCGGGCGGAAGCCCACCTGCTCCGCGCGGGCCCGTCGTACCTGCAACCGACGTGGAGCGATCGCGACTGGACGTTGTGGCGCGTCGTCGGGACGCACGGGATGGTCACCGGACCCGCCCGGCTCACCGCCCTCGACGCCGCGAGCTTCACCGTCGTCGCCCGTCGGGCCGGCGCGGCGGTCGTGCGGATCCGGTACTCCCCCACCTGGTCGATCGTCGACGCCGACGGCGCGAGCTGCCTCGGCAGCACGTCCGACTCGTGGACGCGGCTCCGGTTCCGGCACGCCGGACCGATTCGTGTGGAGGCCCAGCTCCTCCCGCGCGCGGCCAGCGCATGTTGAGTCACCGCGGCCCCGACCCGGGCGGCGGCGAGCGGTGAGCGAGATCGAGGCGCGCATCGCCGAGATGTGGCGGTCCGGGCGGCTGCTCCCCCGCATCCTGCTCGTGCTGCTCGCCTTCGCGGCGATCGTCGTCACCGGGACCGTGATCTACTCGTTCCTGCTCCCCGTGACGGGGTAGTCCGCCAACCTGCGGCGTGCGCAGCTAGGCCACGAGGAGCGCAGCCGCGAGCAGCGCAGCGGTCACGACCACGATCGCGTCGGCGTGGCCCATTCGACTCGTGGGGTCATCGAAGTTGGGCGCTCCGCCACGCGCCTCCATCGCGTCGCCGACGTCTTCGGCGTGGCGGATCGCGACTCGGATCGCGGCGATCACGAGACCGTTGAACTCGTGCGCGCCACGCTTCAACGATGCTCTCGACCGACGCGACGATGGCACCCGTCGCAGGCGTCGGGCGGCGAGCAGCGTTCGAGATTCGGTGACCAACAGCGGCAGCGAGCGGATCGAGAGGGCGACCGCCGTGATCCACTCGTCGACCGGGAGGCGCGTCCAACGGATCGGCCGGACGAGGCGAGTCAGCGCCGGCGCGATCTCGCCCAACGGCGTCGTCCAACCGACGAGTCCCGCGACGAGGACGAGCTCCGCAGTGAGCAGCGTGAGCCGAGCCCAGTCCGAGAGTCCTCCGAGACTGAGCTTCACGCCGAGCACGTCGACCAGCGGCGCGGCGCTGGACCGCAGGCTGAGTGCCGCTCCGAGGAGCAGGAACGCGAAGAACCACCGAGGGAGGCGGGGCAGCGCCGACGGCGGCACGCGTCCGACGACGAACCCACCGACCACCACGACCGCGAGCGCGATCAGGGTCAGCCAGGTCGGCCGGAGCGAGGCGACCAGCGACACGATCCCGACGACGATCAGCTTGGTCCCGGCCCAGAGCCGATGGACGGGCGAGCTCCCGGGGACCAGACGCAGGAACGTGATCTCCGGTTCCCGATGCTTGGTGCCCGGCACAGCACGCGATTCGTCGATCATCGTTCGGCTGCGTCCGGCTTCGTCGGCCGGTCGTCGTCGGCCGCGTGTCGGCCCGCCTCGAGCCGGACCCGACGTTCTGCCACTCCGTCCGGGACCACTTCTTCGTGCGAGATGACGATCAACGTGGTGCCGAGCTCCCCGCGCAGCCCGACGAGGACGTCGACGATCTGGGCGCGACCAGGCAGGTCGAGCCCGGCGAACGGCTCGTCGAGCACGAGGACGGGAGTCCGCCGGGCGAGCATTCCGGCGATGGCGACTCGACGTTGCTCGCCTCCACTCAGCTGGTCGACGGCTCGCGACGCGAAGGTCGCGGGGTCGAGCGCGACGGCACGGAGCGCATCGTGCGCGACGCTCGGTCCGACGCCGGCAGTCGAGCAGATCTCTGCCTCCACGGTGCGCTGCAGGAGCTGGAGTCGTGCGTGCTGGAAGGAGAGTCCGACCCGGCCCACCGACTGGTCGATCGGCGTGTCGTCGACGAGCACACGACCACTCGACGGCACCAGAAGCCCCGCGATGATCCAGGCCAGGGTGGACTTTCCGGAGCCGTTGTGCCCCGTGACGAGGACACCGGTGCCCGCCGGGAGCTCGAGGTCGATCCCGTCCAGCGCCCGGTGCTCCCAGGGAGTGCCCGCGGAGTACCGGTGGCCCACCCCTCGGACCGAGACGCGTCCCGCACGACCGGGAGCGAGGCGCGGCCGCGATCGGGTCGCTGCCGGGCCGGCCGGGCGTGGCCGATCGACGACCCGACCGGCATCGAGCGCGATCGTTCGGTCCGCTCGGGCCGCCTCCTCCGGGTCGTGGGTGATGTGAACGACAGTGACGCCCTCCTCGGCGAACGAGCGCAGCAGAGCCAGAAGCTCGCGGCGCCCGTCGGGATCGAGCATCGACGTCGCTTCGTCGCAGATGAGGAGCTGGGGTGTGCGCGCGCTCGCCGACGCGACCGCCAGCCGCTGGAGCTCCCCGCCGGACAGCGTCGCCGTCTCACGCGACGCGAACCCGGCCAGGCCGACTCGAGCGAGGAGCACATCGACATCGAGCGGTTCCGTGCTCGGCAGCCCCCAGCGCAGATCGTCCACGACACGAACGCCGAGGACCTGCGCATCGGGCCGCTGAAAGACGACGGCGCTCCCCCCGCGCTTCCCGAGCCCGGCGGGACCCGCTCGGAGCACCTGCCCCTCCGTCGGAGCGGCACCGATCAGGACGCGCGCCAGCGTGGACTTTCCCGAGCCGTTGGCGCCGACGACCGCAACGAGCTCTCCGCGGCCGATTCGGACGTCGACATCCCGCAACGCCCAGGTCCGGGCCCCCGGGAACCTGACCGACACCCGGTCGAGCACAACCGGCACGGGTGCGGGTCGCCTCCCGTCGGCGACATCCGTGGCGAGGACCGCGGGTTCGCGTGACACGACGAACGCGCCCAGGATCCGGCGTCCGATCAACCACCCGAACCCGCAGCCGGCCACGATCGCGGCGCCGAGCACCAGCGGGACGACGATCCACCAATGGGAGATCGACCAGGACACCACGTCGTCGCCCCACTGCGCCGGGCGATCCCAGCCGAGGTCGCGAATCGTCCGACTCGCACCCTCCCAGGAGTTGCGCAGCTGATCGAGGGACAACCGGCGCAGCTCCGTGAACAGCGACAGCACTGCGAGCGCGACGAGAGAACCTGGCATCCAGAAGAGGGCGAGGCCCGCGAGGACCGTTCGCACGACACCCCAGCCGCGCCGGTACGCCTCTCCGACCAGTGCGCCCAGCGCCGTGCAGACGCCGACGGTGATCACCAGGTCGAACCCCGCGACGAGGAACCCCACGACCGCGGCGGCCAGACCTCCGACCAGCGCGGCGCGCACCCGCCGACGCGACGCGATCGCCGCCATGGGCACGATCCCGATCGCCACGAGCGCTCCCCCGAACGGCACGAAGCGGCTGACCACGCACAACGCGAGCGTGAGGTCGGCGAGCACGACGCCCTCGGCCAGCTCCACCGCGCGCAGAGGACCGCGCGGGCGGGCGTCGTCGCGACTCATCGGCACTGACGTCGAGCGTTCGGACATCGCCGCGGACGACGAAGCATCAGACCGGACCTGACGGTGACACGAACGCATCGAGGGGCAGGATCAAGGCGAACACTGTCGGCCCCGTGTGCTCCAGCACCAGCCGGCCGCCCTCGGCCTCGGCCAGCGCCCGGGCGAGCGCGAGCCCGACCCCGTGGCCGCGCCCCGATCGCCGCTCGAAGATCCGGCGCGGATCGAGGGGCGGCGAACCCTCGTCACGCACCTCGATCACGAGCGCCGGCGGCGTGGTGCCGCGCGCGCTGATGGATACGACCCCCACCCCGTGCCGGCCGGCATTGGCAATCAGCACGTCGATGATCTGGCGGACCGCCGGCACGGCGACGGTCGGAGCAGGAACGTCCTCGTCGACGTGCACGCGCAAGGGTCGGCCCTGGGCGGCGAATCGGCCGTGCCAGTGCTCCTCGGTGTCGCGCACCAGGCTACGGATCTCGAGCGGGACCCGTTCGACGTCGGTGTCGCGGGCCAGCCGGAGGAGATCGTCGACGGTTGCCTCGAGGCGGTCAATCGGCGGGAGCAGGTCCTCGAGCACCGCGCGCGCGTCGCCCTCCGGCTCCAGCAGGGCCGTCTCGACCTGCACGCGGAGCCCGGCAATCGGCGTCCGGAGCTGATGCGACGCGTCGGCGCTGAACGCGCGCTCGCGGCTGATGAGGTTGCCAAGGCGCGCCGAGGTGCCGTCCAGCGCATCGCCGAGCTGGTCGAGCTCGTCGATGCCGGAGGACTCGGTGCGGGCCGAGAGGTCTCCCGCGCCGAGCCGTTGCGCGGTATCGACCAGGCTGTCGATCGGATGGGTGAGTCGGCGGGCCTGCCACCACGCGAGCACCGTGGCCACTGCGACCGCGCCCGCCGCGATCACGAGCATGACGAGCCAGGCGTGTCTCGTGCGATCGACGACGAGGTCCGCGGGCCCGTTGGCGCGCAACGCGCCGACCACTGTGCCGTCGCCATTGATCGGAACCGCCGCCACGGTGCGGCTTCCGATCCGCGTGTCCGCGGCGTCGCCGCCGAGCGCGCTTCGAGTCGCCACATCGGCGCGTGCCGGTCCAGACCCACCGATGCGCCGTCCGGCGGCGTCGTAGACGCCGAAGTGCGTCGAGCCGTCGGGGCGAATACGCACGGCACGACCATGCACGACGTCGCGGGTGGAAACCGACGAACGGGCCTCGTTTGCGGTGCGTTCGAGCTGGAGCACGGCTTCACCTTCATACAGGTGCGCAATCGCGAACGAGAGCGGAACCCCCAGGACGAGCAGCGCCACCACCGTCACACCGACGATCGATGCGACGACCCGACGCCTCAACCGGCACCTGCAGGGTCAGCGGCGCGTAGTAGGGATCGCGTCGCGTCGCCCGCGTGCACTCCCGCGCTCATCGAGTCAGGGTACGAGACCCCGTCACGGGCGCGACACACCGCAGGCGCAGAAATTGCCGTTCGATAACCCGCGTCGCAGGGGTCGCTGTCGTCGTCGTTCCTAAGTTCGACGAGCATCGTCGCCGACCTCCGGAACGCTTCCATGATCCGTCGCACTGTGGCCGCCGCGATCGTCCTTGCGCTTTCCGTCGCGACAGGCGCGTGCAGCTCGAGCTCGTCGTCCGGCACCAGCGCGTCCTCGAAGGCCCAGGACGTGAGTCCCGCCGGGGATATCCCCGACACGCAGGCGTTCGTGGCGTACTCGGTTCCTGGCGGCTACGCGATCAAGGTGCCCGAAGGGTGGGCGCGCGCGACCCTTGGGACGGAGACGACGTTCACCAACCACTTCAACACGGTGTCCGTCGGCACGATGCCGGGCGCGGCGCCGACGCCGGCGACCGTCCGCGCGGGAGTTGTCCCGGCGCTTCGGCGCAGCGTCCCCGGTTTCGTGCTGGGTCGGGTCGACACCGTGCCGGTCCCCGCCGGTGCGGCGGTCGTGACCAGCTACCGCGCCGAGTCGCCCGCCGACTCCGTCACCGGCAAGCGCGTCGCGCTCGACGTGCAGCGCTACGACGTCGCCCACGCCGGCACCGTCGCGACCATCACGGTCTCTGCGCCGCACGGTTCCGACAATGTCGACGCCTGGAGGACGATCACGAGATCGTTCACGTGGACGCCGTGACGGCCTTGCTCGAGGCCCGTGATCTCTATCGCTTCTACCACTCGGCCACCGAGGAGACGCTGGCGCTGCGCGGCGTCTCGTTGCACGTCGACGCGGGTGAGATCGTCGCGGTGACCGGCCCGTCCGGTTCGGGCAAGTCCACCCTGCTCGCCTGCCTGGCCGGGCTGGACGAGCCGGACGGTGGCTCGGTCCGGGTCGACGGCGAGATCCTCTCGCACCGCCCCGAAGCGAGCCGGGCCGCGGTCCGGGCGGCGCGGATCGGCGTGCTGTTCCAATCGGTGAACCTGCTCCAGCACCTCACCGTGGCTCAGAACATCCGGCTCGCGCAGCAGCTCGCGCCGGGCTCCCGACGAGCGGAGTCACTGGACGCGATCCTGACCGAGCTCGACATCGAGACTCGCCGCCGGGCCTACCCGTCCGAGCTGTCGGGGGGTGAGCTCGCACGTGCGGGACTCGCCGTCGCGGTCGCGAACGACCCGGTGCTGCTGCTCGCCGACGAACCGACCGGTGAGCTCGACCAGGAGACGGCGAGCCACGTCATCACGCACCTTCGACGTCGTGCCCGCGCCGGCACCGCGACGGTCGTGGTGACGCACAGTGACGAGGTCGCGGCGGCGGCCGATCGCGTGATCGCGCTCCGGGACGGGCGGATCGCGTCATGACCGACGCCGCGCTGGCCCGGTGCTCGAACGTGGCCCGGACGTACGGGTCCGGACGCGGCGCGGTCGTTGCGCTCCACCGGGCCTCGTGCGCGATTGCGCCGGGCGACCGCATCGCGATCATCGGACCGTCGGGCTCGGGCAAGTCGACGCTGCTCCACCTGATCTCGGGCCTCGACACCCCGACCACCGGCACGGTCACCTGGCCGGCGATCGGGCCCCGAGACGCGCTCCGGCCCGGTCCGGTCGCGCTCGTGCTCCAGGGACCGAGCCTGCTTCCGCCGCTGAACGTCCTGGAGAACGTCGCGCTCCCGCTGCTCCTCCAAGGCGTGAAGCTCGAGGAGGCGAACACCCGCGCCGTCGCCGCGCTCGCCCGGCTGGACCTCGCCGAGCTGGGCGACCAGCTCCCCGAAGAGCTGTCAGGGGGTCAGGCCCAGCGGGTGTCGATCGCGCGTGCGATCAGCCCCCGTCCGCGCCTGCTGCTCGCCGACGAGCCGACCGGTCAGCTCGATCAGGCCACCGCCGCGACCATCGCGGAGACACTCGTCGCGGTGGCGGACGAGATCGGGGCAGCCCTCGTCGTCGCCACTCACGACCTCACGGTCGCGGACCATCTGGACCAGGTGTGGTCCATGCGCGACGGACGGCTCACGAGCCCGTCGTCCGCGGGCGGCGACGATCGCCGCGAGGAATCGTGCCCAGCCTGACCTGGCTGCGGGCGCTCGTCACGCGCCAGGGCGCCCGGGTGGTCGCGACTGCGGCGGGCGTTGCCGTGGCGGTCGCGCTCTTCGCATCGATCGGAGCGTTCCTCGCCGCCTCGAAGGCCACCATGACCCGTCGGGCCGTGCAGAGCGTGACCGTCGACTGGCAGGTCGAGGTGCAACCGAACGCGAGCACCCCGGCGATCCTGCGGGCGGTCCGCTCTCGTGCCACCGCCACCGCCACCGTCGGCGTCGCGTCCACGACCGGCCTCCAGGCCCGGACGGGCGGTTCGACGCAGGCCACGGGACCAGGGGTCGTGCTCGGCCTCCCGTCGCGCTACCCCGCGACGTTCCCGGGGGTGATCCGCCGGCTCGCGGGCACCCCGAGCGGCGTGCTCGTGACCCAGCAGACCGCAGCGAACCTGCACGTGACCCCGGGTGACCCGATCACCATCGGGCGTGACGGCCTCCCCGTGGCCACCGTTCGCGTGCAGGGCGTCGTCGACCTCCCGCAGGCCGACTCGCTCTTCCAGCGCGTGGGCGCGCCGCCGGGCAGCCAGCCGCAGGCTCCCCCCGACAACGTCGTCCTGCTCCCCGCTCCCGCCTGGCACACGGTGTTCGACCCGCTCGCGGCGCGCCGCCCGGACCTCGTCCACACACAGATCCACGCCCGGCTCCCCCGCGACCTCCCGGCCGACCCGGCCGCCGCGTTCACCCGCGTGGACGGGGCGGCCCACAACCTCGAGGCGTCGGTGTCCGGCGGGGCACTGGTCGGCGACAACCTCGGCGCGACGCTCAGCGCGGCTCGGGACGACGCGCTCTATGCACAGGTGCTGTTCCTGTTCCTCGGCGTCCCCGGGATCGCGCTCGCCGCGCTGTTGACCGCGGCAGTCGCGCGCTCGGGGGCGCAGCGGCGGCGGCGCGAGCAGGCCCTGGTGCGGACCCGTGGCGCCACGCCGGCCCTCATCGTCCGCTTCGCGCTCGCCGAGGCGCTCGTCGTCGGCGGGCTCGGCGCAGTGCTCGGCATCGGTGCCGCGCTCGCAGTCGGGGCGACGAGCTTCGGCGACGCCGGGTTCGGCGCCACGGGGCATGCGGCCGCGGTCTGGTTCGCGGCGGCCGCCGCGGTCGGGCTCGGGATCGCGGTTGCGGTCATCGTCGTGCCGACCTGGCTGGACTCGCGCCGACTGACGGTCGCGCGGGCGCGGCTGACGTTCGGGGCAGAGCGCGCGCCACGGTGGCTCCGCGGCGGACTCGACCTGCTGCTGCTCGCCGCCGCGTACATCGTGTTCTGGCTCACCAGCCGCAACGGATACCAGCTGGTCCTGGCCCCCGAAGGGACGCCCGCGATCTCGGTCAGCTACTGGGCGCTCGCGGGGCCGGCCCTCCTCTGGCTGGGCGCCGGCCTGCTCGCGTGGCGGCTCGCGTACTGGGGCCTCGCGGCCGGGCGGGCCGTGGTCACGCGCGTCATCCGTCCTGTCGCCGGCGGCCTGTCCGGGACCGTGGCCGCCACCATGGCGCGGCAGCGCCGCCTGTTGGCCGGCGCCCTGGCGCTCGTGGCGCTCAGCGTGGCGTTCGCAGGTTCGACCGCCGGGTTCAACCGCACCTACCGGACCCAGGCCGAGGTCGACGCTCAGCTGACGAACGGCGGCGACGTCACCGTGAGCGAGGCCCCCGGCTCCACCTCTGGTCCGAGCGTCGCCCGCCTGGCAGCCATCCACGGTGTGCGTCGCGTCGAGCCGCTCGTGCACCGCTACGCGTATGTCGGTGCGGACCTGCAGGACCTCTACGGTGTCCGGACGAGCACCATCGTCGACGCCACGCACCTGCAGGACGCGTACTTCCAGGGGGGCAGTGCCCGCTCGCTGATCACGCGCCTCGGCCGCCAACCCGACGGGGTGCTCGTGAGCGCAGAGACGGTCAAGGACTTCCAGCTCCGGCCGGGCGACCCGCTACACCTGCGTCTCCCGGGCCACGGCCGCGGGTCACTGGTGCAGGTCCCGTTCCACTACGTCGGCATCGCGAAGGAGTTCCCCACGGCTCCCCGCGACAGCTTTCTCGTCGCGAACGCGAGCTACGTGGCGGCCAGGACCGGCAACCCTGCCATCGGGGCGTATCTCATCGACACCGGCGGGCGCTCGACCGCGACCGTCGCACATGCGGTCCGCCGGTACGTGGGACCGACGGCGACCGTGACCGACCTCGCCACGACCCGAAAGGTCGTCGGCTCGTCGCTGACCGCGGTGGACCTCTCGGGACTGACGAAGGTCGAGCTCGGCTTCGCAATCGTGCTCGCCGTGGCCGCGGCGGGGCTCGTGCTCGGACTCGGGCTTGCCGAGCGCCGCCGAACCTTCGCGATCGCGGCCGCGCTCGGCGCGCGGCCCGCGCAGCTCGGTGGGTTCGTCTGGAGCGAGGCCGGCTTCGTGCTTCTGGGCGGCGTCGCCGCCGGCGGCTGCATCGGGTGGGCCCTGGCCGCGATGTTGGTCAAAGTCCTGACGGGAGTCTTCGACCCGCCGCCCGACCACCTGTCGGTCCCATGGGGCTACCTGGCCACCGTCGCCGCGGCCGTCACCGCCGCCGTAGCGGTCGCAGCGGCCATCACCGTCCGCCGCGCCGCGAGCGCTCCCCTCACCGAGCTGCGCGACCTCTGATCGACGGCGTCGCGCCAGCACACGACGTGCAGCGCGCCGAACGTCCGGTCCCGCGCGCAACGGGGCTTCCCCGTTTCGTGAATCGGGCCGTTGGACTCGAGCAGCCACGTCCGTCCGGTCAAGGGTCCGTCGCCCACGGCTACGCCCAGGGAATTGCCGAGCCCCGCGAGGCGAACGCCCCGCGCCGGCTCGTGCCGACGAACGCTGACGGACCAGAGGAGGAGATGGAGCCGGTTGCCGGGCCGGCTCGCGATGACGTCCCCGGGACGAGCGACGGCCTCGATCCGTCGGACGGCGAGGTCGACGTTCGATGACGCGGTGACGGTGTCGACCGCGGACGGGAGAAGGAGCACCGCAGCAGTCATGAGCGCGACGACGCCGAGCACCCGCGACCGGTGCAGGAGGTGCGCGACGAGGAAGCCGAACGCCATGCACGGACCCCACGACCACAAGGTCATCGTGCGATCCAGGAGGACCGGCGCGACGAGCCCCGCGAGCGACGCGAGCACGGCAGGTGCGAGTGCACAACAGACGAAGACCCGGCTCAGTCGCGTCCGAGACTGCCAGACCAGCACGCTTCCGGCCACCACGGCCGCGAACGCTGCGAGCTGCAAGCTCGCGCTTGGTGTGACCAACGCGCCGAACGTCCGGATGAGGCCGTCCACCGTCGTGCGCGGGATCCAGCTCGAGTGACCACCTCGAGACTGGACGAGGAAGGTCGGGCCCCAGAGGACCGCCCAACCGACGAGCGCGGCGAGGAGCGCAGCTCGCCAGCGCCACGCGTCACGGTCCCGGCGCAGCCCGGCCAGCAGCGCGAGCCCGGCGACGAGTAGGAACATCGAGACGTGCGTCATCAGTCCGACGAAGCTCAACGCGCCGATCGCGGGTGCGTGCCATGACCTCGGCTCGTGCAACCAGGCCTCCGCCATGACCGCGACAACGACACCGATGAGCTCGAGCTCCGCGTACATGCGCGCCTCGCGGCCGAACGTGATCTGGAAGGCGCTGGCCGCCAGGAGCGCCGTGGCGACGACGCCGGCGACGCCGCGCCTGCGCATCCACCAGGCGAACACCGCGAGGGCCGCGACCGAGCAGATCACGGACGGCAGCCGGAAGACCAGCTCGCTGGCGCCGGCTCGGGCCAGGGGCGCGCGCAGGAGGTAGTCCAGAGGTGGGTGGGAGTCCCGCACGCGCAGGTACGCGAACAGGCTTCCGAGCGGCTTTCGCCCGGCCATCGCGGTGAAGGCCTCGTCGAAGCCCAGCCGCGGCGCGCCCAGCCCCCAGACCCGCACGAGCCCGCCGAGCGCGACGATCACCACGAGGGCGATGGACGACGGTCGTCTGCGGGACCGAGGCGCCGCACTGACAGCTCCGATCGGCACGCCGAACGTCGCCTTCTTCTCGGGCAGGATCGTGGGCGGCGATCGCATTTCGCGCCCCTTCAGGCCGCGGTTCGATGCGGCGAGCTGAAGCGAGGCCCTCGCCCGTGAACCAGGGTCATCCCACCGTTGTACCCACCCCGACCTGAAGACGTGCTGAAGCACTCCCGGCTCCTCGACGCTTCGGCACGCCGAAGTCGTCCTCGACCACTGACCGCGACTTCCTCTACTCGCCGGGAAAGCGAAACTCGGCCTGCCACGGGCCGTCGGTCTGGACGACGTCCCAATAGCGCTCGGCAATCGGCTCCGGGTCGAACGCGGTACCAGCAACGATCTGTCCGTCGATCGTGAGCGTCGCCACTCGGATGCCGTCCGGTTCCAGGTCGGTCCCGAGCATCGTCGCGGCCGATCGGAGCGCGGCTTTGCCGAGAGAGACCGTCGCGAGCGCTGAGATCGGATGATCAGCGAATCCACCGCCCGTGACGATCAAGGTGCCGAATCCCGCGGCTTTCATGGCCGGGGCGGCCACCTGCGCGACGACGATCGCACCGATCACGTCGACTGCATAGGCCGCCTGCAGGTGCGCAGCGCTCGCACTCAACAGCTGATCCGGCGCGCCCATGACCGCGTTGTAGATGATGACTCCCGGTGCATCGTTCCCGCGGTAGAGCTCGGTCATCCGGGCACTCAGGTCCTCGGGATCGCCTGCGTCCGCCTCGATCGTGCCGATCTCGGCGCCAGTGTCAGACAAGCTGCCTGCGAGCTCGGCCAGATGGTCGATGCTCCGGGCGACCAACGTGACTCGGTACCCGCCGACCGCGAAGCGGCGGGCGACGGCCATGCCCAGACCGGGCCCGGCGCCGACCAGGAGCAGGTGACGGCGGTCGACCGTGCCGACGCCAACTGCCCCGCCGCTCGGGCTTCGGTCAGCGTCGCTCGTAGGTGTGCCTGTCATGCGGCGCTCCTGACTCGATCGAGGCGGCGTTCACATTTCAGGAACGCCGTGCTGCGTGCCATCGAGAAATCCCTGAAGCTCAGTGTTGCATCCGAGTCGCCCCTCCATCTCGTCCCAGGTCGAAGCGCGCACCGCGTGCAGGCGGTCTTCGACTGCCGTGGTCCGACGTCGCGAACTCGGGCCGAAGTGTCGGGTCAACAGGCCGGCGAAGCTTGCAAGCGCGCGGATGGCGCACGATGCTGGGCCGGCATGCACCCCGACCGTGCGCACGCGTCCGAGGACGCCGGGGACGCGCCGATCCGCGACCCGGCGGCGACGGCGCCGCCCGAGGAGGGCTTCCGGGTGCGGTCGTTCCTCAACGGCAGCGTCGCGCTCGACGTCGTGGTGCCGATCGTGGCGTACCAGGCGATGGTCCAGCTCCTCGGAGTGTCCCGGGTGCCTGCGCTGGTGCTCAGCGGCGCGTTCCCGGCGATGAACGTGGTGCGCCGCTACGTGCGGGACCGGCGTGTGGATCCGATCGGTGTCATCGTGCTCGTGAGCATCCTCGTCGGGGCGGTGGTGTCGCTCGCCTCCGGTAGCGAGAAGCTCACGCTGCTTCGCGAGTCGTTCCTCACCGCCGCCTTCGGTGTGGCATTCCTCGTGTCGCTCGCGGTCGGCAAGCCCGTCATGTTCCTGCTCGTCCGACAGTTCGTGGCCCAGGAGGACGAGCATCGGCTCGCCGAGTGGGACGCGATGTGGTCCGACGTTCCCGAGTTCCGGCGGGTGATGCGTCAGATGACCGCAGTGTGGGGCGTCGCACTGCTCTCGGAGTTCGCACTGAAGGTGCTGATGATCGAGACGCTGTCGACCGATGTCGTGCAGGCGGTCTCAGGTCCGCTGCTCCTCTGCGTCATCGCCCTGCTGATCGTCGTGTCGATCCGGTGGGGTCGCCGGGCCCGTGAGCGCGGTGAAGAGGTCCCGAGCTGACGCGGTGCGCTCCGCGACGTTCTGGTCGCTGACCAGCACCACGTCGTCATCGTGGAAGAACCGCGGCTGTCACTGCTCGTGGAGCACGGCTCTTCCCTCGTCGAGTCGGAGCCCTTCGACGAACGCGCGCTGCTCCTCTGCTCGGCGCGCGAGATCGTCGAGGTCCACCAGCGGGAGTGCTTCGGGAGCGAACGCGACCTCGAGCGCGCGCCAGAGCGCGAGCTTGCCGGAGATCCCGAGGCTCAGCGCCTCGAGCTCCATGAACAGCACCAGCTGGGGCTGGCCGGTCAACGGCCCGAGCTTGAGCCGGGCCGCCTTCTCGCCGAGCCAGCCCATCGCGGCCTTCACCGCGCTCCGGTCGACGCCGAGCCGGTCGAGGATCGCCGCGAGGCTCTCCCGGTCAGCATCGATGTCCGCCGCCAGCGAACGGACCTGGGTCTCGACTTCGGCGCCGGCGTAGTGGTCGACGATCCGGTTCGCGAGCTCCGCGCCGGCTGTCGCGCCGGCCCAGTGGTCCTGCAGGTACACCTCGAGCGCACGCTCGGCCATCACACCTCCGGAGTTCGCGCCACGGGCACTCGAGGGTTCCGCTTCCCGAAACGGATGCGCCGGAAACCTCGGCGCGCCTGCGCGAGTTTTCCCGTCGAGACCGCCGGGTAATCGCAGCGCGCATGGTCGAGCGACCGAACGGAGCAGCGATGGCGGACGTGCACCTCGGCGCATCGGAGATCACCGGCCTCGATTTCGAACCCGAGGGGCGGACCCCGGCGCACGACACCGTAGGAGGACCGCGTGCAGACGGTCAGTGACTTCGTGATCGACCGGCTCATCGAGTGGGATCTCCACCGGTTCTACGGCTACCCGGGCGACGGCATCGGCGGCTTCGACGGCGCGCTCGGCCGCGCCGAGGCCGGCGGCAAGGCGTTCCGGTACCTCCGGCCGACCCACGAGGAGATGGCGGCACTGATGGCGTGCGCGCACGCGAAGTTCACCGGCGAGGTGGGCGTCTGCATCGCGACCTCGGGGCCGGGCGCGGTGCACCTCATGAACGGCCTGTACGACGCGAAGTGCGACAACCAGCCGGTGGTCGCGATCGTCGGCCAGCAGGGACGCGCCGCGATGGGAAGCGACTTCCAGCAGGAGCTCAACATGGAGCGGCTCTTCGGCGACGTGGCCGAGTACGTCGAGACGGTCACCACGCCGATGCAGGCACAGCTCGTCGTGGACCGGGCCGTCCGCATCGCCCGCGCGTACCGCGGGCCGACCGTGGTCATCCTTCCGACGGACGTGCAGGAACTCGAGATGGAGGAGCCGGCGGTCGCCCACGGGGTGTCGCGCACCGGTGTGGGTCACGCGTCGACGCGGCTCGTCCCGCCGGAGGACGAGCTGTCCCGCGCCGCAACGGTGCTGAACGCCGGCAACAAGGTGGCGATGTTGGTAGGTGCAGGCGCGCTCGACGCCACTGATGAGATCCTCGCGATAGCCGGGCGGCTCGGCGCGGGAATCTGCACCGCGCTGCTCGGGAAGGGCGCCGTGCCCGGCGACGTCCCGTTCCACACCCAGCAGCTCGGTCTGCTCGGCTCGAAGCCGAGCTACGACATGATGCAGGACTGCGACACGCTGCTCATGGTCGGCAGCAACTTCCCGTACGGCGAGTTCCTCCCGCCGTCCGGCCAGGCCCGCGGCGTGCAGATCGACCTCAGCGCTCGCCATCTGAGCCTTCGCTACCCGATGGAGGTGAGCCTCTGGGGTGACGCGAAGACCACGCTCGCCGCGCTCCTGCCGCTTCTGGAGCAGACCGCGGACTCGAGCTGGCAGCAGACGGTCGTGGAGGGGATGCAGCGGTGGAACAGAACCTTGGCTGCGGTCGCGAAGACGAAGGCCGATCCGATCAATCCGCGGCTGGTCTTCCACACGCTGAACGAGCGCCTGCCGGAGCATGCGATCATCACCGCGGACGCCGGCACGACCGCGGACTGGTACGGCCATCACATCCGGTTGGGGCGGGACATGATGGGAAGCCTGTCGGGCCGGCTCGCGACCATGCTGGCTGCGATGCCGTATGCGCTCGCGGCGAAGTTCGCGTTTCCGGACCGGCCCGTCATCTGCACGATCGGTGACGGCGCGTTCCAGATGCTCGGCATGAACGAGCTGATCACGATCAAGCGTCACTGGCAGGAGTGGGACGACCCGACGTTCGTCGTCGTGATCCTCCACAACGACGACCTGACCCAGGTGTCCTGGGAGATGCGCGAGGTCGGCGACCCCCGCTACGACACGAGTCAGCTGCTCGAGGACGTCGACTACGCCGGGTACGCGAACCTGCTCGGGCTCCGCGGCATCCGGATCGAGGATCCGGATCGGCTCGGGGCCGCGTGGGACGAGGCGTTCGCGGCTGACCGGCCCGTCGTGCTCGACGTCGTGACGGACAAGAACGTGCCGCCGCTGCCTGCCCACGTGACCTTCGAGCAGGCCAAGGGGGTCGCTCAGTCGCTGTTGCGGGGCGATCCGGACGCGGGCCGGGTGGTCCAGAACAGCGCGCGAGCGGTCGCGGCCCAGATGTTCGCAAAGGTGCGCGACGTCGCGGGCTCGGAGGACGGCGCCTGAGCGAAGGGATCAGACCCCGGTCTGGCGCTGACCGAGCAGTCCTCCCACGAGCGATGTCTCGCGAAATCAACGGGACCCCGCAGCCGGTCGCTCCCATGTTTGATCGGTGCGGACCGTTGGGTAGCGGCGCGCGGTTCGCAAACGAGGAGGAGACGACATGCGTGCAGTGGTGTGGAAGGGCCCGCGGGAAATCGCGGTGGAGAACGTGGACGACGTCCGGATGGTCGAGCCGACGGACGCGATCCTGCGCCTGACCTCCGCCGCGATCTGCGGCAGCGACCTGCATCCCTACGAGGGCCGGGCGCCGGCCGAGCCGGGAACGGTGTTCGGGCACGAGAACCTCGGCGTCATCGAGGAGGTCGGGCCCGGCGTGCGCACCATCGCGCCCGGCGACCGGGTGGTGCTGCCGTTCAACATCTCGTGCGGCTTCTGCTTCAACTGCACCCGCGGGTACTCGAACGCGTGCCTGATCACGAACCCGCAGGCGCACGGCGGCGGGTACGGCTACAGCGGCATGGGGCCTCACCGAGGCGGACAGGCCGAGTACGTCCGCGTCGCGTACGCGGACTACAACGCGTTGAAGCTCCCCGGCGAGCCCGGCGACCAGCACGAGGACGACTTCGTCCTGCTTGCCGACATCTTCCCGACCGGCTATCACGCCACCGAGCAGGCCAAGGTCCGGTCGGGTGACAGCGTCGCGATCTTCGGAGCCGGCCCCGTCGGGTTGCTCGCGGCCCTGAGCGCGCGCCTCAAGGGAGCGGCGGAGATCTACGTCGTCGACGCGGTCGACGACCGACTCGACCTCGTCGAGCAGATCGACGGCGCAGTGCCGGTCGACCTGCGCACGGGCGACCCGGTCGAGCAGATCATCGACCTGCGGGAGCCGCATCGCCGCTCGGTCCAGGATCTCCGCGGCGACTCGGGCGAGAAGATGCCGGGCGTCATGTGCACGATCGACGCCGTCGGCTACGAGGCGTGGGACCGCCAGGCCGTCGGCGAGAAGCAGAACCCGACCCAGCTCCTCGACCAGCTCGTCCGGGTGACGAATCCCACCGGTCACATCGGGCTCATCGGCGTCTACTTCCCTGAGGACCCGGGGGCACCGGACGAGGACTCCAAGCAGGGACGCTTCACCGTGTCGCTCGGCGCGGCGTGGAACAAGGGCATCGCGATCGAGACCGGGCAGGCACCGGTCAAGCGCTACAACGTCTACCTGCGCGACCTGATCCTCCAGGGACTCGCCAAGCCGAGCTTCATCGTGTCCCAGGACCTTCCGCTCGATGCCGCGCCCGACGCCTACGCGAAGTTCGACGAGCGCGCGCCCGGCTACAGCAAGGTCGTTCTCAAGCCCTTCGCGGCTGCATAGCGGGGCGACAACCTGGATCCGTCGCCACGAGGCAACGGCGTGGGCCCCGGCGGCCGAGACGCCCTTCGACCGAGTCGTCAGTTCAGGCATCGGCGGTTTGGGGAACGCTGACACGGGCGCAACGCGAAAGGAATGACCCGTGGCCGAGCGAGTCGACACCGAGCAGGTCCGCGCCCTCGCGCGTGAGGGCGCGGTCCTCATCGAGGTGCTGCCGCGCGATGCGTACGAGGCCGAGCACCTGCCGGGGGCGCTCAGCATCCCGCTGGAGGAGCTGAACCGCGACGCGGTGGCCGAGCTCGATCCCACTCGGCCGACGGTGACCTACTGCTACGACTACCAGTGCGATCTCAGTGCGCGCGCGGCACGGCGGCTCGAGACCTTGGGGTTCGATCGCGTCTACGACTACACCGCGAGCAAGGTCGCATGGTTCGCCGAAGGCCTCCCGACAGCGGGTCGCATCCGCGACGAGCGGCGGGCCGGCGCGGTCGCCCGACCCGTCCCGACCTGCTCGCTCTCGGACACGGTCGCCGAGCTGGCCCAGCCGATGGCCGATCACGACCGGACGGTGGTGACCGACGACTCCGGCGTCGTGCTCGGCCTGGTGCGGCGCGAGGTGCTCGCGCTCCCGCCGGGCACCGCCGTCGAGCGCGTGATGCAGCTTGCGCCGCCGACGGTGCGCCCGAGCATCCAGGTCGACGAGCTGGCCGACAGCATGGAGCGCGACGGGCGCAGCTACGTGCTGGTCAGCCACCTCGACGGCACCCTCGTCGGGCTCATCGAGCGTGCAGACCTCGATGGCCGTCACTGACGCGCTCGGCCGCGGGCCCGAGCTCGGCTACTGGATCTCGAGCGAGGAGCATCCGCCGGACCGCCTGGTCGATCACGCCGCCGCGGCAGAAGCCGCCGGGTTCCGGACCGCGATGATCTCGGACCACTTCCATCCGTGGACACCGGGACAGGGGCAGAGTGGGTTCGTGTGGTCGGTGCTCGGCGCGATCGCGGCCCGCACCGCAGCGTTGCGGGTCGGCACCGGCGTGACCGCACCGATCGCCCGCGTCCATCCGGTCGTCATCGCGCACGCCGCGGCCACGGTCGAGCTGCTCATGCCGGGTCGGTTCTTCCTCGGTCTCGGCGCGGGCGAGCGCATCAACGAGCAGGTGGTGGGGCGCCACTGGCCGACCGGGCGCGTGCGGCGCGAGATGGTCGAGGAAGCGGCCGGGGTGATCCGCCGGCTCTGGTCCGGCAGCACGGTCACCCACGAGGGCGAGCACTTCCGCGTCGAGCGCGCCCGCCTCTACAGCCGCCCCGACACCGTGCCGCCGATCGTGGCCGCCGCGGGCGGGCGGAAGTCGGCCCAGCTCGCGGGTCGGATCGCCGACGGGCTCGTCGGGGTGGCGCCCGACCCCGACCTGGTCGATGCGTTCGAAGGGTCCGGTGGCGCGGGGAAGCCGCGCCTGGCGCAGCTCCACGTCTGCTGGGCCGAGTCCGAGACCGAGGCGCGGCGCACGGCGCACGAGTGGTGGCCGAACGCGGCGCTTCCCCCGGCGTTGCTCGGTGAGCTGGCAGTGCCGACGCAATTCGCAGCGGCGGCATCGCTCGTGACGGAGGATGCCGTGGCGGAGCAGGTGGTGTGCGGCCCCGATCCGGCGCGCCACCGTGCCGCGATCGACCGCTTCGTGGCCGCCGGCTTCACCACGGTCTACGTGCACCAGATCGGGCCCGACCAGCAGGGCTTCCTCGACTTCGCGCGTCGGGAGCTGCTCGACCACCTCAGCGCCTGACCCGCCGGCGAGTCACGGTCCGAAGCGCGAGGCCGACGCCGGCGACTCGGAGCTGGACGACGACTCCGACCGCGATGCAACGGCAGTCAGTTGGGTACGGTCCCCCGGTTCCGAGCAACCGAGAGGGATGGCATGGCCCAGCAGGTGGACGCGCGGCAGCGGCGCCTCGGCTCCGCGCTCGAGGGTGCCGCCGTGCAGGTCGCGGTCGCCGAGTCACTGACCGGAGGCGAGCTGGCCGCCCGGTTCGCCGTCACCCCGGGATCCGCGGCGTGGTTCCGAGGCGGCGTCGTCGCGTACTCGAGCACCGTCAAGCACGCGCTGCTCGGCGTCCCACCCGGGCCGGTCGTGTCGGAGCAGGCCGCAGACGCGATGGCGCGAAGCGTGTGCGAGATCATGAACGCCGACCTGAGCGTCGCGGTGACCGGCGTCGCCGGCCCCGACCCCCAGGACGGCGAGCCACCCGGCACCGTGTGGATGGCTCTTCGCCACAACGGCACGACGGAGACCCGTCGCCTGCACCTGCCGGGTGACCCTTCGGCGGTCGTCGACGCGACCTGCGAGCAGGCGCTCGAATGGGTCATCGACCGGATCGAGGACGCGAGTGCCGCCTGACCTGCCCGCCGCAACCGCGCGGCTGCCGTTCGACTCGATCTACACGCACGGGTTCGTTCGGATCGCCGCGGCGATCCCGAACGTGCGGGTGGGCGACGTCGAGCACAACGTCGCCCGCACCATCGATCTCATCGTGCGGGCCGACGCCGACGACGTGGCGTTGGTGACGTTCCCGGAGCTCGGCCTGGTCGGCTACACCGCGCAGGACCTGTTCCACCAGGACGCGATGCTCCAGGCCGTCCTCGCCGGGCTGCTCGACATCCAGCACGCGACGTCCGCGCTCCTCCCCCTCGTGGTCGTCGGCGCGCCCGCCCGCTTCGGTCACGCCCTCTTCAACACCGCGTTCGTGATGCACCGCGGGCGGCTCCTCGGCGTCGTCCCGAAGAGCTACCTGCCCAACTACCGCGAGTTCTACGAGAAGCGGCACTTCAGCCCCGCGCGCCAGGCCACCTTCGGAACGGTCGAGGTGCTCGGACAGGGCGTTCCGTTCGGCCCTGACCTGCTGTTCGCAGCGAAGGACGTCGACGACCTCGTGGTGAGCGTCGAGATCTGCGAGGACCTCTGGGTGCCGATCCCTCCGAGCACCTACGCCGCGATGGCCGGTGCCACGGTGGTCGCCAACCCGTCGGCGAGCAACATCACGGTCGCCAAGGCCGGCTACCGGCGTCAGCTCTGCTCGGCGCAGTCGGCGCGAACGTTCTGCGCGTACGTCTATGCGGGCGCCGGCCGGGGCGAGTCCACCACCGACCTCGCCTGGGACGGGCACGGGCTCGTGGCCGAGAACGGCACCGTGATCGCCGAGAGCGAGCGGTTCGCGCCGCACGAGCAGCTGGTGACCGCCGACGTCGATCTCGGGCGCCTGATCGCCGACCGCATCAGGACCACCAGCTTCGGCGACTCCGTCCACGATCACCGTGCTGCAGTGGGCCACCGCCGGATCGAGCTCGAGCTCGGCGTCCCGAGGGGACCCGTGCCGCTGCGCCGGGAGATCTCACGCTTCCCGTTCGTCCCGGCCGACCCGGCCGAGCGCGACGAGCGGTGCGCCGAGGTGTACGACATCCAGCGCACCGGACTGGGCACCCGGCTCCGTTCCACGGGAATCGACAAGGTCGTGATCGGCGTCTCCGGCGGCCTGGACTCGACCCAGGCCCTCCTCGTCGCGGTGCGCACGATGGACGAGCTCGGCCTCCCGAGGACGAACGTCCTCGGCTACACGCTGCCGGGCTTCGCGACGAGCGATTCCACACGGGCCAACGCCCACCGCCTCATGGACGCGCTCCGCATCAGCCACGACGAGATCGACATCCGCCCGGCCGCGCTGCAGATGCTCCGGGACATCAACCACCCGGCGGCGGACGGTGCGCCCGTCTACGACGTGACCTACGAGAACGTGCAGGCCGGGGCGCGTACGTCCGTCCTGTTCCGACTCGCGAACCAGCATGACGCGATCGTCGTGGGCACCGGTGACCTGTCCGAGCTGGCGCTCGGCTGGTGCACCTACGGCGTCGGGGACCAGATGTCGCACTACGGCGTCAACGGCTCGGTACCGAAGACGCTCATCAAGTACCTCGTGCGCTGGGTCGCGGAGGCCGAGGATCCCGGTGGCGACGCGCGCGAGGTGCTCGAGTCGATCCTGGCCACCGAGATCTCGCCCGAGCTCGTTCCCGGCGATGGCACGGGCGGACCGCACCAACGCAGCGAGGACTTCGTGGGCCCGTACGATCTGCAGGACTTCCACCTGTACTACGTGCTCCGCTTCGGGTACCGACCGTCCAAGGTCGCGTTCCTCGCGAACCATGCGTGGGGAGACCGCACGCGAGGCGTCTGGCCGGACACGATCGAGCCGGGATCACGCAATGAGTACGACCTCGCCACCGAGCGTCGATGGCTGGGCGAGTTCCTCCGCCGGTTCTTCGGGGAGAGTCAGTTCAAGCGCTCCGCGCTCCCCGACGGACCGAAGGTCGGCTCGGGTGGCTCCCTCTCGCCGCGCGGGGATTGGCGGGCACCGAGCGACGGGACGGCCGCCGCGTGGCTCGACGAGCTCGAGAGCCAGTCGAGCGACGAACCGCGACGACCAAGGAGCCCGTGAACCCTCTCGTGGGCCCGATGCCGCCGACCACTGCGAGGGGACTACTCGCGCCCGTCGCCCCGCCGCCGGGTGACGCCCCGGCGATCCATCTCCTCGAGCAACGGCAACGCGTGCTTGCGCGTGATCCCGAGCGCGGCACGCAGTGCGGAGGTCGTCTGCGGGCCGTCGGCGTCGATGCGAGCCCGGACGATCCGTACGGCCTCGTCGAAGTCGGCCCGGCGGTAGGCGAAGGGGCCCGCCATCACGAGCACGCCGTCGCGGACGAGCGCGCGCAGCAGCCTCGCGGACGCGTCGAGCTCGGCGGCCGGCGGAGGTGCGAGGCCCGATGCCGCGAGCGTTCCTTCCAACGCATCCGTCGGCGCTCGTCGGCCCGGGGCGTGCACCGTCTCGCCGTCGCTCACGAGCTCGGTGCGGGCGAGCACCGCGCCTAGAGCACCATCGGGAACCTGCAGCGTGCGACCGAGGCGAGCGACAGGAACCCCCGGCTCCGAGGGATGCTCGTCGTGGTGCCTCGCGACCGCATCGGTCGCCGCCTGCCCGAGCCGGTCGAGCGTCTCGGGCGCCGTCAAGAAGGCCCCGGCGCGCTCGGCGCGCGTCGAGCCCCCCGGCGCCAGCGCTTCCGCATCGGCGGTCGGGACGAAGTCGCGCTCCGCGAGCAGGACGTCGAGCAGCTCCCGCTCCGGAGCCGCGGCTTCGCGCCGTCGTAGCCGACCGGGGTCGATCGGCCCGGCCGGATCGACGTCGAGCACCGCACCTCCCGCGACGACGCGGCCTCGGCCGGTGTCCCGGACGACGAACCGGTCGCCGACCGCGATCGGTAGCGGCCGAGACAGGCGCAGCCGGGCCATGCCGTGCGCGGGGAGGCTCCGGATCCGCGCCGGGACCACCGCGGTACCCAGGTAGAGGAGGTAGGCGCCGCGAGCGTCCAGACGGGCACCGGCAGTCACGGTGACACGCGCGTCGACGCAGTCGGACATCCACCACTGCGAGCCGAGGCAGACCGCGTCACCGCGCCGCACGTTGCGATGGTCGACGCCGACGAGGTTCAGAGCCACCCGGCTCCCGGCCACGGCGACGTCGCGTGCGCGCTCGTGGGTCTGGATGGTCCGGACCCGCGCTCGGAGCCGGCGGTCGCCCATGACGTCGACTTCTTCGTCGACCTGCAGCGACCCGCCTTGCAACGTCCCGGTGACGACGGTGCCCGCGCCGCGCACGGTGAAGCTCCGGTCCACCCAAAGGCGCGGCCGGGTGCCGGCATCGGGCGGCACGGATGCCTGGAGCCGGTCGAGGGCGGCGCGGAGCTCGGCGAGCCCCGCGCCCGTGCGCGCGGACACCTCGACGATCGGCCACCGGCGGGCGGCTCGCTCGGCGATCTGGCTCTGCACGGCGGCGCAGCGGTCCGGCTCCACGAGGTCGGTCTTCGTGATCGCGACGATCCCGCGTTCGACCTCGAGCAGCCGGAGGACCTCGTGGTGCTCCTCGGTCTGGGGCATCCATCCCTCGTCGGCCGCGACCACGAGCAGGGCGCTGCGCACGCCGCCCACCCCGGCGAGCATGTTGCCGATGAACCGCTCGTGACCCGGCACGTCGACGAAGCCGAGCTCCGAACCCGAGGGCAGGACGGTCCAGGCGAAGCCGAGGTCGATGGTGAGCCCGCGCCGCTTCTCCTCCGCGAACCGATCAGGGTCGCGACCGGTCAGCGCGACGATGAGGGTGGACTTCCCGTGATCGACGTGACCCGCGGTTGCGATGACGTCCACGATCGTCCTCTCGCCTGCAGTCCGGCCGTCGACCGGGGTTGCTTTCGGGTCCGCTGGGTACCTTCCGGCGGTGCAACCGGCGCCGAGGTCCTGGACATGACGGGCACGGCGGCCGCGTTCCGGCTCACTGAGCATGCTCACGGCGGCGGCTGCGCATGCAAGATCCCTCCGGACGAGCTCGAGCGGCTCACCGACGGCCTCGTTCCGGACCGCTCGGACCCCCGGCTCCTCGTCGGCATCGACACCGGCGACGACGCGGCGGCGGTCGACGTCGGCGGCGGAGAAGCGATCATCATGACGACCGACTTCTTCCCGCCGGTGGTGGACGACGCCTACGACTGGGGCCGGATCGCGGCTGCGAACGCGCTCTCCGACGTGTACGCCATGGGCGGCGAGCCGTTCGTCGCCGTCAATCTCCTCGGGTGGCCGCGGACGGCGCTCCCGATGGAGCTCGCCGCCGAGGTGCTCCGCGGCGGCCACGACGTCGCCCGGCAGGCCGGCTGCCTGCTCGCGGGTGGACACTCGATCGACGACGCCGAGCCGAAGTACGGCCTGGCGGTCACGGGGCGCGCCCGCATCGACCAGCTCCTGCAGATCGACGCCGGGCGGGCCGGCCTGCCGCTCTCGCTGACGAAGCCACTCGGCGTCGGGACGCTCAACACCCGCCACAAGGTGACCGGGACCGTCTTTCACGACGCGATCTCCGTGATGACGACCTTGAACGCCGACGCGAGCCGGGCCGCGGTGGCCGCCGGGATCCGCTGCGCGACCGACGTCACCGGCTTCGGGCTGCTCGGCCACCTCAAGAAGCTGACGCGTGCGAGCGGCGTCTCCGCGGTCGTCGACCGCGCGGCCGTGCCGTATCTCGACGGGGCCGTCGCGTCGGTCCGGGACGGGTTCGTGAGCGGCGGCACGCGCCGGAACCTCGAGTGGGTGCGTGACGTCCTCGACCCCGGCGGCGCCGACGAAGCCGAGCTGCTGCTGCTCGCGGACGCACAGACCTCGGGCGGGCTCCTCGTCGTCGGCGAGATCCCGGGTGCGCCGGTCATCGGCGAGCTCGTCCACCGAACCGACGCGCAGCTCGTGCTGCGATGACCTCAGGGAGGCGTCAGGGGCCTGGTGGCCCCCGCGGTCTTCAACACCGTGGTGATCGAGTCTCTCGGTCAGGCGGGTTCGATTCCCGTCCGCCTCCGCCATCCGCGAGCTCGGACCCCGCGACGGCCCGCACCATGCCGTCCGTGGACCGGCTCGCCCGCGACCTCGCCGGCGCGGGCAACCCGCTCCCCCATGCGCTCCTGGTCGACGTCGCACGCGAAGCCATCCGGGTGCGGGACCCGGCGTCGGCACGTGCCGGAGCCGACCGCGCCCGTCGAACGCTCCTGCACCGGGTCGTCAACGCGACGGGCGTCCTGCTCCACACCAACCTCGGACGGGCGCCCGGCTCCGAAGACCGCGTCGACGACATGGGGTACGTCAACCTCGAGATCGATCTCGAGACCGGCCGCCGGGGGCGCCGGGGCGCGTCGGTGGCGACGCTGCTCCGGCTGCTGACGGGCGCCGAGGATGCGCTGGTCGTGAACAACGGCGCGGCCGCGATCCTCCTCGTGCTGACCGCGCTCGCGGCGGGCTCGACCGTGGCGGTGAGCCGGGGACAGCTGGTCGAGATCGGCGGCGGGGTCCGCATCCCGGACGTGCTCGAGACGAGCGGTGCCCGGCTCGCGGAGGTGGGCACCACCAACATCACCCGCGCGGCGGACTTCGCCCGCGCGCTCCACGAGACGGCCGACGGCGTCGCGGCACTGCTCGTCGTGCACCAGGCCAACTTCGAGATGCGCGGGTTCGTCCGCCAGCCGGCGCTGAGCGAGCTGGTGTCGCTCGGCCGTCCGGTGATCGTGGACCTCGGCTCGGGATTGCTCGACGCCACCACGCCGTGGCTCGAGGGCCCGACGCCGGGCTGGCTGGCGCACGAGCCGGCGGTCCGTCAGACGCTCGCGGGCGGAGCCGCGGTCGTCACGTTCTCGGGCGACAAGCTGCTCGGCGGCCCCCAGGCGGGCATCATCGCGGGAAGCCACGATCTCGTCGACGCCTGCCGTACCCATGCCCTCGCCCGGGCGCTCCGGGCCGGTCGGGTCGCGCTCCGCCAGCTCCAGGACCTGCTGCTCGCCTACGCGGACCGGAACGCCACGGCGATCCCCTTCTGGAGGATGGCGACGGTGCCCTGCGCCGAGCTGCGGGCCCGCGCCGAGGCCGTCTCGGCCGCCACCGGGGCACGGGTCGTCGAGTGCCGCTCGGTGCCGGGTGGAGGAAGCGCCCCCGACGCCGAGATCGATTCCGTCGGTGTGTGCCTCCCCGGTGACGTGAGCGCCGCGTTGCGCGCCCAGGATCCACCCGTCATCGCTCGGGTGACCGACGGCACCACGGTCTGCGATCTCCGCACCGTCGACCCGGAGGACGACGCGCACCTGGCTGCGGCACTCGTCGCCGCGGCATCGAAGCCTGCTCCCTGACGGTCCCAAGGTTTGGAAGCGGATCCGTCCTGGGTAGCGGAGCGCCGACGAGGAGGCGTGGCGATGGCATCAGAGATCGGCTCGTGGCCGGTGCTGCGGCAGCTCCGCGGTGGAGACCGCTCCGGCCGTGGTGCTGCGGTCAGGAGCCGCGCCACCGAGGAGATCCGACCGCGGGTGGCGGCCGCCACCGAGGTCGTGAAGTCCGTGTGCCCGTACTGCGCGGTCGGATGCGGACAGGACGTCTACGTCCGCGACGGGAAGGTCACGCAGATCGAAGGGGATCCTGACTCCCCCATCAGCCGCGGGCGGCTCTGCCCGAAGGGCTCCGCGTCGATGCAGCTGACGACCGGCCCGGCTCGCGAGTACCGCGTCAAGCACCGCCGGCCGCACTCCATGGAATGGGAGGATCTCCCGCTCGAGACCGCGATGGACATGATCGCCGACCGGGTGATCGAGAGCCGCCGCAAGGGCTGGCAGTGGGAGCACGAGGGCAACCGGGTGCGCCGCACGCTGGGCTTCGCGCATCTCGGTGGGGCGACGCTCGACAACGAGGAGAACTACCTCATCAAGAAGCTGTTCACCGCCCTCGGCGCGATCCAGATCGAGAACCAGGCCCGCATATGACACAGCTCCACCGTCCCCGGTCTGGGGACATCGTTCGGGAGAGGTGGTGCGACGACGTTCCAGCAGGACCTGCAGAACAGCGACTGCATCGTCATCGAGGGCTCGAACATGGCGGAGTGCCATCCGGTCGGGTTCCAGTGGGTGATGGAGGCCAAGGCCCGTGGCGCGACCCTGATCCACGTCGATCCCCGCTTCACCCGGACGAGCGCGCTCGCCGACGTCCACGTGCCGATCCGTCCCGGCACGGACATCGCATTCCTCGGCGGCATCGTGAACTACGTGCTCGAGCACGACGCCTACTTCCATGATTACGTCGTTGCGTACACGAACGGCCCGGTGATCCTGCACGAGGACTTCTCCGACACCGAGGACCTTGACGGCGTGTTCTCGGGCTTCGACCCCGAGACCCGCTCGTACGACACGTCGACGTGGCAGTACGAAGGCTCGGACGTGCACCCGTCGGCGGGCGAGCGGGATCAGGGCGGCGGCCCGTCGAGCGGCGGCTCCAACGGGCTGAAGGCGGCCGCGCGCGGCGAGTCGTACGGATCGGGCGGCGCGTCCATCGGGACGACCGAGCCGCGGCGCGACGAGACCATGCAGCACCCGCAGTGCGCGTTCCAGGTGCTGAAGCGCCACTTCGCCCGGTACACCCCGGAGATGGTGGAAGAGATCTGCGGCATCCCTCCGGATCTCTTCGCGACGGTCTGCGAGACCGTGGCCCGCAACTCCGGTCGCGACCGCACCACCGCGTTCGCGTACGCGGTCGGGTGGACCCAGCACACCGTCGGGGTGCAGTACATCCGGACCGCCGCGATCCTCCAGACCCTGCTCGGCAACATCGGGCGGCCCGGCGGCGGGATCCTCGCGCTCCGCGGCCACGCCTCGATCCAGGGATCCACCGACATCCCGACCCTCTTCAACATCCTCCCCGGGTACATCCCGATGCCCCACGCCCATCAGGACGAGGACCTGGACACCTTCATCGAGGCCACCGCGGCGAAGAAGGGCTTCTGGGGCAACATGCGCGCCTACACCGTGAGCCTGCTCAAGGCGTACTTCGGCGACGCCGCCACGGCCGAGAACGACTTCTGCTTCGACCACCTGCCCCGCCTGACCGGCAGCCACAGCACCTACGAGACCGTCGTCAACCAGATCGACGGCACGTGCACCGGATACTTCGTGATGGGGGAGAACCCGGCGGTCGGCTCGGCGAACGCACGGATGCAGCGGTTCGGGATGGCAAAGCTCGACTGGCTGGTCGTCCGGGACTTCTCGCTCATCGAGAGCGCGACCTGGTGGAAGGACGGTCCGGAGATCGCGTCCGACGAGATGCGCACCGAGGACATCGGGACCGAGGTGTTCTTCCTCCCGGCCGCCGCACACACGGAGAAGGACGGCAGCTTCACCAACACCCAGCGCCTCCTGCAGTGGCATCACGCCGCGGTGGAACCCCAAGGCGACGCCCGCAGCGAGCTGTGGTTCATGTACCACCTCGGCCTGCGCATCCGCGAGCGGCTGGCCGCGTCCGACGATCCGATGGACCAACCGGTGCTCGACCTGACGTGGGACTACCCGACGAAGGGCAGGATCGGTGAGCCGGATGCCGAAGCGGTGCTCGCCGAGATCAACGGCCACGACCACGACGGCAACCCGTTGTCGGCGTACACCGAGCTGGCCGACGACGGCTCCACGTCGTGCGGGTGCTGGATCTACTGCGGGTCCTACGCCGACGGCCACAACCAGCCGGCTCGACGCAAGCCGGGCACCGAGCAGAGCTGGGTCGCGCCGGAGTGGGGATGGGCGTGGCCGGCGAACCGCCGGCTGCTCTACAACCGCGCGTCGGCCGATCCCGAAGGCAAGCCCTGGAGCGACCGCAAGGCGTACGTCTGGTGGGACGCCGATCGCGCGCAGTGGACCGGCCACGACGTGCCCGACTTCAAGCCGGACATGACGCCCGACCATGTGCCCCCACCCGACGCGACGGGACCGGACGCCCTCGGCGGGCGCGATCCGTTCATCATGCAGGCGGACGGCAAGGCGTGGCTCTTCGTTCCTGCCGGTCTCGTGGACGGGCCTCTGCCCACGCACTACGAACCTCAGGAGTCGCCCTTCCCGAACGCGCTCTACGGGTACGAGCACAACCCCACGCGGCAGATGGTCGGCCCGACCGGTGGGCTCAACCTCTTCCATCCCGGCAGCGACGACCCCGCCAACGCGACGTTCCCGTTCGTCGCGTCGACCTACCGCCTCACCGAGCATCACACCGCCGGGGGGATGTCCCGCTGGCTGCCGTACCTCTCGGAGCTTCAACCGGAGATGTTCTGCGAGGTCTCACCCGAGCTCGCCGCCGAACGAGGGCTCGAGCACCTGGGGTGGGCGACGATCGTCACCGCGCGCAGCGCGATCGAGGCACGCGTGCTGGTGACCGACCGGCTGCCGAGCCTGAACGTCGGCGGCCGCCGGATCCACCAGGTCGGCCTCCCGTACCACTGGGGTCCGAACGGCTATTCGACGGGCGACGCCGCGAACGAGCTGGCCCACCTCTCACTGGACCCGAACGTGCACATCCAGGAGGTGAAGGCGTTCACCGTCGACGTACGCCCAGGGCGACGACCTCGGGGCGCCGAGCGCGTGGCCTTCGTCGAGGAGTACCGGCGGCGCGCGGGCATCACCGACGCGACCGGGCGGGAGACCTGAGATGGCGTGGAACCTCCGGCCCGACGGCGTGAGCGATCCCGCGAGCGCCGTCGGCTACGAATCGCCTCCCGGACGCGTCGGGTTCTTCACCGACACCAGCGTCTGCATCGGCTGCAAGGCGTGCGAGGTCGCGTGCAAGGAGTGGAACCACGTCCCCGAGGACGGGCTCAGGCTCACCGGCATGTCCTACGACAACACGGAGGGGCTCGGAGCTGACACCTGGCGCCACGTGGCGTTCATCGAGCAGCGCAAACCGCTCGGGGATCAGGAGCCGGGTCAGCGCGACGAGCTCCGATGGCTGATGTCGAGCGACGTGTGCAAGCACTGCACCCACGCCGCGTGCCTGGACGTCTGCCCGACCGGGTCGCTGTTCCGCACCGAGTTCGGCACCGTGGTCGTGCAGGAGGACATCTGCAACGGGTGTGGGTACTGCATCAGCGCGTGTCCGTTCGGCGTCATCGACCAGCGCCAGGATGACGGCCGCGCGTGGAAGTGCACCCTCTGCTACGACCGGCTGACCGTCGGCATGGAACCGGCATGCGCGAAGGCGTGCCCGACCGAGTCGATCCAGTTCGGCCCGCTCGACGAGCTGCGGGAGCGCGCGGCACACCGGGTCGAGCAGCTGCACGACGCCGGCGTCGCCGACGCCCGGCTCTACGGCCACGATCCGAACGACGGTGTGGGCGGCGACGGCGCGTTCTTCCTCCTGCTCGATGAGCCCGAGACCTACGGACTCCCACCCGACCCGGTCGTCACCACGCGAGACCTCCCGGCGATGTGGCGCAAGGTCGGGCTCGCGGCCCTCTCGCTGGCGGGCGCAACGTTGGTCGCGTTCGCCGGGCGACGCCCATGAGCTCGGAGGTCACGAAGGACGGGATGCAGGGCCGGCGCCCCGGGCGTGACGCGACCGTCGGCACCGATGCCGGACGCGGGCGGCGACGCAAGCGCGGCGGCGAGCAGCCGGTCGTCCCCGATGCCGAGTTCTCCTCCTACTACGGCCTGCCGGTGCTCAACGCGCCGGTCTGGCACAGCCGCGAGATCGCGGGCTACTTCTTCCTCGGCGGCTTGTCCGGTGCCTCGTCCCTCCTCGCGGCCGGCGCCCAGCTGACCGGTCGCCCCGCGCTCGCGAGCCGGGCCAAGATCGTGGCGAGCGCGGCCATCGCGCTCGGTGGCGTCGCGCTGGTCAAGGATTTGGGCCGACCGTCGCGCTTCGTCAACATGCTCCGGGTGCTGAAGCCGACGTCGCCGATGAGCGTCGGCTCCTGGCTGCTCGCGGCGTACGGACCGACGACCGCGGTCGCCGCGGCGGCGGCGTTGACCCATCGAGGTCGAAGGGCCGGCACGGCGGCGACCGCGGCGACCGCGGTGCTCGGTCCGCTCGTCGCGACCTACACCGCCGCGCTCGTCGGTGACACCGCGGTACCGGCCTGGCACGAAGGTCACCGGGAGCTGCCGTTCGTGTTCGCCGGCTCCAGCGCGACCGCTGCGGGCGGGATCGGGCTCGTGTGCGCACCGCTCGCACAGGCGGCACCGGCGCGGCGGCTCGCGCTGGTCGGTGCGGCGCTCGAGGCGTTCGCCGCGCGCACGATGCAGCGGCGTGCGGGACTCGTCGGCGAGCCCTACCGGCAAGGCCGCGCCGGCCGGCTGATGAAGCTCGGCCAGCTCCTGACTGCGATCGGCCTCGTCGCGGCGTTCGCGGGACGCCGCCGACGGGTCGCGACGATCGGGGCGGGGCTGGCGCTCACGGCCGCTTCCGCGGTGACCCGCTTCGGGATCTTCGAGGCCGGCCGCCAGTCGGTTGCGGACCCGCGCTACGTCGTCGAGCCGCAACGGTCGCGCTGCGCCGATGCAGCCGACCGCGCCGGTTGACGAGTTCGTCCGTTTGAGACGCCGCTGCACCGCGGCGTCGGCGAAGTCAACCCGTTCGGGGGGTGGCTCCACGTTGCGAAGACGCGGGCGTGCGCGCCAGGGTGAAAGGAGGTTCAGCAGCCAGCCGAAGTCCGAACGTGTCCGCACCCGTCGGAGGTTCCGCTTGGCCTCGCTCCGCCCCGTCATCAGCGCCCCGGCGCCCAGGATGCGCGCGGTCCCACGGTTCGCCGACCGGCGACGAAAGAGCGCGACCTGGCCGTGTCCGCACCCGTCGACGTTCTCGATCCTCGTGGTGTTCGAGCTGCACGACATCGTGCTCCAGCTGAGCGGCGAGCTCGACATCGCCAGCACCGTGCATCTCGACAAATGCGTGCAGGTCGCCCTCGACGAACACCCTCGCCGGCTGATCGTCGACGCATCGGGGCTCGAGTTCGCGGACGTCGTCGGGCTGGGATGCCTCCTGCGCACGTGCCGGAAGGCCGAGCGCGTCAACGCCGAGGTGGTGCTGGCGTCCCCGAACGCATTGCTGCGACGGTTGATCGACGCGGCAGGCGTCGCGAACCGCTTCCGGATCCGCTGATCGACCCACCGCGTGTTTCTCCCGCGAGCCTTTGGGCATGGTTGTCAGCATGTATATCGGAGTTGGAACCCTGGTCGTCATCCTCATCATCGTCGCCATCATCTACTTCGCTCGGCGTGCGTAGCGGTTCCGACGCCGCCGGTGCGGCGCGGACACATCGACCGGTCGTTCCGTCGAGCAACCTTCGCCGGATGGCCGATGCGCGACTCTGAAGCACCGATGACCCTCGGCGCGGAAGAGGAGTTCTTCGTCGTCGACGTCGAGAGCAGAGAGCTGGCCGGTTCGAACCCGCTCATGGAGGTCGCCGGGCAGAGGTTCGGCAGCTCGGTGACCCCCGAGCTCAACCTGTGTCAGATCGAGATCGCCTCGAAGGTCTGCTCCGGGCTCGACGAGCTCGGAGCGGATCTTCGCCGGTTGCGGCAAGGCCTCGCCGAGGCCGGCGCGCCACTCGGCCTCGGGATCGCTGCGGCCGGCACCCACCCGTTCTCGCCGTGGGGCGATCAGGAGGTCAACCGCCAGCACGACCGCTACGCCCAGATGGAACACCGGTTCCAGATCGTCGCCCGCCAACAGGTGATCTGCGGGTGCCACATCCACATCGGCTTCGACGATCCCGAGCTGGCGGTGGCAACGATGAACCGTGCGCGGCCATGGCTTCCCATCCTGCTCGCGCTCTCCGCGAACTCACCGTTCTGGAGTGGTCACGACACCGGCTTCCAGAGCTACCGCACGGAGGTATGGCAACGCTGGCCGACGGCCGGGTTCGGTCCGGTGCTCGAGTCCCGGGCCCACTTCGACGAGATCATCGCCGAGCTCCAGGCCATCGAAGCGATCGAGGACGGCACGCATCTCTACTGGTACATGCGACCGTCATCGCGGTACCCAACCGTCGAGTTCCGGATCTGCGATGTTCCTCTGCTCGAGGAGGACACCGTGACACTCGCCGGGCTCGTACGGGCGCTCGCCTGGTCGTGTCGCCGGGACGCGCTCTGCGACCGACCGCTGCCACGGCGAGACACGCAGACCCTCGAGGCCGCGATGTGGCAGGCCGCGCGCCATGGCGTGCGCGGCAAGCTGGTCGACCCGGCCCGACCTCGGCTCGCGCCGGCGATCGAGCTCGTCGAACAGCTGCTGGACTTCGTCGCCGATGGGCTCGAGGCGCACGGCGACCAGTCCACGGTCAGGCGCGCGGTCGCGGCCATCCTCGAACGAGGGACCGGTGCCGATCTCCAGCTGGCGGTGTTCGCCGGCGCCGGGACCATGGAAGCCGTCGTCGACGCGATCGTGGCCCGGACTGCGAACGCCGCCCCCACCGAGCCAAGGGTCGGAGCACATGCCCGGTGACGAAGCCTCGGATCCCGAGCAGGCACCCGCGGCAGTCCACGCACGCACGCTCGAACCGATCCTCCAACGAACGAGCGAGCGCGGTTGCTCGGGTCATCCCCGGGGCATCGGTGCCCGAACGTCGGATCACTGAGGAGCACTGCGCCCATGCCGGAACCGCTCACCTACTTCGGCCTGAACTGCACGCTCAAGCGCTCACCGAGCGAGTCGAGCACGGAGGTGCTCCTGTCGGAGATCACCCGGCGCCTCGACGAGCGTGGAGCGCAGGGCAGCTCCGAGCGAGTCGTCGACCACGATGTCCGGTTCGGCATCTCGTCCGATGAAGGTGGGGGCGACGGCTGGCCCGCGCTTCGCCGCAAGATCCTCGACGCCGATGTGTTCGTGCTCGCGACGCCGATCTGGATGGGCCATCCCTCGAGCGTGGCGCAGATGGTCCTCGAGCGCGTCGACGCGTTCCTCAGCGAGGAAGACGATCTCGGCCGCCCCATCGCCTATGACCGCGTCGCGACCGTCGGCGTCGTGGGCAACGAGGATGGTGCACACCACGTGGGCGCCGAGCTGTTCCAAGGCCTCGACGACGTCGGGTTCACGATCCCGGCCGGCGGGATGACGTACTGGGTCGGCGAGGCCATGCATCAGACCGACTTCAAGGACCTCTCACCGTTGCCCGAGAAGACGCTGGAGACCGCTGACCAGATGGTGGACAACGCGCTGCATCTCGCCTCACTGCTCCGCGCCGACCCGTACCCGAAGCGGTCGTGAGCCAGACCCTCGCCACCGCGTGTGATCGGCACTGAGCACTCCCCTTCCCCCGCACGCCAAACCGTGGGCCGATGACCACGAGTTGAGCCGCTTCCAGCGCGAAGTCGTCCTGGCCGTGCGCGCCCTGGGCCCCGGTGACCTGGCGACATACGCGGACATCGCGGAAGAGATCGGGCACCCCGGCGCCGGGCAGGCGGTCGCGAACGTGCTGCGGAGCGCGACCGAAGTGCCGTGGTGGAGGGTCGTCCCCGCCGACGGGCGCCTCTATCGCAGCCATGCGCGGGTCCAGGGCCCGCTGCTGGAGGCAGAAGGCCACTTCATCGACGAGCATCGCCGCGTGCAGGCGAGCGCCGATCCTCCTCGGTTCGGTCCCACGATCAGTGATGAACGCGCGTGAGATCTCCGGATTGCACCCGTGACGACGTCATGAGGCTCCACAAACCGGCCACACGGCGGTGACGCCGGCGGGCGGCCACACCCGCACGACCCACGATCCGAGATTGCCGAGCGGAGCCGTCGGGTAGGGCTCGGCGATGGCCACTGGTCGCGCCGGCGTCCTCGTCGACTGTGACGGGACGCTCCTCGACACGAACTACCTCCATACGCTCGCGTGGTCTCGCGCGCTGCGCGAGGTCGGCGCGTGGGCGCCGATGAACGCGATTCATCGGTTGATCGGCATGGGTGGCGACCAATTGGTTCCGGAGCTGATCGGCCACCCTCTGGAAGGCGTGAACGAAGCCCACGATCGTCGCTACGCGGAGCTGAAATCCGAGATACGTCCGTTCCCAGGAGCGGGCAGGCTCCTTCGCCGCATCCATGAGGCCGGACTCATCGTCGTGCTTGCGAGCTCGGCGTCCGAAGACGACCTCGAGGACATGCGCAAAGCCCTCGATGCCGACGACGCGATCGACGCGGCGATCAATGCCGACGATGTCGAACGGTCGAAACCTGACCCCGCGATCTTCTTGACTGCACGCGAGAAGGGCGACATCGACCCGGCATTGACGCTCGCGATCGGAGACACCGTCTGGGACGTACGGGCGGCCACTGCCGCGGGCATGGGCTGCGTGTGCGTCGAGAGCGGCGGCTCGAGTCGACACGAGCTGACGGAAGCGGGCGCGCTCGCGGTGTACCGCGACGTCGAAGAGCTCGGCGACCAGCTCACCACAAGTCCCGTCGGAGTGCTCGCCGCTCACCGCGTCCGCTGACCAGTACCGCGGATCACCGTTTCGAGGTCCCCGGCCTCGAGCCGATCGATGTGGATCGATCCACCCGGACCTTCTCGTTCGAGTAATGCCGGTCGAGCTCGTTGGCGTAGCGGATGCCGAGCACGCTGGCGTTTGCCGCAAGCCAATCCGAGAGCGCCGTGGAACCCGTGGCGGGACCGTCCGTGTCGGCGAGGCCGGCAGCCATCGCCCGGTACTCGTCGCGGGTGAGCAGCACATCGTGAAGCGCGACCCCCAGGAGCCGTGCGAAGAGCGGAACCGTCGCCCCGGGCACGTGAACGATGCGTGCACGACTTCCGACGAGGTCTCGGATGGCCGTGACCAGCTCCAAGAACGTTGGCCGCTCAGGTCCGACCGCGTCGCTCACGCTGTCACCGCGTTCGGCACCTTTCTCGACGCAGAGGCGGGCCAGGTCGTCCACGTGGATGCCCCGCACCCGGTAATCGCCGCGCCCGCCGACCGCGAACACCGGGAGACGGCGCATCAGCCAGGCGATGTTGTTGAGCAGCACGCCATCCCCGCCGAAGAGGATGGCCGGCCGCAGGATGGCGTACGGCACCTCGCCTTCCACGAGGAATCGCTCGACGAGAGCCTTGCCCCGGAAGTACGGAAACGGCGAGTCGGCGCTGGGGTGGGTGATGCTGACGTGCACGATCCGCCGGACCCCCGCCTCCCGGGCCGCGCGAAAGAGGATTCGAGAATTCTCGACCGCTTGGTCGTGGTTGGTGAGGTCGTGAGCGAAGCGCACCCAATACGTGTTGTACAGCGTGGTCGTCCCTTGGAGGGCCGAGACGAGCCCGGCACGATCATCGAAGTTGAACGGCCGAACGTCGATCGGCGAACCGCGCCCCCGCCGCTCGGGGTGTCCGGTCACGGTGCGCACGTGCCGTCCCGACGCGATCAGCGCCGCGGCGATGGCGCTCCCCGAATAGCTGAACGCTCCAGTGACGAGATCGAGGCCGGTGTCGGTGATCTCTCCGTTCCTGGGACGGTCGTGCCGGTCGGACGCCGCGCTCACGCCGCGTCCCGAAGGTGCATCACCTGTGGATCCGAGAGGACGTGACATGCGTTCCGATCCAATGCCGATCCGCGCTTCGAGCAGTCAGCATGCGCCCCAGACCGGCCGCGGCCGTCGCGGCACCGGTTGCGATGCCGGGCTGCGCACCGTCGAGAAGGTCGTTCCACATGATCGACCAACCGCCGGCCAGGAGGCGCCCGACGCCAGGTGAGGTCAGCCCGCGGGTGAGCGCGGCCACGAGCTTCGGCCTGCGCAGGAGCGATCGGTGGACGGGCGCCGTCGTCGACAGGTACGGCCCGTACGTGCACGCCACGTGCGCGTGGTACCGATCGGCCGCTTGGCCGATGCCGCCCAGGATTGCTTCGGCGGCGGCGCGGCCGCTGTCCATTGCTTGCGCGATGCCTTCGCCCTGCAGCGGATTCACCAAGCCCGAGGCGTCACCGACAAGGAGGACGCGATCCCGCGCTGGGGTCGTACCCACGAGTCCCATCTTGAGCCATGCACCGAGAGGCGGCGCCGGCGGTCGCGCGACCGCTCGGCCGCCGAGAACACCGACGTGCGCCGCGTGTTCCAGGAACGCGTCGAGGTCGTGTGCGGCGCGTCGGCCTGCGGTGCGATCAGCGAGCACCCCGACCCCGAGTCCGACGTTCACCCGCCCCGCACCTGCGGGAAACACCCATCCGTATCCTGGGAACGCGGTCCCCGCAACTGGCGTCCACAACATGATGTGTGGCTCGTTGACCGCCACGTCGAGATAGGTGCGAACTGCGAACCCCCAGAGCACCCGACCCGGATCCACAAGACCCGCGACTGCAGCGACCCGACTGGTCGCACCATCGGCGCCGACGACCGCGTCGGCACGCACGCGGGTCTTCGACGACAGCGAGAAGCCGCCGAGTCGACCGTCGTCGTCGATGGGGTCGTCGGCGCGCCCCTCGAAGAACTCGGCACCCGCCGAGACCGCGGCCAGCCGCAGCATCGCGTCGAACTGCGATCGCTGCACGACGATCCCGTAGCCGGGATAGGTACGCCCGGGCGCCCCGGGCAGTCGCACGCGATTGCCCGTCGGTCCGACGACGATCATGTCGCTGACTCGCGTGGCGTGCGGAACGTCGAGCATCAGATCGTGGAGGAGCTGCACACCCCGAGGCCCGATCAGGTCTCCGCAGGCCTTGTCACGCGGGAACGCGGCCTTGTCGACCAGCGCCACCCGCGCGCCCGCCCGCGCCAGGACCAGGGCGGCGATGCTCCCCGCCGGGCCCGAACCGACGACGATCACGTCGAACGACGTCTCGATCATCACTCTTTCCTCATCCGAACCCGAACTGTACGGTCAGGATTCGAGGAGGATCCGTGCCGAGAACCCTTGCCGATCCGAACCGCTTCGCCCAGGACCTGTTCCGGCCGCTCCCGCGTCGCTACGACGTGCTCGAAGAGCTGCTCTCCTTCGGACAGAACGGACGTTGGCGGCGCGAGATGGTCGCCCACGTCGAGGACGGCGGTCCGAGCACCATCCTCGACGTCGCCACGGGGACCGCCGGTGTGGCGCTCGCGCTCACCCGCCGTACCGACGCCCACATCACCGGCATCGACATCACCGAGGCGATGCTGCGCCAGGGCCACGAGCGGGTCGAGCACGCCGGAGCGGCAGGCCGCGTCCGGCTCGCCGTCGGACAAGCCGAACGGCTCCCCTTCCCCGACGGCTCGTTCGACGCGCTGACGTTCACCTATCTGTTGCGCTACGTGGCTGATCCCGCCGCGACGCTGCGCGAGCTCGCTCGGGTCCTCAAACCTGGCGCGACGATCGCCAGCCTGGAGTTCTCGGTCCCTCCGAGCCGGTTCTGGCGATTCTGGTGGTGGCTGTACACGCGGGGCGTGCTGCCCGTTGCGGGCTACCTGACCGGCGGTCGTGAGTGGAGCCGGGTAGGACGCTTTCTCGGGCCCAACATCTCGGCGCACTACGACCGCTATCCCGTTGCCTGGACCATCCGAGCGTGGCAGGACGCAGGACTCGCGGACGTCGGCCTCCGGTCGATGAGCCGTGGTGGTGGACTGGTGATGTGGGCTCGGAAGCCCGAGCGCTGAGCATGGCGCGGCCGGCGTACTACGCGGCGCGTCCCGGGGGCTGGCGCGACTGGTGGACACTGCTTCACGCGCCGTACACGTCGTGGCACCTCTCGTACGTCGTCATCGGCGCGACCCTCGCACCGCACACCGACGGCGTACGCCTCGTCGGGACACTGCTCGCGTTCTTCTTCGCCGTAGGCGTCGCGGCCCACGCACTCGATGAGCTGCACGGCCGGCCGCTGCACACCACGATTCCGGCGGGATGGCTCGTCGCCCTCGGAGCCGGTGGTCTGCTGATCGCGTGCGCGCTCGGCTTCGTCGGCGTCGCAAGGGTCGGGCCCGGGCTGCTCGTGTTCATCGCGATCGGTCCACTGCTCGTCTTGGGCTACAACCTCGAGCTGTTCGGCGGCTGGATGCACACCGACCTCGGGTTCGCTGCCGCATGGGGGGCATTCCCGGTGCTCGTCGCCTACTTCGTGCAGGCCGAGCGGCTCGACCTCACGGCCGTGCTGGCAGCTACCGCAGCTCTGGGTCTCTCGCTCGCGCAGCGGTGGTTGAGCACACCGGCCCGGGTTCTGCGCCGCCGGGTGGCGCGCCTCGAAGGCCGCGTCACGTTGCACGACGGAAGCGTGCACGAGCTCGACGCGCCGACGCTCCTCAGGCCGCTCGAACGTGCGCTGAGCTCGATGTCGTGGGCGATGCTCGCGCTCGCGCTCGCGCTCGTGATCGATCGGGTTCTCTGAGGGCTGGTCCTGCTTCGCCCACGGACTTGTCCGCGAAACCGGCTTGCTCGTACCTCGAGTCGGCATCAGTGCCCGTCACGGTGTCGCGGATCGACCCGCGCGGACGTGGAAGACGAGGGCGAGCTTCGCTGGTCTGATGCGCGTCGACGTCGTCGAACACCGTCAACCGACCCGCTGCTTGACCTGTTCGATGCGCGCCGCGAGCCCATCGAGCTGCTCGGGAGTCGCCTTCTTCGCCAGTCTCGGGAGCAGGTTGCGCTCCTCGTCGGCGACATGGTCCGTGACCGCGGCTCGCAGCGCCGCGATGGCGTCGGTCAGCGGCGCGCCTTCCAGTGCCGACAGGTGCTCGATCAGCTTCTTGACCTTGGAGTGCGCCCGAGCCGAACGCGCGATCAGCTTTTCGTCGCCGAGCACCACGCCCACCAACGGATAGAGCGCCGCGTGCTCCGCGTCGTCGTGCGCGGTGAGCGCATCGACGATCTGGCCGATCACCGTGGCGTCGGCAGTTGCTTCGAACCCGTCGAACAGGTCGTTGACCCGCTCGTGGTCCGCCAGGATCAGCTCGATGCCGTTCATGCCAGGTCTCCGGTGAGTAGGCGGGTGGGATGCGTGGCGACGCGCTCCCAGTGACGATGCTTCGCGAGCTCGGAGAGGAACTCCGCGGCGAAGGCGTCGGTGCTGCGCTCGGAAGCGACGACGCCGGCCTCCTCGACGCCCGCGCCGGCCCGGTTGAGCAGCTCGACACCATCACCCCAGGCGGCCAAGGTCTTGTGGTGGCGGTACGCCGACTCGATGTAGCTCCGCGCGACCGGGTCGTCGGCGAGCGCCGCACCGTCGGCCACGACGATCGCGTCGGCCTCGGCCGACGATGCGGTGTGGAACGACCGGTCGACGGTGAGCTCATCGGGACCGTCGTGCCCAACCCCGCGAGGACCGGCGATCGCTCCCTTGTGGGTCGCGATCACGTGCGGCGCCGCGCCCGAAGCGACGACCGCTTCGCGCAAGCTGTCGATGCCGGCGAGGTCGGCACCGTCGTTGGCCAAGATGTGGACCACCCGTCCGTCGACCGGGAAGACCTCGTCGGTGATCATCGACAAGCTCGGCGACTCCTCGGTCGCTTCGGCCGACTCGCCGCCCACCTCCACCAGGATGCCAAGGCCGACGCCGACCCGTTGCGCCAGATCGCCGTCGATCAGGGTCAGCCGTTCCAGCATCCGTTCGACGACCGGCGCGACGTCGCACTTTCCGAGCTCGAAGGTGAACGCGTCGACGATGTGGTCCTGCTCGACCTCGGTCATGCTGTGCCAGAACATCGTGGCCTGCGCGTATTCGTCATCGGGCCCCCGCTCTCTCACCTTGACGCCGTCCACCGGTCGCGGCACGTGGATGTACCCGCGGTCCTCGTCCCCGGCGAGGAACGGGCAGCCACCCCCGATCGCGTTCGGGAGGTACGGCGACCGGCCGGCAGGCACGGCCTGCTGGTGGAACCCGTCGCGGTGGTTGTCGTTGACCGGGCTGTGGGGACGGTTGATCGGGATCTGCGAGAAGTTCGGGCCGCCCAATCGGGTGAGCTGGGTGTCGAGGTAGCTGAACAGGCGCGCCTGCAGCAGCGGGTCGTCGGTCACGTCGATGCCCCGCACCACGTGGCCGGCGTGGAACGCGACCTGCTCGGTCTCCGCGAAGAAGTTCGTCGGGTTGCGGTTGAGGGTCAGCCGGCCGATCGTCTGGACCGGCGCCAGCTCCTCGGGAACGAGCTTCGTCGCATCGAGGAGGTCGATGCCCTCGAAGTACTGGTCATCGGTGTCGGGAAGGACTTGGATCCCGAGCTCCCACTCGGGAAACGCGCCGGCGCCGATCGCGTTGTAGAGGTCGCGTCGGTGGAAGTCGGGATCTACTCCCGAGAGGGTGAGCGCTTCGTCCCAGACCAGGCCATGCACCCCGAGCACCGGCTTCCAGTGGAACTTCACCAATGCCGTCTCACCATCGGCGTTGACCAAGCGGAACGTGTGAACTCCGAAACCTTCCATCATCCGGTACGAGCGTGGGATCGCCCGGTCGGACATCACCCACATGAGCATGTGCGGCGACTCGGGAATCATCGAGACGAAGTCCCAGAAGGTCGAATGCGCGGTTTGCGCCTGTGGGATCTCGCGATCGGGCTCGGGTTTCGCCGCGTGGATCAGGTCGGGGAACTTGATGCCGTCCCGGATGAAGAACACCGGGATGTTGTTGCCCACGAGATCGAAGACTCCGTCGTCCGTGTAGAACTTCACCGCGAAGCCGCGGACATCGCGGACGGTGTCGGCGGAGCCTCGCGACCCGACGACGGTGGAGAACCGGGTGAAGACCGGCGTCACGCGACCGGCTTGGAGGAAGTCCGCGCACGTGATGTCGCCCACGTTGCCGTACGCCTCGAAGACTCCGTGCACACCCACGCCACGGGCGTGAACGACGCGCTCGGGGATGCGCTCGTGATCGAAGTGCATGACCTTCTCGCGCAGGTGGAAGTCCTCGAGCAGGCTCGGCCCTCTCGGTCCCGCCTTGAGGGAGTCATCGGTGTGTTCGAGCCGCACGCCCTGCGCGGTCGTCAAGAAGTCGCTGTCCTGCGCCGGGACCTTGCTGACTCTCGGCGCCAGGATCGGTTGAGCGTCGAGGGTGCCGACCAGCCGCCCTCGTGCGCCCTGCTGTGGGCGCGCCCGGGTCTCTGAGCTCGCGGACTTCTTGGCTGCCTTCTTGGCGGCCTTCTTGACGGGGCGTGCCGTCGACTTCTTCGGGGCGTCGTGTCGTGCGGCCATGCGGATGAACCTCCATGCTGGGGTCGAAAGCGGCTGAACCGAAGCGTTGCGTCGTCGCGACTCGGAGCGAGGGATCACGTGGTCGACCCGGACGAGGGATACGCCGACCGGAGCGACTCCGTCGAACGAGGACGATGAGCTCGTCGTCGTTGGAGACGGAAGCGCGTGCCGGTTCATCGCCAGGTCGGCTTGTAGCCATGCCGGCGCGCTCCTAATCACCCCCGACCGGGGGGAGTTCACGCATGAGGCAGGCCGAGCGGTCCGGGCAATCTCTGGTGCGGTTCACGGCGGACGACCTTCACTCCCTGGGCGCCGTGAGACCAGCGGGCCCCGGCCCGAGACCCGAAGGCGCGGAGCGGGCGCGGGAGCTCATGCGAGCGCCAGAGCGCCGCGGTTTCCCGACTGCGCACGCGGGGTACGGCGGCGCCATGACGGACAAGCCGACCGGCCCCACCGACCCCTTGTACGACTTGATCCTGCTCACCCAGCAGGCGCTGGAGGACCGCCTCCGGTATGAGCACTGCGCCGGCGACGCACGCGACGCGGGCGACGTGGAGCTCGCGGACTTCTTCGAGGAGCTCAGCGAGAACGACCGCGATGTCGCCGCGCGCGCGAGGAACATGTTGCGCGTTCGGCTGAACGATGAAAGCCGCGAGCACGCCCCTTCGTGAACGCGCACCCATCACGAAACTGAGGAGGTTCCCATGGCCGTATCCACGAAGCACGACAGCGCTGTCGACGTCATCGACGCGATCCTCGAGGACCACCGCCGGATCAAGGAGCTGATGAGCGAGGTAGACGCCGCACCGCCGGACGGGCGAGACGAACCCTTCCAGCGCCTCGTCGCGATGCTGGCGGTCCACGAGACGGCCGAAGAGGAGGTCGTGCATCCTCTCGCCCGCAAGGCCTCGGGCGGTGACGCGATCGTGGAAGCCCGCCTGGCCGAGGAGGCCAAGGGGAAGGAAGCGCTCGCCCGACTGGAGAAGACCGGACCGCAGAGGGCCGACTTCGACGAGCTGTTCGAGCAGCTGCGTGACGACGTGCTGGCGCACGCGGAGCACGAGGAGACCGAAGAGCACCCGAAGCTGCGGGAGGCGACAGACGCGCAGCGCAGGCGCGACCTCACCCGCATCTTCCGGGCCGCCGAGTCGACCGCTCCGACCCACGGGCACGCGCACGCGCCCGAGAGCGCGACGGGCAACATGCTCGTCGGGCCGTTCGTCGCCATCGCGGACCGGGCACGCGACGCGATTCGCAAGGCACGCGACGGCGGGGACGACTGAGCCTCACGCACGGAGCGATGCCTGCCCGCGCGTCCCGACCGTGTCGACCGCCGGAACGGTCCCGCACGGGAGCCGATCGACTGGGTGCGGCGGGGTCACGTCGCCGGGTAGTGCGGAGGAGAACGCACGCGACAAGGAGGCCTGCCAGTCGCGACCGGCTGCACGGGGCCGTCTCCTTCGGCTTCGCGCGGGGAAAGCACTCGACGGGGAAGGTCCCCCACACCCGCGCGCCGGCCCGGCAGCTACGTGCGCGCCCCTTCATTCCGCGCGCGGTCGCGCAGGACGCGCCGTGGCGACCGCTCAGCCACCGTCCGCCGATCCGGGTTCGCTCATCGACGCGTGCAGCGTGGCGGCGACCTTCTCGGGGAGCAGCTTGGCCACGCCGGCCTGCAGCTTGTTCCGCGCGGAACCGGCGACCACGTGGTCCTTGCCGGCCATCAGTGCTTCGAACCCGTCGCGGGCGACGTCTCGGGGATCGTCCTTCTCGCTCTGGCCGAGCTTCGTGTCCTCCATCCCGGCGCGCTCGAAGAACCGCGTGTCGGTGGGCCCGGGCATCAGCGCCGTCACCGTCACGCCGGTTTCCTCGAGCTCGACCCTGATCGCCTCGGCGAACGAGAAGAGAAACGCCTTGGAAGCCGCGTAGGTGGACTCGTACGGACCGGGCATCGTGGCCGCGATCGACGACGTCAGCAGGAGCCCGCCCTGACCGCGCCGGACCATGCCCGGGAGCAGGAGTCCCGCGAGGTGCACGGCCCCGGTGACGTTCAGCTCGATCAGCCGCAGGTGGTCGGCGAGCGGTGTCTCCACGAAGTGGCCCGAGACCCCGACACCGGCGTTGATGGCCAGGACGTCGACCGGGCGACCCGCCGCCTGGACCCGGCGCGCCAGCTCTTCGACGCCGTTCGGCGTGGCGAGGTCGACGCGTGCGGCCACCACCTCGGCCCCGCTCTCGGCCCCCAAGGTCCGCGCCGTCTCGTCGATCCCGGTTCCGGCGGACGCGACCACCAGGTCGAAGCCGTGCTCGGCGAACTGGCGCGCCAACTCGAATCCGATGCCGCTCGACGCACCCGTGACCACTCCGAACGACCGCTGTGCGCGCTGATCCATGTCCGCTCCATCCTTCGGTGATGCCCGACCGCGGCGCTGTACCCGTGACGCGCGCAGGCAAACACCATCGCGTCCGACCTCGGACGCGTCGGTCGCCGTCAGCGATCGGCGGAGCCGGGAGCGGGCGGGCGCGGCGGGGTCTCGGGGTCCGGCCACTCGCCCCCGCCCGCCATGTTCTCCTTGCCGAGGTTCATCTGCTGCGGCCGTCGGACTCCCTCGTCGGTCTCGAGCGGCTCACCCGTGTACATCTTCTCGTCTCCGGTCAGCTCGTCGTCGTTGCGCTCCATCATCTGCTCCTCTCGAGCCCGGTCGGCACCGCGGAGCCGCCGTAGTCACCAGGCCGTCGACGGCGGCTCGAAGACCGAGATCCGTCGCGTGCGCATGGAGGACGTTTTCCGCCCGCACCAGGCCTGAAACCGCGTGGCCAGATCCCCCGGACGGGGGAAATCGCGTCTCCGTCCCGCCATAGAACTGGACGAGTGCCGCGCAATCGCGCGTACCGGCCCGGAAGCGGGCGACACGCGAGTTTGTCTCTGGACCGCGCGGGTACCCGCACATCTCCCGACCGAGGAGGTCCACCATGGCGACGAGTACGCAGACGACCGGCACGCAGTCGGCATCCGACGCGAGCCGTGCGGCGTCCGACATCAAGGATGCGGCCGGCGCGCAGGCCGGCCAGCTGAAGGATGCCGCAACCGAGCATGCCGGCGAGCTCGTGGGCGAGATGAAGGAGCAGGCGCGGCAGGTGACGGATGACGCGCGTGACGAGATCCAGCGCCAGCTCGACCAACAGGGTCGCCGGCTCGGCGAGTCGCTCGGTGGTGCGAGCCGGCAGCTGCACTCGATGGCCGAAGCCGGCGAACCGGGTCTCGTACAGGACCTGACCGGACAGCTCGCCGACCGCCTCGGACGCGTCGCGGACACGGTCGACCGGGGCGGGGTGCAGGCGGTCGCCGAAGACCTGCGTCGGTTCGCTCGGCGCCAACCCGGCGTGTTCCTCGTCGGCGCGATCGCGGTCGGCTTCGTGGGCGCCCGCCTACTGCGAGCGGGAGCGAGCTCGCGGTCGGACGGCGACCGCAGCGGCGGCACCCTCTCCGGCGCCACCGGCGCGGCCGCGCGTCCGGTGAACCCCGCGTCGGGTTCCGTCCCGGCCGCGGCGCCGACCGGTGAGCTCGGCGCGGTGCCGGCGGTCGAGATCCCCGTCGGTGCCGTGGCTCCCGAAGGACTCGTGCCGTGACCGTCCAGCAACCGAGCCGACCGGACGAGTCGCTCGGGACGCTCTTCTCCGACCTGTCGCGTGATCTGAGCGCGCTGATGCGCGACGAGGTGCGGCTCGCCAAGACGGAGATCACCGAAGATGCGGGGCGCATGGCGCGCGCCGGCGGGATGCTCGGCGCCGCCGGCTTCGCCGGCTACATGGTGATCGTGCTGCTCTCGTTCGCGGCGGCCTGGGGACTGGCGGGGGTCGTGCCGATCGGCGTCGCGTTCCTCATCGTCGGCGTCGTGTGGGCCGCGGCCGCGGCGGTGCTCTTCGGCATGGGAAGGCAACGACTCAGGACGGCAAACCTCAGACCCGATCAGACCATCGAGACGATGCAGGAGAACGTGCAATGGGCCAAACAGCAGAAGAGCTGAGAACCGACATCGAGCGCCGCCGCGAGAACATGTCCGGCACCGTGGACGCGATCGAAGACCGCGTGCTCCCGGGCCGCATCATCGACCGGCGGAAGCAAGCCGCCCGAAGCTGGTTCGGCAACACGAAGGACCGGGTCATGGGCACCGGCGACGACATGCGCGAGAGGGTCGCCGACGCGACGGGAAGCGCCGCGTCGAGCGCCCAACACGTCGCGGAGGGCATCACGGACGCCCCGAACCAGCTGATGGACCAGACCCGGGGTGCTCCGCTCGTCGCCGGAGCCGTGGCGGTCGGCGTGGGAGCGCTGTTGGCGCTCGTGCTGCCGGAGAGCGAGCCGGAGCGGCGCCTCGCCGAGACGCTCCAGCCGCAGATCGCCGCCGCGACCGACGCCGCGAAGTCGGCCGGCCAGCAGACGCTGGAGGCGGCAAAGAGCTCGGCGCAGGACGCGGCCGGCGAGCTGAAGGAGGCCGCGACCGAGCACGCCCAGGACGTCGCCGAGCAGGCGAAGGGCGCAGCGCAGCAGGTGGGCGACACGGCGCAGACGAAGGTGGACGACGTTCGCAACAGCTGATCGCCGCCGCACCGCTTCCGCCCCGGCTTCGCGCGAGACGCGTGGCCGGGGCGGCGGTGCGATCCGGTTGCTATGGCGCGAGCACGCAGGCTACGTCGGGCGACCGCGTCCGCCCGCGCCATGCTCGCCGCGTCCGAGGTCAGGATCGCCTCTCACCTGGCCACCCCGCCTCGTCGCGACCACGGCAGCCGCGGTCAGCACCACCAGCGCGAGGACGATGATCACGAACCACATCGCAAAGCTCCTTCCCTCGTGACCCGGCGTGCGCCGACTACGCGCGGAGCCGATCGGTCAGCTGCTCGCGAAAGCCACGGTCCCCACCCCACCGTGATCCGAGATCGACGCTCGGCGCGAGCGGGGTTCCGTCGCCGTCCTCCATCAGCAGCTGGATCGATGCCCGGATCACCTCGCGCGCGTCGTCCGGCGACCGCCCGAGCTCGGTCAGCATCTCCTTCGACAGGTCCACCCGGTGGTCGGTGACGTGGTCGCCGTCCTGGAACTGCAGGACGTACTCGCCGCTGCTCATCGGAATCACGACCATCTCGGTCATCACTGCACCTCCGCGTCGGGTCTGCCGTCTGAGAAGACCGCTGGTACCCCCTGGTCGCGGGTCGAAACCTCGCGGCGCCTTCGGGAGCTCCGAACCGGCCGGGAGCCGCGACTCCCGGTGGGTGAGGTCACTGCTCTGGATGGAACACCACCTTGATCGCGCCGTCCTTCTTCTTCTGAAACATCTCGTAGGCGGCCGGGGCTTCGGACAACGGCAGGTGATGCGTCGCGAAGGTGTCCACGCCGAGAGGGTCGTCCGAACCCGTGACCAGAGGCATGAGATCGTCGATCCACCGCTTGACGTTGGCCTGACCCATGCGGAGCTGGATCTGCTTGTCGAAGAGCGTCAACAGCGGAAGCGGATCCGACATGCCACCGTACACGCCTGACAACGAGATGGTCCCGCCGCGCCGCACCATGTCGATCGCGAGCATCACCGCGTTGAGACGGTCGACACCGGCCTTCTTCATGAGCTTCGCAGCGACGGCATCGGGCAGCAGCCCGGTCGCCTGCTGCGCGAACCTCGCGGCGTTGGAACCGTGCGCCTCCATCCCCACCGCATCGATCACCGCATCCGCGCCGCGTCCGTGCGTGAGCTCGCGGACCGCGTCCGCCGGGTCGTCCACGTCGTTCAGGTCGATCGTGTCGATCCCCCATTCCCGCGCGCGCTCCAGCCGTTCGGGGACGAGGTCGATGCCGATCACCAGCGAGGCGCCCAGATGCCGTGCCACCCGCGCCGACATCGAGCCGATGGGGCCCTGCCCGAGCACCACCACGTTGCCGCCCGGTGGGATGCTCGCGTACTGCACGGCCTGCCAGGCCGTCGGCAGCACGTCGGACAGGAACACGAACCGGTCGTCCGCCGGACCTTCGGGAACCTTGATCGGGCCGAACTGCGCCTGCGGGACCCGCAACAACTCGGCCTGGCCGCCGGGAATCTGTCCGTAGAGCTTCGTGTAGCCGAACAGCGAGCCGCCGGTCCCCTGCGCCGTGTTCTGCGTGGTCTCACACTGCGAGTAGAGCGCCTGGTCGCACATGAAGCAGGTGCCGCACGAGATGTTGAACGGGATCACGACGCGGTCACCCGGCACCAGTCCCGGAACGGCCGCGCCGACCTCCTCCACGATGCCCATCGGCTCATGGCCCAGGATGTCGCCCTCGCCGAGGAACGCCGTCAGCACCTCGTACAGGTGCAGATCCGAACCGCACAGTCCGGTGGACGTCACGCGTACGATCGCGTCGGTCGGCTCCTCGATCTTGGGATCCGGCACCTCTTCGACCCGCACATCACGCTTGCCGTGGAACGTCACCGCCTTCATCGCACCGCCCTCTCGAGCGCGTCGCGCTCACGTCGTCACTGACCTTCCGACCGCGCGCCGTACCCGCGCCCCAGGTCCGCCAAACGGCCGCGGCCACGTCCCGAAGCCTTGCCCCGACGGACCCAAGGCGGCTCGTGCTCGAGCATTCGAGGCGTCGTCGAATGTGTTCGTGTCGCTGGACCGCGCTCTGGCGCCTCAGGTCGTGACGACGAGCTTCCCGGCTGCGCTTCCGGCTTCCATGGCGGTGTGCGCTTCGACGATCTGGTCGAAGCCGTAGACGCGGTCGATCGGTACGACCGCGTCGCCGGCAGCGACCGCATCAAGGAATTCCTGCAGCACCGATCGGGGCAGGTCTTCGGCTTCGCCGTGGTAGGCAGTCAGCCGCACTCCTCGGGGCAGGTACTCGATCGGGTAGAAGTCCCGGACGGTCCAGACGTTGGACAGCATCCCGGTGAAGCACACGACCCCGTGCAGCCGAGTCGAGTGCAGCGTGTCCGGCAGGGTCGGCGTGCCAACGAGCTCGAGCGCGATGTCGACCCCGTCTCGGAGGATCTCGCGTACCTGCTGGGCGACGTTGCCGTCGTCGACCAGGACGTGCTCCACGCCGAGATCGATCAGCGCTGCGGTCTTGTTCGCGCTTCGGGTCGTCGAGAGCACGGTCATCTTCCGCTGCCGGGCGAGGACTGCTGCCGCCATGCCCACTGAAGAGGTGCCGCCGCGGATGAGGATCGACTGCCCGGGCTTCGCGTCGAGACCGACGGTGAGCGAGCCGTAGGCGGTCTGCAGCATCTCGGGCACTGCGCCGAGGGTCGACCACTCGAGAGCACTTGCGAATGGGATCACCTGACTCGCAGGCACGCACGTGTAGTCGGCGTAGCCCCCGTCGAAGGTGCGCCCCATTCCACCCATCATGGTGACGACCTGCTGGCCGATGGGGAGCTCCCCGCCCGGGCATCGGGCGACGAGGCCGGCAGCCTCGATGCCCAGAACCCGCGGGAACGTCACACCGGACGCGAGGCCCTCCCGGGTCTGCAACTCGGATCGGTTCAACCCGAACGCCTTGACCTCGATCAGCACCCAACCGACCGCCGGCGTCGGGACCGGCAGCTCCCGGACCGTCAGCGTCTCAGGTGGGCCCGGCGCGTCGAGGACGATCGCTCGCATGGTCTCTGTCATCCAACCTCCTGGGCTCTGACCGTCGACTCGGAACGATGGCCTACAGCTTCACGCGTCTTCCTGACGCAGCAGACCTCTCGATGGCAGCGGTGACCTCGTGGCGCCGGACGGCATCCGCGAAGTCGGGGACGGTGTGCTTCCCGGTATCAATGTCTGCCGCGAACGCGGCGTAGACGCGCCCGACGTTGAAGGCTGGCGCGCCTTGCAGGCTGGTGAGGGCAGGCCACTTCCGAGTCAGTCCCTCCGGTACCGCCAGCGCGGCGGGTTCGTTTCGGCCCTGCGCCCCCGCGATGCTCAATGGAAAGATCCCGGGGAGCGGGCCGTCAGCGGTGATCCGCAACGTTCCCACCGTTCCGTTGATCTCCCACTGGAAACCAATGCCGCCGGCCACCGCCTCGCGAATGTGAACACTGACCGTCGCGCCGGAGCGGAGGGCGCCGATCACCGCGACTTGGTCGGCTGCTGTCTTCGCGAGCTTCTCGCCGGTCTCTTCGACCTTGATGACCGGCCGGCGGAGGTCCGACACCGCCGAGAGGTCGGCGAACTCGCCCAGCACGTAGTTGAGGGTGTCCAGGCTGTGGCCCACCGCGATCGTGAGCAGGTTGGCCCCGTTCGTGTTGTCGAGCATGTAGGCGTTTGCGTTGACCACGGCGTCGCCCGCGATCGACACCCCGATCATGGTCGTTGACAGAACCTCGCCGACGTACCCGTCGTGGACCAGTTCGCTGACGAACTCGATGGCCGGGGATTGTCGCCCCTGCAATCCGACGACGGACCGAACGCGCTGCTCGGCGGCGAGCGCGGCCATCGCCCGCGCGTCGTCGAGGTCGCGCCCCAGGGGCCACTCGCAGTAGACGGCCTTGCCGGCGTCAAGTGCGGCGGAAACGAGCTCTCGGTGGTGCGGAACTTTGACCGTCACCACAACCAGGTCGATGTCGGGCTGGGTGACCAGCTGCTCGTGGTCCGAGAACGCTGTGCTGACCCCGAACACTTCACCCGCGGCGGCAGCAGCTTCTGCGCTGTGCGCGCTGAGCGCGCGGATTTCGTAGTTCGGCAGAGCTCGCAGCGCCGGGATGTGGGCGGTGGCGGCCCAACCCCGGCTGGGGCTGACGCCGATGATCCCGACACCCAACTTCGATGGTGCAGATGTCATTCGAACCTCCTCGTCCGCGAGTGCGCCGGGCGACGTACATGCCGGCGACGCGAGCGCGCGGGCAGCCCCCTTTGACGACCTCTCCAGAGTACGTGGTGGTCGATGACGCGTCAACAAACCTTCCGAGAGCCCGGCCCCAATACGGCGGCTCGCCGTAGGACCGTTTGCATTTCCATTGCTGCGGGTATTCCATGCTCCACTTCGGGGCAATGCTCGGGGAGCGGGGGCGGGCGGTGGGGCAAGAGCAGGCGGTGCAGCAAGTCGGGACGGCCACAGAGCCTTCGAGCGAGGCGCGCACCGGGAGGGCGCTGGGCGACCGGCCGCGATTGATCCTCCTGAGCTTCCTCATGCTCTTTGTCGAGCTGGCACTCATACGGTGGCTCGGCTCGAACATCCTCTACCTCTCGTACTTTTCGAACTTCGTGCTTCTCGGCAGCTTTCTCGGAATCGGGCTCGGCTTCTTGCATGCGGGTCGGCGGCCGGTGTTGTTCCCGTGGTCGCCCGTCGCTCTCGCTGTACTCGTGGTCTTCGTGCGGACATTCCCGGTGACCGTTCGCAACACGGGCACCGACCTCATCTACTTCGGCGAGCTCAAGAGCTCCGGGCCACCGCGCGAGCTGGTCCTCGTGGTGATCTTCCTCGCAGTCGCGGCGACGCTTGCGTTCGTCGCCGACGGCGTAGCGAGAACGTTCATGCGCTTCGAGGCGCTCGAGGCCTACAAGCTCGACCTGATCGGCAGCGTGTTCGGGATCGCGGTCTACGTTCTCGTCTCGTTCCTCGGCGCGCCCCCATTGGTCTGGGGAATCATCGTCGCAGCCGCATTCCTCGCGCTCATGCTGCCCGAGCGGCGACTGATCCCGATCGGTGCCCTGCTCCTGCTCGTGCTGGTGCTGGGCATCGAGTCGTTCGCGGCGAACACCAGCTGGTCGCCGTATTACAAGATCGAAACGGCGCCGAACGTCGGAAGTCCCGGCGTCAGCGTCAAAGTCAATGGCGTTCCCCATCAGGCCGAGCTGAGCGCGGCGAAGAACCCGCTGTACTCGGCGGCATACAGCCGCGCCAAGGTCGCCGCGCTCGATGATGTGCTCGTCGTCGGCGCCGGCACCGGCAACGATGTCGCGGTCGCGCTGCGCAACGGTGCGAAGCACATCGACGCGGTCGAGATCGATCCCCGCATTCGAGAGATCGGTGGCGAGACCCATCCGGACCGGCCGTATTCGGATGCGCGGGTGCATACGCACATCAACGACGGCCGGGCATACCTCGAGAACTCCGATCGCAAATACGACCTCATCCTGTTCGCGCTCCCCGACTCGATCACGTTGATCCAGGGCCAATCGTCACTGCGGCTCGAGAGCTACCTCTTCACGAAAGAGTCGATCGAATCGGCGCGCTCACACCTGAAGCGCAATGGCGTGTTCGCCATGTACAACTACTACCGCGAGCAATGGCTCGTGGACCGCTACGCAAACACGCTGGACCAGGCCTTCAACCGGTCGCCGTGTGTCGTCTCGATCGGTCCCCCCGGCACGGGGGCCCTCGCGATTCTCATGGACGCGCCCAAGGCGAGCTCCGTCGACTGCGAGACCCCCGCACCGGCGGGCGGCACCGCAGGGGTCTGGCAGCGGCCGGCGAGGGTCGAGCAACCCGCGACCGACGACCACCCCTTCCCATACCTCAAGGGGCGAAGTCTGCCGTCGTTCTACGTGGTGACCATCCTGCTCATCCTCTTGTTCTCCGCCATCGCCGTGCGAGTGGTCGGAGGGCCGCTGCGGCCGATGGTGCGCTACATCGATCTCTTCTTCATGGGCGCGGCCTTTCTCCTGCTCGAGACCAAGAGCGTGGTCCAATTCGCGTTGCTCTTCGGCACGACCTGGTTCGTGAACGCGCTCGTGTTCCTCGGAGTGCTCGGCACCGTCCTGCTCGCGGTGCTCATCGCCCAGCGCGTCACCTTCCGACATCCCGCGCGCCTGTACCTGGTGCTGCTCGCCTCGCTCGTTCTCGCTTGGCTCGTGCCGCCGGATCAGCTGCTCGGGCTTCCAGCCCCGACGCGATTCCTCGCTGCCACGGCGCTCGCCTTCCTTCCGATCTTCACCGCGAACCTGGTCTTTGCCTCGCGGTTCAAGGAGACCGCACACATCGCAACGGCGTTCGGGGCGAACCTGCTCGGAGCGATGTTCGGCGGTCTGCTCGAGTACGCGTCGCTCGTCGTGGGCTACCGCGCGCTCCTGTTTCTCGTTGCGCTGCTCTACGGTCTGGCGTTCCTCACCGGCCGGACGCATCTACGCGCCGGGGTCGCGGCCTGAGGCCGGCTTGCCATTCTCGCACTGCGACGTCACGTTCGAGCGTGACGCCGGTGGGCTAGTGGTCGAGGTCGATGACCTCTCGGTCCATCGCAAGCCACTCAGTGCCCGTGGCGAGGACACGCCAGAGCGGGCAAGATGCGCCCGATAGGCGCGGGGAGGGCTCGATGGCGGGCAGTCAGCAGGACGTTTCGCGTGTGGTTGTTCAGTCCGTACACGAGTTCCTCGGTGGCCCCACGCCGGAAGGCGACGAATGGCGTTTCGAGTTCGGCGCGCATCTGAACAGCAACTGGGGTGCGGTATACGGCGGTGCACTCGCCGCCGGGGCGCTCGCCGTAGCGCGATCGATCGCACCGGAGCGCTCGCCGCGCTCCATGCACATCCAGATGGTGCGGTCCGTTCCGAGCGGACGCGCGTTTGCGGCGGCCACGGTACGGCACCCCGGCCGGAGCGTGGCAACCGTCGAAGTCGACCTCTATGACACGCGGCGCAAGCTCGCAGCGATCGCGCTCTTGACAATGGTGACACCTGAAGCTGTCGCCGCTGAACACGACCGCAGCGCCGCAACACCGCCGTTTCGCCTCATCGAGACACCGATCGGTGTGGACGATGAGCTCCCAGGGGCGGTCGCGGCCGGGATCGTCGCAACCCTCGGACTCAACCGACGCTTCGCTGCGCGCAACACCCTCCCAAGGGCGGAGAACTTCCGGCAGAGCGTCGATGGGTCGGCCGCGAGCGCGATGGAGTGCACGGTCCCGTGGGACGACCTCGAACACGCCGGGCCGGAAGCCGCGTGCCTCATCGCAGACTCGGCCGTCGCCATGCCGATCTTGAACTCCTACATCCCCGTCGAGAACATCGGACCGAATCCCGACCTCACGTTGCGCTTCACCACCGCGCCCGCAACCCGCATCATCCAAGCGGCGTCCAACATGCTTTCCGTCCAGGACGGAACCACCACGATCGGCATTGAAGTGCAAGCCGGCGACAACCAGCTCGCACACGGACTCGCAACATCGCTGCTGCTACGCCCCTCGTAGTCGCCACATCCGACGAGATCGCGGGGGACAGGGCGAACGGTGGCCTGGTCGAGCGCGTCGGCACCCGCTCCGAGACCCCTTTCCTGCCTCGCTACTGGTCAGGAAGACCCGCGAGCAGGCCCGGGTCGTGGTCGACTGAGCGCGCAGTGCGGCTCGCGTATGCCCCGATGCGTACGCGGGTGGCCTGTCGCCCCAACCTCAGGCTGGCGGCGCGACGCCGAGCTGGCGCCACATTCCGGCCTCGTCGTAGACCTCCCACGCCTGGGCGATCTTGCCGTTGTCGATACGGAAGATGACCACCTCGTCCACCGTCGCGGACCGTCCTGTCGGGGCCATCCCGAACAGAGGCTGCGTGAGAGTTCCGTGATACGGCATGTGTGCGACGACAACCTCGCCTTCCGCGATCAGGGTTTGCAGCTCGAACTGCCAGTCCGGGAATGCAGTTGTCCACTCGTGCGCGATGGCTCGAGTGGCGGCTGGGTTGCACGAGACGATCATGCCGCTGACGCCGAGGACTGCGTCGCCGGCCATGAGGTCGTCGAAGCGCTCGAAGTCACGCTCGTTCCAGGCGGCCACGAAGGCTCGAACGATGTCCTTGTTGCCATCGAGATCAGCGGTCACGGGGTCCTCCAGTCGCTCATTACGGGTGATCCAGGGATGCCGGCGCCGGCCGCAAAGTTCGTGAACTTTTCCGCCGGCTGGAGCATCCTTGGAAGCATGGAAGGACCATCGATCAGCGACCCTGACCTGGTTGCTCTCGCCCGGGCGGGCGAGATGCAGGCACTGGCGGGCCTGCTGGAGCGGTACCGGCCGTCGTTGTACGCAGCGGCGATCGCCACCCTCCGCAATCGCGACGATGCCCTCGACGCAGTGCAGGAGACCTGCATGACGGCGCTCCTGAAGCTCGGATCGCTACGGGATCCCGCCGCGGTGGGCGGCTGGCTGCACGCGGTCCTGCGCAACACGTGTCTCACGCGTCTCCGCTCTCGCCGCGAGGTGCCGCACGAGAGGGTGGATCCTCTCCCGTTGACGGGCGTGCCCGCGCCCGATGACGCTCTGGATCGGCTCGTCGACGGCGAGTTGGTGTGGGCCGCGCTCGACGCTCTCAGCACCGACGATCGCGAGACCGTCATGCTTCGCTACTTCAGTCGATGCCGTAGCTACGAACAGATCGCGTGTATCACAGGCGCGCCGGTCGGGACAGTCCGGAGCCGGCTGCATCGCTCGCGGGCGTTGCTGAGCCACGCATTGCAGCGAACGGTGATCGGTACCGCGTTCTCCCATGCCGAGCTCGAGCGAACACGCCGAAACATCTGGGAGCAGTTCTACGCCGAGCTTCATGACGCGCCCGTCCCCGGCACCTATAGGGACACCTACGCATCGGACGTCGAAGTCACCGACTCCGTTGGTCACTGGCAGGGAGTCAAGGACTGGTCGGCGCACGAGCGAGAAGCGATCGGGCTCGGTGTCCGGGCCCGCGTCCAAGGGGTCGTCGTCAGCCGCGATCTCACGATCATCGAGATCGACTTCCTCAATCCGGAGTCGGCGAGTGATCACTGTCCCCCGCGCAGCACGTTCGTCCATCACCTGGAGGCTGGACGGTCGCGACGGCTCGACATCCACTACGTCTGAGCCTGCCTTCCCACGCCGGCTCGCCGTGAGATCACAGATCGATCGTTGCCTCATGCAATTCGGTTCGTCGTGCAACATCCCTGTGAGATCGCGCTCGAGACCAATGAAGAGGTGGAAGCGAAGCGCGGATCGGATCCGAAATGCCGGGCATTGTGAGCGGTCTCGAAACTTGGAATGCAGAGCTCGCCGGGTCAGGATGCATTCGGCAGCAAGGCAAAGCCGTCACGCATGGCGGAGCTCGAGCACGACTCCGCCGTCTCCTCGAGGGGAGCTCTCTCGAGCCATCCATCGTTCAAGCTCTTCGGCGGGGAGCGCTGGAGTGAGGACGTAGCCCTGGATGTTCTGGCAGCCGGTCTCGCGCAGGAGCAGCTCGGTTGCTTCGTCCTCGACGCCTTCAGCGACGGTTTCGAGACCAAGTCGGTTGGCGAGCTCGACGAGGGAGCTGACGATCGCTCGGTCGTGTTCGCTGTCGCGCATGTTCGACACGAACGACTTGTCGATCTTGATCTCGTCCACCGGCAGTGAGCGGAGTGATGTGAGCGAGGAATATCCGGTCCCGAAGTCATCGATCGCGATGACCGCCCCGGCGCGTCGGAGCTCTGCCAGGACAGGCGCAATGCGTTCGGGGTGGTGCAATGCCTGCGTCTCGGTCAGCTCGATGACGAGCTGACCGCGGGGCGTCTCGGTCGCGGCGAGCAGCTGGCTCACCTGCTCGGCGAAGCCGTCGCGATTGAGATCGTGTACGGACACGTTCACCGAGACTCGCAGATCGAGTCCACGTTCAGCCCACTGACGCCGTTGTACGAGTGCGCGTTCGAGCACGTAGCCGGTGAGCAGCCGGATGAGGTCGCTCTGTTCTGCGACTGCGATGTAGACCGGCGGGGGGAGAACGCCGCGCGTCGGATGGTCCCAGCGCGCGAGGACCTCGACCCCGATGACTCGGTCGTCCCGGAGCGACTTGATGGGTTGAAAGCCCAAGGCAAACGATCCTTCGGCGATGGCGGTACGGAGATCGGCTGCGAGCGACATGCGTTCCGGCGTGTGGTTGTCCTGGGCCGGGTCGTACATCGAAATGGACGTCCGGTGCTCCTTCGCCTGGTACATCGCGACGTCGGCGCACCGCAGCAGCGTGGCGACGTCGGGGCCGTGGTCCGGATGGAGCGCGACGCCGATGCTGGCGTCGAGGAACAGCGGCACGCCGTTCGCGACCTGGGGCCGCTGGAGCGCCTGCCGGAGCTGGGCGGCGCAATCGACGACGCGTTGCGCGCTCGTCACCGCAGGAAGCAGCACGGCGAACTCGTCGCCGCCGAGGCGAGCGACCATCGCCCCCTCGGGGGCTTCGTCGCAAAGGCGTGCGGCGACGTCCGTGAGCACCGAATCACCGCTCGCGTGGCCGAACGTGTCGTTCACCTCCTTGAAGTCGTCGAGGTCCAACAGCAGAACTGCGCTCGTCGTGCCGTTCTGCGCGACGAGTGTCCGGTCGCCGTGTTCGAGAAAGTGACGGCGGTTCGGCAGCCCGGTCAGCTGATCGTGGAGCGCGTCGTGCTCGCGTCGGATGGATTCCTGGCGTACGGCGTCGATGAGCCGGCCGTTCTCGAGGGCGACGCTCGTGTAGCGACCGAGCGCGCTGAGGAGGCGCCCGTCGGCTTGGCTGAACGACGCGATGTCACCGAGCCGGTCGTGCAGGAGGATGATTCCGACCAAGCCGCGCTCGGATCTGAGCGGCGCGGCGACGAGGTCCTGGGCATTGAGCTCGCGCAGCAGCGTGCGCTCGCGCTCGTCGCGGGTGTTGCGCGACACGACGACGGAGGTGACACCACTGACGAGGCGGCCCCAGAGCGGATCGGTGACCGGAACGACGAACTCCCGGTCGATGATCGCCGAGTCGTCGGTCTCGAGCGTGATTCGGGTCCCGAGCAGATGGTGTTGCGCCGGAAGGAACCACAGGTCCGCGCCGGCGGCATCGAGGTGCGCGCAGGCCTCCCGAAGCGCGGAGACGGCAACTTCGTCGAAGGTCAGCCCGCGGTTGAGCGCAGCCGTGTACTCCTGGAGCACCTCGAGCTCCGAGTGCCGCTGACGCAGCGTCGCGAACGAGCGATAGGCGGCGAACAAGGTGACGCCGATTCCCGCGAGGAGGAGCGCGGCTTCCGGAGCGATGCTGATCAGCAGCACTGCGACCAACGCGAACGTGGCGTTGGTCGCCGCGGCGACCGCGCCGCCGAGCACCAGCCAGCCGGCGCTGTCGAGGTCGAACGTCCCTTGATGAAGCCAGATCGCCGTGCTGACCAAGGCGCCGCAGACAACATCGACCACGACCGCCGCGAGCACGGCCGCAGCCCAGGCTCGGGGGTCCCGCACGTCCTCGCCCCCGCGCACCAGTCCGAACACGGTCAACGCGAGGGTGACCTCGAACATGACCATCACGACATTGAAGAGCAGCTTGAGCGGGGCAAGCCGGGCCTTGATGACCAGCACGGCGGCGACGCCGAGCGTGCAGGTGACGAGAAGCGCCGGCGGCGTGAGCACGAACAGTCCAAGCACCAGCGGGATAGCGCGAAGTGAGATCGAATGGGTCTCGCGCCGAAAGAACACATGGACGATGCAGAGCTCGGCAAGCACGACGAGCGCCAGCACGATCAGGGGGTGGACGCCGACGACCAACGGCGGCGCCGACCCGGTACCGACCGCGATCCACCAAAGAGTGCCTGCGACGGCCGCGACTCCGACGCAGAGCAGCAGCACGCCCCGGGTGCCCCCCTCGCGCTCCACGCTCGCCGTCACGAACTCGCCCGGCTCACGAGAGTGGGCCAACCGGAACGAACTCGGCCGCCATCCAGCCGTTGTCCCGCCAAGTTCGGCCGTCCCACGACGAGTCCCGCCAGGTCCGGCCTTCCCAGCCTTCACTGCGCCAGGTCCGACCGTTCCAGGAGTCGTCCCGCCACGTCCGACCTTCCCAGGCGGCGTCGCGCCACGTCCGCCCGTCCCATGGCGCCCCGGTGATGTCGACTTCGCCGCTCAGGACGGAGTCACTGTCCGAGATATGAGCGCTGCCGCGAGCGCCTTCGAGCGTCCCCAGGCCGGTCGCCGGAGGGAAGCTCTGCGCGGACGGGATCTTGCCGGTGCTGACGTCCTTGGCCTTGTCCCGTGCGCCGTGGAGGTCGAGGCTCTTCATGCCCGACTCGAGGACCTGGCCGGCTGCGGTCCGAAGTCGGAAGCCGCTGTTGACGAGCGCCGCCTTGACCTGGTCCGGCGTCATGGTCGGGTACTGCTGGAGGAGCAGCGCCGCGGCCCCGGAGGTCACTGCCGCGGCCTGCGAGGTTCCACTGCCGCGGAAGAGCGTGTCGCCGACCCGGCCTCCCGGGAAGGCCTGGTCGATGAGGGAGCCCGGGGCGCGGAGGCTGACGATGGAGCGGCCGGGGGCCAAGACGTCGGGACGGCGCGAGACGTCACCGCGACTCGAGAAGTCGGCGATGAAGTCGTCAGCCTGGCCGACGGTCCCGTTGCTGTCGGACGCGCCGACCGCGAGCACGCGCGGGTCGTACGCCGGGTCGTTGAGCATCGGAGATCCATAGCCGGAGTTGCCGGCAGAGACGACGACGACGATGCCGTGTGCCCACGCGTTCTCGACCGCGAACGTCAGGGGATCGCGCTGGTAGTCCTGGATGCCGTCGGTTCCGAACGAGAGGTTCAGCACGCGGATGTTGAGCCCGTCCGAGTCGTGGTGCTCGACGACCCAGTCGATGGCTGCGATCACCTGGGAGACGTCGACCGCGCCATCCGGGGCCGCGACCTTCATGTTGACGATCCGGGCACCGGGCGCGACGCCGACAAACTGACGCTTCGCGTTCTCACCCAACGTGCGAGGGTCGAGCGGAACCGAGGGGTCACGGCCCGCGATGATCCCGGCCATGTGCGTGCCGTGGCCGAACTGGTCGACCCCTGGCGCGGCCCCACCGGAGCCGAACGAGAGGTCAGGTCCGTTGACAACCCGGTCGTGGAACTGTGGGAGCGGTGCGACACCCGAGTCGATGAGCGCGACGTCGACGCCAGCACCGGTGTACCCGTTGCTCCATGCTTCGTCGGCGTGGATGCTCTTCGCCACCTGGTACATCGAGCTCGAAACCTGCTCCGGGTTGTACATCGCCGGGTCGAACGCGACGTCGATGCCGCTCACGACCGAGATGACGCCCGGGATCGTCTGCGCTGCCGCGACCTTGTCGCTGGGAACCGTGGCGAGGAAGCCGTCGAGCACCTTGAGCGGGGCATGCGGATCGCCGCCGAGCGCATGCAGCTGTTGGGCGACCGACGCCTGCGTTCCCGGCGCGACGCGCACCAGGATCTGCGTCATCGGGACCGCGGCGCCGGCTTCGGCGAGGCCCGCCACGCCGCCCTGGAAACCGATGAGGACCACGACCAAGACCAGCAATGCGAGCGGGCTCTGCCTCCCCCACCGGCGCATCGCACCTGCAAACCTTGCCACCGTCTGGCGCATGACCACCCTCTCCACCGTCGAACTACGTGGTGGACGGTGGGTTCGCCATTGACTCCTCGCCGGCCCAGGCGACCACATACAGGCCGACGGATCGCTGCCCGTCCTGTTGACCCTTGTCTTGTAGGTCGCAGAGGCTTTCGGCCGGGTTGGACACGGCCTTGAGCAGGAACAGTACAAAAGTTGCGAGAAGGTCAAATGCCGATGCGATCGGCCCCTCGAGATGCGTGAATCAGTCCTGCCACTCGGTCACGTGTTCGTCGCCAACATGCCCGGCAACGTGGTGTTCCTGAGATTCGCGATCGCGGGGGCGTCGGGCTTCTCGATCCCGGCGTCACTGGTCGCATTGGGTTCGTTCGTGCTCGGCGCGTTGCTGGGCGGCAAAGCCGGTTCGGGGCTCGGGGGTCACCGCGGGCACCTGCTCGCAGCCACGACCTCGCCGCTCGTGATCGCGCTCGTCGTGACCGCAATGGTTGCGCCGGTCAGCTGGAGGGCCAGCGCGGACGATCCGAGCTGGGTGCATTCGAGCTCGTGCCCCGTCCGGCAACGTTTGCCGCGTTCCCGCCGGCCAGGAACAAGCCCAGGGGGACGGGCTTGCGGACTCGAGCGTCACCCCCTAGTGAGAACACTGGTAATCACTATGCAGTGTCATTCGCCAGGCGCGAAGAGATTTCCGGCCTTACGTTCGAACGATCCGGCTGGGTCCCAGGTATGCGCTTGCCAACAGGCCCATGTCCGCGTCTGCGCGCCTGCCGGACCACTTGAGAGTACCGAGCTCCATGATCGCGAGAGAGTCCGCAACAGCGAGGGCATTGTGCGCATGCTCCTCCACGAGCAGCACCGCGGTTCCCTGGTCGCGGAGCTCCACGATCGAATCCATGAGCTGGCTGGCCATCATTGGCGCGAGCCCCAAGGTCGGCTCATCGGCGATGAGCACGTCGGGTGGATCTGCGAGCGCGGGCGCCAGGCTCAACATCTGCTGCTCCCCGCCGGACAGCAGGCCGGCAACTTGCTTGCGGCGCTCGGCGAGAACGGGGAAGGCCGCATACGCCCTGCGCCGCTTCTCCTCCTCGGGAAGTGCGACCGCGATGTTCTCCTCGACGGTCAGTCCCGGAAAGATCCCGCGCGCCTCGGGCACGAGGAGCACGCCGGATCGGGCGCGCCGGAAGGTCGACAGAGCTGTGACGTCGGCACCGTCGAGCCACACGGCGCCGGAAGACGCAGTGAGCGCTCCCGCGGCTACCGCGCAGATCGTCGACTTGCCGGCGCCGTTGGCTCCGAGCAACGCGAGGATCTCGCCGCGACGCAACTGGAGATCGATGCCGTGCAACACCTCGACGCCGCCGTACCCGGCGACGATCCCTTCCAAGGCGAACGTGGAGCGGGCTTCTAGTTGGGAAGCATCAACCGGCTGTGCCGGGGCCCGGGCCGCACGGTGATCCTGTTCGTGTTCGGGGACGACACCGTCGTGGAGCAGCGCCTCGGTGGCCGCGATGGCCGCAAGGTGCTGCTTGCGGTCGCGGCGCGCTCGTTGACGGCCACCGGCGAGCGCCAGGAGCCCGTCCGGCTCCTGTGCGAGCTGGATCGCCAGCAGTCCCGAGAGGATCGGCACGAAGTAGGTCGAGGTGACCAGCTCGTTGACGGTTCCTCCGGGAAGAACCCCGGCGAGCCCGTGGAGCACCGCGGTCCCGCCGGTGAACACGAGACCCGCGATCAGTGCTCCCCCTGGGCGGCGGATGCCGAAGGCGACCGCGAGGGCGAGCCAGACCAGTCCGACGAGTGGCGGCGCGGTGGAGTTGTCGACCTGGAAGCTGAACAGGCCGAGCATGACACCACCGAGACCGGCGATGGCCGCCGCCAGGGCGAAGACCATGATCTTCGTCCGCTGGACGCGCACGCCAGACGCCGCCGCGGCAACTTCGGAGCTGCGGACGGCGAGCATCGCCCGCCCCGAAGCCGACCGCCACAGCGCGTGGATCACGAGGGTGACGACGCCGAAGACTGCGAGGAAGAGCAGGATCTGCTCCGAGAGCAGGCTCGAGTCGAAGTGCCGCTGATCACCGACGACGAGCAGGTTGTTCAGCTGGTTCAGTCCGAGCAGGTTCAACGACGGCTGACGGATCGTCCAACCGGCCGCGTTGTTGCTCACCGAGTCGAGTGGGAAGACCAGCAAGGACGCGATGAAGGCGAACGCGAGCGTCCCCAGCGCGAGATTGACCTCGCCCAGCTTGGTGATCGGAATCGCAATGAGCGCGCCGACCACTCCCGCCACGATGACCGCGAGCGCCGTGGCCCAGACGAAGTTGAGCTGACCGTGAGCCGCGATCACGGGGAAGTCGATGTGCCAGTCCTGGTTCATGGCCCAGCCGGCGATGAACCCGCCGATCGTCACGAAGGTCGCCTGCGCGAGGCTGACCATGCCACCAAGGCCGGTGACCACGACGAACGAGAGCAGGATGATCGAGATCGCCAATCCCTGCGCGATCCACGTCTGGCCGTAGGTGTCGGCGCGGAGCCACGAGACGGACAACCACTGCTGTGAGTAGGTGACGAGGGCGAGGATGGCGACCGCCCACGGCAACCGACGGCGGAGTGCGGACATGCCCTCGCGGTGGTCGGGACGCACACTGTCCGATGCGATGCTGCCCGCGCGTCGTGATCGGTCGCGACCGAAGGCCAGCAGCAGCACGATCACGAGCACAAACGGTACGGCGGCCTTGAGGCCCGTCAAGTTGCTCAGCGATGCGGGCAGGATCTGATCGCTGTACCCCGCGACGAGGTTCTGCACGACACCAAGCGCCAGACCGCCGACGAAGGCAACGGGAATCGAGCGAAGGCCCCCGAGCACGACGACCGCGAGCGACCCCAGTACGACCAACGTGAAGACGTAGTCCGTCAGCGTGAAGAGCGGGGCGATCAGGACACCGCCCAGGCCGGCGAGGATGACCGTGAGCACCCACGCGGTCCTTGACGCACGCGCGGGATTGACCCCGCGGAGATCCGCCAGCGCCTCCCGGTCGACCACCGCGCGCATCTCCAGACCCAAGCGGGTTCGCCGGATCACGTACCAGAGGACGACGCCCGCGAGTGCGGCCGCCGCGAAGACTGCGAGCTGGTTGGAGTCGAGGATCACTCCGTGCAGCAGCCGGTAGACGTGGGCCGGTGTCGGACCGATCCCGGGCACCCGAGTGCCCTGCGAGGCGGCACTGTTGCCGAGCAGACCCCCGAGGCCGAGCACTTGGATGCCCACAGTGATGACGAGCCACTGGACCAGGCTCGGCAGCGCGACCACGAGTCCGATCGTCCCGACCAGGCGGGCGTAGACCGGCGCCTTCGCGAGCCGCCGGAGCATGACGCGATCCAGCAGCAACCCGAGCAGCGGCGCAAACACGAACACCGAGATGATCAGTGCAGGGACTATTGGCATGCCGTACCCGGAGTGGAGCTGGTAGTAGAGGTAGGCAACTGCGAAGGCGATCGCTCCGTGGGCGAAGTTGAAGATTCCGGACGTCGTGTACGTCAGCACCAGCCCCGACGCCATGATCGAGTAGATGGCGCCGGTCACCAGGCCGGAGACCACGAGGTTCAGAAACTCGTTCACCGGCCGGCCCCCGGTGCAGTGGTGCTCACGTCGCCGAGGTACGCGTCGCGGACGCCGTCATGACGCTGGATCTCGTCCGGCCGGCCCTCGGCGAGGACGACTCCCCGGTCGAGGACGACGACCCGGTCGCACTGATCCATGACGAAGCCCGCGTCGTGTTCGACGAGCAAGATCGAACAGCCGGTCTCGTCCCGCAGAGCCTGAATCTCGCGACCGAGACGAACGGTCTCCTGCTCATCGAGTCCCGACGCCGGTTCGTCCAGGAGCAGCAGACGCGGTGGATCAACGATCGCTCGGGCGAGCTCGACCATTCGGGCGACGCCGATGGGCAACGAGCCCGCGAGCTCGCCCTTCACCTCCGAGAGCCCGCAACGTTCGAGCGTCTCGGCCACGCGGCGCCGGCGTGCCCGTTCCGCGCGGCGACGCAACGGGGAACCGACGAGATCGCCGACGAAGCCACCCTGCCCGCCCTCGGCCTCGAGCGCGACGAGGACGTTGTCTTCGACGGTCAGCCATCCGAAGACCTGGACGCGCTGGAAGGTCCGACGCAGGCCCAGTCGGGCGCGGCTCGCGGAGCTCTTCGTCGTGACGTCGGCCCCGTCGAAGTACACCACCCCCGCGTTCGGACGCCGAACTCCCGAGACCACGTCGAAGAGCGTTGTCTTGCCGGCTCCGTTGGGACCGATCAGACCGAGCACCTCACTGCCGGCAACCCGCACGTTGACATCGCTGAGCGCGGTGATGCCTCCGAAGGTCACGGTCACACTCGCGAGGAAGAGCAGCTCCGATTCCTCACCGGCCCCGGCGAGTGCCTCACTCATCGGCTCGGGTCCACGACGGGCTACTGCGGAACGCTGAACGTCTTCGATGAACACGAGTACGGCACGACGGTCTTCCACGCCGTCCCGTCCTCGTTGAAGACGACCGCGCTGCACAAAGGAGTCGGGAGCACGGTCGACTCCGGATATTTCGTCGGTCCGACCTGACCTTTGATCTCCCACGTCATGTGGGCGGCGGACTGCTGAACGTTCTCCGGGCTGATGAAGGACTTGCCCTTCGCGTGCACCACGTTCTTGAGGGCCTGGATGAACATGTCAGTCGAGAAGTAGCCAACCGCGACGCCGATGTCCGGCGCTTGATCGTCGTTGACCGCCTTGAGGTCGGACTTCAGCTGCGCGTTGGCAGGGGTCGCGTCCCCGAATGGTGCGAACGCGGTGAAGACGACGCTGCCCTTCATCGCTTCGAGGATCTGGTCGGAGTACAGCGCCGAGATGAACAGGCCCTTGTACTTGTTCGCCTGGAGCAGGCTGTAGATCGGGATGCAGTCGGTGGTGAGAAGGCAGAGGATCGAGTCGGGGGGACCCCCTTTGTCACTGCGGAGGAGCTGCTGCACGTAGGGCGTGTAGTCCGAGACCGGAGTTCCCGCCGGAATGATGCCCTTGGCGAAGACGACGTCGAAGCCTGCGCCGGTGTACGGCGGCACGTCGTACTTGGCCGCGTTCTGACCCGATGGGCTGTCGCTCGAGAAGATGGACAGGGTCGGGTGAGGCTTGGCCAGCTTCTGGCTCACGTACTTGTAGACGTTCGTTCCGCCGTCGCCGACGACCTTCGGATGGTCGGGGATGAGACACCCGTCGAGCCCGAAGCCCCAGATCGCCGGATCGGGCTTGTCGGTGCAGTACGTCGAGTCGAACGCCCAGCCGAAGTACGGCACGTGCTGCTGCTGGAAGTAGGTCAGCGGGTTGTAGGAGCTCGCATCACCGACGATGCCGAAGATGTGCTGCTCCGTGACGAGCCGGCGTGACTCCGAGAGCGCGGTTGCTCGATCGACGTTGTCATTCGCGTATTCGGTGTACTGGATCTTGACGTCCGGGATCTCGTTCGTGTCGTTGAACCGCTTGATGCGGGCCTTGGCCCCGGGTTCGACTCCCGGCAACTGGGCCTTGACCCCGATGCTGCCGACCCGGATCGTCGAGCCGTCGAAGCCACGGACGGCGCCGGATGGCTTGGAGTACTGGGCGGTGGTGGCACTCGAGGCGCCGCCGCCGGTCGGAGAACTGCCCGACGTCGATCCTGACGAGCTGCACGCCACCAGTGCGGCGCTCAGCAGCAACAACGCGGCGAGCACCGCGATACAGCGACGAACCGGCATCCAACTCCCCCTCTGATTCAGCTGCCATCCGGGCACAGCGAAGCTCGGACCGCCGTGAGGGTAGTACATACTATGTTATTGGGAAAGGCATGCGTCGCGGGGACGCAGCGCGTCGTCAGTCGCCGAAAGGGAGGCGCCGTGGAACCCGCTGACGCGGTGAGGCTGCTCGATCCCGAGATCGCGCGTGCGCTCAGCGGCTTCACGATCGGCACGATCGACGCCGCCATGCTCTCCAGGCTCCGGGTCGCACCGCGGCCCTCGCTCGGGACCACCGACTTCGTCGAGCGAATCGACGACCTCGCCCCTCCGAATGTCCCCGTGCGCGTGCACCGCCCGAGGGATGTACAGGGTCTGCGACCCGGCATCCTCAGCATCCACGGAGGCGGATTCGTCCTGGGCAGCTACGACACGGACGACGAGCAATTCGAGCGCTGGTGCCCGGACCTCGGTGTCATCGGGGTATCGGTCGACTATCGGTTGGCACCCGAGACGCCGTATCCGGGTGCGATCGACGACTGCTACGCGGCACTGCGATGGCTGCACGAGAACGCGACCGCTCTCGGTGTGGACGCAGCTCGCATCGGCGTGTGCGGGACGAGTGCCGGCGGCGGACTTGCTGCGGCGCTCGCGCTCATGGCGCGGGATCGTGGTGACCTACCCCTCGCCTTCCAGCTGCTCGAGGCGCCGATGCTCGACGATCGACAACGCACGCCCTCGAGTCGCCTCACCGACCTGCTGATCTGGTCCAAGGAGACCAACGAGTTCGCCTGGCGGTCGTACCTCGGCGACCTCTACGGCACCGGTGAGGTCCCGCGATACGCGGCCCCGGCGCGTGCCACCGACCTCGGCTTCCTGCCCCCGGCGTTCGTCTCGGTCGGCTCGGTCGACGGGTTCCGGGACGAGTGCGTCGACTACGCGCTGCGGCTCAACCAGGCCGGAACCCCGACGGAGCTGCACGTCTACCCCGGAGCGCCCCACGGCTACCAGCTCGCCCCGGAGTCCGCCGTCGCTCGTCAGGGTCGGCGTGACGCGGACGAATGGCTCTGCCGTCACGTGCGCTAGGAGCGCGAGCTCACGATCCGGTGTGGTCGGACACCCCCAGCGCCACACCGCGGAGAAAGACCTTGACCGCGTCCGGCGAGGACACGCCGGAGCCCTCGATCGGTACGGCTTGTGCGAGCTGCTGGCTGATCGCGAAACCACGGAGCGAGTGGAACAGCGCGTCGACGCTCGCCTTGTTCGGCTTTCCACCGATGGCCTCGCGCAAGAGTCGACGGAGTGGCGTGACCCCTTGCGCGGCGATCTCGGCCAGCTCCGTCTTGACGTCTCCTGACGTGTCGGGATCGTGCTGCAGGTTCAAGACGATCTGGAGCCGTACGAGGAACGTCGGGCTGCCGTACTGGCGACGGATGAACCCGTAGAGGGACGCGATGCGCGCCTCCGCGGTGTCGCCTTCGAGCTCCGTGCTCTGGACGTCCTCGAGGAAGCGCCGGTCGATCTCCTTGACGATCGCAAGGAGCAGCGCCTCGCGGGTACCGAAGTGGTATTGCAACGCCCCCCAGCTGACGTTGGCCCGGCGGGCGATCTCGTTGGTGCTCGACCGGTAGTAACCGACTTCCAGGATGGAAGCGATCGCGGCCTCGATGATCTGCGGTCGGCCGCTGGGCTCAGCCGAGCTCGCCTTTCGACGTCGACTTCGATCCATTGGCGTCGCGGCGCGGCTCGGGCTCATGTCAGGCGTTCTTTCCATGGTTGATGAACGGCTCACGATACGGGGTCCCAGCGGTTCGGTCCGTCTCCGGCACTCCACCGCCGGCGACCCGGGCAACGTAGTGACTCGCGAGCTCATTCGTGATGGCTTGCTCCCTCTCCGATCGGACTTCGACCAGCTCCCACCAACCAGGCGGCCCAGCTCCCGATGCGTTCCCACATCGTCGTTCGAGCCGGCGCGATGTTGCTGTTGTGGAAGGCGGCCGAGACCACGTGGAGCGTGAGGTCAGGGCTTCCGGGGAAATACCGCGGCGCCTCGTGCGGGGGGCCGACGATGTCGTGCTCCGCGACGATCAGCAGCACCGGCACATCGACGGCGGTCAGCACCTGCTCGTCGCTCCCCGGGAGCAGCGCATTCAGACCGCAGACTGCGAGCAAGGGACCTGCACTCCCCTGGATCGCCCGCTCGACGCCGGCCGAGACGTTCGGTCCGACGAGCATCTCGAGGGTCGAGGAGGTCGACTCCACCAGGGGTGTGCCGAAGCGCGTCCTCGCGAGCTCGACCACCGACGAGCGGATGCGGTCCGCTGACCCGGCGATCTCCTGCTCGGCCGGGGTCAGCACCTCGGGGAGCCCACGTCCGGAGAACCCGGCGAGCACCAGCCCCTGGTACGGGCGGTGCTGCGCCTGCTGGTAGGCGACGAGCATCGACCCCATCGAGTGTCCGAGCCCGATCGCCTCGACATCTCGCAGCCCGAGCAGATCGAAGCTTCGCTCGACTGCCGCGACGTCGGCGTCCGCCACCACCTCCGGCGTGAGCTCCCAGCCGTCGTCCGGGACGTCACTCCCGCCGATGCCCGGGTGGTCGACGAGGAGGAGCGCCAGGCCGAGGTCGGCAAGGTAGGCGGCCATGTCGAAGCCTTCGAGCTCGAAGTACCGACTCGACATCCCACCGCCCGGAAAGCAGCAGAGGACGGTGTGCCCGTCCCAGCGGTCGCGATCGACCACGAAGCGCGTCGCGATGTTCCGCACCCCGATCGGAGCCCCATCCGAAACGTCGACTTCCAGGTCGCACCGCTCGATCATCGAGGGCGTAGCATAGTGCTCACTATGACGAGTTCCCCAGCTGACGCCCTGTACTGGGATCCCTTCGAGCCCGAGCTGCGCGACGACCCGTACCCGCTGTGGCGTCGACTCCGCGACGAGGCACCGGTCTGGCACAACGAGCGCCATGACTTCTGGGTGCTGAGCCGCTTCGCAGACGTCGAAGCCGCGCACCGCGACGTCGCGACCTACAGCTCGGCTCACGGCATCCTGATCGATCGGATGACGGCAGCGCCGGTCGAGTCCGGAATGATCATCGTCAACGATCCGCCGCGGCACACCGTGCTGCGTGCGCTCGTGTCCCGCGCGTTCACTCCGCGTCGAATCGCCATCCTCGAGGAACGGATACGAACGCTCTGCCGCGACCTGCTCGAGGCCCAGCGAGGCAACAACGAGTTCGACTACGTGCAGGACTTCGGCGCGATCGTGCCCCCGACCGTGATCTCGATGCTCCTGGGCATTCCCGACGTGGATCAGGAGACGCTCCGCCACCAAGTGGACCAGCTGTTCCACATCGAGGATGGGCCGGTGAACGACACCGCGATTCACGCGGCCATCGAGCTGCACGAGTACCTCTCGCGACTCCTCGACGAGCGCCGCCTTCACCCGGGCGACGACATGCTCTCCTCGCTCACGCAGGCCGAGATCACCGACGGTGGGCACCCGCGACCGCTCTCGCAGGACGAAGCGATCGAGTTTGCGATCCTGCTCTTCACGGCGGGAACCGAGACGGTCGCCCGGCTCCTGGGCTGGACCGGCTTCGTCCTCGCTGCTCATCCTCACCAGCGTGCGGAGATGGTGGCCGACCCCAGCTTGATCCCCGGCGCGATCGAGGAGCTGCTCCGGTACGAGGCGCCCTCTCCGGTGCAGGGCCGATTCACCACTCGCGACGTGGACCTCTACGGCCAAACGATCCCGGGCGGGTCCACGGTCGCGCTGCTGACCGGTTCCGCCGGGCGAGACGATCGGAAGTACGAAGCGCCAGATCGATTCGACATTCGTCGGCGCATCGAGCTGCATCTCGGCTTCGGATACGGGATCCACTTCTGCCTGGGCGCGACGCTCGCCCGTGTCGAAGGGCGGATCGCGCTCGAAGAGACGCTCGCAGTGTTCCCCGAATGGGAGGTCGACCGCGCCAACGCTGAGCTGCTGTACACGCACACCGTGCGCGGTTACAAACGCCTGCCGATTCGGGTCTAGCCGCGAGTCAGGATCACGCCGCTGCGATTCGCGGCCACGAGCGCGACCTCTGCATCGGAAACCTGGTTCACCGCGTCGCCCCGGAGCTGGTGCACGGCCTCGAGGGTGAGATTCACGCCGTGGATGTAGCCCTCGCCGATCAACCCGCCGTTGGTGTTGCACGGGATGGCCGCGTCGGGACCGAGACCTCCCTCGGCGATGAAGTCCTTCGCCTCCCCCGGCCCGCAGAATCCGAGCGCCTCGAGCTGCATCAACAACACCGGCGTGAACGCGTCGTAGATCATTGCGACGTCGAGGTCGTCGACCGCAAGACCCGCGGCCCCGAAGAGCTGGCGGGCCAGAGACGCCGAGCTGGTCATGACCGAGAGGTCTCGGCTGTAGTGGTCGGTCGCGACCTCCGTCTCGAACGGTGCCACCGAGGCCGCGGCCGAGATCCTCACTGGCTGCGGGCTGTCGGCGGCCCGATTGGTGGGCACGATCACGAGCGCGACCGCGCCGTCCGTCTCCTGGCAGCAGTCGAAGAGGCGAATCGACGGCTCGGCGATCCAGCGCGAGGCCTGGTGGTCAGCCAGCGTGATCGGATGTTCGAAGAAGTGGGAGTTCGGGTTCGTGCTGGCGTACGCGCGCAGCTGCACCACGGCGCGACCAAAGTCCTCGCTCTTGACGCCGAACTGGTGCATGTAGCGGGTCGCGTTCAGCGACATCCAGGACGCGGGGGTGATGAGTCCGAACGGGGTGCACCATTGCATCGCGGTCGTCCCCGAGTGCGACGACGTGGGTCGTGCGGCAACGGTCGCCGCTCCGAACCGGCTGCCGGACCGCGCCCGCACCGAGCGATACACGACGACGGCGCGAGCCACGCCAGTCGCCACTGCCGCCGCAGCGTGCAGCAGTATCCCCTGCGAACCGGCGCCGCCATAGGGCATCCGGCTCGACCAGTGGACGTCCTGGATCCCGAGCGCTCGGGCCAGCTCGGTCTCCTCGACCGGATCGATCGTGAACGTCGCGAGCCCATCGATGTCCGACATGTGCAGTCCCGCGTCCGCGACGGCTGCGACGATGGCTTCGCACGCCAACCGGGTCTCGCTGCGACCCGCCGCCTTGGAAAACTCGGTCTGACCGACCCCGACGATGCTCGCGGCGTCTGCGAGCGAGTCCTTCACCCGCTCCCCCGCAACTCGAACACCGGCACCTGGTAGTCCCGGTCCGTCGGAGCGAAGACGACTCGTACCAGGAGACCGATCTCGGGTGTGTGCGCGGCTTCGCCGACGAGGTTCGTCACCAGACGGATGCCCTCCTCGAGATCGACGAGCGCCGCAACCAGCGGGTACTCGAACCGGGGATTCTGGGGGTGGTGCAGCACCGTGTAGCTGTACACGGAGCCGTAGCCACTGAGCTCGACGACCTCCATCCCGACGCCGAGGCAGTCGGGACACATCGGTCGGGGCGGATGCAGCAGCCGACCGCATGACCCGCAGCGCTGCGCGACGAGGCGTCCCTCCCGGGCGGCTTCCCAGAAGAACTTGTTGTCCTCCGTGAGCAGCGGAGCCGGGCGTTGCTGGTCCTCTCCCACCCGTTCAGTGTAAACCATAGTGATCGCTATTCACTCGGGCCCTTGTGGGGTCGCGGCTTGGTAGTGGCGCCGCGTGCGCATGACCCTCCGAGGATGAGACGACGCGTCGCGACAGGGAAACAGCTACGTCGGCGAGCGCATCTCTACAGCCACTCCGTCCGCGACCAGACCGGTGATCGTCGTCGGGTCGTAATCGAGCTCCGTGAGGATTTCGGTCGTGTGCTGGCCCGCGAGGCAGGGCGGCAGCACCGATCCCGCCCCGTTCATCGCAAACTCGACCAACACGCCGGGCTGCTCGATCCGACCCACGCCGGGCACCACGGCAGTCGTGATCAAGTGCGCCAGATCAGCATCGTCAAAGAGTCGGACCGGATAGTCGCGAGACGCGATCTCGCACGGCAGATCGAACTTCTCGGCCGCGGCTACGAGATCCTCGCTCGCGAACGTGGCAAAGAGCGGCTCGAGCGCGGCACTGAGCTCGGTGTCGTTCAACGCCCGCGACTCGACCGATCCGAAGCGCGGGTCCTCGAGCAGATCGGGCGCGTCGAGCGCGCAACAGAGCGCCGTCCAGCTCTCCTCGTCGACCGCCGCGATGCAGGCCCATTCGTCGCGCGTCTTGTAGAGCCGGTAGAGCGCGCTCAGGCCGCGCAACTCTGCGTCGAGGTGCGGGCGATCGACCGCGCGGCCGTCGGGCCGGCAGTAGGCGTACGAGCTGTTCAACAGACAGGCGTTGAGTATCGACGTGCCCACCCGTTGACCACGCCCGCTGAGCTCTCGCTCGTACAGCGCCTGGACGACGGCGACGGACCACAAGTACCCGTTCCCGGTGTCGCCGGTGTTGACGCGACTCCAGAACGGCGGTTGACCCAGCCGTACGGCCCCGTCCTCGTACTCCACGCCGGCCAGCGCGTTGGCCGTCTGGTCCGTTCCGGGCTGCATCGATCGCGGCCCGTGCTCGAACCCCCGGGTATGGCAGTACACGAGCCGAGGATGCTGTTCCGCGAGATCCTCGTACGCGATGCCGAGGCGCTCCGCGGCGCCCTCCCGCATGTTGTGCACCAGGACGTCGGCGTCTGCGAGCAGCCGCTCGAGCACCTCACGCCCACGCGGGTCCTTGAGGTTGAGCGCGATGCTGCGCTTGCCCCAGTTCGTCGCCAGACCCATGTGGGTGCGGGTCCAGTATCCATCATGTGGTGCGTGGACCTTGATGACATCGGCACCCAGGTCGGCGAGCACCCTGCCACCCCATGGCCCCGCGACGCCGAGCCCGAGGTCGAGCACCTTGATGCCTTGGAGCGGGCCGCGCATCGCCCCGCGGTGAGGCCGCGGCATCGTGGCACGCGGCGACGCACTCGGGCTCAAAACCTCTTCGGTGTGCTCGCCCGGCATCGGCGCGGGTCCGCGCACGGCGCCCGGGGAACGCGAGAACTCCAGCAGCAACCCCGCGTGGCGGATCGGGCCGATCTCGGGGTCGTCCATTTCGACGACGCACCCGTCGGCGATCAATGCCCCGTCCGTGAGCGCCTCCTCCGGGGAACGGACCAACGCCATGCCGAGACCTCGAGCCGCCCCGAATGCGACCCACTGATCGCTGGGGAACTTCTTGAAGGCCTCGGCCAGGAGCGGGTGATAGTGGAAGAGGACGACGAGGTCTTCGGCGTCCATGCCGATCCGAACGTTCGAAGGGTCCCGCATGCTGTCAGGAGATCCATCGATCACCAGCGCGTCAGCCTCGGCGGCCTGCAGGACCAGCGTGGGGCGGATCGTCCAGAAGTGGACCCAGCGGCCGTCGGCGCACTCGAAGAGCCCTTCCGGCGCCCGCCGATCCGTCACCCACATCCAGTACCCGGGTGCGTCCGGATGCTCGACGCGCTGCCAGGTGGGTCCGGCACAGGCCATCGCGCCCTGGAGGAGCGACGTCTGCACGTAGTCACCGAGGCCGGTGATCTCGCGGGCTCGCAGCGCGGCTGATATGCCGACGGTGGCCAGGAACGTGGCGCCGAGGCTGGGCCAGGTCGACCGCGGGAACGTCGGGCCGTCGAGATCGAACCGGTTCGCCGGCAGGTCCGGCACCTCGAGCTCCTCGTACGGAATCGCTCCACCGCTGATCCGCCCGGGTGACGTGCCGGGCCATCCCCGTTGGTCCCAGTGCAGGCCGGCGCGCGCGGCGACCAGCGCGTCATACGCCGGACGGTCAGCATCGGGGGTGTTGGGCCTGTACCCCGGGATGGAGCAGTACACGAGGCCGGGGTTCAGCGCCCGGAGCGACGGCTCGTCGATGCCGAGCCGCGCCGCGACCCCCGGCGCATAGCTCTCGAGCACGACGTCAGCGGTTGCCGCGAGCCCGAAGAACGCCTCCCGATCGACATCGCGCCGCAGATCGAGGTTCGCACTCCGCTTGCCCCGGTTCCACACCCGATAGGCAACCGGGTCCCGGACCGGATCGTGCGGTGCCTCGATGCGCAGCACGTCCGCGCCACTGTCCGCCAGGAGCATCGAGGTCATCGGGCCCGCGATGCCCCAGGACAGATCCAGCACCTCCAGCCCGGCGAGTGGTCCCGACGCTGCGAGCGCCACGTTCAGATCCCGTAAACGCGCGAGGCGTTCCCGCATACGAGAAGCTCTCGCTCATCCGCCGGGATGCCGTCCATCTGATGGTCGATGCGCTCGCGGGATCGCGGGAACGTCGTCGCCGGGTGCGGGTAGTCCGTCGACCACATCAGGTTCTCGATGCCGAGCTCATGGCGCATCTGGAGTCCGACGGGGTCGTCCATGAAGGACAGGAACATCTGCCGGTGGAAGTAGAAGCTCGGCAGCTCGTCAAGTCCCGGATACTCGTAGCCGAGGTCGAGGGACTGGTCCAGCATCGAGAGGTACCAGCTCATCCAACCGAGGCCGGCCTCGACGAGGACGATGCGCAAGCCGGGGAAGCGGGCGAGGGTCCCGCCCAGGATCCAGAAGGCGACGTTCTCCGCCAGGGCAAGCGCGGGCAGGGTCACGAAGATGCCCTTGCTCGGAGTCGGATCGCGCTGGAAGACATCCCAGAGTGATTCCTTGATCCCGAGGTGCTGGCTGATCGGCATGCCCGTCTCCGAGATGACAGACCAGAGCGGGTCGTAGCGCGAGTCGTGGTAGTCGGGCAGCCCGAACTCAGACGGATAGTTCGGGAGGTGGACCGACCGAGCACCTTCCCCGGCCAGGCGGAGCACTTCGGCGACCGCGTTGTCGATGTCCCAGAGCGGGATCTGGTACGAGACGAGGAGACGGCGGGGATCAGCCGACGCGAACTCCGCCATCACGTCGTTGAATGCCCTCGCGGCCTCTTCGCGACCGGTCTCCATGAAGGAGATGTTCCGAAAGCCGCTGACCTCGCTATAGAGCACCTCGACGTCGATGCCGTCCGCATCCATGTCGCCGAGCCGCTCCTTCGGGTTCCGGTAGCCCGGGCGGCCCAGCGCGGCCTGCTCCATGGCTCGGGCCGGAAGCTTCATCGCGGCGCCGCCCCGCAGCTTCGCGTCCAGCGCGTTGTACTTCGCCACCCCGTCGTCGTACTCGTCGTACAGCGACGGACGCAGGTGCGCCTTGATGTCGCTGTGGGTCTTCATGACGTGGGAATCGACCGAGATGAGGCGCTCCGACACGACGAACTCCCTTCGTAGCAACGCTGAATAGTACCCACTATGGCGGACCGTCCGGGATAGCCGCAAGACCTTCGCCATAGCGACTGCTATTCTCGGGACATGGAAAGCCTGAAACCCGGAACCAAGCTCGTGTGCTCCGGATGCGGCACCGAGGTCGTGGTCGTGAAGGCATCCGATGCTCCGCCCGAGTGCTGCGGCGCTCCGCTTACCCCATCCACGGCAGGGAAGGCGGCGAGCCAATGACGAACCTGCTCGGTAAGCGCTACACGTGTGACGAGTGCGACGCGCAGCTGATGGTCGTGAAGGCCGGCGACGGCACGCTGACGTGCCACGGCCAGCCGATGGGCGAGGTCGCGGCCAAGCAGCTCCCGTCCTCGGACTGACGTGAACCTCGCCGTCCTCCTGACGATGGCGGCCGACGCGCTCGGAGATCGCGGCGCGATCTCAGGCGGCGGTCACCACTTGAGCTACCGCGACCTGCGCGATGCCGCGGCCGACTTCGCGACCACCCTTCCGGTCGAAGCATCGGCAGTGGTCTACGCCGGTCCCATCACGGCCGCGACACCCATCGCGTTGTTCGGCGCCGCCTGGGCGGGATGCTCGTTCGCACCACTCAACTACCGGCTCCCGCAGGACGCCTTGATTCCACTGGCGACCGCGCTAGCGCCCGCGCAGGTCGTGGCCGCCGCGGACCGGTTCGAGTCGCTCGCGGAAGCGCTCCCGAGCGGGCGACTGGACGAGGACCTCCTCATCGCTCCCTGCGCCGTGCCGACGAACGATCCGGTCGAGGCTCCGTCCCGGCCCGCCGTGCTGCTCTACACCAGCGGAACCAGCGCGGCGCCCAAGGTCGCGGCGCTCGGACACGACAACCTCCTGTCGTACATCTGGAACACCGTGGAGCTTGCGGCAGCCGGTGAGGAGGAGGCCGCTCTCGTCGCGGTCCCGTCATTTCACATCGCGGGGATCGCCGCGCTCCTCAGCAACGTGTACGCCGGGCGACGCATCGTCCCGATGGCATCGTTCAGCGCCGAACGGTGGCTCCGCAGCGCCCGGGACGAGAAGATCACCCACGCGTTCCTGGTCCCCACGATGCTCGCTCGCATCGTCGAATGCGCGCAGGCCCACCCGGAGCTGGAGCGGCCCGACCTGCGCGTGCTCTCGTACGGGGGCGCCCGAATGCCGCTTCCCGTGCTCGAAGCGGCGCTGCAGCTCTTCCCGATGACGAGCTTCGTCAATGCCTACGGCCTCACCGAGACGAGCTCGACGGTCGCCCTGCTCAGCCCTGAAGACCATCGCCGGGCGCGCGATGGCGACGACGTCGCGCGCCGCCGGCTGGGTTCCGTTGGTCGGGCGATCCCGGGCATCGAGATCGAGGTGGTCGACGACGCAGGCGTCGCGCTGGCCCATGAGTCGGAAGGTCGGCTCCGCATTCGAGGAAGCCAGGTTGGAGGTACCTATCTCGACGGCACCGCGGCGCTCGGCGACGACGGCTGGCTCCTGACCGGGGACCGGGGACGGATCGACCCGGACGGTTACGTGTGGGTGCTGGGCCGCGAGGACGACGTCGTGATCCGGGGCGGCGAGAACATCACTCCCGCGGAGATCGAGGATGCCCTGCTGCGGCATCCGGACATCGCGCAGTCGGCAGTCGTCGGTCTCCCCGACGTTCAGTGGGGCGAGCAGATCGCCGCGGCCGTGGTGCTGCGCGGTGGCCGGGCGCTGAGCGCGCACGAGGTCCGCGCGCACGTCCAAGCCACCATCGGGACGTTCAAGACCCCGACGACGGTGGCGTTCGTGACCGAGCTGCCCATGACCCCCAGCGGAAAGGTGCTCCGCCGGGTCGTACGAGAGCGCCTGCTCGCGCAGGTTATCGGCGAGGCTGACCGGCGCTAACCCGCCTCGCGGGAGTCGTAGGACACCCGGCCACCCACCATCGTCATCGCGACGTGCTCCGAGCGGAGATCGGCCAGCGCCGCGGCGAGCGGGACCCGCAACACGCAGAGATCGGCTGGTGCTCCGACCGCGACCCGGCGGGACTCACCGCCCGGGTCACCGGCACGAGACGTGAACAACGCGACGGCCCGCGCCGGACGGATGGCCTCGCGTGGCCCGAGTGCTGCGCCGCCGAGGGTCAGACGGCTCACCGCGACGCTCATCGCCCGCCAGGGATCCGGATCGGCGAACGGCGCGTCCGTGCTCCCGCCGACGGGTATGCCGGACTCGATCAGCGTCCCGCAGCGGTAGAGGTCCGCCGCATCGCCCTCGAACTCCTCGAGATACTCATCGCCCCGCTCGCGCACGAACCCGGGTTGTGTCACGACGGTGACGCCAAGGGACGCGAGCACCGGCATCAGTTTCCGATCAATCACGGACCCGTGTTCGATCCGGTCTCCGGGAATGGTCCCTGCCTCACCCAACGCAGCGCAGACCACGGCAGCCGACATCTCCGTGACGCAATGGAAGGCAATCGGGCGCCGGTGCTCGTGCGCGGCGCGGATCACCTCAGTCAACGTCGCGAACGACGGGAACCGCGCGTCGTCAAGGATCACCTTGACCGGCCCGGTCAGTAGCGGCGCGGGCAACCTCACGCCCGCGAGCTCGGCACCACCGGTCGCCGTCACCCGCAGACTGCGTTTCGTCCCTCGAACCGCGTCCGCCAAGGCTTGAATGTCGGCTACGTCGGTGTACGGCGTCGCATCCGTGGTGCCGGCGACTCCGTACGACGCGAGCAGCCGGGCGACGTCGGCCAGGTCGGGCGGCGGAGGCGGTGGGAGGCGCCGGCGAAGCCAGTCGTCGACCCGGAACAGCCGACCCGTGACCTCGCCGGCGGCATCTCGCTCGACCCCTTCGACGGCCTCGGCGGCCACGTCGATCTCCTGCAGGGCTCGGGAGTTCAGGGTCCAGAGCGCGCCGGACCGATGCTGCACGCGCACCGGATGGTCTGCGACCAGTGCATCGAGCCGCCACCGATCGAGCTCGCCGCCGACCGACTCGTGATAGCCCGTCGCGCGCACCCACTCGTCGGTTCGTCGAGTCGCGGCTGCGCACCGGAGCACATCGGCCAGCTCTTCCGGCGTTCGCACCGCGGGAGGGCCCACGACAACCGAGTGCTTCGCTGCAGCGAGCGCGAGCAGGTGCACATGGTGGTCGTGAAGGGCCGGGATGACCGCGCCCCCGTTGCAGTCCAGGGCTTCACCCCGCGCAATCGCCCGTTGTTTCCGCTCGATGGCCGCGATCTTGCCGTCCCGTACGACGATGTCGGTGCGGACGCCTCCGAGCTCGCCGTCGAGCAGGACGAGGTCACTCACGACTGCAACGCGCTGACGACATCGTTCGTGTCGCGACCCAGCTCCCCGGCGGTGTCGATGGGTACGCGGGCCTTTGGTGGCGCGATCGGGACGTCGGCTGCGGACTCGATCGTCGGCCCGGAGAGCGCAGCCGCGACGCGGGACATCGCGACATCGACGACTCCCCCGCATCCGGCTGCGAGCAGCTCGAGGGCAGCGCGCGCGGCGTACAGCCCGGTGGCCGGGTCTGCGATCGCGTCGGCACAGAAGCAGGGCCCGGCCGCGTCGAAGACGACGAGCCCGCCCGCGACCGCGGCATCGTCGCCGAAGGCAACCCGCATCGCGCCCGGGTCGGTGCGGCCGTGCCCGGTGATCGAGAGCCAGACCTTGGGTCGCGGGCCCGAAGCCGCGACCGTGTCCGCGTCGAAACCATGTTGCCGGAGCGCGCGGGGCCGGGTCGACTCGATGACCACGTCGGCGCGCTCGACCAGTCGATGCAGGATCTTCAGGTCACCGCGATCATCGTCGAAGTCGAGCGCCACCATCTTCTTGCCGGCATTGAGGGCGTCGAAGAAGCGGCCGGGAGCTCGGCGCGCGCCGTCGGGGCGCGACTTCGACTCGACCTTGATCACCTCGGCGCCGCCGAGCCTGAGGAGGTGTGAGCACAGCGGTCCGGCCCAGAGCGACGACAGGTCGACGACGACGAGCCCGCGCAAGGATGTCCGGCCCGCCTCCGGGACCGACGCGCCCGAGGGGTCGACCACAATCGGACAGCCCCGGTCGGACGGACGCGTCGTCCCAGGGAGCGCCCCGAGGGCGAGACCGAGCCAGGTCCCCCGCTCCACGAGCGTCGACGTCGCCCGGCGTGAGCTGACGCGGGAGACGGTGTCCCAAACACTCTCGCCGTCGGGCACCTCGGTTTCGAGCCACGCGGGGACGGCTTCGAGATCCTCGACCCGGGGCAGGGACACGGCGATCCATCCGTCCTCGGTCCGGAAGAGTCGCGACGCGCCGCCGCAGCTGACGGCGCCCTGCCGACGGAATCCGGCCAGCGCCGCGCGCTCGACAACATGTTGTAGCGCATCGACCTTGACGGATGCGCCCATGCGTTCGAGCGTTCGTTCGACATCAGCAGCGACGTCCGAGAGGCCGGACACCAACCCCGCCGGAGGTCCGATCGCGGGACCGTCGGCACGACCGGTGAGGGCCATCGCGCCACTGGCTGCCCATCGGGCGAGCTCCGAGCGGTGAGAGAGCTCGCTTCCAGGCGGAACATCTCTCTTCACGACGTCTCGACGTCCTCGCCGGCTTCGCACACTCGCTCCTAAACTACTGGCATCGACGTGACATCGCTGACGCCGGACGAGTACCAGGCGTGGCTCAGCTCGGGTGACGTCGCACGCGACGCAACGTCGGAACCCGTCGGTCGTCTGCTGCTCGTGTCCGGCCCCGGCCCGAGCGGCAACACGGCGCGCCCGGGCACCGAAGCGTTCGCGTCGCTGCCCTGCATCACCGTCGCGGTCGCGCACGGTGATCGCTGCGCAACGGAGCCCTGGCACCAGCTGGCCGACATCGTGATCCGACCCGACGACGTCGATCTGCTCATCGAATCGGTGTCGCGAGCACCCATTGCCGCGACCGCACTGGCGTTGCTGCTCCGCTCGACGGGACAACGCGACGTCGGTGATGGACTCGTGGAAGAATCTGCCACCTACTCGATGCTCCAGGCCAGCCCCGAGTTCCAGCGCTGGCTCACCGCGCGGCCCAAGAAGACGCGGTCGGAGGGCGACGAGCCCGCGGTCCGATTCTGGCGCGAGGGCGACGTCCTCCACGTCCGGTTGTTCCGGCCCCGGGTCCACAACGCGCTGAACCGGAGGATGCGAGACGATCTGCTCGTGGCGTTGGCCGTCGCGCGGGCCGACCCCTCACTGCGCGTCGAGCTCACTGGCGAAGGCCCTTCCTTCTGCGCCGGCGGGGACCTCGACGAGTTCGGCTCCTTCTCCGATGTGGGATCGGCGCACGCCGTGCGGCTGGCGGGAAGCGTCGGCCGTGTCCTTTCGATGCTCGCGACGCGGACCACCGCCCGCATCCACGGCGCATGCATGGGATCCGGCATCGAGCTCCCCGCGTTCGCGGGCACCGTTGTCGCCGCGCCGACGACCCGCGTCCGCCTGCCCGAGCTCGAGCTCGGGCTCATTCCCGGGGCGGGGGGGACCGTGAGCTTGCCGCGACGGATCGGGCGTCACCGAACCGCCTTCCTCGGTCTCACCGGCGCCACCATCGGCGCCGCCACGGCACACCGGTGGCACCTGGTCGACGCGATCGAGTCCTGAGGCTGGAGCTTCGACGGACAGCGTCAGCGCGGCGCGTCGTCTGGACGAGCACGCTGAGCGACGTGGAGGCGAGCAGGTCGTCGCTCCGTAGCGATTCCAACTCAACGAGCGCCAGCGATGCGGGGATGATGGTCATCACCCGTCAGCCCGCACGCTCACGCAGAGTGGATCGGTCCGCCGAGGTCACGACGAGATGGCCGGCCCGACTGCCAGGCGCACACTCGGCGTGGCGAACCCGTCCCCCTTGTACGGTGTTACGGACGCGACGCCCGCCTCGCCCCGTTCGACGCCTGGCGAACGGCGGCGACAAGATCTTCGTTCGATGTTCCCGGTCCGAGGACCGCGGCGATGCCGTCGTCCACGAGCACCGAGATGTCGTTGTTGGGGACGATGCCACCCACGACGACGGCGGTGTCGAGTCCTGCTTCGCGGATCGCCCTGACGACCAGCGGCGCGAGCGTGAGGTGGGCACCGTTGTGCATCGACAACCCGACCACGTCCACATCTTCCTGCAGCGCGATTGCGGCAATCGATTCCGGTGTGTTGCGCAGGCCGACGTACACGACCTCCATGCCCGCGTCCCGAAGCACGCGCGCCACGACCCGCGCCCCACGATCATGCCCGTCGAGGCCGATCTTCCCGACCAATACCCTGACACTCACACGCTCGCTCGTTCGGTGTGCACGCCGAAGACGGTCTCGAGGGCCGCGGTGATCTCGCCGAGCGTGACGTAGGCCGCTGCGGCTCCGATCAGGGCGGGAACCATGTTGACCTCCGGGTCGGCGGCATCGCCGCGGACCCGAGCCAGCGCGGCGTCGACCACGTGCATTGCTCGATTCGCCTTGATGTCTCGGAGCCGGGCGAGCTGGCGCGCCTCGACGTTCGGGTTGATCGAGAGCGTTGCCGGCGCGGAGTCGTCTGCCTCCGTGAAGGCGTTCACCCCCACCCACGTCCAGCGACCCTGATGCAGCTTTCGTTGGAATTCGTACGCCGCTTCTCCGATCTCGTTCTGGAACCAGCGGCGCTCGATCGCGGTCACGACACCATCGAGCATCGAGCCGCCACCCAAGTCATCGAGATAGGCAAACGTGTCTTCTGCCTGCCGTTCGAGCTCGTCGGTGAGCTCTTCGACGTACCACGAACCTCCCAGAGGATCTGCGACGTTCGCGACGCCCGTCTCGTGCGCGATCACCTGCTGGGTGCGGAGCGCGATCCTCGCCGACTTCTCGGTGGGCAGCGCGAGAGCTTCATCGTAGGAATCCGTGTGCAGGCTTTGCGTCCCCCCGAGGACTCCGGCGAGCGCCTCGATTGCAACGCGCGCCACATTGACCTCGGCTTGTTGCGCCGTAAGGCTGACGCCGGAAGTCTGCGTGTGGAATCGGAGCTGCTGCGACCGCGGATCCTGTGCCTGGTAACGGTCACGCAGCCATCGCGCCCAGATGCGGCGCGCCGCCCGGTACTTCGCGATCTCCTCGAAGAAGTCGATGTGCGCGTTGAAGAAGAAGCTCAAACGAGGCGCGAACGCGTCGATCTCGAGTCCGGCGGCGAGCGCCGACTCGACGTACGCAAAGCCGTTGGCGAGCGTAAACGCGAGCTCCTGGGCCGCGGTCGAGCCAGCTTCCCGAATGTGGTATCCGGAGACCGACACAGGATGCCAACGCGGAAGCTCGGCCGAACAGAAGCGGATCACGTCGCTCACGAGCCGTAACGAGGGCCGCGGCGGGAAGACGTACTCGTTCTGCGCCTGGTACTCCTTGAGGATGTCGTTCTGGATGGTTCCGCCCAGGCGTTCACGGTCTACCCCCGTCTTGTCGGCGGCGACGATGTACATCGCGAGCAACGTGGGCGCGGCGGAGTTGATCGTCATCGATGTCGTGACCGAACCGAGGTCGATGCCGTCGAACAGCGTCTCGACGTCCGCGAGGGTGTCGACCGCGACGCCGGCGCGTCCCACTTCACCAAGCGCGAGCGGGTAGTCGGAGTCACGAGCCAGCAGCGTGGGCATGTCGAATGCCGTCGAGAGCCCGCTTCCTCCTGCGTCGAGCAGCTGATGGAATCGCTCGTTCGTGTCCTCGGCCGTGCCGAAGCCCGCGAACTGGCGCATCGTCCAGAGCTTGGAGCGGTACATCGATGCGTACGGACCGCGCGTGTAGGGGTATCGGCCCGGGTACTCGGCCGACTCCGGTGCGTACACCGGCGCCACCAGTACCCCGGAGATGGTCTCGAAACCGGACTCCCGCATCGGCCCTTCGTCATAGGCCCGTTGCCATTCTCGGCGCGCTTCGCTGCTCACGGCGATCCCCTCGGCTTCGAGCGCAGCGCCTCCACCCACTCTCGGACGGGTCTGCATAGTAGATACTATGAGTCTAGCCCCGCGTTCGTCGACCCTCGACTGGTGCTCCATGGCTGCAGAACCCAATCCGAAGATCTACATCCACGAGCTGATCGACATCCGCGGCGCGATGCGAGCCGAGTACATGCATCACATGACGGCGAACTGGGTCCCGATCGCGCGTCGAGAACGCAACCAGCAGTGCTTCGGCGTTTGGGGAACCGTCGGCTCGACCGGACGGTGGCCACAGGTTGTGAACATCTGGGAGCTCGAAGGCTGGGACGGCCTGGCCGACAACTTCGAACACGAGCTGTCGCACTCGTCGCTGCAGGACCCCTCGCTCGCGGCGTGGTGGGCCAAGGCGGCGGAGTTCCGCCGCGGCGGGGTCGACCGCATCCTCGTTCCGGCTCCGTGGACCCGCCCGATCGATGCCCTCGTGGCTGACGGTGTTCAAGGAATCGCGTACGCGCACGAGATCGTGAGCCTTCGGCCCGGTGCCGCGACCGACTATCTCGCCGCGTTGCGCGAGATCGGGACGTCCGCGAACGGCAACCACGGCCTCGAGCTCGTTGCCGCGTTCAACGTCATCGGCTGCAACGACTCGGAGGGCATCGCCATCTGGGCGTTCCCGACGTGGCGCACCTGGACGGCTTTCGAAGCCGCGCAGGGCGGCGCGTCGCTCCGGCCTTGGCGCGCCGCGCTCGACGAGCTCGGCGCAGACTGGCATCGCGTGCTGATGGTCGACGCCCCGCTCGCGCCGTTGCGCATTCGACGCCAGCCGGCCGAATCCGATCGACGGCCGCCGAGGTCATGGCTACCGCCACCGGAGGACCGGTGGAGCACATGACATCGACCGCGAGGTGACGAGGCCTTCATGACCACGACCACGGACCTTGAGGACTTCACGGCGCTCGACCCGTTCTTTCGCATCCTCGAGCAGGGCGTGCCTCGCGTGCTGTACATCCCGCCGCAGACGGGCTCCGACGACGCCCCTCGGCCAACGACTCGATGTACGGGTTGTCCGGCGCCGTGGTGAGCACCGACCTCGAGCGGGCACGTGCAGTGATGTGGCGGACCGGAACGATCGGCATCTGCGGCGGGCAGTGGTACGCGCCCGACGTGCCGTTTGGCGGCGACAAGCGAGGCGGCGTCGGCCGAGAGTCCGGTATCGCTGGGTTGGAGAAGGACCTGGGGATCAAGAGCGTCGCAGAGCCTGGTTGAGCATGCACATGCGCCGGATCAACCGCGTGGAGCTCCTGTTACCGGGTCCCGACATCCCGGCAGCGGTGGCAGCATTCAACGACGTTCTCGGCGGTCACCTGCCGGTCCCGGAGGAGGTGCCCCAGCAGGGCGTCCTCAGCACGACGGACTACGCGCTGGGCATCGAGCTCTACGGGCCAACCGGGCCTGCCAGCACACGTTGGAGCGCGTTCGATACCAAGCCACGTCGCGGCGCGGTGGGACCGATCGTGTTCGAGGTCGACGACCTCGACGCGGCACGCGCCGAGCTCGAGCACAAGGGATACAGAGTGCAGTTCGAATTCGGCGCACCCGGCGTCCGCCAAGCCCACCTCGATCCCGAGCTTCTCTTCGGGTACGGCATCACCCTCACCGAACGCGCGAGCGAAGGGCTCGGCGTTCAACCGACGAATGTCCGGCGGTTCCAGCGCATCGAGCTGCTCGTCGCCGGCGAGGACGTAGAGCCGGCGATTGCTGTGTTTCGGGACGTGCTCGGGGCTGACCTGGCGCCACCCACCCACATCGACGAGCACGGGATCCTGACGACCTGGGACCTGCGGCTCGGGATCGAGATCTTCGGGCCCTCCCGTCCCGACAGCCGGATCGCGCCTCGCCTGGCTCGGAAGGGTCGCGGTGCGATCGGGCCGATCGTGTTCGAAGTCCACGACCTCGACGCCACCAAGGCCGCGGTGCTTGCGAAGGGCTATCGCGTCCACTTCGAGTTCGGTGGCGCGGGCGAGCGACAGGTGCACCTCGACGATTCGCAGCTGTTCGGGTATGGCATCACGTTCACCGAGCGGCGTGCTGTCTGACATGTCGGCCCGCTCATCACCATGGGGCAGTCCTCGCCTTCATCGCCCGACCCGACCCGACGCGATTCGCGAGGGGAGCCACCCCCATGACGGAAGGGCCTCCCAGAGAACACCGTGCGATTCCAACTCCCCTGCGAATCACGGTTTCAGTCGTGCAGCGCCGGCGATCTAGGGATCGACCCACTTGTAGGTGGAGAGATTCGTGAACACCGCGGTGGTGTTCGGCTGGATGTGGCCGATGTACCAGCCGGCCTTGCCGGGCGCGGACCAACCCGCGGGCAACGTCACGCTGCCACCGTGGGTCGGGTCGCCCCACGCCGGTTCGAGCGGCTCCGCGACGGGCCAGACCTTGAACTCGAGCTTGCTGCCGATCACTCGTGCACAGAAGCTCCACGGCAGCGGAGTCACGACCCCGTTGTGGACGAGCGTGCTCTGCAGGTTCGTCGCGCCGATCAGCGTGAACGCGGGCGACAGAGCGGTGTCCCACAGATGGAAGTTGAAGATCCACGTGGCACCGTAGAAGACGTTCTTCGTTACGGAGATCGCGCGAATCCGCGATCCGCTCTGCGTGATGCGCAAAGCGGCGCCCTGCTGCACGAGGGGGCCTGACTCCGCACCCCAGATCGCGCACGACTCGCTGTCGGGGACCAGCGGGTTGTCCGCCGGCCAGAAGAGTTGGCGCAGATTGCCCCCGGCCGAGTCGATGGACGCCACTGCCATGTTCGCCGGAACGGAGACGAAGCGGTAGTTGTTCGGACCGTCCGGGGTGAGCACGGCCTGATTCGACGACGACGTGTTCGTCGGCCCGTAGGTCTGGACGCGCACCTTCTCGCACGCCGCGGCGACGAGCACGAGGCTGACGATGATCGCCGCGGCCTTGTACCGACGCATCCGATCCCCCCGGAACCCCGAGAGCTGCGCTCCGGACCTACCGCACGGTGCCGAGCTTGAAACCTCAGGCGTTCCGGGACTACTGGTCTGGGCCTGAGCAAAGCGGCGAACCCGAACGACTCGGACTCCGCCCGGCCTTGAACAGCGGCCGGGTCGGCGTGTGGGGCCGCAAGGCCGGCCCGCCCGTCCAGGACGACTTCGTCGACCGGAGTCCGGCGTCGAGTAGCGCAAATTGCCACAAGCAGAGTGAAGGGCAGACGCGCGCTTGGCATCCGTTTACCGGGGGTGTATCGCTACAGGGACGGCAACGCGTGGTCGGACCGACTGGAGGGACGATGGGCGCGATAGGCACACCGAAGCGAGAGATCCACATCCCGGTGACGGAGCCCGCCGAACGGGAGCCGGTGGAGCGACCCACGGGTCCAGCTCCCCAGCCGGAACGGGTCGAGCCGGTCGGACCTCGATCCTGAGGGCACAGCGCCGTGGCCCTGCCCTGGGACGTCTGTGCCACCCCGATCGTGGCTCGCAAGCAGGCCCGGCTCGCGATGGAGCGCGGTGAGGTGGTGTTCCGGCCTGCGCTGTTCCGCCAGCTCGGCGCGCCGTATCGCGCCGTGGCCCGGGCAACGTGCCCACTCGAGGACCACGAGGCTCCGCACGTGAATTGCAGCTGCGGCTTCTACGCAGTCGCGGACGACGACGCGCTCTGGCGCTTGGGCGCGCACCAGCCGAATCTCGCGATCCTCGACGTCGAACTGGCAGGGCGGGTGATCGAACACGAGCACGGCTACCGGGCGAGCAACCAGCGTGCGATCGCGGTGTGGCTCCGCCCCACCTGCGTGCGATGCGGAAACCGTGCCGAGCTCCTCCATCACCGCAGATTCGGGAGCCTGGTACCCGAATGCCCCCGCTGCGCTCGACGGCCGGTCACACTGGGCGCCGCCTCCGCGTCGCTCGGAGTACCGGTCGGCTTCACCACCGAAGACGTGCCACGCGCGTCATGGGCGCGACGAGTCAGCATCGTTCTGGCCCACCTGCTCCCGCCGCTCGTAGCGGTGTTCGCGGCGTACGCGCTCGCCTCCGTGTTGAACGCAGGTGCTCCGTTGGCCGTCGGTCAGCTGCTGGTCGTCGGGTGGTTCGTGACCGGCTCGTCGGCGCTGCGGCCCTTTGTCCGCCGGCTTGGCGTCGGGCCTGATGAAGCGGTGCGGCTCCAGCAGCACTGGGGCCCTCTCGTCTTGGCCGTGGTGATCGGTTGCGAGCTCGTACTCTGCGTGATCGCGTTCGCGCTCGGACTCACTCCACACTGACCGGCGCAAGCGGCGCTCGTCCCCGTGGTGCCCATCACGCCACCTCAGGAAGCTCGTCGAGCCAGCCAGCGAGCGAGTCGCTACGGGCGATGACGTGCCGTTGGCGAGACGGCACTGT
>DASXYP010000050.1:0-10586 GCA_036502405.1 Acidimicrobiia bacterium
GCGCGACGGGTGCTGACGGTGTCGCGGGTGCGACTGGTACCACGGGTGCCGACGGCGCGGTCGGTCCGGAGGGTCCGATCGGTCCGCAGGGTCCCACTGGTGCGACGGGTGCTGATGGTGCGACCGGCGCCACGGGTGCCGATGGTGCTCAGGGCGCGACTGGTGCCACGGGTGCCGACGGTGCTCAGGGCGCGACGGGTGCTGACGGTGTCGCGGGTGCGACCGGCGCCACGGGTGCCGACGGTGCTCAGGGCGCGACGGGTGCTGACGGTGTCGCGGGTGCGACTGGTGCCACGGGTGCTGACGGCGCGGTCGGGCCGGAGGGTCCGATCGGTCCGCAGGGTCCCACTGGTGCGACCGGTGCCACGGGTGCCGATGGTGCTCAGGGTGCGACGGGCGCCGACGGCGCGGTGGGTGCCACGGGTGCCACGGGTGCTGATGGCGCTCAGGGTGCGACGGGTGCCGATGGTGCGGTGGGTGCCACGGGTGCCGATGGTGCTCAGGGTGCGACCGGTGCCGACGGCGCGGTGGGTGCCACGGGTGCCACGGGTGCCGCCGGTGCTCAGGGTGCGACCGGTGCCACGGGCGCTGATGGCGCTCAGGGTGCGACCGGTGCCGACGGCGCCACGGGTCCGCAGGGTCCCGAAGGTCCGCAGGGACCGACCGGTGCCACCGGTGCCACGGGTGCCGACGGTGCTCAGGGTGCAACGGGTGCTGATGGTGCTCAGGGTGCGACCGGCGCAACCGGTGCCAATGGCGCCATGGGTGCGGTCGGTCCGGCCGGGGCCCAGGGTCCGCAGGGCGATGTCGGCCCCGCCGGTCCCAACGGTGCCACCGGTGCTGCGGGTGCCACCGGCGCCACGGGTGCGAACGGCACGCCTGGGGCTGCGGGTGCCACCGGTGCCACCGGTGCCACGGGTACGGCTGGAGCTACCGGCGCCACGGGCACCAACGGCACCAACGGTGCGGTGGGTGCTACCGGTGCCACCGGCGCCACCGGGTTCACGAGCGGCACCGCGGCCGAGAGTGGCGGGACCGATGGTGAGAACAACACAACTTCCAGTGCGGCGCCGTGGTTCTGGCCGCTCGACGGCAACAACGTGCTCCACGCGACCACGGCGGCGGCTGTGGCTCAGACGGTGCACGTCGCCGGATCGCTCGGCACGGTCACGGTGAGCATCACCAACGGAACCACGAACACGTCGACGTGGACCTACACGCTGCTGAAGAACGGTGCAGCGAACGGCACGTGCACCATCGTCGGCAATGGGACGTCGTGCACGATCACGCCGAGCGGGGCGTATGCGAGTGGAGACACGGTGGCGGTGTCCGGCTTCCGGGCGTCGGGATCCAGCACGACCCATGGTGCGACGTGGGCCGGTACGTACAGCTGGGGCACCGACCCGATCGGCTAGTCCGAACGGGACATACGCAACAAGCGTCAGCAAGCGGCGGGCCTCCGGGCCCGCCGCTTCGCGTCCGGGCCGGTCAGTGACGGTCGCGGTGGACCGGGTGGCGCCCGGTCTCGCGCGCCGCGCGCTCGACCCGGGCGACGCGTTCCTCGAGCAGAGCATTGGCCTCGCTCAGCTCGCGGATCGCCTCCTGGTGCCCGGACAGCGAGATCGAGAGCTGCAGCGTGATCAGCAGCACGAACGCGAGCCCGACGCCGGCGAGCAGACCCGTCGGCGTGATCGGCAGCGACTTCGAGATGCCGCCGATGGCGACGAGCACGATGCCCGCGCCGACGAGCAGAACCGCCACGGCCATCCAGCCGAGCGCGTAGCGAAGTGACAGGAGCTGGCGGCGCGAGAGCCCCAGCACCACGCTGAACATGCCGATGCCGCCGAGGACGACGAGCAGCGACTGGACCCCGACGTCACTCACGTCACGCCCCGTTCCCAGAGGGTCATCTGCACGCGGCGGGCGTCGGCCGGCCGGTGGCTCTGGAGCCAGAGCGCGCAGCGGACCCGCACGAGGTACCAGATCGACGCGAGCGTGGTCGCGCTCGAGACACCCGCCGCGCGCGGCCGCATGTGCACCCCGATCTCGACGACGGTGTTGCCCGCGCGCCCGGCGCGGACCAGGGCTTCGATCGTGTCGCCGAGGTACTCGGCCGGGTAGCTCGCCGCGAACGACCCGAGGAGCGAACCCCGGATCGCGCGGAAGCCGGAGGTCGCGTCGGTGATGCTGGCCCGGGCTCGGCGGCTGGCGAGGTGGGCGAAGTGGTGCATCGCCATCTTTCGCACCGCGCCGACGCGGAAGTCACTGGTCGGGTCCGCGAAGCGCGACCCGACGACGAGGTCGGCTCCGGTGCTGCGCATCGCGTCGAGCAGGCGCGCGATCTCGGTGGGATCGTGCTGCCCGTCGGCGTCGCACTGCACCACCACGCCGTAGCCCTCGGAGACCGCGTACCGGAACCCGCAGCGCAACGCGCCACCGACCCCGAGGTTGACCGGGAGGCGCAGCACGGTTGCGCCGGCGCGCTCGGCGGTCTCCGCCGTGCGGTCCACGGAGCCGTCGTCGACGACGAGGGTCGCGTATCCGAGCGCCCGGACCTCCTCGACCACCGTCCCGACGCTGCGCTCCTCGTTCCACGCCGGGATGACCACGAGCACGTCGTGTCCCGTGCCACGCCGTCCGGCGACGCTCGGCGCACTCATCGTCGGCCCCGCACGGCGCGGATCCAGCCCGACCCGTAGCGCGGGACGACCGCGAGGGCGATCAGCGCGAGCGCGCCGATCAGGAAGAGCACCCAGTAGTACCCGAACGGCTCGTACTGGAATTCGACCCGGTGGGTCCCGGCGGGGACCGCGACACCGACGTAGCTGGGCGCGAGCATCTGCGTCTTCGCCGGCTTGCCGTCGACGGTCACGTGGATGCGCGGGTCGTAGGTGGACTTCAACATCACGACCGACGGCCGGTTCGCCACCACCTCGCCGCCCCAGACCCCGTCGTCGGGGCGCGAGTACTGGACGGTGACCGAGCCGGCGGGCGTCGACTTCGGCGTTCCCGACGGGTTGGTCGGCGCCGCGGCGGCGTCGCCACCGAACGCGATCACCGGGATCTGGTGCTCGGCGACCGCGTGCGAGCTGAGGAAGTGCTTCGTCTGCGCGAGCAGGTTGGTGCGGTCCGCGGTGATCGCCGGGGTGGTGTCGACGACTTCGAGGTAGCCGCTCGTGTCCACCTGCCAGAGGTTCCACCGACCGCGCGTCGAGACGAGGTGTGCGGGCACACCGGGCTTGCTCGAGGTCGGCAGGATCACCCAGCGGACGTCGAAGAGGTCGTAGTCGGCCGGGTTCGCGTCGTTGAACGCGGTCTCCGCGTCGGCGCTGAGCGACAGCGTCCGCAGCGTGAACCCGAGCTCGTCGACGTCTGCGTCGAGCAGGTACGAGTAGCCCGGTACCGAGCCGATGAGCACGTCGCGCCCGCCGTTGCTGGCGGAGCCGGCGTACACGCGGCCACCGCCCGCCGACGCGGCCTCGCGCGCCAGCGCCTCGAAGTCCTTGCCGTTCGTGCCGTCCGCGACGCGCTGCTGGTTGATCCAGGCCGCGCCCTGCGCGTCGAAGCTCGCGATGAACCGCCATGCCGGGGCGATCACCAGCAACCCGAGCACTGTGAGCACGGCCACGACCGCGACCGGTCGCAGCTTCGGTCGCCGGTCGCGCACTCGTGCGTAGATGCCCTGGGTGAGCCACGACGCGCCGAGCCCTGCGAGCAGGAGCCCGCTCAGCTGGACCCCGATGATGAACCGGTGGATCAGGAGGTCCTGGCTCCCGGGCAGCAGGTTGATGACGAACCCGATCGTGTCCCGACCGCAGAGCAGGAGCACGCAGACGACGAAGAAGGTCAGGATCGCCCGGGCCCGTTCGTCGCGCAGGAACCGCAACCCGCAGAGGATCACGCCCACTCCGACGAGGATCGAGAAGATCGGGAAGCGCGCGAGGTCCTGGGTCTGGCCCGAGCCGTCGAAGAGCTTTCCGGTGAACAGCCACTCGACGACGTTCTTGCCGCCGTAGGAGTCGAACCAGAACGTCCCGACGTTGAATTGCGTGCGCAGCGCCCACTTGCTGTCGAGCAGGAGGGGCACGATGACCCACGACGCCGCGAGCGCGCCGCCGAGGCCGACGGCCACCGCCCGGCCGATGCGGCGCAGGATCTCGCGGGGCTGCAACAGCACCCAGATGCCGAGCCCGATGATCGCCAGGTAGCCGGTGAGGAAGTGGCACGCGATGGTGAGCGCGAGGAAGAGCGCGGCGACGGCGTACCCCTTGCCCTTCGAGACCGCGCGCCAGGTGAACACGAGCGCGAGCGGGAACAGCCACATGCCCCAGAGCTGCGACCAGATGCCGTTGCCCCGCCACACGTAGCTGAAGTGCTCGTAGCCGTACCCGGTGACCGAGGTCATCAGCGGGGCGAGGATCGCGGTCGTCGCCGCGGTCCAGCGGTTGAACCCGAACAGCCGGACCGTCCAGTAGACGCACAGCGGCCAGAACGACAGGAGCAGGTAGGCGCTCCACGTGACCGTCCGCTCCGCGCCGAACACCGTCGCGAACGCACCCGCGACGATGTGGGGGAGGCTCTGGTAGTGGTGGAACTGCGCGAGGCCCAGCTGGAGCCTCGGGTACCAGCCGTCGAACACGAGCTGCCCCGCGTTGAGCCGCTGCTCGGCCCAGCGCACCATCGAGATGTGGACCGTCGTGTCGTTGAGCTGCACGACGTGACGCAGCTCGGTGCGCAGCACGAACAGGTTGAACGCGATCGGGAGCGCAACGAGGAGCAGCGGGACGAGCTTCGACCACTCCGGATGCGCGAGGCGCGCCCGGAGGCGCCGGCCGAAGGTCGGCCTGCGCCGCGACCGTCGAGAGCCGGTCGGTGCCTCCGGGGGCTCGGTCGTGGAGGTCTGGTCCTTGACGATCGTCACGTCGGTGCTCCGGAGGGGAGGCGCCGGGTTCGGCCGGTCAGGCGCCGGCGGGCTTCTCGTTCGCCGGGATCCGGGCCGCGAGCTTCGGGTCGAGGTGGACCGCGGTCGTCAGCGCGGCGTCCGCCTGCGCCTTCTGGCCGGTCTCCGCGAGCAGGAGCCCGAGGTTGAGGAACGCGGCCCCGAACTTCGGGTTGGCCTGGGTCGCACGGGTGTAGAGCTGGATCGCCTCGGCCTTGGACCCGGCCGCCGTGCGCAGGATCGCAAGGTTGTAGAGCGCCGGCGCGTACTTCGGGTCGATCGAGATCGCCTTGCGGTAGTCGGCCTCCGCCTCGGCGGTCTTGCCCGACTTCTGCTCGATGAGACCGCGGTTGTAGTACGCGAACTTGTTGCTCGGGTCGACCTTGATGACCGCCGCGAACTTCGCGACGGCCTGGGAGTTGTCGCCCTGGACCTGGGCCTGGAGCCCCTCGTTGAGCAGGTCGCTGGTCTTCTTGGCTCCGCTCGAGCCGTCGCTGCCGCCGCACGCGGCGAGCACCGAGCCCGCCACGAGCACGACCGCTCCGACCCGGAGCCCGACCTTGCCCCATGTTCCCTGTGCCTGCATCACATCTCTCCCAGCCGTCCAGCTCGATCCGACACGCATCCGGCGCGGGGCGGTCGCCCACATGCCGTGCCATCTGCATCGACCGATCGGCGCGTCGGCCTGAGGGGTGTTTCGCCTTCGCCTGCGCCCCCGGGACCGGGGGTTGATCGCGCCGGTACCCTGGGCCGTGTCCCTTTCGCTCGACGCCGACCAGCTCGCCTCGTTCGACGCGTTGCGCGAGGCCGCGCTGGGCTGCACGCGCTGCGTGCTCTCGGAGACCCGGACCCAGGTGGTCTTCGGGGTCGGCGATCCGGCGGCGGGCCTGATGTTCGTCGGCGAGGGCCCCGGCGAGCAGGAGGACCTGCAGGGTGAGCCGTTCGTCGGGCGGGCGGGCCAGCTCCTGACGCTGCTGATCGAGGGGATCGGGCTGACCCGGGCCGACGTCTACATCGCGAACGTGGTCAAGTGCCGCCCTCCCGGCAACCGGGACCCGCTCCCGGTCGAGATCGAGACCTGCCGGCCGTACCTCGAGGCGCAGCTGTCGTTCATCGAGCCCGAGGTCGTCGTCACCCTCGGCAACTTCGCGACGAAGCTCCTCCTGCAGACCAAGGACGGGATCACGAAGCTGCGGGGCAAGGAGTTCCCCTACCGCGACGGTGTGCTCGTCCCGGTCCTGCATCCCGCTGCGGTCCTGCGCAACACCGGCGCCAGCCTCGCCCAGACCCGGGCCGACTTCGTCACCATCAAGCGCGCCCTCGCCCGCGCGAGCCGTTGATGGCCGGTCGCGCTCGACCGCGGCACGAACGTTGGCCTCGGCCGGTCGAGAGCATCATCGTGTCGTCGCCCGCGTGCTCGATCCGGGCGAGCATTTGATGGAAGTGTGCTCCGCATCTGCGGACGAGACGCTGGCGCTCGGCGCGAGGGTCGCGTCGGTGCTGCGCGCCGGGGACGTCGTGGTGCTCTCGGGTGAGCTCGGCGCGGGCAAGACCGTCTTCGCCAAGGGGATCGCGGCGGGCCTCGGCGTCACCGAGCCGGTGGTGAGCCCGACGTTCACGATCGTGCGCGAGTACGAAGGCGACCTGCCGCTCCAGCACCTCGACGTGTACCGCCTCGACCACCTGCAGGAGGTCATCGACCTCGGGCTCGACGAGCTGCTCGACGGGCGCGCGGTGACCCTCGTCGAGTGGGGCGAGGCGGTCGGCGCGCTGCTCCCGCCCGACCGGCTCGAGGTGATGCTCGCCGCGCCTCCGCCCGAGGTCGCCGACGACGACACCCGCGTCATCGAGCTGCACACCTGCGGGCCCTCGTGGGTCGCGCGGGCCGCGGCGCTGCACGCCGCGGTCCGGGGCGGAGCCTGACCGTGCTGGTGCTGGCGATGGACACCGCGACGCCCCGGATCAGCGTGGCGATCGGCCGCGACGGGCACGTGCTCGGCGACCTCAGCCTCGACGGCGGTCGGCGCCACGCCGAGCAGCTCGTGCCCGCGATCGGGTACCTCTGTCGCGAGCTCGACGTCGACCTGCACCAGCTGGCCTTCGTCGCGGTCGGGCTCGGTCCGGGGCTGTTCACCGGCCTTCGCGTCGGCGTGACGACGGCGCGGATGATGGCGCAGACCCTGCGGGTCCCGATGGTCGGCGTGCCGACCCTCGACCTGATCGCCTATCCGCTCCGGCACACGACCCGCACGGTCGTGCCGGTCGTGGACGCCCGTCGCAACGAGGTGTTCTTCGCCTGCTACCAACCGGTGCCCGGCGGGGTGCAGCGCACGACGGACTATGAGGTGACCACGCCCGACGGCCTGGCCGGCGAGCTCGCGGCGCTCGGCGAGGACGCTCTCCTCGCGGGCGACGGCGCCCTCCGCTACGAGGCAGATCTGGGCGCACTCGACCGGGTGGAGATGGCCGGCCCGGGCGCGGCCCGTCCGTGCGCGGGCGCCCTCGTGGAGCTCGCGACCGCGCGCTACGAGCGGGAGGAGTTCAGCCTGCCGGCCGAGGTCCATCCGCTGTACCTTCGCCGGAGCGACGCGGAGATCGAATGGGACCGGAAGGGGATGTAGTGGCGACGGCGCGCGACCCCGAGCCGCTCACCGTGCACATCGCCGCGATGCGCCGTCGCCACCTGCGGTCGGTGCTGAACATCGAGAACCAGGTGTATCCGCGGCCGTGGACGATGTCGCTGTTCCTGAGCGAGCTGGGTCTCCGCGGGACGCGGGCGTACTTCGTGGCCAAGGTCGGGCGTGACGTCGTCGGCTATGCCGGGTTGATGGTGACGATCGACGAGGGTCACGTCACGACGATTGCCGTGGACCCGGCCTGGCACCGCCACCAGATCGGGACGCGCCTCCTGCTGGCCGTGAGCCGCGAGGCCGTCGCGCGCGAGGTCAACGCGCTCACGCTCGAGGTCCGGGTGAGCAACACCGGCGCGCAGGCGATGTACCGCCGGTTCGGCTTCGAGGCGGTCGGGATCCGCAAGGGCTACTACGCCGAGACGAACGAGGACGCGCTGGTCATGTGGGCTCGGCGCGCGGACCGACCGGACTACGCCGAGCGCCTGGCCCGGATCGAGGCGGGCATCGAAGGCGAGACGATCTACGAGCCGGTCCGGCGTTGGTGACGGCCGCGGCCCCTCGCTCCCCCCGTTCTCGGCACGTTGAGCTGCCCCTGACCCGGTTGATCGTGCCGAGAACCGCGGCAAGGTGGGCAGCGCGGTGACCGCGATCCTGGGGATCGAGACCAGCTGCGACGAGACCGCGGCAGCCGTCGTCGACGACGGCCACGACATCCGGTCGAGCGTCGTGTCCAGTCAGGTGGATCTGCACGCGCGCTTCGGCGGCGTCGTCCCCGAGATCGCGAGCCGCGCGCACGCGGAGCTCGTCAGCGGGGTCGTGGCCGAGGCGTTGGTGGAAGCGGGCGCGGGATTCGGCGACATCGACGCGGTGGCGGCCTGCCACGGCCCGGGCCTCGCCGGTGCCCTGCTCGTCGGCGTGAGCGCGGCCAAGGCGCTCGCCCTGACCCTCGACGTGCCGTACGTCGGGGTCAACCACCTCGAGGCGCACCTGCACGCGGCCTGGCTGGAGAAGCCGGACGTCGAGCTGCCGCTCGCGGTGCTGATCGTGTCCGGTGGCCACACGATGATCGTGATCGTCGACGCGGACGCGCGCTACCGGCTGTTCGGCCAGACGGTCGACGACGCGGCGGGGGAGGCGTTCGACAAGGTCGCCCGGTTCCTCGGGCTCGGCTATCCCGGCGGGCCCGCCATCGACCGGTTGGCCCGCGAAGGCGACCCGAACGCGATCGCGTTCCCGCGGCCGATGCGCCACGACGGCTACGACTTCTCGTTCTCCGGACTGAAGACCGCGGTCATCAACCACGTCCGGCGACACCCGGATGTCGCGGTGGCGGATGTGGCCGCGTCGTTCCAAGCCGCGGTCGTGGAGGTGCTGCTCGAGAAGCTCGTCGCCGCGGCCGACGCCGCCGACGCCCGCACCCTGGTCATCGGCGGAGGGGTCGCCGCCAACTCGCAGCTGCGGGCCGGGCTCGCCGGCGCGGCGGAGGCGTCGGGGCGGCCGGCGCTGCTGCCCCGGCTCGAGCTCTGCACCGACAACGGAGCGATGATCGCGGCCACCGCGTGGTGGCGGCTCCGCAGCGACGGGCCGACGCCGCTCGGCTGCGGCGCGTTCCCGTCGCTGCGGCTGCCGACCCGGGATCCGGACGCCGGTTGAGTTGCCTCTCCGGGGACCGGGTGTTACCGTGATTTAGCACTCGCATTCGTCGAGTGCTAACGATCTGACCGACCGATCTGACCGACCGGACGTAAGTCCGACGTGGCCGTCCAGGCCGTCCCAGGAGGCACCCCCACATGAACCTGCAGCCCCTCGATGACCGCATCGTCGTCCGCACCGCGGAGGCCGAGGAGACCACGGTCAGCGGCCTCGTGATCCCGGACACCGCCAAGGAGAAGCCCCAGCAGGGCGAGGTCCTCGCCACAGGCCCCGGCCGGCGCTCGGACGACTCGGGCGAGCTGATCCCGCTCGACATCGCGGTGGGCGACACCGTCGTCTACTCGAAGTACGGCGGCACCGAGATCACGGTCGAAGGCGAGGACCTGCTGATCCTGTCCAGCCGCGACGTCCTGGCGAAGGTTCTCCCCGCCAAGGGCAAGGGCAAGAAGTAACGATACGCACCATTTGACGGGTCGAAGACCCGTCTCAGGGAGTTTGCTCACGAAGCGGCGTCTACTTCAGGCGCCGCTTCGTCGCGTCGAACAACTCTCCGAGCCGCACTGGACGTCGCGGCCGAACCGAGGGCTTGGATCCGATGCAGAACTCCAGGAATTTCGGCCGCACCGCCCGGGAAGGGCGCTGACGTGGGCCTGCTCAAGTCGCGCAAGGACGCCGGCCGGGAATTCGCCGACTACGTCGACGCGGTCGAGAACCCGCCCGGCCTCGACGACTACGTCGAGGCCGAGGAGCTCGTCCCGGACTCGATGAGCGTGGCGGACATCGAGGCGCAGCTCGCCGACCGGAGGGCCGCGCTCGCGACGACCGACCCGGTCGTGGCGGCCACGGTCGACCCGGACGCCCGCGTCTCGTCCGCCCCGCAGAACCGCAAGCGCCTCGGCGAGGTCCTCGTCGCGCAGTCGCTCCTCAGCGACGAGCAGCTGCAGGCAGCACTGGCCGACCAGGCCGGATCGGGCAAGCGGCTCGGTGAGTACCTCGTCGACAGCGGCATCCTCGAGGAGCGCGACCTCGCGGCCGCGCTCGCATCGCAGTTCGGGCTCGAGGTCGTCGACCTGCGCAAGCACGTCCCGGCCGAGGACGCGGTCGCGGCGCTCCCCGAACAGATGGCGCGCGACTGGTTCGCGATCCCGTTGCGCCGTACCGACTTCGGTTACGACGTCGCGGTTGCCGATCCGTCCGAGCCCGGTCTGGTGGACAAGCTCCGCGACCAGCTGCGCCAGCCGGCGAAGCTGTACGTCGCGGGTGTCTCGGACGTCCGCCGCGCGATCGACGGTGCGTACAAGGCGACGTCACGCGTCGGCGAGCACGTGCGCGTGTTCGAAGCGCGTGCACAAGCCCGAAAG
>DASXYP010000051.1:0-24652 GCA_036502405.1 Acidimicrobiia bacterium
ACGTCGGCGACGATCCCGATCTCGGTGGTCGGTGACACCAAGCTCGAGCAGAACGAGACGTTCCTCGTCAACCTCTCGAGCCCGACGAACGCGACGCTGACGATGAGCCAGTCGAGCGTCGTGACGATCCGCAACGACGAGCTCCCCGAGGTCCTCGTGAAGGGCCCGGGCAGCGCGGTAGCGGAGGGTGCAGCGGCGCCGTTCACGATCACGTTGAAGCAGCCGTACTCCGCCAACCTCACCCTGACGGTCGCGACCGTGGGCAACACCGCGGCGTCGCCGGGCGACTTCACCGCGGTGAACCAGCCGTTGACGTTCACGTCGCAGGACGTGAGCCCGAAGACGGTCAGCGTGATGACGAAGACCGATGGTCTGACCGAGGCGGTCGAGGCGTTCTACCTCCAGGCCAGCGGAGGGAGCGCCACGGTGAAGGACCAGGCGAAGATCAAGTCCAACCACACCTGATCCCTCGGCCGCGAGGTCGACTTCGGGAATCGTGTGCGGGCCCGGCAGGTGACAGACCTGCCGGGCCCGCTCGCGACCGCAGATAGGCTGACTGCATGGCCGTTGAAGTCCATCTCCCCACGCTCCTGCGCACGCACACCGGCGGCGCGGCGACGCTGCCGGCGACCGGCGCGACGGTCGGCGACGTCTTCTCCGAGATCGTGGCGGCCCACCCGGGCCTCAAGGGCCAGCTCGTCGACGAGACCGGGGCCCTGCACAAGTTCGTCAACGTGTACGTGAACGACGACGACATCCGGTACCTCGACCAGCTGGACACGAAGCTGGCCGACGGTGACGTCATCTCCATCCTGCCCGCCGTCGCCGGCGGCTAGGGCTCGTTGCGCCGAGGCCGGCGAGCACCATCATGAGGATGGAGACGATCCTCGACCTGATCGGCGACACGCCGATGGTCGGGGTGCACCAGCTGAGCCCGAATCCGGCCGTGCGCATCTACGCGAAGCTCGAAGGCCAGAACCCGGGTGGCTCGTCGAAGGACCGGATCGCCCGCAAGATGGTCGAGCTGGCCGAGCGCGACGGGATCCTCCGGCCCGGCGCGACGATCCTCGAGCCGTCGTCGGGCAACACGGGCATCGGCCTCGCGCTCGTCGCGAAGCTGCGCGGCTACCGGCTCCGGGTCGTGATGCCCGAGAACGTCAGCGTCGAGCGGCGCCAGCTTCTCGAGATCTTCGGTGCCGAGATCACCCTGAGCCCCGCGGACGAGGGCAGCAACGGCGCGATCCGCCGCGCGCAGCAGATCGCGGCGGACGAGCCGGGGTACGTGTTCCTCTACCAGTACGGCAACCCCGCGAACCCGCTCGCGCACTACGAGGGAACCGGACCCGAGATCTGGCGCGACTGCCCCGAGGTCGACGTCTTCGTCGCGGGCCTCGGGACGAGCGGGACGCTCATGGGCGTGGGTCGCTTCCTCAAGGAGCGCAAACCCGAGGTCCGGGTGGTGGCGGTCGAGCCGCCCGCGGGGGAGCTCGTCCAGGGTCTGCGCAACCTCGAGGACGGCTTCGTGCCCCCGATCTTCAGCCCCGACGTCCTCGACCGGAAGCTGATCGTCCGGCCGCGGGAGTCGATCGAGTGGACCCGCCGGCTCCTGGAGGAGTGCGGCGTCTTCGCGGGGATCTCGTCGGGCGCCGCGATCGCGGGCGCAGTCAAGGTCGCCGCGACGATAGACGCGGGCACCGTCGTCACGCTCCTCCCGGACGGCGGGTGGAAGTACCTCTCCTCCGGCGCGTGGACCGACGACATCGATGTCGTCGAGGAGCGCGCGCAGCGCATCAACTACTGGTGACCCGGCCGGAGATCGCGCGCGCGGTCGAGATCCTCCGCTCCGGTGGGCTGGTCGCCTTCCCGACCGAGACGGTGTACGGGCTCGGCGCGGACGCGGCGAACCGCGATGCGGTACGCCGGCTGTACGCGGTCAAGGGCCGTCCGATCGAGCACCCGGTCATCGTCCACCTCGGCGCCGCCGACCGCCTCGACGACTGGGCCGTCACGATCCCGGGTGACGCACGCAAGCTCGCGGCCGCGTTCTGGCCCGGACCGCTCACGCTCGTCCTGCGCCGCGCTGCGATCGTGCCCGACGAGGTGACCGGCGGCCTCGACACCGTCGGGCTTCGCGTCCCGGCCCACCCGGTGGCACGTGCGCTCCTCGCCGAGCTCGGCGGCGGTCTGGCCGCGCCCTCCGCGAACCGGTTCGGCCGGGTCAGCCCCACGACGGCCGATGCGGTACGGGCCGAGCTCGGCGACGCGGTGCCGCTCGTCCTCGACGGCGGCCCGAGCGCGGTGGGGGTCGAGTCGACGATCGTGGACTGCAGCGTCGACCCGGTCCGGGTGTTGCGGGTCGGCGGGGTCACCGCGGAGGATCTGCGGGCCTGCCTCGGGGCGGACGTTCCCGTCGGGGGCGCAACGCGCGCGCCCGGGACGTTGGCCTCGCACTACGCACCCGCGGCGCGCGTCGAGGTCGTGGCCGAGGACGAGCTGGACGCGCGCGTCGGGGAGCTGGTGGGTTCCGGCGAGCGGGTCGGCGTGCTCGCGCTGCATCGGGCCGGGCGGCCGGAGCCCTCGGGGGCCGTGACGTTGGCCACACCCGACACCGCACAGGAGTACGCACACGTCCTGTACGCGTCGTTGCGCGAAGCCGATGTTCTCGGCCTCGGGGTGGTGGTCGCGGTGCCACCCCCTGCGACGGGGATCGGCCGGGCGGTGGCCGATCGGCTCGGACGCGCCGCGGCGCCCCACTAGCGTGACGGCTGTGGGGGTGCAGGAAGCAACCGCGCGAGACGAGCGACCCATCGGGGTCTTCGACTCCGGCCTCGGTGGACTCACGGTCCTCCGGGCGCTCGTCGACCTCCTGCCGCATGAATCGACGCTGTACTTCGGCGACACCGGCCGGTTCCCGTACGGGCCGAAACCGGCCGACGTGGTCCTGAAGTACGCGCTCGAGATCGCCGACCTGCTGGTCGACCGCGGGGTCAAGGCCCTGGTCGTCGCGTGCAACAGCGCCACGTCGGTCGCGCTCGACGCGCTGCAGGAACGCTACGAGATCCCCGTGGTCGGCGTGGTCGAGCCCGGTGTGCGCGCCGCGGCGTCGACGACCCGCACGGGCCGGGTCGGGGTCGTCGGGACGGTCGGGACCATCGCGTCCGGCGCGTACCAACAGTCCGCGGTCGCGAGCGGCATCCAGCTGACGTGCGCCGCGTGCCCCGGCTTCGTCGAGTTCGTCGAGGCCGGTGACGTGGACTCGGACCAGATCCGGGTGCTGGCCGAGCGCCTGCTCGCTCCGCTGCGCGCCGCGGCCATCGACACGTTGGTGCTCGGTTGCACCCACTACCCGCTGCTCGCGCGCACCATCGCCGACGTGATGGGCCGCGAGGTCGTGCTGGTGTCGAGCGCCGACGAGACCGCGTTCGAGATGCGCACGATGCTGGGCGACGTGACGGCGGCGCGCGTGGTGCCGGTGTCGCACCGGTTCGTGACCTCCGGCGACGTCGACACCTTCCGTCACCTCGGGGCGCGGTTCCTCGGGCCCGAGGTCGAGGAGGTCGAAGCGTGGCGATGGAGCTGACGGTCCTCGGTGCCTCGGGGTCCTACGGCGCCCGCTTCGGCGGGGCGTGCAGCGGCTACCTCCTCAAGGAGGGAGACACCGCGATCTGGATGGACTGCGGCAACGGGACCTTCCCGCTGCTGCAGGAGCACATCGATCCCGGCGATCTCACGGCGGTCGTGATCACCCATGAGCACCCCGACCACTGCGCCGACATCTACGGGCTGCACGTCCTCCTGCGGTACGCGCTCGAGCAGACCGGCCTCCCCGTGTTCGCGCCGGGCGGTGCGGAGGAGCGGCTCGGCGGCCTCGTCGCGAACTGGGGCGAGACCTTCGAGTGGAACGCGATCGACGACGGCGACAAGGCGCGGATCGGCTCGGTCGACCTGCGGTTCTCGCGCACCGATCACCCGCCGCCGACGTTCGCGGTCGAGGCGAGCGCGGGCGGCCGCCGGCTGGTGTACACCGCGGATACGGGGCCGGCCTGGAGCGTCGACGCCTTCGGGTCCGGCGCGGACCTGGTGCTCTCGGAGGCGTCGTACCTGCACGACGACATCCCGATCGCCATCCACCTCTCCGCCCACCAGGCGGGAGTCGCCGCGCGCGAGGCCCGGGCGCGCCGTCTGCTGATCACCCACATCTGGCCCCAGGTCGACCCGGAGGCCTCGGTCGCGGAAGGATCCGAGGCATTCGGCGAGCCGGTCACGCTCGCCGTCCCGCATCTCGTCACCGAGATCTGACGACCCGCCGCACCGGCACGGAAGAGAGACCATGGGGATCCGCAAGGACGGGCGCGAGCCCGACGAGCTGCGACCGCTGACCTTCACCCGCGACTTCACCGAGCTCGCGATGGGGTCCGTGCTCGTCGAGATGGGACGCACCCGGGTCCTCTGCACCGCCTCGGTCGAGGACCGGGTCCCCCCGTGGCTGCGGGGCAAGGGCCGGGGTTGGGTCACCGCGGAGTACTCGATGCTGCCGGGCTCGACCCCCGACCGGGTCGACCGGGAGGCTGCCCGCGGCAAGCAGAGCGGGCGCACGCAGGAGATCCAGCGTCTCATCGGCCGCTCGCTGCGCGCGGTGACCGATCTCGTGATGCTGGGCGAGGTGCAGATCACCGTGGACTGCGACGCGCTGCAGGCGGACGGAGGCACCCGGACCGCCTCGATCTGCGGCGGCTACCTGGCCCTGCACGATGCGTGCTCGCGCCTGGTCGCGGCCAAGCAGATGGCCGCGCATCCCTTGACCGACTTCTGCGCGGCGATCTCGGTGGGCGTCGTCGACGCGCTCCCGTGCCTGGACCTGGACTACACCGAGGACTCCACCGCCGAGGTCGACATGAACGTGGTGCGCACCGGCGCGGGCAAGTACATCGAGGTGCAGGGCACCGCGGAGGGCGCGGCGTTCAGCCGAGGTGAGCTCGACTCGATGCTCGGCCTGGCCGACCTGGGCATCGACCGGATCTTCGATCTCCAACGCGAGATGGTGGCGGTGCCGCCCGAGCCGCGCCCGCGGTGAGGCTCCGGCTCGTCGTCGCGACCGGGAACGCCGACAAGGCGCGCGAGATCCGAGCGGTGCTCGACCACGCCGGCGCGGACGTGGAGCTGCTCCCGCGGCCCGAGGACGTGCCCGAGGTCGAGGAGACCGGTACGACGCTGGAGGCGAACGCCCGGCTGAAGGCCGAAGCCCTGCGTGATGCGACCGGCCTCGCCGCGCTCGGCGAGGACACCGGGCTCGAGGTCGATGCTCTGGGGGGCGCGCCGGGGGTCTACAGCGCACGGTTCGCGGGCGAGGACGCGACCTACGCCGACAACGTCCACAAGCTGCTGCGCGGCATGGACGCCGTCCATCGCGCGTCGCGCACCGCCCGGTTCCGGACCGCGGTCGTGCTCGCGTTCCCGGACGGCCGTGAGCTCACCGCCGAGGGCGTCGTCGAGGGCGTCATCCCGGAGACCGCCCGCGGGACCGGTGGGTTCGGATACGACGCCGTGTTCGCCCCCGCGGGCGCAGGCGGGCGCACGTTCGCAGAGCTCGACCCGGACCACAAGCACGCGATCTCGCATCGGGGCCGCGCGCTACGGGCGCTCGCGGTCCTTCTGCGCGAGGCTGACGTCCGACCGTAGGGGGATGCAATGCCGCTCGATCCGCAGGCCAGGAACCTGATCGACCTGATCGACCAAGCCGGGGGCTTCTCGCTGACCCCGGAGAGCGATCCCCAGCAGCTCCGCGACCTCTACGCAGGTTTGACCGTCCCGGTCACCATCGTGGTCGACCGGGTCGAGGACCGTTCGATCCCCGGGCCCGCGGGTGAGATCCCGGTGCGCATCTACCGGCCCGAGGGCGGCGCTCCGAAGCCGATCGTCGTCTACTACCACGGCGGCGGCTGGGTGATCGGCGGCCTCGAGACCCACGACCACGGGTGCCGCGCGCTCGCGAATTCGGCCGACGCGGTGGTCGTGTCGGTGGACTACCGGCTCGCGCCCGAATACCGGTTCCCCGCCCCGCTCGACGACGCCCGCGCGGCCCTGGGCTGGGTCGCCGAGCACACCGAGGAGCTCGGCGGTGATGCGTCGCGCATCGCGGTGGCGGGCGACAGCGCCGGCGGCAACCTGGCCGCGGTGGTCGCGCAGATGGCCCGCGACGCCGGAGGGCCCGCGCTCTGCTTCCAGCTCCTGATCTACCCGGTGACGGATCACGAGTTCGACAGCGTCTCGATGCGCGACAACGCGGAGGGTTACTTCCTGACCCGCGACGCGATGCGGTGGTTCTACAGCCACTACCTCGACGAGCCGACGCTCGGTGCCGACCCCCGCGTCTCGCCGATCCGCGCCGACGACCTCTCGGGGCTCCCGCCCGCGTTCGTGATCACGGCCGAGTACGACCCGCTTCGCGACCAGGGCGTGGCCTACGCGGCCGCGATGAGCGATGCGGGCACGGCGGTGGAGGCGAGGACGTACGCCGGGATGTTCCACGGGTTCCTCAGCATGGTCGAGTACATCGACGCCGGGAAGGTGGCGTTCGACGACGCGGTCACCGCGCTGCGCGCGGCCTTCCGGACGGGGTAGCGCGCCGTGGCGGTCATCGACCTCGCCGGCTTCGTTGCCGACCTCAAGGACCATGCAGTCGAGCACGGCTTCCACGTGCACGACGAGCGGCACTTCGTCGAGAGCTACTCGCTGCGCCAGAACTGGGAGGTGGACCTCCACCCCGAGGAAGGGTGCGAGGGCCCACTGGACTTGTACCTCTCCCTCGAGGTGGATCCCCGCGTGCTGCTCGGCTTCGAGGACGCAGTCATCTCGCGCGACGGCCTCGAGGACCCACCCGACGAGTTCTTCCTCCCGCTGAGCTTCACGTGGGCGCTGCCGCCGCTGCCGAAGGCGCCCGACCTCCTCGTGCTCGCGACGGAGCTCGCCGCGGTCGGCGGTCCCGACCTGCCGCTCGAGGTCTCGGCCATCGATTCCTACCCGTCGGCCACGGACGCGCCCGAGACGAGCCTGCGCGTCGTCGCGCACCAGCGCGTCTCACTGCTGCGCATCCGTGACGGCGAAGAGGTCCCGTGCGAGACGCTGGATCGGTGCCTGATGGTGAGCCGCTACCTGCTCGAGCGCGCCTCGGACTGGCTCGGGTAGCCGGACGGCCCGAGCACGTCGCGGTGGGCGAGCTCGACCCGGTTCCGCCCGAGCTCCTTGGCCCGGTACGCGGCGATGTCGGCGTCGCGGAGCAGGTCGTCGACGGTCCCATGACCTTCGTCGACCGCGATCCCGACGGACGCGGCGACGCTGGCCTCGCCCGAGCTGAGCCGGTAGGTGTGGGCCAGGCTCTCGCGGATGCGTCCCGCGATCTGCACCGCCTCGTCGCGGCTCGACACCGCCTCGCAGATCACGACGAACTCGTCGCCGCCGAAGCGCGCGACCGAATCACCGGCCCGGACGCTGCGCTCGAGCCGCCGGGCGACCAGGAGCAGCAGCTCGTCGCCGGCTTCGTGGCCACGGGTGTCGTTCACCTGCTTGAACCGGTCCAGGTCGACGAAGAGGATCGCGAGCCGGCCGTCCTCGGCCCGACGGGCCCACGCCGCCTCGAGCAGGTTGCGGAGCCGGGCTCGGTTCGCGAGGTGCGTCAGCGGGTCGTGGAACGCCTGGTACTCGAGCCGCTCCTCGAGCTTCTTGCGATCGGTGTCGTCTGCCGCGAGCACGATCGTGTACTCGGGGGTGCCGTCGGGGCTGGTCACGAAGGAGACGTCGACCATCGTCCACACGACGCGCCCGTCGGGCTGCAGGAGCCGGGCCGGTCCGGGCGGCGTCGTCCGCTCGCCGACGACCCGCTGCGCGCTCTCCTCGACCAGCCGCTCGCGGTCTTCGGGGTGGACGAGAAGCTCGAGGTTGATGCCGACGAGCTCCTCCTCGGTCCGTCCGGCCATCGCGGTGAACGCCGCGTTCGCGTCGATGACCGTGCCTTCGAGCGTGATGAGCGCGATCCCGAGTGGCGAGCGCTCGAATGCGGCCCGGAAGCGGGTCTCGGCCTCGGCTTGCGCGTCCTCGGCGATCTTCTGCTCGGTCACGTCCCGGGCGATGATGATCAAGCCCCGCACCGTCGGGTTGTCGATCTGGTTCTCGGCGGTGCAGTCGAACCAGAGGTGGTGACCGTCGATGTGGCGGAGTCGGAGCCGGGCCGGCTCGTGCTTGCCGCGGGTGCCGGCGAGCACCTCGCCCATGGCGACGGTCGCGGACTCGAGGTCGTCGGGGTGGACGAGCGACAGGATGCCGCCTTCGGGGTCCCAGCCGATGGGGTAGCCGAGGATGCGCGTGCCCGCGGGGCTCGCGTGCCAGGTCCCGTCGGGCTCGAGGATCGCCATGATGTCCGACGAGACCTCGAACAGCGTGGTGAGCCGGGCCTCGTTGTACCGGAGCTGCTCCTGGACGGCCCGCTGCCCGGTGATGTCGGTCACGAGCGCGACCATGCCCTCGTAGCGGCCGTCGACGTCGAAGAGCGGCGCGACGCTGCAGCGCGTCCACACATCGTGGCCGTCACGGTGACGCAGGCGCAGGACCGATCGCTGCGCTCCCTCCTCGGGCCGCCGGGCGGCGATCGCCTCTGAGACGTCGCCGCGGGTCTCGTCGTCCATGAAGTCCCACGGCAGCTTGCCGAGCATGTCCCCGGGCGTGACCCCGAGCATCTCGGCCATGCGGCGGTTGACGAAGGTCGTGCGCAGGCCCGGCGCGCAGGTCCACACGCCTTCCTCGGCGGTCTCGACGATGCGCCGGTAGTTCGCCTCGGTCCCGACCACGGCGTGCTCGACGAGCGCGTGATACCGATCGCTCTCTCGTGTGCTCACCGAGCCTCCAGGTCACCGGACGGTTCCTCCCCCTCTATCGGTCGTCGGAAGGCCTGGTTTGAGGGGTTCGCGGGGCGCCCCGCGACCGGGCTCAGGGGCCCGATTCTGCGAGAATGTCGGGATGCCGATGCGTGTCGACTGCCGTCACTACGAGAGCCGGACGTACCCGAACGGCGAGATCGTCCGGAAGTGCCGGCTCGACCTCGCCCCCGAGGCCCCGTGGCGCTGCCCCGAGGACTGCCCCAGCTTCGTCCAGCGGCGCTTCGACGTCGGCTGGCAGTACGGGAGCCTGGCCAAGGGCTCGACGCCGCCCGAGCCGGAGCCCGAGGGGACCGACGTCGCCGCCCTGCTCGACTCGGCCGAGGACATCATCAACGCGGCCGCGCCCGACATCCTCGCCGAGTTCGACAAGAAGCGGAGCAAGGGAGTCTTCCGGCGCAAGGGCCAGAACAAGGGCAAGGGCAAGCGGAAGCGCTGAGATGAGCGAGCCGAGTCCGCGTGCCGCGCTCGAGGCGCGCGCCCGGGAACGCGTGGCCGTGCTCACGGACTACGAGCGCCGGCATCCGCAGCACGGACCTGACGCCCAGGGTCGTTCCTACGATCCGGTGCGCGACGTGATCGACGGGTGGCGCTCCGAGTGGGTGCAGGGCGAGCGCACCGAGATCGACGCGGCGCGCACGGCGACGATCAAGCCGCGGACCTGGGAGGGGTTCGCGTGGGCCGACCACCGCTTCGTGCTGAGCGACCGGTGGGGGAACGCGGTGATCGTGGGCTACAACGAGGACGCGCGCACCTGGTTCGTCGACTCGACGACCCCGGTGCAGCTCCCGAACGACTGGGTCGCGCAGTTCGTCGCCGAGCTCGACGCACTCGGCCACATCAGCGGCCTCGAGAACCCTCGCGAGCTGCACGAGCAGATCGTGCGGGCGGCGGGCCCGACCGCACCGACGATCCCGAGCCTCGACGAGGTCGCCCACTACCTCCGGGCCCGCCGGAGCTAGCCCGAACTTGCGTCGAAAGGGCCGCCTGACGCGGCTCGAGTGACGCAAGGTCGGACGGGGTCGGCGCTTCTCGTTGGTGCGAGCGGAGGGATTCGAACCCTCAAGCCCCGAGGGGCACCAGGACCTAAACCTGGCGCGTCTGCCGGTTCCGCCACGCTCGCGTGCGGGCTGAGCGGCTCAGGGTACTCAGGCCGGGGTCGGGCGCAGTGGTGCCGGGGTGGAGACGGTGCGCAGGGCCTCGGCGAGCGCGACCGCGGGCGCGTAGAGGAAGCCCTGGCCCCGCGTGCAGCCGAGCTCGAGCAGCGCGACGGCCTGCTCCGGGAGCTCGATGCCCTCGGCCACGACCGCGAGCCCCAGCCCCAGGGTCAGGCCGATGATCCCCGAGATGATCGTGTCGCCGGCGCCACTGCGGCCGAGCTCGGCCACGAACGACCGGTCGATCTTCACGATGTCGACGGGCAGGCGACGGAGGTAGTTGAGCGAGGAGTACCCGGTCCCGAAGTCGTCGATCGCGAGGAGCACGCCCGCGTCCTTCAGCCGGCCGAGCGTCGTCAGAGCCCGGTCCGCGTCCTCGAGCAGCGCGCTCTCGGTGATCTCGAGGCACAGGCGCGTTGGGTCCGCGCCCGCGTCGCGCAGCGTCGCGCAGATCCGGTCCACGAGGTCGGGTTGGGCGAGCTCGCGCGGTGACAGGTTCACGGCGAGCGTGAGCGGGGCCGGGATCGAGCTCAAGGTCTCGCACGCGAGCTCGATCACCCGAGCACCGATCGGCACGATCAGCGAGGATGCCTCGGCCGCGGCGAGGAACTGGTCGGGGCCGAGCAACCCGCGCTGGGGGTGCTCCCAGCGCAGGAGGCCCTCGAGGCCGATCGGGAGCCCGGTGGCCAGGTCCACGATCGGCTGGTAGCGCAGGTCGAGCTGGTTCTCGCCGAGCGCACGGTGCAACGCCGTCTCGGTCTCGAGCGCGGTCGCGGTGGCGGCGCGCAGCGCGTCGTCGAACACCTCGTAGCAGTTGCGGCCGCGCTCCTTGGCCCGGTATGCCGCTGCATCGGCGTACCGGACGAGCTCACCGCCGGTCGAGTGGTCCTCGGCGACCGCGATCCCGATGCTCGCGGTGACGAAGATCTCCCGGCCGTGCAGCTCGAAGGGAGTGCCGAGGCCGAGCGCGATGCGGTGCGCGAGCTGCTCGGCGTCGACGGGTGACTCCATGTCGGTGCACACGACCACGAACTCGTCGCCGCCGGTCCGGGCGGCCAGGTCGGAGGATCGCAACACGCCTTCCAGGCGACGGGCGAACGCGACGAGCAGCTCGTCGCCCGCCGCGTGGCCGAGCGCGTCGTTCACGAGCTTGAAGCGGTCGAGGTCGAGGAACAGGACCGCGACGTGCATGTGGGTGCGGGACGCGCGCTTCAGGGCGAGGTTCAGCGTCTCGAGCAGCAGCGTCCGGTTGGGGAGGCCGGTCAGCGGGTCGTGGGCCGCGTCGTGGGCCAGGCGCTCTTCCAGGTGCTTGCGCTCGGTCACGTCGAACATGACGCCGTCGAGCCACTCCGGGTTGCCTTCCTCGTCGAAGGCCGGCTGGCCCTGCTCCACGATCCACCGCACGGACCCGTCGCGGTGCCGGATCGGGTACTCGATCACGAACGGGCACCGGGTGCTCAGCGCGTCGTCGAGCTCGCGGTCGCTGCGCTCGCGGTGCCCGGGCAGGATCAGCGAGTCGAACAGCACCTCGTCGCCGAGGAACTCCGCTGCGGTGTACCCGGTCAGCTTGTAGACCGCGTCGCTCACGAACTCGTCGGCGTAGGGCGGCTTGGCCTCGCAGCGGTAGACCGCGCCCGGGATGTTCTTCACCAGGGTGCGCAGCCGGGCTTCGCTCTCCCGCAGGTCGCGCTCGGCCCGGATGCGCTCGCGGATGTCCCGGAAGCTGGCGACGACGCCCTCGACCGCCGGGTTGTCGAGCAGGTTGCTCGCCTCGACCTCGACCGGGATCCACTCGCCCGCGGTGTCACGCAGCCGCATCTCGAACGGCCCGGCATGCGACCCGCCGTCCAGGAGCTCGCCGAGCGCACTCGCCGCGACCATCCGGTCGTCGGGATGCACGAAGTCCAGCGCGTTCGCGCCGTCCACCCTCGCGGGGTCGAAGCCGAGCGGGTCGCTGCGACCCGCGGTGAACGTGAGCCGGCCGTCCCGGTCGAGCAGGACGATGGTGTCGGACGCGTGCTTCACGAGGGCGCGGTACCGGGCCTCGTGCACGTCCGCGGCGCGCTGGGCCTCGCAGCGGGCGAGCAACGAGGCGAGGATCCCGACGACGGTGCGGAGCATCCGGATCGTGTCGTCGTCCCAGGTCCGGTCACGCCGGACGCTGTCCAGGCCGACGAACCCGCGCAGCTGACCGCCGTTCATGAGCGGCACCGCGACGACCGAGCGGACGCCCTGGCGCTCCAGCTCGGTGCGCTCCTGCCCCCACTCGTCGTCGAGCTCGGCGACGCGCCGGAAGTGGATGGAGTGGCCGCGTGCCAGCGTGTCCCGCCAGCGAGGCATGCTCGCCGTCGGCACCGCCTGTTGCGAGTCGATCTCCTCGCGGATCCCGGGTGCGCACCATTCGTGGGTGTTGGTCATCGTCGCGAGGTCGTCGCTGACCGAGAACACGTACGCCCGGTCGACCGCGGCCGCCTGGCCGAGCAGCTCGAGCGCCTGGTTGATGCTGAGGTCGACGGTCGTCGCATCGGCGTCGACGAAGCGTGCCGCGACCGAGGCCACGGCCTCGTGCAGGATCCGCACGTCGCGCAGCGCGTCGTCGGCCTCGCGCTTCTGGGTGATGTCCCGCACGGTGAGGACGACGCCGCCGAGCTCGTCGTTGATCGGCTCCGAGTCCGGCGCGACGAGCTCGACCTCGGCGTAGCTGCCGTCGGCGCGCCGGAGGCGCGTCCGGACGTCGGGCCCGTCGTTCTCGCCGGTCAGGTACTCGGCGAGGCGCAGGGCGACGTGCTCGGCGTCGCGGGGGTGGACGAGCGAGAGGCCGTCCACGCCGAGGAGATCGCCCGGCTGACCGCCGAGGAGCCGGTCGAGGCCCGGCGTCGCGCTGACGATCTTCCCTTCGGGGTCGATGACCGCGATCCCGTCATGCGCGTGGGCGAGCAGGAGCTTCGCGTAGGAGGGATTGTTCGACCGATCCCGCGCGCGGGCTGGCTTGCCATCTGCCACGGGTGTTGTGTCGGACCGGGAGGTGGCCCGCTTGAGGACCGTCTGTGGGGTTCGGGGTAGGTTCGGGCCATGGGCAAGACGATCCCGATCGTTGACTACCTGGTGCTCGACGACGGCGCCCCCTACCTGGTGGCCAACGAGTCGGTGAGCTCCGGCGCCCTGTACCTCGACCGGCGCAACGCCGACGCCCGTTCCGGCACCACCGGGTTCCGGCGGCGACGGCTCTCGGACACCGGGGCGGTGCGGACGTTCACGATCGTCCACCGCGCCGCGCCGGGGGTCCCGACGCCGTACGTCTCGGTCGTGGTCGACCTCGACGGCGGTGGGGTGGTCAAGGCCAACCTCGTCAACGTCGAGCCCAGCCCCGAGGCCGTGCGGGTGGGGATGAAGGTCCGGCTGACGACCTACGCCGTCGGCGTGGACGACGAGGGCACCGAGGCGATCGCGTTCGCCTACGAGCCCGCCGATCAGGAGGCGTGACCATGGAGCGAGACGTCTGGATCCTCGGCGCGTCGATGACCAAGTTCCAGCGCTACCCGGACAAGGACCTCATCGATCTCGGCTCGGAGGCGGCGCTCGCCGCGCTCGACGACGCCGGGGTCACGATCCAGGAAATGGACGTGATGGGGGCCGGGAACCTCGCCGAGGCGGCGAGCGGCGTCGGCCAGCGGGTGCAGAAGCAGATCGGCCAGACGGGCATCCCCGTCTACAACGTCGCCAACGCGTGCGCGACGGGCGCGACCGCGGTCCGGTGCGCGTACCTGGCGATCAAGGCCGGCGAGGCCGAGATGGGCCTCGCGGTCGGCCTGGAGAAGATGGGCAAGGCCGGGCTGCTCGGCGCCAGCGCCCGCTCGGACAAGCAGGTGTACGAGCCGGCGGGACGGTACGGGGCGGTGATGAGCGTCGAGGGCCGGCTCGGCACGACGGTGATGCCCGGGGTGTTCGCCCAGGCGGGCATGGAGTACGCCGGCACCCATGACGGGGTCAGCTTCGAGCAGTTCGCCAAGGTCGCCGAGAAGAACCACGCGCACTCGACGCTGAACCCCCTGGCCCAGTACCAGAAGGCGTTCTCGCTCGACGAGGTCATGGGCGCGGAGATGATGGCGTACCCGAACACGCTGCTGATGTGCTGCCCGACCGGGGACGGCGCCGCGGCGCTGGTGCTCGTGAGCGAGGAGAAGCTGCGGACGCTGTCCGACGAGCAGCGGGCCCGGGCGGTCAAGATCAGCGCGTCGGTGATGACCTCGGATCCGTGGACCGACGCGGACCAGGTCCAGCCGGACGTGAACACCCTGACCCGTGAGGCCGCGGCCAAGGCCTACGAGATCTCGGGCGTCGACCCGCAGGACCTCGACCTCGTCGAGCTGCACGACTGCTTCGCGACCGCCGAGCTCATCCACTACGACAACCTCGGCCTGTGCGAGCCGGGGGAGGCGGGCCGGTTCATCGACGAACGGGGCCCGTGGCGCGACGGCAGGATCCCGGTCAACGTCAGTGGTGGGCTCATCTCGAAGGGTCACCCACTCGGCGCCACCGGCGTCGCCAACCTCTACGAGGTCGCCACCCACCTGCGGGGCGAGGCGGGCGACCGCCAGATCGAGGGCGCGTCGGTCGGGCTCACCCACGTCATCGGCCTCGGCTCCGCCTGCGCCGTCCACGTCCTGGAGAAAGCTTCACTCTGAGCACGCACTTGGCGCCGCGGCCGGCCGCCAATGATCTCCGGGCCCGGCGATCGGCCGGCAGAGATCTTCGGAAGAGCCGTCAGCCGCGGATGATGTGCTGGAGGGTGCGGTAGGCGGGCTTGGCGCTGAAGTCCCAGCGCAGCAGCCCGAAGTGATCATCCGAGGAGGACGGGTTGGTCCCGTTGTCGCGGATCTGGAACCAGAACAGGGGCCCGGTGAAGCTCGCGTAGTCGCCGTACCAGCCCTTGAAGTAGTCGGCGAGGTACTGGGACTGCGTCGCCTCGCTGACCGACCGACCCACGTTGCCCGGCGTGCAGCTGCCGACGTCGGTCGCGGTCGGCGCGCCGGCCTCGGTGCCCCAGATCTTCTTCCCGCCGTCGCCGTTCTGCTCCATGACGGTGTGGAGGTCGCGGGTCTGGGTGAACGCGTTCCAGCTCGCCTTGGTCAGGGGGCTGCAGGGGAACGAGTACGGGTGGTGGGCGAAGGCGTCGAAGAAGCCCCGGCCGCCGTACGCGTAGATCTGGCGCAGGAACCGCGCCGGCGCCATGTCACGGCCGGAGGGGTCGTTGCCGGCGGGGGAGGTGCCGCCCGCGATCACGGTGGCGAGCGGGTCGACGGTCTTGATCTCGACATCGGAGCGCTTGAGCATGGCGGTGTAGGCCCGCACGTCGACCGTCGGCTGCACGAACGGGAAGTGGTTCGGCTCGTTCCAGATCTGCCACGCCGAGATGCTGCTGCGCAGCTCGGGGATCGTGCTCGTCGACCCGTAGCGCTGCGCCGCGGCACGGGCGAAGGCGGCGAACGTCTCGGGGTTGGCGGGGAGGCACTTGTCCGTGCCGGGCGGGCAGCTCGACGGGCGGGCCCAGCCCGGCGTGTAGCCGAGCATCCCGAGGACCTTGAGGCCCCGCGCCCGGGCGTCCCGGACGACCCGGTCGGTGGCGCTCCACATCCAGCTGTTCGGCCCTCCGTCCTGGATCGAGTTCCAGTCGACGTCCATCTCGAACCACTTCGCGCCCGAGTCGGCGACCGCCTGGAGCTTGCGCTGCTCGACGTCGGCGGGGTCCCAGAGGATCATGTTCCCGGCGCTGATGCCCACCCGCTCCGCGAGCGGGGTCCCGGGCCCGTTGGCGTTGACCGAGGGCGTCTTCGCCGACTCGGTCGCCGGCGAGGGGGTCGCGCTCGTGAACGGGATCGGGTTCGTGACCGAGCAGCCGGCGAGCAGCGTCGCGCCGAGGAGGGCGGCGACCCCGACGATGATGCGGCTTCGACGACTTGTCACGTTTCGTACTCCCAGTCACGGATTGACCGGGCTTGTCGTCACTCAGCGTGGGCATCTGTAGGGATGATCGTCCGAATCATCCGTTTCTCTCGGGTGCGCTCCTCGCGCGCGGCGCGCGAGCTCCAGTGGCCCGTTCCGGGTGAGCGGGAGCACCCAGCGCCGCTGATGGCGCCGGAGGCCCTGGCGGCGAGGGTGCGCTCAGGCGGCCAACGTCGTGACGAGCTCGGTGAGGAGCTGCTCCGGGTGCCGGGTCACCCGGTCCCATGTGGCGAGGACCAGGCGGTAGCCGTAGCAACCTGGCACGCTCCACTTCGCGTTGTCACGCTCGTCATCGGACGCGTCGTCGTGCCATCGACGTCCATTGGTCTCGAGGATCGTACGCCGGCCCTCGAATGCGAAGTCATAGCGATAGGTCCGCCCGTTCCAGTCGAGCGGGAGCTCACGAGTGAAGTCGGTGAGCCCGTTGGCGACGAGGAGGCGCCGAGCCTTGACCTCGAGCGTCGATCGCGACGGCCAGCGCGGGTCGAGGTCCTCGATGAGCGTGCGCGTGCGCGCCACGCCCGGGCGACCACGCCGACCGAAGCGCGCCAGGTATGCGCGCAGAGCCGGCACCGACGTCAGCCTTCGCCGCCGGGCGTCCTCACACGCGATCTCGAACGGCTCCTCGCCGAGGAGGTGTGCGAGGCGCAGCAGGGTCGCCTCGATGCCGGTGGTCCGAATCGCACCGACGGTTCGAATCATCTGGCTGGCCGGATCGGCGTGCGAGACGGTGATCCCTGACGTCCGGCCGCGCACCTCGTGGGGAAGGACGATCTCCGGTCGGCTCGCGTGCACTCCTTCGAGGCGGTACTGCGCAGCGGCGGACCGGCCCGCGGCCGCCGAGCGCTCACCGGCCCACAGCAGAGCGGCGCGCAGCTGCTGCGTACCCGTCGAGGCGACGGACGTCATCCGGTAGGTGGAGGGATGGACCCGCTCGATGACCTGCTGCGCGCCGAGGCGCGCCAGCTGCTTCCTCGTGACGCCGAGCGCGGTGGCGTACTCGGCTCGGAACACCCCCGAGCTCGGCGCACTGAGCTCGGACAAGATCCTGACTGCTGATTCTTGTGGCACCCCGTTCCCCTTTCGTCCACTGGCGGCCAGAAGTTGGCCGTACGGGGGGAAGGAGGGGAAAGTGGGGAGCGTGGTACGCCGCGTGGGACTCGAACCCACAACCTACAGATGAAGAGGCTGTTGCGGGGTGAGCGAACCGTTGGTACGCCGCGTGGGACTCGAACCCACAACCTACAGATTAAGAGTCTGTTGCTCTAACCAGTTGAGCTAGCGGCGCGAGAGCACAGTAGTCGGCGCGATCCGGGGATCACCGGGCTGAGCGGAGGAACGAGCATGCAGATCGCCGTCACCGGGTCGAGGGGTCTGATCGGCACCGCGCTGCTCGCCGCGCTGCGCGCCGACGGCCACACCGCGATCCCGGTCCTGCGGGGCGACGCGCCGGGCGACGGGCTGCACTGGGACCCCGACGCGGGGACGATCGACGCCGCGGGCTTCGACGGGCTCGACGCGGTCGTCCACCTCGCGGGCGCGGGGATCGGCGACAGGCGCTGGACCGACGAGCAGAAGCGGCGCGTCCTCGAGAGCCGGACCGTTCCCACCCGGCTCCTCGCGACGACCCTGGCCGGGCTCGAGCACCCGCCGGGGGTCCTCGTGTCGGGCTCTGCGATCGGCTGGTACGGCGACCGCGGGTCCGAGGTGCTCGACGAGTCGAGCGCGCCGCCGGAGCACCGGGACTTCCTCGCCGACGTGTGCGTGCAGTGGGAGGCCGCGACCGGAACGGCCGAGGCCGCGGGCATCCGCACGGTGCACCTCCGCACCGGGATCGTGCTCGCGGGCGAGGGCGGTGTGCTGCCCCGCCTGGCCACGCCGTTCAAGCTCGGGCTCGGTGGCCGGACCGGTTCGGGGCGGCAGTACATGAGCTGGATCGCCCTCGCCGACGAGGTGGGCGCGATCCGCCACGCGATCATCCACGCCGAGGTCTCCGGACCGCTGAACGCGACTGCGCCGACGCCGGTCACGAACGCGGAGATGACGGCCGCGCTCGGCCACGTGCTGAAGCGCCCGACGGTCCTGCCGACCCCGCTGCCCGTGCTGAAGCTCGTCTACGGCGCGGAGCTGGTGGAGCACCTCCTGGTGGCCGGGCAGCGGGTCGTGCCCGACGTGCTCCAGGCGACCGGTTACAGCTTCGTCGAGCCCGACCTGGACGGCGCACTCCGAACCGCCCTGCACCGGGGCGCGACGGCGTGAGCCGTCGCAGTGGGGTGACCGAGGGGTTTCGAACCCCCGACCTCCGGGACCACAACCCGGCGCTCTAACCAGCTGAGCTACGGCCACCATGGGGCGTCGCACGGGGCTTCCCGCCGTCGCCGCGCGCCCGGGAGGACTCGAACCCCCGACCCGCTGCTTAGAAGGCAGCTGCTCTGTCCACCTGAGCTACGGGCGCTCGCCCACCGGGCCCGGCGAGTGTACCGGTCGCGGCGGCGCGGCCCGAAGTCTCCACCCCGCCGGCTCTCAGGGGGTCCTCAGGTCGCCGGGCCACCGTGGGACCATGGTCTGGGAACGTGCCGGCTCGGCGGCACCGGTCGATGCAGGGGACGAGGAGCAAGCCGACATGCGTGGTGGGGACCGGACGGCGCGGGTGCTCGTCGTCGACGACGAGCCGTCGATCACCGACGCCGTGGCCACCGCCCTGGGCTACGAGGGCTTCGACATCGCCACCGCCGCGAACGGCCGGGACGCCCTGGCCCGGGTCGAGGACTTCCGGCCCGACCTCGTCGTGCTCGACGTCATGCTGCCGGACCTCGACGGCATCGCGATCACCAAGCGGCTCCGCCGCGACGGCATCGACGTCCCGGTCCTGTTCCTCACCGCCCGGGACGACGCGGCCGACAAGGTGGAGGGCCTGACCGCCGGCGGCGACGACTACGTCACGAAGCCCTTCACGCTCGCCGAGGTGATCGCCCGCGTCCACGCGATCCTGCGCCGCACCGTCGGGCTGACGAACGCCGACGACGGCCGGCTGCACTTCGGCGACCTCGAGATGGTGGTCGACACGCACGAGGCCTGGCGGGCCGGGACGCCGCTGCGCCTGACCGCGACGGAGTTCAACCTGCTGCGGTACTTCATGGAGAATCCGCGCCTCGTGCTGTCGAAGACCCAGATTCTCGACCATGTGTGGAGCTACGACTTCGAAGGCGACGCGAACGTCGTCGAGACCTACGTCAGCTACCTGCGCAAGAAGCTGGACCGGCTCGGTCCGCCGCTCATCCACACCATCCGCCTCGTCGGCTACACCCTCCGCGACACCGAGGTCTGATCCGATGGCGTCCGACCCGTCCGTTCGCGAGCCGCGCACGTCGCCACCCCGGTTCTCGCTGCGCGCCCGGCTCCTCGCCGCGGTCGCCGTCGTCGCGCTGGTGGGCCTGCTCGTCGCGGACCTCGCGACGTACGCGGCGCTGAGGTCGTTCCTGACCGACCGGATCGACAGCAGCCTCGACTCCGCGAACCGTCCGTTGATCGACCTGCTCTTCGAGCAGTCCAACCCGGACCGCCAGTTCGGCAGCGACGCGACGAGCCGGGCCGCGCTCGCCGCGGCGGCGCCGGGCGCGTACGTGGAGTACCGCAACGCCAACAACGTCGCGGTCGTGAGCGGCTCGACCCGTGGCGACTACGCCACGGCGGTCCCGAGCCTGCCGCGGCACTTCAGCGGGCTCGGCTCGCCCAACGACGTCCGCTACCTGACCGTCGACGCCAAGGGTGACGGCCCGCACTTCCGGCTCCGGGCCGAAGCGCTGCCCGAGGGCGGGATGCTCCTCGTCGCGCTGCCGCTCGACGAGGTGAACCGCACCCTCCACCAGCTGTTCCTGATCGAGCTGGTCGTCACCGGCGCCGCCCTCGTCGCCGCGATCGGGCTCGGGCTGTGGCTCGTACGGATCGGCTTGCGCCCGCTGCGCGACATCGAGACGACCGCGTCGAGCATCGCGGGGGGCGACCTCAGCCTCCGGGTGCCCGAGGACAGCCGGACCGAGGTCGGCCGGCTCGGCTTCTCGTTGAACACGATGCTGCGCCACATCGAGGACGCCTTCACCCGCCGGGCCGCGTCCGAGGAGCAGCTGCGTCAGTTCGTCGCCGACGCGTCGCACGAGCTGCGGACCCCGGTCACCGCCGTGTCCGCGTACGCGGAGCTCTTCGAGCGGGGTGCGAACGAGCGTCCGGCGGACCTGGCGAGGGTCATGCGGGGGATCCGGGTCGAGACCGCGCGGATGCAGACGCTGATCGACGATCTGCTCCTCCTCGCCCGGCTCGACGAGGGCCGTCCGCTCGCGACCGAGCAGGTCGATCTCGTGGGTGTCCTCGACGACGCCGTTGATGCAGCCCGTGCGGTCGGGCCGGAGTGGCCGGTCACCCTCGCGCCCGCGGCACCCGTCGAGGTCGTCGGCGACGCCATGGCATTGCGCCAGATCGTCGACAACCTGCTCGCAAACGTCCGCACGCACACGCCCCCGGGGACGCGCGCGACCGTGCGTCTCCTCGCCGACCGGGAGACACCGGGGACCGTCGTGCTCGAGGTCGCCGATGAAGGTCCGGGCCTGGACCCGGAGCACGTGGACCGGGTGTTCGAGCGCTTCTACCGCGCCGACCCGTCACGTTCCCGGGGGCGCGGTGGCACCGGCCTCGGGCTCGCGGTCGTGGCCGCGCTCGCCGCGGCGCAGGGTGGTGAGGTCGAGGTCGTGAGCCCACCCGGCGCGGGGGCGACGTTCCGGGTCCACCTGGTCGCCGCACAACCGGAAGCGCCCCCCGACGCGCCGCCCTCGGCGCCGGCACGAGCTTCGGGGTCCGTGGTGCCGGTCACTCGCTCGTCGGGCCCGTGAACCGCGGCGCGCGCTTCTCGCGGTGCGCGGCGAGTCCCTCGGCCGCGTCCGGCCCGCCGAACCCGTAGAACTCGTAGGCGAGCGAGGCGTCGAACACCGGGCCGAGCATCCGGTACCAGTGGTTGAGGGTGTGCTTGGTCCACCGGATCGCGCTCTGGGCGCCCGCCGCGAGCTCGGTCGCGATCTCGAGCGCCTCGTCGAGCAGCCGGTCGTCGTCGACGCAGAGCGCCACGAGCCCGATCCGCTCGGCCTCCTCGCCGGTGAGCGTCCGGCACGTGAGCAGGTGGTACTTCGCCTTGGCCATCCCGCACAGCAGCGGCCAGCAGATCGCCGCGTGATCGCCCGCGGCGACCCCGAGGCGCGTGTGCCCGTCGATGATCCGGGCCGACCGGGCCACGATGGAGACGTCCGCGAGCAGGCCGACGACGAGCCCCGCGCCGACCGCCGGGCCGTGGATCGCCGACACGATCGGCTTCGAGCAGTCGATGACGTTGAACACGAGGTCGCGCGCCTCGCGCAACACCCGCGTGCGGACGGCGTAGTCGTTGGCGACGCCGTCGATCAGCTCGAAGCTTCCCCCGGCGGAGAACGCCCGACCCGCGCCGGAGATCATGGCGACGCGAACGTCACCGTCTCGGTCCACCGTGCGCCACACGTCGGCCAGCTCCCGGTGCATCTCGGGGTGCACCGCGTTGAGGCCGGGACCGTCGAGCACGACGTGCAGCACACCGGGTGCAGGGTGCTCGAAGCGGAGGCTCGGGAACGTGGCGGCGTAGTCGGTCATGGCGGGCAACCCCTTCGGTCGGCGGCTGCCGACCGGGCAGCGCTCACCCCAGCGTGTCAGGTGCCGCGTCCGGCGCGGCGAGCGCGGGCGACCAGCGCCACGATGCCGAGACCCGCGGTCCCGCACGCGCGACCTTCGGCACCGCGTGCTCCCAGTCGCGCTGCATGCGGCCGCCCATCACGAGCAGGTCACCCGAGCCCGGCGCGAGGTTCCGTGACGGGCCGCCGGCCTTGGGCCGGACCAGGAAGGGCCGACGAGCCCCGAGCGTGAGGATCGCGACGACCGTGTCGTCGAGCTCGCGCAGCTCGCGGTCGCTGTGCGGGGCCACGCTGTCCCGCCCGTCGCGGTAGTAGTTCAAGCCCGGGCCTCGCAGCGGGACGCGGTACCGCTTCTCGAGCGCGAGGCCGATCTCGACCAGCGCCGGGTGGAACGGGCCGTCGTGGCGCGCGCCGAAGGACGTCAGGCGCGGGTCGTCCACCATGCGCTCGTACATCCAGCGGCGGCCCTGCGACCACGCCACCGCGTCGACGAGCTCGAGCAGCAACGTGTCGCCGCCGTGCAACCAGGATCGCCCGATGTCCACCCAGCAGTGATCACCGAGCTCGATGCGCTCCACCGTGGCGCACGGGTCGACCGACGGCGGACCGATGCCGAGCAGGGAGGTCTGGAGCGGCTGCACGACCGCGATTGTAGCGAACAAGCGTTCGCCACCGGACGGTCAGCGATCGGCGTCGAAGTGCGTCCAGGTGGTCCGGGCCGCTCCCGGGGTGGCCGCCAGCCCGACCCCGACGGCGTCGCGGAGATCGGGATCGTCGATGGTGCGCCGCACCACGCCGTTGACCGTGATGACGATCCGCGAGTCGACCAGGTGGACCGCGACCACGGCACCCGGGTCGGCCGGGGCGTAGCCGAGGTTGCCCTCGTAGGTGGTGCGTCCGTTGACCACCTTGTTCACGTTCCAGGTCGGTACCTCGGGGACGGGCCGGACCCACCAGCAGTTGGCGGCGTCCCGGCAGCGGAACGCGAGACCGGCGCCGCTCGCACGCGCCCGGGACGCGGGCGCGCGCACCACGGCGAAGCCCTGTCCCCTCACCGATGCGGCGCGGCCCGCGATCGACCACGTTCCGCTGAGTGGGAGCCACGGCTGCCCTGTGGGGGCGGTGCCGAGGCTCGCCGCGTCCACGCGGTCGAACGTGTCGCGGACGATGGACCGCTCGGGCGTCCATCGGTAGGCGTCGACGGTCCCGGTGGCGTACTGGCTGTTCAAGCGCAGGGAGCCGACGACGATGCCGGCCAATGCGAGGAGCACGATCGCTCCGGCGACCACGACACCCGCCACCGGTCGTTCCGCGTCGCGCTCGGCCCGGGACTCGGGTGCCGCCTCCGGTTCGGGTGCGGGTGCGCCGCGCAAGGACGCGGCGACGGTGTGGCCGGTGAACAGGCTCGCCGGGGCGCGGCCGGTGGACCAGCGGACGATCGGTCGCTCGACCAGCTCCCAGCTGGCCACGGCGGCGGCCACCGTCGCGGCGAGGACGACGACGAACTGCAACGGCATCGGCATCCCGCTCGGGAACCACGCGTGCAGCTGCAGCCAGATCGGGAAGTGCCAGAGGTAGATGCCGTACGAGACGACGCCCAGCATGACGAGCACCGGCGCCTGCAGGAAGGCACGCGTCCCGCTGCGGCGCTGGTCGCCGAACACGGCGGGGAGCACGAAGAACGCGCCGACGAGGCCGTACAGAATGAAGCGCAGGTACTCCTGGGTCGGGAAAGCCGAGGGTGAGCTGTCGAACACCGCAATCTGCACCACGACCCAGAAGCACCCGAGTGCGAGCAGCCACGACAGTGACGGGACCCGACCGAGGAACGCCACGATCCCCGGGATGCGCCCGCCGGCCGAGAGCCAGGCGCTGGCGACGGCCATCGCCATGCCGTACGCGAACCAGTCGAGGTAGCTGGGAAGCCAGAACCGCAGCTGCGGCAGGGCGAGCCAGGCGCCCCTGGTGCCGCCGTGCAGCGTGGCGTCGAAGAAGTACCAGTAGCGGAGGAGCAGTGAGATCGTGGCGAGCGCGGCGATCACCGCGAGCTGCGCGGTCATCTTGGCCGTCAGCGTCGGGACGCGGTCGCAGACCGCGCGCGCACACCACGCGATGAGCGGGAGAACGAGATAGAAGCTGAGCTCGATCACGAGCGTCCACGCGACACCGAGACCGAGGAGGGTGTACTCGGCCCGGTAGTTCTGGAGCAGCCCGAACGTGGTCAGTCCCTGGGAGAGGGTGTGGACCTGCGTGTCGGCGAACACCCAGATGGCGAACGCGAGCGCGACCCAGTAGGCCGGGAAGATCCGGAAGAAGCGCCGCTTCCAGAACTGCGGCGTCCGTGGCGACGGGCGGCCCTCGAAGGTGGCGACCGCGAAGGGCCGGTAGAGCAGGAAGCCGGAGATCACGAAGAAGATCGCGACGCCGGTCGTCCCGAGCGGGCTGATCCATCGCAGTGCCGCGGACGGGACGAAGGTCTTGGTCTGCAGCTGGAAGATGACCGACGCGTGGAAGACGAACACGCCCAGTGCGGCGAGCGCCCGGAGCCCGTCGAAGCAGGGAAAGCGCGAGCCGGCGGGCGCGCTCGCGGGGTGCTCACCGACGGCGACGTGTCCGACACCCTTCGTGGCCACGCCCACCCGCGCCCCCCAACGCCGAAGCGTCCAGACTATCCCCGTCCGGGCGAGCTACGCCCGTCGGCCCCGGGTCAAACGGGCCACGAGGAGTTGACCATCTCGACCGCGTGCGGGTCGTCACCGAGGTCGTCGACCACCGGGCTCGGCTGGACCGGGAGGCGGAGCCGCACCACCGTGCCCCCGCCCGCCGCGGGCGATGCGGTCACCGCGCCGTCGTGGACGAG